>CANSAP010000030.1 GCA_947644715.1 uncultured Bacteroidales bacterium
ATAACAACTTAAAGCACAGAATGTATTTGTCTTCCGACCACTATAACCCGGCGGGGCTGCCCAATACATTGATAACCAACGATATAGGGCAGCCCTTCCGGGGCTGGGTTGTCGCTAAATGCATACCGGAGGGCTGAAGCCCCCCGGCTAACAAAGGATAGGCGCTCCGCGCCATGCAGCGTCGGGTTCACATTTTGACACAGCCTTATGTCGGAGAGTTATTATCTGCGTCCTTTTCCTGATTTACGAGTGGAGGCCTTGGCTACTTTCGGAGCAGGAGCGGGAAGAGCCGACAGCTCGTCGGTCGCTTCAGGCAAACCGGCTTCCGAGGCTTGGCGGAAATAGTAGCGTGCTTTTTCAATATCGACTTTCATGCCGACACCGTCGCGATACATGCGAGCCAGATAGAACGCTGCGTCAGGATCACCTTGTTCGGCTGCGCGCCAATACCATTCGGCTGCTATGCGGGAGTCCTGCTGCACTCCTGAGCCGGTTGCGAAGCAGTGGCCGATTTCAAATTGCGAGGCCATGTGGCCGTTTTGCGCAGCCTTGCGAAACCAATAGGCGGCCTCCTCGGCATTGCTGCGCACTCCAAGGCCATCCATGTAGATAATCCCAAGCTGGTACTGCGCATCGGAGTTCCCTTCGCGTGCAGACAGACCGAAGGCTTTCAGTGCTGCGGCATAATCGCCTGCATCCAGGTCTCTCACTCCGGCGTCATATTCGGCATCGCCGGCTGCTCTTGCCGTCAGGACGCAAAGCAACACAGCGCCAATTGTGAATACTCTCATTAATCTTGCAAGGTTCATACCGCTATAACGTGAAATGGCACTCTGAAATTGTGTGACCTCAATAAGCGTTCTTGTCAGGGCGGAGAGCATTGAACATTGTCAGGAAAACAATCTTGACATCAAGGAAGAAGTTCCAGTTATGGATATACCATGCATCATATTCCACACGCTTCTCCATCTGCCAAAGATGCTTCGTTCCTCCACGAAAACCGTTAACCTGAGCCCAGCCGGTGATGCCGGGTTTGATTGCATGGCGCACCATGTATTTGTCAATCAGGCGACTGTAATCCTTCGTCTGGCTAACCATATGCGGCCGTGGCCCCACCACACTCATGTTCCCAATCAGAACATTGAAGAACTGCGGCAACTCGTCAAGCGACGTGCGGCGCAGGAAATCGCCGAATCGGGTTTTGCGAGGGTCGTTTTCGGTGGCTTGCAGTCTGTCAGCCTCGGCATTCACGCGCATTGTGCGGAACTTGAAGCATGTGAAGTCGCGACCTCGTATGCCTGTGCGTTTCTGCTTAAAGAACACGGGTCCCGGCGATGAGAGCTTGATGCCGATGGCAATAGGCAGCCCCCAAAGAGGGAACAGCATAGTCATGGGGAGAGCGAAGCAGAGGTCGAAGGCACGCTTGATGATGCCGTTGATTGAGCGGTTAAGTGGAGAGACGGTGTGCACGAGCGCCGGAATGGAGCCTACGTGAGAGGGTAGGAAATGGCCGCGCAGGGAGGGTGAGATGTCAGGGAGGTAGGTGAATTCGATGCCCATCTCGTCAGCCACTTCCATCACCTTGCGAAGGTCAGAGGATTCATTCGCCGGCAACGTATAGAATATCATGTCGATATTATTGTTGCGCACGAAGTCGCGCAGGGCATGAAGTGGTGCGGTGTAGAAGTCAGAAAAGTTGCGCAGCGTCGTAGTGTTGTCGTCAAACACACCCATGATTCGGTAGCCATATCCCGCATCACCTTGCAGTTCATGGCGCAGGAAAGAAGCCGTCTCATTTGAGCCGACAAGGGCTACACGCTTGAAATTCAGCCCCATGCGGCGCAATTTCTTCAGGAAGGCATGCGAGAGTAGCCACCACAGACTCATGCAGACGAAGTAGACGCAAATGAAATAGCATCCGGAACGCCAGCCCACGTCAAAGGTGTCGAGCACATAGAAGAGAGCCACGAGCGTGGCGCCATAGACTATAGTGCTCTTAAAGACCTGAAGCACAACGCGGTCAGCGAAGAGGATGCGTGTCTTATGCATGTGAGAGAAGAGCAATGCAGAAGGCACAAACCCCGCGTTCACAGCCATGAACACGAGTTTGGAACGGAATTCCGGAGAGACGTTGAATAGCAGGCACACTAACCAATAGGCGAGATTGACCACAGCGAAGTCGCCGATAATCATTCCGGCCTGGAGGTAGCGTCCAAGTCTAATCTTACTGGTCATAAGAATCATATTTCCGGCAGTTCGGCAACGCCGGACAGGCAAGGATGAAAAATACAATGTTGCCGGAGTACCGGAAAAATGACCTCAGTACTTCCGGCAACATTCTGTTATTGTATCCGGGCAGACCGGTTACTTGGCCGCCTTTTCGTCAAAGAGCTTGATTTTCTGCTCAAGTTCCTTGATGTCATCCTTGATTTTGAGGGTGCGACGCTCCATTTCACGAAGCATATTGTTGCCCTCCTTGCTCTTAATGTTGAAGAATCCGAGGTTATTCTCGAAGGTCTTCAGCTCAGTGCGCTTCTGCTCGAGGGCGCGCACGAGGCGGTTACGCTCACTGTTCATCTGCTTGCCGTCGCCATTCATTGAGTCAAGCTTGCGCTCGAAGTTGTTCATGCGTGCACGGCTTTCGCGCAGGTCGAAGTTCTCGCGAACGGCATTGAGCGCAGCGCGATATTCCTCATATAATTTGTCTTTGACGCGGAAAGGCACATGGCCGATAGCGTTCCAGCGGGCCTGCTGCTCCTTCAGAGCTTCAATCACCTCATTGCGTGAAGCATCTGAGGGGATACCCTTCAGAGCATCGATGACGAGCTTCTTGGCGGCCAGGTTTTCATTCTCCTCCTGGCGACGTCCGGCCATATCCTTCTTGCGGGCATCGAAGAAGTGGTTGCAGGCGGCCATGAAGCGCTGCCAGATGCTGTCGCTGTGGCGGCGTGCTACGCTGCCGATGGTTTTCCATTCGGCCTGAAGTGCGATAATCTGCTCGGCGGTAGCTTTATAATCAGTGCTGTCCTTGAGCGCTTCAGCGCGTTCACAGAGCTTGATTTTCTTTTCAAGATTGGAAGCCAGCTCCTCTTTAGTCTTGGTGAAGAATTCAGCCTTGCGGGCGAAGAACTCGTCGCAGGCCTTGCGGAAGCGGGAGTAGAGGGCGTTGTTCACTTTGCGGGAAGCGAAACCAAGTTCTTTCCAGCGAGCTTGCAGAGCCTTGATGGCCTCGGTGGTCTTCTCGAAGTCAGCGAAGGAATTGATGGTGGTGATGTCAATGGCCTCAATCTCTTCACACAGTTTGGTCTTTGCCTCCTCGTTGGCCTGTTCTTCCTGCTTGCGGGTCTCGAAGAAGTCCTGGTGGCGCTTGTTGACCACAGTGGAAGCCTCTTTGAACTCGCTCCAGATTTCCTCGCGGAATTCCTTGGCCACGGGACCGGTGGCGCGCCACAGGTCATGCAGAGCCTGCAGCTTCTTGAAAGCATTGATGACGTCAGCCTCCTCGGCGAGCATCTTGGCCTGCTCGATGAGGTTGCGCTTGATTTCAAGGTTCTTGCGGAAGTCCAGCTCTCGCAGTTCTTTATTCATCTTGAGGCAGTCATAAATCTGCTCCACGATGAGTTGATATGTTTTCCAGAGGTCGGTGACAGCCGTTGGGGGCACATCAGCCGGTTTCTTGAACTCTTCCTGCAGCTCGCGCACCTCATTGATGTGGACATTCACATTGTCAATGTCGGAGGCGATGGCTTTCAGACGGTCAATGATTTCATTCTTGCGCGCAAGGTTGTTGATGCGGCGCTCCTCCTCTTCTGCCAGATAGGCAGAGCGAATTTCGCGGAAAGCGCCAAGCATGTCTTTGAACTGAACCTCGGCCGGATCGGTCGAGGAGACGAATGACTCGCCCGGAGTGGCCTCGGCGGCGAATTTCTCGCATTCGGCCTCCAGCTCGGCATTGCGCAATACATAAAAAGCTTGTTTGATGGCAGCCACATCTTTATGGCGGTCAGCCTTGCGCTCGTCTACTATTTCTTTGAGCGCAGCCAAGAGCTCCTCTTTAGAGAGGCCATGGTAGCGGTGATGCTCCTCTGCAGACTCCTCAGTGTCGGCGGGGGCAGCTGCGGGCTGCTCGGCCTGAGCGGGTTCTGCGGCGGAAGCCTGTTCGGTTACGGTCTCACAAGGGGCTGCTTCGGGAGCTGCCTGGGTGTCCTGACCCTCAGTGGGGCGGGGAGTTGCGTTCTCCTCAGCGGGGAGCGCTTTGTCAAGCTCGTTCATGGTCTGTGAAATGGGGATTTGAAGCGGATAGAAAGGCTCCGTCAGCTTCACGTTAAACATCAGGCGCCAAATTTACTACAAATTTTCTAATCCGCGAAATATTTGTTCAAAAATGCGTGTTAAACTAATTGATTCTCAGCCCGGGGCGGAGTTATTCCTTGATTACGGCGGCGGAGATAATGCGGATGTCTTCCAGCGGACGGTCGCTGCCGTCGGTCTTGGCTTTCTGTATCTTCTCGACAGTGTCCATGCCGGAGATTACTTCGCCAAACACGGTGTAAGCACCATCAAGATGCGGGGTGCCCCCCACCGTTGAATAAGCTTCCACCACCTCGTCAGGCATCCGGAGTTCAGGCACATTTGCCTCGGTTTTTGCAATCAGCTCCTGCTGAAGGCTTTCGAGGGCAGCAGTATCGCCGGCAGCTTGCAGCTGGCGGATGTCGTTCATGCGTTCGCGCACGAGGTTGCCGAAATAGTTCTGTTTGGCGTCATCATTCATGCGGCGCTCGAAACTCTTCAGCGTGGCAGGCTGATAGGGCTTGCCGGTGACGATATAGAACTGGCTGCCTGAGCTGCGGCGCTCCGGATTCATCTGGTCGCCGGTGCGGGCAGCGGCCAACGCGCCATACTTATGAAAATGAGTCGGGTAATGAATCTCTGCGGGCAATGTATAGTCAGGGCTTCCGGCTCCAAGAGGAATAGTGTTATCGGGATTCTTGGAATTGGGGTCGCCGGTCTGCACCATGAACTGGTCAATCACTCTGTGAAAGAGCAGCCCGTCATAATACCCTTCCTTAACCAGTTTAAGGAAATTATCTCGGTGTGCGGGGGTGTCGTTATACAGTTTGATGAGAATGTCGCCCTCAGTCGTCTTGAACAGAACTTCGGGTTCAGCTGTGGGTTGTTGCATTGCCTGTTGTTGTGCGTGCATTGAGAATGAGAGAATCAAGCTCAATACGGTTAATAAATACTTATGCATATTCTTTGGGCTTAAATTGCGCTTGCCGGATGCACTCGTTTGTATATGCGGCGGAAGTTGTCGTCAGCTTCGCGCAGAGCGTCGGCACGCTCGGCGTAGTCATTGCCCCAAATGCAGGAGAGCAGGGAGGGGAGATACGCCTTATCCCGGTCTTTGTCAATCGCTTGCTTCAGAAGGGTATCTATCTCAGCAGCGAATCTTGCGGCATCGGTGGCATGCAGAAAGCGGGCGGCGCTCGCTGCAAACTGGCCGGTGGAGTCGACGCGACCGATATTTTCGACTGCCAGCCCCACGACTTCCGGGTGACGGTCAAAATTATTAACTAAATATTCATATGAAACCATGCCATCGGAATCCGAAGCAAGTAATTTCTCAACGTTGTCCATATACTATTTTAGCTTTTACAGCGCAAAAGTAGCAAAAAAATTTCGGTATTACACCAAAAAGCGGTAAATTTGTGCGATTTTTGCGAACCGAATCCTTCGGGATTCTTCTGTTATACAAAAACATGTGTAAGTCAAACTTTGTTATAGTGATAGGGCGGCAGTACGGAAGTGGCGGCCGCGAGTTGGGTAAACGTCTGGCAGAGCGTCTCTCTATTCCGTACTACGACAAGGAGCTGCTTAGCGAAGCGGCCACCCGTCTCGGCTTCCGTGCCGACCTGCTCGAAAAGGCTGATGAAAAGCCCCCATCCCCCCTGCGGTCCATGTTAGGCGCAAGCCTCGGAGTTCCCACCTGGTTCAACGGCGGAGCCATGCATGAGGATGCGATTTATCAGGTGCAGAGTGATGTGATTCGCGCGATTATTAAGGAGGGCGCTTGCGTAATAGTGGGTCGCACGGCCGATTATATCGCTCGCGAGAACCCGAATCTGGTGAGCATCTTCCTGCACGCTGACATCGAAGACCGTGTGGATAAGGTGACACAGCGGGAGCAATGCAACTTGTCCCGTCAAGCGGTCAGAGAAAGAATACTGCGCAGCGACGCCGGCAGGCGCGAGTATTATGACAACTACACCGGTCGCAACTGGGGTCATGCCGATAACTATCATCTGACAATCTCAAGCTCGCGCCTGAGCATTCCGGAGATAGAGGAGCTTATAATTAGCTATTTGAACGCACGTTCCGCCCATACCTGAGCGGAGAATAAAGATAACAGTAACGCAAAAATCAAAGTTATGAACAACAAAACCTATCTCTACTCCTACCTCTTCACCCTCATCGGGGGTGTGCTGATGGTAGTGCTTCAGAACCGGGCCGGCCTTTTCGAGGCCATCACCATAATAATTGGAATCATGTTCCTTGTGCCCGGGCTGCTGATGTTTATCCGCACCGCCTTTCCGACGAAGAGCGCAAAGGTGGCCGGAGTGAAGCCCTCAGTGCCGGCCATGATTGTGTCGGGAGCCGCAGTGGTTTTCGGAATAGTGCTGATAGCGGCGCCGCATCTCTTCACGAATCTGTTGGTCTATGCCTTCGGAGCGCTGATGATAATCTGCGGCATCATGCAGCTGGCCAACTTCTCCCCCTCCATGAAGTCGCTTGGCTTCCCCTGGTGGTATATGGCAACCCCGGTGCTTTGCATAGCAATCGGAGTGGTAGTGATAGTGATAGGAGCTGACCGCATTCTTAACCTTCTGGCGCTCATCACCGGCATAGTGCTGATAGTGTATGGCGTCAACGGGTTGATAGGCTACTTCGACCGTAGCAGCCGCATGAAGCGCGGAGGCGTGACCGGCAGAGTGGTTAGCGTAGATTAAGGAACCTCAATCATCAATCTCTCTCTGATTGATGTGAATATGAACATATTATAAAGATATAAGCAGTGGGACGGTCTGCCGCCGGGTGTCTTGCAAAAGGCGCCGGGAGGAAAGTCCGGGCAACACAGAGCACCATATTTTCTAACGGAAAGCTGTGGGTGACCGCAGAGAAAGTGTAGCAGAAACATTACCGCCCCGAAGGCACTCGTTGTCTCGGAGTAAGGGTGAAAAGGCGAGGTAAGAGCTCACCGGTTCCTGTGGCGACATGGGAGCGACAGTACACCTTATGGGTTGCAATGCCAAATATACCGGCGCTTGAGGGTGGCTCGCCCGATGCCGGGGGGTAGGCAGCTTGAGCTGCGGCGCAAGCCGCAGAGTAGATAAATGGCAGACACGGGCAGGCACGCGTTGCCCGCACGTACATAACCCGGCTTACAGGCCCACTGCAATTTTACAGCCGTGCCGGAGGACTCGATTTGCCTCCGGCACGTTTTTTTATCCGAAAAACACAATGAAGCTGATTCAGAAAACAAAAGCGCTGATTGAAAAGGGCATAGCGTTCGGCAAATACTGCTGGACCGGTGTGTGGCGCGATCCCTCGAACTCCATGAAGGTGCGCATCATCAAGACACTGAACCTGTGTGTGCACACCTTTCTTGACACCAATCTTCAGAATCGGGCCGCCTCGCTCGTTTACAGCACATTGCTTGCCATCGTGCCGGCCTTTGCCCTGCTCTTTGCCATAGGACGCGGTTTCGGCCTTCAGAAGTTGCTGACCGATGAACTCTATCGCTTCTTTCCTGCGCAGTCGCAGGCCATCAAGACGGCTCTCGGCTTCGTTGACAGCTATCTGAACCAGGCCTCGCAGGGGCTGTTCGTCGGAATAGGCATAGTTCTCTTGCTATGGACCCTCATCTCACTGCTCTCCTCCATCGAAGATGCTTTTAATGCACTGTGGGGAATCAAGACAGGTCGAAACCTTTACCGGAAAATCACGGATTACACTGCCATCTGCCTCTTGGTGCCGGTGCTGATGGTTTGCTCAGCCGGCATCAGCATCTTCATGGCCACTGCCATGAACACCGTGTTTGGAGACACCATGCTGTCGCCGGTAGTCAATTTGGTGTTGGATTGCGCCCCCTTCTTCCTTTGCTGTGTGGCCTTTACTCTCTCGTTTCTCATTATTCCCAACACCCATGTGCGCTTCAAATATGCTGCCATTTCGGGTGTTATCTGCGGCATCGCCTTTCAATTGGTGCAGACCCTGTTTATCAACGGACAGATTTACGTGGCCAAATACAATGCCATCTATGGTTCCTTTGCCTTCCTTCCCCTGATTCTCGTCTGGCTACAGCTCTCCTGGTTAATACTGCTGTTTGGCTGCACCCTCACCTTCTCGCTTCAGAATATCTTCCATTTCACATATTCCGAAGATAGCGACATGATAGCCCCGCGCTACATGCGCAAGATGGTGATTGTAACAGCCGCCATCATATCCAGCCGCTTCCGTCAAGGACTTCCCCCCTGCACCCTTGGAGAAATCTCAGCCAACTACGGATTGCCTATCCGGCTGCTGACGCGCATCGCTTCCACCCTGCACACGGCCGGAATCATATACTACATCGAAGCAAAGGGGGAGGAGCGGGCAGTGGCTCCCGCCGTAGAATTGGCCACCTTCACAATTGGTGACCTGCTTGCCAGGGTCGAAGAGGAGGGCAGCAACAACTTCATCCCCAATTTCGATACCCGCTATCCGAAGGCAGTGGAGGTGGCTGACGGCATATCGGATGCCGAAGTGCATCAAGGCTCAAAAACACTGTTGGCCGACATAGTAATAGATGCCCATCAATAAGGTACAGAGGGCGTTCACGACATTTTTTGTCAGGTAGGAATGAAAAATGTTGTCTAAAATGCTTGTAATTCAGAAATAATACCTATATTTGCGGTGCCTGATTACAGCTCGTTTTCTAATATCAGCTTTTGTCGGGGTATAGTTTTTTGATTTTTTGGAGAATTTCGATGAAAAGTTGAAAGTACTGTGCATACTCACGCAATAACTAATACTATCTAATATGAGATTATTTACCAAATTATTCACTTTGATGGCCATTGGCCTCGGCACAACCGGCATTGCTCATGCAGATGCCGATCGTCCGGAGACCTTCTATGGCTTCATGAACAATGCGGCGTCATGGTCGGCAGACTACAATTTCGATCCGTATTGGGGTTTCTACACCTTTTCCGCTGACGGAAGCACAGGCTTTCGCGCCGTCTCCCCGATAGGTTATGACTATGACTGGGCGGTCGTAACCAATGGCGGCGGTGCTGCCGTGTATGATGACGGCTACTTCTATTGCTTTACATCTTATGCTCGTGGTCCAATTATTCCATTAAATACAGCAAGGTTAACGCCAATACCTGGCAGGTTGAGAAAACCTCATCCAAGGGTAGCGCCTCAAGCGAGAATCTGTATGTGCCTATCGACATTACCGCCAACCCCGTAGATGGCAAGCTCTATGCTATTAGCCGTAAGGCTATGGGTAGCGGCGACATAGTGCTCTGTACCGTGGATCGCGAAACCGGCGAGCAGACAAAGCTTGCAGATCTTCCTCCCGTTTGGACTATTTCATGTGACGCCAACGGTCAGCTCTATGCCATCACTCAGTTCAACGGTGGTGGAATCTATCATGGCGGCGACCTGTATAAAGTTAACACTGACGGCTCCACTGAATTTGTAGGCTTTACCGGCCTATCAATGTATGATGCTGAAAAATCAGCAACTATCGACTATCGCAGCGGCAAGATGTATCTTTCCCACTACGGTCACCAGATGGAGAACGGCAAACCCAACTACAACTATTCCGTCTTGGGCCTGTATGAGATTGACCTCCAGACCGGTGTTGCAACACTGCTTCATTACTATGACGACTATTCCTACATCACCGGTCTCTCTGTAATGAACGCCAATCCCTTGGCTCCCGATTTGGTTACTGACCTGCAATTTGCTCCCAAGACGGCCGGCTCATTCACCGGCGTTGTGACTTATTCCGTGCCTACGCTGACCTATGGCCAGAGCCAACTGACCGGTGATGTCAAGGCCACATATTATCTCGATGGCGTTGAGGCTGCAACCGATGTGGTGAGCGCTGGACAGAAAGTTACCAAGGAGCTGACAATCAGCGCCGAGGGTAATCACACCGTGACTGTGGCCCTGAACGCCAACGGCTTTAACGGTGTGCCCGAGGCTGCCACTGCATTCTTTGGCACCGATTCTCCGGATCAGGTGTCTAACCTGACCCTCACTGCGACCAATAACAGCATGACAGCCAATTTGAGCTGGGATGCTCCCACCGGTTCACTCAATGGGGGTGCTTTTGACCCCGAACAGGTGCGCTATCAGATTGTGCGCTATCCCGGAGCCGTAACGGTTGCCCGCGCTGCAACAAACACTTCATTCACTGAAGATGTTGACTATCAGTATGCCAACACTTACTATGTAGTTACCCCCTATATTGCAGGCGATACCAACAAGAAGGGCCGGAGCGTGCGTTCCAACAAGGCCTTCCTCGGAAGCGCTTGGGAGATGCCCTATGCCGAGCCTTTCGACAGCAGCAATGCCTGGGCTTCATTTACTGTGATTGACGCCAACGGCGACGGTGGCGACTGGGGTCTCGAGGATGCCATCTGGATGTATGACTCCATTTATTACTGCGCATTCTACTATGCTTCTTACTACTCCAATGGTGCTGACGACTGGATGATTACCCCCAAGCTGGCTTTGGAAGAGGGTAAACTCTATCGCCTGACTTTCCAGCTCTATGGTTACAACGGCAACATGACTAACCATCTGCGTGTCTTCTGCGGCAACGAAGCTACTGTTGAGGGCATGCACAACATGCTTTATGATGAGGAAACCATGTCCTCTCAGAGTGCTCCTCTCACAGTGAGCCGCCTTTTCGCTCCCACAAAGGGTGACATGTATATCGGCTTCCATAACATCACTGAAAACCTCAATCACCTGAGCATTGACAACATCCTGGTGGAGGAAGTCGGTTCCGCTGCTGTGCCTGCTCCCGTAGAGGATCTTGAGGCAGCCATCGTGAATCGCGCTGAAGGCAAGGTGCGCCTGACATTCAAGGCTCCGGCCAAGACCGCCGGCGATGAGGCTCTCACCTCTAACATCACAGTGAAAATCTATCGTGGTTCCGAGACTACTCCTCTGAAGACATTCTCCGATGTTAAGCCGGGTGAGGCCTTGACCTACGATGATAATGAGGCTGCTCCCTCTCAGAACATCTATCGTGTTGTGCCTGAGAATGCAGAGGGCGTAGGTCAGGAATCAAGCGTAAGCATTGACTTGCGTGCCGGCGAACCTGTGTCTGTAAGCAATGTGATGGCCACATTAATCAGCCCCAACCAGGTGCGTCTCACTTGGTCTGCTCCCTCCAGCTCCGTTGATGCCAACGGCAACGAAATCGACGTCGACAACCTGCGCTACCTCGTGTATCGTCCCATGGATAATGACCAATATGACCTCATTGGCCGTGGCCTGACTGAATGCGAGTTTATCGACGACAATCCGCGCGCCCGTTATGGCGACACTCAGGCTGCTATCATGTACTATGTGGCTGCCGTGAACGCCGACGGTGAAAGTGTGGCCGCTCCTTCAAATGTGGTTTATGTAGGTGAATCTTACAAACTTCCCTTCGCCGAAACCTGGAAAGAACAGGCTGCCGAGAGCAACCCCTGGCTCGTCTCCAACAACGGCACCGCCGGTTGGTATCCCGCCTATAAGGGTTACAGCCCCATGTGCGACGGCCAGGACGGTAACGGCGTAATGAGTCTGGACGTTAACCCCACTCTTGAAGAAGGCTCTTCCATCCTGTGGACCCCCCGCATTGACTTCAGCGATGTCAAGGATGCAACTCTCACCCTCTGGATTTATGGCGAGAATACATATAAGGATAAGGATTACATCGGTATCGGTGTGGCTGTTGAGGGCCAGGATCCCGTGCGCATCTCCTCTGCCACATTCTATCCCCGTGGCTGGGCCGGCTGGAAAAAGCAGACGGTTGACCTCTCGGCCTATGTTGGTAACACCAGCGTGTCAATCCTCATCATGGGCAACATTGTAGCTCAGGGTGACGAACGCCGCATACATATTGACAATCTTGAAATCACCGGTACTCCTGTCGATAACGAATTGAAGATTACCGGTATCTCCGGACCCTCATCCGTGCGCTCAGGCATCGCTAACAAGTACACTGTGACTGTTGCCAACTCCGGCACCGCGGATGCAGAGAATATTCCCGTGACCCTGTATTCTGACGACCGCCAGGTGATGGCACAGACAATAGCCTATCTGAACGCCGGGGAATCAACTGAAGTTGAATTCGAGTTCACTGCACCCGAAGGCTCAGATGATCTCATCGAGCTGCTGGCTGAAATCAATCCCGTCGCCGGAGCTGACACCAACATGCCTAACAACAGTGTGACCATGGCAGTGGCAGTGCAGCCCCTTAACCTTCCTTATGTGACTGACCTTGTAGGTACCTATTTCGTTGATCGCAATGAGGCCACTCTCGAATGGAGCAATCCCTCGGAAGCAGAGTTCACCGAAGTTGTGGTGGATGGTGCTGAGAACTATGATGCGTTTGCAATCAGCGAATTCGGCTGCTGGAGCGTGCTTGATGCTGATGGTAATCTCCCCTTCAAATTCCAGGATCCCGACACCGGTGTTGTCATCAACTGGGATAACAATGATGTTGCCCAGGCTTGGATGGTATTCCGACCCTCTGACGTGACAAGTGACCGTACGTTTGAGCCTAACTCAGGCCTGCAGACCTTTATCAGCTGGTCAAATGCTGACATAAAGCAGACCGGCATCGGTAACGACGACTGGTTGATTTCTCCCGAACTTTCAGGTGACAATCAGCTCATCTCCTTCTATGTTCGCCGCCTGAATGAGCGCGACAGCAATGAGAAGTATAATGTGCTTTACTCAACCACTGACACCGATCCCGCTTCCTTCAAGCGTCTGAACGGCGACACTCCTCTGTCAGCTGCCGCTGAATGGGAACTGAAGTATTTCGCACTCCCCGAAGGCACGAAGTATTTTGCAATTCAATACGTAGGTTACCACCAGAGCGCACTGTTGGTTGACGATATCCAGTTCGAGGCATATCCCACTCACATGCGTCCTGACGGCTATAACATCTATCGTAACGGTCAGCAGATCAACACATCGCTCGTAGGTCGCAAGAACTACACTGACCGCGACCTGACCTATGGCGAGAGCTACAGCTACACCGTGTGCCCCGTTTACTTCGGCGTTGAGGCAGCTCCCAGCCGCGCGTTCATCGTAGACACCACCGGCATCATGACTCCCGGCACCACCGGCGCTGTGGCCGTGATGAGCGGCAAGGGCTTCCTTCGCGTGATGAATGCTCAGGGTCTGACCGCTTCAGTTTACAGTGTTGACGGCAAGCAGATAGCTTCCCGCCGGATTGTAACCGAGAATGATGCAATCAGCGTCAGCGCAGGTATCTACGTGGTTAGCGTAGGCGACAAGACCTTCAAGGTAGTAGTGCGCTAATCCCCACTGATATTCGATAAATAGGTGTGTGCTCCGCATGGGAGTGCACACCTTTTTTCGTAATGAATATCTAGACTATTTACGGGAGTAACTATTAAAATATGTTAACAACTAAAATTTTAGTTGTATAACTAAAAAATTAGTTGTAGCTTTGCAGAGACAAAACCAAAGACACTTATGAACACTGATTCACATAATAAGAAGTTATCCCGCAAAGAGGAGGAGATTATGAGCTGCTTTTGGGAACAGGGGCCGCTGTTTGTGCGCGAGGTGATGGAATTGATGCCTGAGCCGAAGCCCCATGTGAATACTGTGTCAACCTTCGTGCGTGCTCTTGAGGCAAAGGGATGGTTGACCCGCGAGCAGATAGGCAATTCATATCGCTATGCGGCAGCTGTGCCGGTTTCTGATTATCGCGACCGGTCGTTGCGCGGATTGGTGGACAGATTCTTCGGACGCTCCTGCCTCTCTCTTGTCTCTTCTTTAGTTAAGGAAGAGAAGATTTCCACAGAGGAATTGCGTGAACTGATTCGTCAAATTGAAGAGGGGAAGGAGGAATAGCCATGGGTGGACTGCTGAGTTATATGTTGCAGGTGTCAGTGGTTATGACGTTGCTGTACCTGGGTTATAAGTGGCTGATGAGTGGCACGACGTTCCATGCCTTTAATCGAGGTGCGTTGCTGGGCATCTTAATTGTCTCCTGGCTGCTTCCGGCCTTTATTCCTCTGTTTGCTCCCAAGTCGGTGATCGATGTGGAGATTGGATTCCCGGTGATGATTGCATCAGTGCAGGAGGTTGGTGACTCGGCGCCTCGGGGCATCCTCTGGCAGACGATTGTGAGCGGGCTGTATGCGTTCGGTTGTCTGGTGGCCTTGGTGGTCACAATGGGGTCGCTGTATCGCGTGTTGAGAATCATTCGCACCGGCAAACCAATGGAGGGGATGGAGCACAGGACGGTGGTTTCATCCGCGGCTCCCGGCCCCTTCAGCTGGGGCGGCATAATAGTTGTGCGTCCGCAGGATTGCGATTCCGATCTTCCGCTCGTGCTCAAGCATGAGCAGGCTCATCTGCAACGCCTGCATTGGATTGACCTTATGCTGGCTCAGATCAGCATCCTGTTTCAGTGGTATAGTCCGGCGGCATATCTGCTCATGCATGAGCTTAAATGCGTGCATGAGTTTCAGGCTGACGCTGCGGCAGGCGAGGGTGATGCCCGCAAGTATCAAATGATGTTATTAAAAAAGACTGTCGGACCCGGTTTCCCCACCTTTGCCGACAGCCTTAATCCCGGTTCATTAAAACAAAGATTAACTATGATGATGAAGAGGAATTCAAATTCATCGCGCCGCCTGGCGGCGCTGGCGCTCCCTGCTATGGCAGCGCTCTCAGTGTTTACTCTCTCAGTGCCTTCAGTGGCAACGGTGCTCAGCGACCTGCGTTCGGCTCCTGAGCCTGAAATTTTCGAGAGCAAAGTTACTAAAACTCCCGCACCTGTGCAAACCGAGGCTGTGGCGCAGGCAGATGCGACGGTGACAGAGGAGGCCGTGGAGGCAGTTGATGAGACTCCTGTTACGGTGGACCTGAATCTGTTCCCGGCCGAGGAAGCTGCCACTGAATCCCGGCAGTCGCCGGCTTATTTCGTGGAGGGCAAGCTCTTCACCGGATCCCTGAGTGAGATTAATCCAGCCGACATCAAGAGCATGACCATTGTGAAGGATGATCCTGATTACCCTCAAGGCGTGATTATGATTGAGCTGGCTAAGGAAGGGGACACGAAGGAGCGTCCGGCCGATGCAGTTGAAAAGATTGCGGAATACAAGGGTGGTATGTCAGCCCTTACGGAGTTCCTGACTTCGGAGTTGCGTGTGCCGGAGAGTGTGAAGGCTGACGAGACGCCGAAAAGGGTAGTGGTGCAGTTTGTTATTGACACGGATGGCAGTGTGTCAGATGCCAAGATTATGCGTGGTGCAGGCGAGGAGCTGGATAATGAAGCCAAGCGTGTGGTGCTTCTGACGAGTGGCCGCTGGATTCCGGCTGAAAGTAATGGCAAGCCCATTAAGACGCACTTCGTTGTGCCCATAACGTTTAAGGGCAAGTAGGAAGTCAAGAGTTGAGACTTCTCCTGAACTGAACAATGAGGTCGCGATGACTTCTCTCTCAAAGTGATTATGTAGCGACGGAGGGTGTGTCAAAATGTGAATCCGACGCTGAATGGCGCGGAGCGCCTATCCATTGTTAGCCGGGGGGCTTCAGCCCCCCGGTATGCATGTAGCGACAACCCAGCCCCGGAAGGGCTGCCCTATATTGTTGGTTGTCAATGTATTGGGCAGCCCCGCCGGGGCTGGCTCCGTCCGTCGGGCTACCGGGGAGCTGAAGCTCCCCGGCTAACAATGGATAGGCGCTCCGCGCCATGCATTTACTTTAGTAATAATTTCGACACACCCTCCCGGTGTTCGTTATAAACGGGGGGAGGATTAATTGAAGTCCTCCATGCCTTCCGGCAGTTCGTCCATGTTGAACTGGGTGTCGCCATAGAGTTCTTCGTCAATGGCGAGGTCGGTGGCAATGCGCTTGTCGACTTTTGCATCGAAGGCATCGAGGTCCACATGCTGCTTGGGTGCTTTGCCCTCCTTGCGGGTGCAGAGCGGATCAAGCAGTGTTTTGCCGGGAATGATTTTCTTCAGCTCCATGAAGAATGAGCGCTCGGTGAGGTAGTCAAACATGAAGATGAGACGCTGTCCCTCTTCCTCCACGAGTTCATTGATGTGGGTGTCATCCATGAGCCAGATATCCTCGTCGGTGTTGGTGCCCATGTCTTCGAGGGTGACCTCTTCGCGCTTACCCCAGTCATCATCACAGAGGAAGAAAGAGTTCATTTCATCTTTGGTGTAACCCACGCTGTCCAGGATTGCGTTTCGCAGTACCAGGAAAGATGCGTCGGCATCAATTTCAATTTCGCGACGGAAGTTGTCAACTTCGTCGGATACTATTTTGAAGCGGTATATCATTGGTAGTAAATTAGCTTGAGTCTGTTTGGGAATAACACTCTTGCGGGAGTAAGGTTTGGAGGGAGGGTTATAAAAGATTGGAGGGAGGGTTATAATTATGGTGCGAAGTTAATGCAAAATACTGAAATAACCACAAGTCTCAGGCGAAAAAATGCGGTGCACATTATTAAGTGTGCACCGCCGTTATACTAAGACATTGATTCTCAGAGTACGCCGTTTTTCTTGAAGACTTTTTCGATAGCTTCGAGAGAGCGGGTCACTTGCTCCTTGGTGTGAGTAGCCATCAGGGAGTAGCGGATAAGGGTGTCCTTGGGAGCCACCGCGGGGCTTACCACGGGGTTAACAAACACGCCTTCGTCGAGCAGGTCGCGGGTCACGCGGAAAGTCTTGTAGTCGTCGCGGATAAAGAGGGGGATAATCGGGGTTGAAGTGTGGCCGATTTCGCAGCCCATTTCGCGGAAAGAGTCGAGGGCGAAGTGGGTAATGTCCCAAAGGTGCTGCTGACGTTCAGGCTCAGTGAGCATGATGTCGAGCGAGGCGTTGACGGCAGCTACGCTGGCCGGAGTGATTGAGGCTGTGAAGATGTAGGAGCGGGAGTGGTGACGCAGGAAGTTGGTAATCTCCTTGTCGGTGGCTATGAAGCCGCCCAGCGATGCGAAGGATTTGGAGAATGTGCCCATGATGAGGTCTACATCCTTGGAGACTCCGAAGTGGTTGCAGACGCCGCGGCCACCTTCGCCGAAGACACCTATGCCGTGAGCCTCGTCGGCCATTACGGTTGCGTTATATTTCTTTGCAAGCTCTGTGATAGCCGGGAGGTTGGCTACGTCCCCTTCCATTGAGAAGACAGTGTCGGTGACAATCAGTTTTACTTTGTCAGGGTCGCACTTCTTGAGTTGATCCTCGAGCGATGCCATATCGTTGTGGCGATACTTGAGGTAGTTGGAGAATGAGAGGCGGCGACCTTCGATGATTGAGGCGTGGTCCTGCTCGTCGAGAATGATGTAGTCTTCGCGGCCGGTGAGCGTTGAAACGACGCCGAGGTTAACGCCGAAGCCGGTGGAGTAGAGCATAGCGTCCTCCTTGCCGACATATTCGGCCAGACGGGCTTCGAGTTGCTTGTGTATGTCGAGGGTGCCGTTGAGGAAAGGCGAGCCGGCAAGGCCGGTGCCATATTTGCGGGTAGCCTGCACGGCGGCTTCGATTACACGGGGGTCATTGGTGAGACCCATGTAGCTGTTGGAGCCGAACATGAGTACTTTTTTGCCGTTCATGAGCACCTCGGTGTCTTGCTCTGAAGAGATAGCGCGGAAGTAGGGATATATACCGGCTGCTTTGGCTCGCTGCGGAGCATCGTAGCGCGATAATTTCTCTTGAAGAAGTTTCATAGTTTACTTGTGGGTTTCAAACTATCTGAATAGGACGCTCACGCGCAGCTCGGATGGCCGGGAAGGCATGGGGTTCGCTTGTATTCAGGCTGCAAAGGTAACACTTTTTTGTGAATTGTTGGCCTATTTTTCGGAAAAATTACACAAATCGGCTTAAACGTGCAATGTCTGCTGTTTTTCGGGCCTCCGGTAGTGGCTATATGGGGAATTTTTACGATATTTGCACAATATTTTAGAACCGATATTGAATTGGATGCCGCTCCCGGGAGAGGAGCGCAGGCCGTAGGTGTCATGTCCCGAGGGAAGAGCCTGGCGGTTTGCAAGAGCATCCGGATGTTTGTATGAAGATTACCGCTAAAGATCTTGCATCGCTTACGGGCGGCACGGTGGAGGGAAACCCCGAGGCTGTGGTGCATACGTTTGCCAAGATTGAAGAGGCGCAGGAAGGAGCTTTAACCTTTCTGGCCAATCCTAAATATACGCCGTGTCTGTATGAGACCGGTGCCACGATTGCGCTTGTGGCCGATACTTTTGTCGCTGAAAAACCTTTGCCCGCTGCTCTGACGCTACTGAGAGTCAAGGATCCGTATGAGACTCTTGCCCGGCTTATGTCGATGGTCAGCAGCGCAATGGAACGCCCCACGGGCATCGAGCAGCCCTGCTTCATAGGGGAGGGTGTGGAAGTGCCTGAAGATGCTTATATCGGAGCTTTTGCTTATGTGGGCAAAGGTGTCAAATTAGGGCGCGGCGTAAGGATTTATCCGCAGACCTATGTGGGCGACGGTGCGGAAATAGGTGAGGATACTATATTGTACGCAGGCGCGCGCGTGTATCATAAATGCAAGATTGGGGCGCGGTGCATAGTGCACAGCGGTGCCGTAATCGGTGCCGATGGCTTCGGCTTCGCTCCCGGCGCTTCAGGCTATGAGAAGATTCCTCAGCTCGGCATTGTCGAGATTGGCGATGACGTGGAAATCGGCGCCAATACTACGGTTGACCGCGCCACTATGGGCGCGACCAGAATCGGCCGGGGCACCAAGCTCGACAATCTGATTCAGGTGGCACACAACGTCAGCATCGGGAACCATAATGTCTTTGCCGCGCAGTGTGGCTTTGCAGGCTCCTCGCATATCGGCGACTGGAACATGATAGGTGGTCAGGTCGGAGTGGCCGGCCATATCACCATTGGCTCACGCAACGAAGTGGGCGCCCAGAGCGGGCTGCATCGCTCCATGGGTGACGGCAACCGAATGATGGGCACTCCCGCAGTGGCCGCCGGCGAATTTGCCCGTCGCCATGTGTATTTCGGCAAGTTGGCCGAGATGCTTCGTGACATCAAAGAACTGAAAGACAGCTCTGCACGCTGATGCGGAGTAATTAACTGATTAACCAAATCCGGGCCTGACGGCCCACACATTAGATATGAACCAACTTACTCTCAAGAATCCCTTCACACTCAAGGGTCGCGGCCTGCACACAGGTCTTGAAATAACAGCCACTTTCCTTCCCGCTCCCGCCGGACATGGATTCAAATTCCAGCGCGTGGATCTGGAGGATCAGCCGATAATCGACGCTGTAGCGGAAAATGTGGTTGACACCACCCGCGGCACAGTGCTCGGCAAGCGCGACGTGCGCATCAGCACCGTTGAGCATGCTCTTGCGGCTCTTTGCGCCAGCGGCATCGACAACTGCCTGATTCACGTGGATGCCCCGGAGCTGCCTATTCTTGATGGCAGCGCCATCAAGTTCATGGAAGCTATCGAGCAGGCCGGCCTTGAGGAACTGAAGGCTGAGAAGGACTTCTATATCATCAAGCAGAAGACCACGATGCGCGATGAGGAAACCGGCTCCTCCATAACAATTTATCCGGATGACCACTTCAGTGTGGAGGTGATGGTGGAGTATAACTCCCCCGTGTTGCCCAACCAGTTTGCCGTGCTGGACGACATGCGCGACTTTCATGATCAGGTGGCCAGCGCCCGCACCTTCGTCTTCGTGCGCGAGATTGAGCACCTGCTTGGAAGCGGCCTGATAAAGGGTGGCAGCCTTGACAATGCCATCGTCATCTATGACCGGGAGACTGAGCAGGCTAACATCGACAAGCTCTGTGATCTCGTAGGCATTCCTCACCGCGAGCTGACTAACCTCGGCTTTATCAATGAGACCCCGCTGAAGTGGAAAAATGAGCCGGCACGCCACAAGCTGATGGACGTGATTGGCGACATGGCTCTTGTGGGTCGTCCGATTATGGGACGTGTGGTAGCCGTTCGTCCCGGCCACGGCATCAACAGCAAATTCACCCGTATGCTCCGCAAGGAGGTTAAGCATACTGAGATTCAGGCACCCCTCTACGACCCCAACAAGGCTCCGCTGATTGATAACCTCGGCGTGCGTGCCCTTCTGCCTCACCGCTATCCCTTCCTGCTCGTCGACAAAGTTATAGAGATGGACAAGAAGCATGCAGTGAGCGTGAAGAATGTCACCACCAACGAACCCTTCTTCCAGGGTCACTTCCCCCAGGAGCCCGTGATGCCCGGCGTACTTATTATCGAAGCCATGGCTCAGACGGCCGGTGTGCTCGTGCTGAACAATGTGGATGAGCCGGAGCGCTATTCCACTTACTTCATGAAGATTGACAACGTGAAGTTCCGCCAGAAAGTGGTGCCCGGCAACACGCTGCTGCTTCATGTGGCACTCACCACCGAGATTCGCCGAGGCTGCGCCACAGTGAAGGGCTATGCTTTCGTAGGCGAGAAGATTGTGTGTGAGGCAGAGTTTATGGCTCAAATCATTAAAAACAAGTAACTCTCTCAATGGCTTATAACGTAATATCCGATAAGGCGCAGATTGGCTCTGGGTTGCAGATTGGCAACTTCAACACCATCTGTGAGGATGTTGTGATTGGCGACAACTGTGTCATTCATAATAATGTGACTATATTCCCCGGTGCCCGCATCGGTTCCGGCGTGACACTCTTCCCGGGAGCGGTTGTGGCTGCTGTGCCCCAGGACCTCAAGTTCAAGGGTGAATACACCACGGCTCATGTGGGTGACGGCACAGTGCTGCGCGAGTGCGTGACCGTCAACCGCGGCACGGCCGCCAAGGGCAAGACCGTTGTCGGAGAGAATTGCCTGATAATGGCTTACACTCATGTGGCGCATGACTGCCTGCTGGGCAACCGTGTGATTATCTCCAATGCCACTCAGCTTGCCGGCGAAGTGGTGGTGGATGATTGCGCCGTGATAGGTGGCGGCAGCCTTGTGCATCAGTTCTGCCATCTGGGCAAGGGCATAATGCTTCAGGGTGGTGCGCTTGTGAATAAGGATATTCCCCCTTACGTTAAGGCTGCCCGTGAGCCGATTTCATACGTCGGACTTAACACTGTTGGCATGAGCCGCCGGGGCATGTCGCGCGAGGAGATTGATATAATCCATGAGATTTACCGCATCCTCTACATGAGCGACCTGAATGTGACCAATGCGCTGAAAATCATCGAGGAGCGGATTCCCGAGTGCAACTATCGCGATGAGATAGTCAGCTTCGTGCGCAACTCCGGCCGCGGCGTGATTCGCTCGGCCATCTGATAGCTCTTCAAGCAGATACAGGCAGCTGCATCCGTTCCGGGTGTGGCTGCTATTTGTTTATGATAATCAGCTGGCGGCGCACGCTTTCTTCATGAATGGTCTCCAGCAGCCGGCTGAGAAACGAAGCATCGAGCCCGGCTGACTCGCCTCGCTCCAGCAGCGTAGAGAGCAGGCGGCGGTAGCGGTCCGGTTGCAGCACGGGCATTTCGGCCTTGCGCTTGATTTCTCCCACGGCATCCGTCAGCTCCATGCGGCGGGCGAGCAGCGAGAGCAGCTCGGCGTCCAGCTCATCAATCTGGAGCCGCAGTTCATTAATCTTATGGTCAGAGGGGTTTCCCGTGCGAACGCGTAGTGAGCCAATCAGTCGGGCGAGTCCTGCGGGCGTAATCTGCTGGCCGCCGTCACTCATGGCAGTCTCCGGAACCGGATGACATTCAATCATCAATCCGTTGAACCCGAGGTCAAGCGCCGTTTGGCATAGAGGCGCAATCAACTCGCGGGAGCCTCCGGTGTGGCTCGGGTCATGCAGCAAGGGGAGATTCGGATAGCGCCTGTGCAGCTGAAGCGGAATCTGCCATAGCGGGGCGTTGCGGTAAGGGGCAGAGTCATACACACTGAACCCCCGGTGGATAGCGCCAAGCCTGCGCACTCCGGCCATGAGCAGACGTTGCAGGGCACCAATCCATAGCTCAAGATCCGGGTTCAGCGGGTTCTTTACGAGCACCGTTATGTCCGGTGCCAATTGGCCGAGGGCATCGGCCAACTGTTGCATAGCGAAAGGATTAGCGGCAGTGCGGGCGCCAATCCACAGGAAATCCATCCCCGCATCCAGAGCCAGTTTCACATGCTCCGGGGTAGCCACTTCAGTGCCCGCGGGCATACCGGTCAGAGCCGCAGCCTCCTTAAGCCATGGGAGCGCCCGGGCGCCGTAACCCTCAAAGGAGCCGGGCCGAGTACGCGGTTTCCACACCCCGGCACGCAAAGCACCGGCACACCCGAGCTTGGCCATCTCCGCTGCGCAATTGCATAAACTTGCTTCCGACTCAGCGGAGCATGGGCCGGCAATGACAATGCGTGAGTGCAGAGCCTCGCACGCAGGTATGGAGATAGGCAAAAGACTGTTCATAGACCACAAAAGTAGTGAAAAAATCCCGTACGGCCTCGCCGCTCAGGGGATAAAAGCGTTAAAAAGAATTTTTCGGGCTGAAAATTTTTGTGTTAAAGAAAAATGTTGTAAATTTGTGTTGTATAACACTTTTTCGGCTCTCTGCCCCCGATAACAAGGGTAACTACTGCGGTTGCAGCCTCTTGGAAAAGTGGTGTTGACGACCTCGTGGTAGAATAAAAGTTCAGTAGATTTTGATAAATCATGCTAAAAAAGAGCACACTGGAGCATGTCATCAGCAACGACCTCAGCGAGCTTTGGGGCGTGTTGACTCATGCCGAGAAACGTAAGATAACCGACAACTTCATCATCCACACCTTCAAGAAAAATCAGATAATCTATGCTGAGAAGGAGGAACCGGAATACCTGTGGTGTCTGTTGTCAGGCAAAGTGAAAATGTATAAGAACGGCATCGGCGACCGAGTGCAGATTCTGCGCCTCTATCGTCCGGTGCAATACTTCGGTTACAGGGCCTACTTTGCTAATGAGCTGTACGTGTCAAGCGCCGCAGCTTTTGAGCCGTCGGTGCTTGGAGCAGTTCCAATGCAGGTTGTAGAGGAATTGATTCGCGGCAACATGGATGTTGCCATGTATTTCATTCATGAGCTTTCGCGCAACCTCGGCGGCTCCGACACCAAAATCGTCAATCTCACCCAGAAGCATATCCGTGGCCGATTGGCCGAAGCCCTTCTGTTGCTTGCCGACAACTATGGGCTGGAGGATGACGGCGCAACCTTGCGCATCTACATGAGTCGCGAGGATTTGGCCAACCTCTCCAACATGACTACCTCCAACGCCATCCGCACCCTCGCCTGTTTCGTCAACGAAAAACTGATAATAGTAGACGGGCGCCGCATCAAAATCGTAAACGAACCGATGCTCCGCAAGATATCCAAGTTCGGATAAAAAGAACTTTTTTTAGATACCAGAGGCCGGATGCGTTAGGAATCTTCGCATCCGGCCTCTGGTTTGTTTATTGTCAACGACTTATATCGGCGTCATTAGGCTGATATTGAGTACTACGAACCGTCTTTTTGCCAAAAACATATCGGAATGATAGATATATATCGAAGTTGTTGCCAAGATTGTGTTGTCGGTACGCGAATTGGTCTGTTGAATACGTATTTGTGCGTGTCCCAATAGGGATGAATGCAGTAAGGGATAGTGCTCCGCCGAAACGAAATGATTTGGTCGCTTCTATCCAGAATTGTTGCTTCCAGGAGCGTTCTGAATATGTGTTTTTGAAGGGAGTGTATAGTCTGTATAGAAAGGAACCTGTAAGTCCATGCTTTCTTGAAAGCCTGAAATAGTTGCCGAGTTCAAAACGTCCATCCCAAGTCACGTATCCTATATTTTGATTTAGTGCTATGGCCTTGCAATTACTATAGTCTGCTGAAACCTCTGTTTTTATTTGCCAAAGATTGAACAGGTATTTGCTATACTGCAATTTGATACATGCATTATTATTTGTGCCGTTGTTGTCGTACGATCTTACGGCTGTACCGTCACTTTCATTGAGGATGTACTCTATTGGTGCGTTTTTACTCGAGGATCCATAAACGCTTAAAGCAAATCCTTGCAAGAATCGATAATAGAGATTGATAGTCCAAACGGTTTGGGTTTTGAGATAGGGGTTACCTACGGTATATGAATTATCAGATGTCCAGTTCTTGTATGGATTCAGCCATTCATAGTAAGGACGCGATATATGCGGACTGAAGTCGATTGATAGTGATTGTTTATGAGGAAGGTTAATGTTAAACGACAGGTTGGGAATAATGTTGGAATAGTTGCGTGAGTAGTTCTCATTAGTTGCTTCCTGAAAACTGTTGTAGTGAGTGTATTCGTAACGCACACCACCTGCAAGACTCATCTGTTTATTAATTGTCCAGTCTGCCTGTGCATAAGCGGCATTGATGGTTTCCTGATAATGGAAATCATCGGGCGTAAGGTTATAGTCGCGACGGTCATGTCGAGAGGTTGCGTAGAGGTGATAGCCGACTGCAAGATTCAGGTGGTCGGTGAAAATATGCGTGTAATCAGCTTTTACTTTGAATGTCTCGGCTGAATTCGAGCGATTGTCTATAATTACTTCTTCATCGAAGTATTGGTCAAGATTGTTTTTTGCTATTGAGGAGGCGTAGTCCGCTCTCACATTCAATTCGCTGCCCTTACTGTCGGTTCGCCAAGAGTAGAATAGAGTGCCACCTACATTAGGGCGTGAGAAGGGCTGTCTGTTGGTCTCAGAGAAATATGATGGCTTTTCCACTCCATTCTCCCGGGTAACGGTTGAAGTGTAAGATGAAGTTTTCACCTGACCTCCACCTAAAAACAGAGCTGCCCCTAAATCCATATTCGTTTTCAGTGCGTATTCTGCAGTGAAGCCTAATGTCAGTCCGTTAGCATGAGTGTGCGTTTCGGCTGAATTGAAGACTGATTTATCAAGCAGGGGATAATAATAATTTGTTTCCGACCTGCTGAGAGCATTTTCATTTTGGTAACTCAGAGTGGTGGCAGTGCTCAACTTTCCATAGTTAGTGCCAATAAGCAGAGTAGCATTCGTGCTTGGGCGATTGTTAGTGTATTTGAGTTTGATATTTGTAAAGCCAATTAGACCCTCACGTGGATCGTCAATAATCACATTGACAATACCACCGGAAAAGTCTGCGGCTTCTCTGGCACCGGGTGATGTAATCAATTCGATTGATTTAATGTATTGCGGAGGCAATTCGCGCAGACGTGTCACCACTGCAGCCTGTGTCTCCTTAGGTTCCTTGCCATTGATGTATAATTTACAATTGCTTTTTCCCAATATATCAATTCTATCTTCGCTTACGGAGGTCATCGGCGCCATCGCGAGCAGATTGAAGCCGTCGGTGGCCAATTTAGTCAATTCATTGGGAATAATAACGAATTTACCGGCCTCACTTTTGATTACGGGTGCTTTGCCGGTGACAACTACCTCATTCAATTCATTTGTAAGAGGCGTGAGCTTGATAAGCATATCCTGCCCCGAAACCGGAACAATAGCATCTTTGTATCCGTATGCTTCAACTCTCAAAATAGATTTTACAGAATTATCCATCTCAATACGGAATAATCCTGATGCATCACTTACAGCCCCTGCAACATACACGGAATCCGGGAGTTGTAGTAAAGTGACAGTAGCAAATTCCACCGGGATAGAATCAGATTCGCACACGCGCCCAGTGATGTCGGCCGAGGAAGCGCCGGCGTAGAGCATAGTCATTAAAGACAGAAGAGTCAAGTAGAGATGTTTCATTATTAAATATTTTTATATGAGTGAGTGTAATGGTAAAATGTTGATAGATGAAGAGTGATAATATTTGTTTGCCCACAAAGGTAAGTAGTTATTTTTGAAGTTGCAAGTTTTTTACAAAAAAAGTTGCGTGATGTGGGCTTTTGGTAGTCTTTAGTAGTCTATGTAGTCTTATAGTGTGCCTCTAAATTCTTACTGAAGCAAACGCATGGCGCGGAGCGCCTATCCTTTGTTAGCCGGGGGGCTTCAGCCCCCCGGTAGCCCGACGGATGGAACCAGCCCTGGAAGGTTATAGTGGTCGGAAGACAAATACATTCTGTGCTTTAAGTTGTTATACTATGA
>CANSAP010000031.1 GCA_947644715.1 uncultured Bacteroidales bacterium
GCCCCCCGGCTAACAGAGGATAGGCGCTCCGCGCCATGCGTTTGCTTCAGTAAGACTTTTGATACAGCCTTCAATATGTTTAGACACAGGCTCTTAGAAGAACGGATTTGAGCGGGACTCGGCACCGATTGTGGTCGAGGGTCCATGCCCGGGATAAACTTTGGTCTCGGGAGGCAGCGTGAATAGTTCTCTGCGGATTGCGCTGATAAGTGTCGGATGCGATCCGCCGGGAAGATCAGTGCGTCCAATGCTACCTGCAAACAACGCATCTCCGGTGATTACAAATCCATCCTGCTTATCATAAAGAGCAATCGAGCCGGGACTATGGCCGGGAACATGAAGCACTTTCAGCTCTCCCTCTCCTATTCTGATTATGTCTCCCTGATTAAGATACGTATTCACCGGCACATCCTGCACATCAACCGGCATTCCAAACATCAGCGCCTGCTGTGCAACGCGCTCTCCAAGAAACGCATCCTCCTTATGTGCTTCCGGCGAAAGGCCATACTCTTTTGAGAGGAAATGATTTCCAAGCACATGGTCAATATGCATATGCGTATTAATTACATGCACGGGATGAAGCCCCTGCCTGTCAATCACTTCCTTCAATTTGCGCTGCTCACCATCGTTCATCATGCCGGGATCAATGACAGCGCAGTCGAGAGTGGAGGGATCATATACTATATATGTATTCTCGCCGAAATTATTAAAAGTCAGTGTGATTACTTTCATGGTATCAATTCTTTAACGGAGTGTATGTAAGCACCTTAGTCTCGAAGAAATCCTCGTCGGGAAACATCGAGGCAAGCGGCTCCACAATTGTTTCACTTTTGTAACGCCCAAGCTCGCCTGAGAGTTCTCCACCCTTCAGTGTAATCAGCCCGTTAGGATAACCATTGCGCTGAACTGAGGATATATGTGGCCGGGCGGCTTTTATCAAATCAGGCATTGACATGACAGCCCTGCTGACCACAAAGTCGAAAGCACCGCGCTGACACTCTCCGGAATCCCCGTGCTTGAACGACACATTACTGAGCCCGGCGGCCTGAGCTATTTCCGTAGCTACACGAATCTTTTTCCCAACCCTGTCAACAAGCATGAACTCACAATCCGGAAACATTACTGCCAAAGGCAATCCCGGCAAACCGCCACCACACCCGAGATCCATTATGCGTGACCCATCAGTGAAACTGATGAAGCGCGCAATTGCAAGAGAATGCAGAATGTGATTAATCTCAAGATTATCGATATCCTTTCTTGAAATGACATTGATGCGTGCATTCCACTCAGGATACAGCTCCATCATTATCTCAAACTGTCGGCGCTGCGGCTCTGAAAGGGAGGGAAAATATTTCAGAATTGTTCCTATCATAACAGAATGCAAAATAATATCATGAGCGCTGCTGCGGGCATTACGAACAACATGGAGTCGATACGGTCGAGCAATCCGCCATGTCCGGGAATGAGATTGCCGCTGTCCTTGGCGGCTACGCTGCGCTTCAACATAGATTCAAACAGGTCACCCCAGGTGGCGAACACAACGGCTACAATCGGCAGGGCATATACCAACTGATAGGGACCGATGCCGAAATAAGGAATTTCGCCCAGCATCTTTCCTGTTGTGCCGGTATAACCAAGCACAAGGCTGACAATCACAACGAGCAGAAGTCCCCCGGCGAATCCTTCCCAGGATTTCTTGGGTGAGAGCCGCTCAAACAATCGGTGTTTGCCTATGCGACTTCCCACGAGGAAAGCGCCTGTGTCATTTATCCATATGAAAATGAACAGAAGAAGCACCAACATGGGAGAATATATTGCCATCAGTTCTGCGGCAACGAGTCCCATGCCAATGTATAAGACGCCGAAGACTGAGTAGGCAACATCATGCGTGGCGCTCGCACCGGAATCATATATTGCAACAAGGAATCTGACAAGCAGATACAGCGTAAGCAAAATTACTCCGAAAAGCACTGAGGCCATGAGGGAACTCTGAGGCAAGAGTTGCCACAAAGGTATCGACGTCAGGCAAAGCATTGCGAAAACATCTGTGGCTAAGGCAGCGAGGTTCATGACCGGACGTGTACTCATCAATTTATTGTATTCCACAATCCCTATAACACCAAACACCATGCAAAGAGCACAGAAATAAACTGACCCGCCTAATAACGCTCCGATAATTAAAGCGATATATACGAGTCCGGACAAACCACGCAGAATCAATTTATTCACGTCAAAAAAAGATTAAATCTGATTAATGAGACACAGAGCGGTCTCTGCTGTCTGCAAAGTAATCGTGACTTGAAGTCATCTATAAATAATGCACAGAGACTCGAGCCATGCGGCATCGAGCCTCTGCGATATGAGTTGAATCAATAGCCCAGATAGTCGGTGTTTATGCCGGCAATCTTCATTCCATGATCGCGGATGAAACTCAAGATTTCTTCGCGCTCGGGGCTTTCGGAAACATCCTCCTGAATGCGGCGCATCGCATTGAACAGGCTCGTGCCACACTGATAGATGTGACGATAGCACTTAGCGATGTCGTCAATGCGGTCTTCACTGATGTTCCCTTTCCGCATGATATAGGCATTCACTCCATAGTAAGAAATCGGGTTATGCGCCATGATGGCATATGGGGGGACGTTGTTGTTCACTCGGCAGCCACCCTTGATCAGGGTCCATCGGCCAAGCTGGCAGTTTTCATGCACAATCGCTCCTGACGAGAGAATCGAGTAGTCACCCACAGCGCAATCACCGGCTACCTTCACACCGTTGCCAAGCACACAATACTCTCCTATCTTGCTGTCATGTCCGACATGGGTCTGAGCCATGATGTAGGAATTACTTCCAATCACGGTTGCCGCACCCTCATGGATGGAACGGTTGATAATCACATGCTGATAGAGACGAACATTGTCGCCCACCACGCAGCATCCTTTTTCTCCCTTCCAACGGAAGTCCTGGGGATCAGCTCCTATGACGCAGCCGTCATATAACTTTGTATTCTTACCGATTTTAGTTCCGCCGATAACTGAGGCGTGTGACATGATATGGCATCCGGAGCCAATCTCAACGTTTGCATCAATGTATGCAAAAGCGTCTACGCGCACATCGTCGGCCAGACGTGCGTCAGGGTGTACATATGCGAGAGGACTGATTAAGGACATAATATTCAGGTTTTAAGGTTAAAGATATGTGTGTTTGTAAACGGCTTGAAATATACAGCTGTTTATATTAATATTAACGGTATTTCGCACGGCGAATTATGCCGCCATGCGAAATACCGAAAAACTTTAGTTATTAACGGCCACCACCCAAGCTCTGATAGAGGCTAACAAGGGCTGCGACACGTGAGTGCCAGCTGTCGATTTCGCTAAGCTGTGCCTGGAGAAGACCCTGTTGGGCTGTGAGTACTTCCAAGTATGTGCTGCCGCCAAAGGTAAGAAGCTGCTTGGTGTAGTCAACTGACTTTTCAAGCTGCTCAATCTCTTTGCTCAGCGCATCCTGTTTCTGCTTGGAAGCATTATAGGAGTGCATCGCATCGCCCACTTCAGCAGCGGCGTTGAGCACTGCATACTCAAAGTTGTTCATTGCCTGCTGCTGCTGAGCTTTCGCAACTTTAAGATTGGCAATATTCTGACCGCGGGAGAAAATCGGAGCAGTCAGAGATCCGGCAAGCTGAATGAACCACTTGCCGGGATTAGTGATGAGTGATCCGATTGCATTGGTAAAGCCACCCTGAGCAGAAATATTCAGCGAAGGATAGAATGCGGCGCGAGCCGAATTGGTTGCATAGTATGCTACGGCCAAAGAACGCTCGGCAGCAGCCACATCAGGACGCACTGCAAGATATGAGAACGGTACACCTTCGTTGAACTCTGACGGTGCGGAGAAGGACATATCACGTGTGGTCTCATAGCTGCGCGGGAAGGAATGCAGCAGCAGACTCATGGTGTTCTCCGTGCTGCGGATGGCTGACTCGATATCAGGAATAGATGCCAGGACAGCGTAATAGTTCGCACGGGTTTGCACCACGGCTGCCTCATTCGTATTGCCGGCCTGCTTCATCAGCTCCATGGAGTGTACGAGGTCGTCAAACAGTACAGCCGTCTGCTTCGTAACCTCCAGCTGCATCTGCAAGGATGCAAGCGCATAGTAAGTGTTGGCTACGGCTCCGATAATCTGTGAGCGCACGGCACTCTCATAAGCCTGAGCCATCTCCACACCCATCTTAGCGCCACGCTTGCGATTGAGAATCTTGGCAAAGATGTCAATCTCCCAGTTGGCCGCAAGCGGGAGGGTATAGCTCCAGTTCATGTGAGAACCGCCATAGGAAGCTGTTCCGCCATTGGGGTTGAAAGCCAATGAGGGGAAGTAACTTAACTTGGCACCCTGCAGTTGAGCCTGAGCAACCTCGACATTCAGACGGGCATTGTTCAAGTCCTTATTGCGTACCAAGGCAGTGTCGATGTAGCTCTGAAGCAACGGGTCGGTAAAGACCTGCTTCCAGCCGAGATTGCCGAGCGCAGTGGAATCCTGTGCGGTTTCCTCAGCCTTGGTCAGCTCAGAAATGATGGCACTCTCCTGGGGGCGCTCATACTTCTTATATATATGACAGCTCGTGAGCGGAAGCAGAGCCAGAGCTACGACTGCCAGTTTAATTAACTTTTTCATTTCGGTTAATCGCGTTTAATGGAATACTGCTCAATTTCTGACGAGATGCTGTCGTTGTTTTTATCTTCCCACTTCGGAGGTGTAATCTTCTCCTGCAAGTGCATGAAGGCTACGAACATCGCAGGCACGATAAATACCTGAAGAATCATACCAATCAACATACCGCCCACTGCGCCTGAGCCCAGAGCCTGGTTACCGTTAGCACCGGCACCACTTGCAAACATCATGGGCAACAGACCGATAATCATTGCCAACGATGTCATAAGAATAGGACGCAGACGAGCGACAGCACCCTGAATTGCAGCCTTGGAGATGCCCATGCCTGTCTTGCGACGCTCAAGAGCGAACTCTACGATAAGAATTGCATTCTTAGCCAACAGACCGATAAGCATAATCAGTGCAATCTGCAAATAGATGTTATTACTGATATCTTCAATCTTAGCAAAAATGAAGGTACCCATCAGGCCGAAAGGCACGGAGAGGATAACGGCCCAAGGAAGAACGTAACTCTCATACTGCGCGGAGAGCAACAGATAAACGAAGAGCAGAACGAGCGCGAAGATATAAGCAGTTGAGCCGGAGGACTGAGTGGCCATCTCGCGGGTCATGCCTGAATACTCAAAGCCATAACCTGTCGGGAGTGTCTGTTCTGCCACCTCATTGATTACACGGATAGCATCACCGGAGGAGACACCGGGGTTCGGGCTACCGGTAACGGAGATTGAGGTAAACATGTTAAAGCGGTTCAATGCATCCGGACCATAGACACGAGTCAATGTAACGAAGTTGTCAATCGGAGCCATCTCTGCGCCATTGCGCACCTTAATATTCTTAAGAGTTTCAGGATTAACACGAGCGTCAGGAGAGGCTTGGAGCATGACGCGGTAGAGCTTACCGAACTTATTGAAGTTACTGATATACATACCGCCGTAATAGCCCTGCAGAGTCTGAAGAATAGCACTCTGGGTCAATCCGGCCTGCTTAACCTTTGCCACATCAATATCCACCATATACATGGGGAAGGTCGGGTTAAAGGTAGAGTAAGCCATCATAATCTCCGGACGTGCATTCAATGCACCGATGAATTGCTGATAAATCTGGAAGAACTTATTGAGATCGCCACCGGTTTTATCCTGAAGCTGAATCTCAAAACCGTTGGTCATGGAGTAACCTGTAATCATAGGAGGCTTAAAGAACATCACGCGACCGTTAGGAGCAGCCAGTGCCGAGCGCTGCATCAGCTGCGCAAGCACGGCATCAGCGCTGTGAGCCTCGCCGGGACGGTCCTCCCAAGGTTGCAGTCGGATGATGAATGAGCCATACGTGTTACCTTGACCACCGATAAAGCTATAACCGGTGATTGCCTGACGATCCTTGATTTCGGGAATTGAACCGCAGATTGAGTCAACCGTATTCATTACTTTTTGCGTCTGCTCCAAGGAGGTTGCAGGGGGCATCATGACAACACCCATGACAGTACCGGTGTCTTCATCAGGCACAAGAGCCGAGGGAGTGGTCATCATTAACCAGCTCAAAACGCAGACACATGCCACCATGATGCTGAAAGCGGAAATCTTGTGACGGATAAAGAAGTCTGCAACACCGCGGTATTTGGAAAGAAGACCGGAGAAGGACTTCTCAAAGGCTTCACGGAAGCGCTTGCTGAACAGGCCGCACAGGGCAAGGATTGCCACTACTGAAGCAATGCCAAGGTGCAGATAGTTCTCAAGGCTATACCATCCGAGCACCATGAAAGTTACAGCAGCAATAAGCAAAGCAGTGGTTACGAGCGGGTGGAAATTAATAGCAAGGGAACGACGATAGCGCTTCTTTACAGTCTGGAATGCCTCGCCATAAGCCTCACCCATGCGCTCTTTCAAAGTGCTGTCAGAGTTATGAGGCTTGAGCAGGATAGCACAGAGTGCCGGGGTCAGAGTCAATGCGTTGATTGCCGAGAGGCCGATGGCCATGGCCATTGTCAAACCAAACTGACGATAGAACACACCGGAAGTGCCACCAAGGAATGATACCGGGATAAACACGAGCATCATTACCAATGTAATTGAAATCAGTGCTGACGCAATTTCGTTCATCGCATCGATTGATGCCTTGCGGGCACTCTTGTAGCCCTGGTCAAGTTTGGCGTGCACCGCTTCCACAACCACAATCGCGTCATCCACCACAATGGCAATTGCAAGCACCAATGCGGAAAGGGTCAGCAAGTTAATGGAGAATCCGAAAATATAAAGCAGTGCAAACGTACCAATCAATGCAACCGGAATTGCAATCATAGGTATAATCGTGGAACGGAAGTCGCCAAGGAAGAGGAACACAACCAAGAACACGAGCACGAATGCCTCGATAAGTGTCTTGATAACCTCATGGATTGATGCGAACAAGAAGTCGTTAACACTCATGATGGTGCTTAACTTCAAGCCCTTGGGAAGGTCCTTCTCCTGCTCCTTAAGAATCTTTTCGATATCTTCAATGATAGCGGTTGCATTTGAACCGGCTGTCTGGAAGATGATACCGGCAGTGCCAAGGTGATTGTTGGTCTTATTACCCATGGAGTAAGTCAATCGGCCAAGCTCCACTTCAGCCACATCGCCAAGACGGAGAATCTCACCATCGGCAGAAGCACGGATAATTATATCTTCAAACTCTTTGGCTTCTGTGAGACGTCCCTTGTACTTCATTGTGTACTGGAAGCTCTGATCACCCTGTTCGCCGAACTGGCCGGGAGCAGCCTCAATGTTCTGCTCAGCCAAAGCCGCCGACACATCGGTCGGCATCAGGCCGTACTGAGCCATCTTATCAGGCTTGAGCCATATACGCATTGAATAGTCTGCGCCGAACGCCATTGCGTCACCCACACCGTTAACACGCTTAATCAGAGGCAAAATGTTGATTGACATGTAGTTGTCAATGAATTCTACCGGATAGGTATCACTCTCGTCATAGAGCGAGATTACCAACAGCATGGAGCTTTGGCGCTTCTGCGTAATTACACCCACCTGGTTAACCTCGGAGGGAAGGAAGGAGGCTGCTTTAGCCACACGGTTCTGCACATCTACTGCAGCCATGTCGGGATCCATGCCCTGCTTAAAGGTCACAGTAATGTCGGCCGTACCGTTATTGGTAGCGGTAGAGGTCATGTAGTCCATGCCCTCCGCACCGTTAATCTGCTCCTCAATAGGGGCAATCACGGAGTTCATTACGGTTTGAGCATTCGCACCCGTATAGGTCGTGCTGACCTTAATTGTCGGAGGTGCAATGTCGGGGAACTGCTCGATAGGCAGTCCGACCAAGCCCAGCAGACCGAAAATCACAATAAAGATTGAGATTACGGTTGAGAGTACCGGGCGATTAATAAAATTATCAAGCTTCATAAACTTTACTTGAAGTCTGTTTTTCGTTAAAAAAATAAGGAGAGTCGCAATGTGAGCCTTCAACTATCCGGAGTACTCACACTCTCTTGGAAACTGGTCAATTTTATGTCAATGCAATTGTGAGGCTGTTTGGGGTGCTTTTCGCCGAGTCTCAAAAACTTCTCTCAAAATGCCATTATAATCACTTATATAAAAGTAACCGACATAAACTTAAACAGTTTCTTACTTCTTGGGCTTAATCTGCATGCCATCTTTAGCCGTGATACCAACGCCCTCGACAAGGACAGTCTGGCCGGGCTGGAGGCCTGAAGTGACAATGTAATTCTTACCGTCGTCGTTGGGGTCTACGGTAATCTGTGTCTGAGCGAGCTTACCGGACTTATCAACAATGAAGCAGTACTTCAAGCCCTGAATCTCAAACGTTGCGGACTGCGGGATGGAGAGCACGTTGTTAATGGAACGGGGAATCAGGACTTTACCGGTGTTTCCGGAACGGAGTACGCCGTTGGGGTTGGGGAACGCAGCCTTTGCTGTGGCGGAACCGGTTGATGTGTCAAGCACACCGCTGATGCTGATTACTTTACCCTGCTGTGGATAGGTGGAGCCATCTGCCAGCTGAAGAGTAACAGCAGGCATTGCTGCCAAAGCGGCATCAACCGAAGCTTTACCTTCGCCGGTAAACGACAGCAGTTCCTGCTCGGTGAAGGAGAAGTATGCCTCCATGTCGGCACTCGAAGATACGACCGTGAGCAGAGTGGAGGGACTAACCAGTGCACCCTCCTTGAAATCGATAGAGCCTATTACGCCGCTTTCGGGAGCACGCACAACGGAGTAGCTGAGGTTCTTCTGAGCCGTGGTGAGAGAGGCCTGAGCAGCGCGAACGCCGGCCTGAGCCTGACCCAGAGATGCCTTGGCCGCATTAAGAGCGTCAACGGAAGTCTGATATGCGGATGCGCTGATGATATTTTGGTCAAGCAGGAGCTTGTTGTTATTAGCGTTAGTCTGTGCTGTGTTTACATTTGCCTGCGCCACCTTCACGGAAGCTTCGGCCTGAAGCACTTGTGACTGAGCAGCTGACACTGCAGCCTCCAAAGAAACCTGATCAATGGTGAAGAGCACCTGGCCTGCTGACACATGCTGACCCTCGGTCACATGAACTTTGGTCAGGAAACCGGTAATCTGAGGACGAATCTCCACATCGTTTCTGCCATGAAGCGTGGCAGGATAAGCTGTGAAAACTGTCGCATTGTCTGCACCAACCGTCAATACGGCCAATTCGGGCACCTGCGCCTGCTGCTGCTGATCACCCTTCTTAGAGCATGAAGCTACACACAGGCCAACGAGACACAAACCGACGAACGGCTTCAAGAATTTAATCTTATTCATAATATATAGATAATGTATTGTTTCGCAATTATAAAAAGCTGCTATTGTCTCCTATTAAATGAGATTAGGCACTATAAATAATCGTGCAAAGGTACAAAAAATGTTGTAAAACATAAAATTTCACCACATGGAAACTGCCTCTATTTTCTTGTTACGAACAAACCTTGCGAATTTTTGACCAACATTCGGTGTGTTGTTGACATGTGGTTCAACTGTGAGAGCATGACAATTCCCGAATCACTAAGGCGGTGAGAGCCAAAATAATCCGGGAATTATTGATGTGTCTATTTATATAGCTTTTGCATAAGAGCGAGAAGCCGGTCAGTTCTTAAAGACCAATTCATCGCCATTGCGGTCAATTATGATGGGATGCTCACGGTCAACCTTCTGAGCCAAGATATCCTTTGAGAGTTGGTTGAGCACCATGCGCTGAATCGTACGCTTCACAGGACGTGCGCCAAATTCAGGATCATAGCCGTCATCAGCCAGCAGTTCAAGCGCAGGCTTGGTGATTTCGAGAGTAACGCCATTGGCAGCCAACATCTTGCGTACGGAATTGACCTGAAGGTCAACGATTTCCTGAATCTCCTTCTTGTTAAGCGGAGTGAACATTACAACCTCATCAATTCGGTTGAGGAACTCGGGGCGTATCGTCTGCTTAAGCATATCCATGACCTCCTGTTTTGTCTTCTCAATGGTTTCCTCCTTATTGGCGTCAGTCATCTTTGAGAAGTTTTCTCGTATCAGGGGTGAACCCATGTTGGACGTCATGATGATAATCGTGTTCTTAAAGTTGATAAAGCGTCCCTTATTATCCGTAAGTCGCCCGTCATCAAGGACTTGCAAGAGAATATTGAAGACGTCGGGATTGGCTTTCTCAATCTCATCGAAGAGCACAACGCTATACGGCTTGCGACGCACAGCCTCGGTGAGCTGACCACCCTCTTCATAGCCAACGTATCCCGGAGGAGCTCCGACAAGACGGCTCACACTGTGCTTCTCCATATATTCACTCATATCGATACGAGTCAGCATATCCTCGTCGTCGAACAGATACTCTGCCAACGCCTTGGCCAGCTCAGTCTTGCCGACACCGGTGGTGCCGAGGAATATGAAGCTGCCGATAGGTCTGCGGGGATCGTTAAGCCCGGCACGACTTCTGCGCACAGCATCGCTGACAGCCTTGATGGCCTCATCCTGACCAATGACCCTGCGATGCAGCTCCTCTTCAAGATGCAGCAGTTTCTCCTTTTCGCTCTGAGCCATTTTCTTTACGGGGATTCCGGTCCAGCGGCTGACAATCTCAGCGATATCCTCCGCATCAACCTCCTCCTTAATCATAGCTCCTTCACCCTGCAATTGAGCGAGGCGCTCCTGAATGGCTATGTTCTCATTCTCTTTATCCTTAATCTTAGAGTAACGGATTTCCGCCACCTTGGCATAGTCTCCTTCGCGCTCGGCTCTGTCAGCCTGAATCTGAAGTTCCTGAATGTCAATCTTATTCTGCTGAATCTTATTGATTTCATTCTTCTCGGCTGTCCATTTTGCCTTCAGGCTCTTTGCCGTGTCTCTCAGATTGGCAAGGTCTTCATCAATCTGCTTCAGACGATATTGGTCATCCTCGCGTTTCAGAGCCTCACGCTCGATCTCCAGCTGCTTGATTCTGCGCGATGCATCATCCAAAGCCTGAGGCATGGAGTCCATTTCGAGACGGAGCTTGGATGCAGCCTCATCAATCAGGTCAATAGCCTTATCCGGCAGGAAGCGGTCAGTGATGTAACGCACCGACAATTGCACCGCTGCAATGATAGCCTCATCCTTGATGCGCACCTTATGGTGATTCTCATAGCGCTCCTTCAGGCCACGCAGGATTGAGATTGCAGCCATCTCGTCAGGCTCATCAACCATTACCTTCTGGAAACGACGCTCAAGCGCCTTATCCTTCTCAAAATATTTCTGGTACTCATCCAGAGTGGTAGCACCTATTGAGCGCAGCTCGCCACGCGCCAAAGCTGGTTTTAGGATATTGGCGGCATCCATAGCCCCCTCACCCTTGCCGGCGCCAACCAGCGTATGTATCTCATCGATGAAAAGAATAATCTCCCCATCGCTTTGAGTCACCTCATTGACAATAGCCTTCAGGCGCTCCTCAAACTCACCTTTATATTTAGCGCCGGCTACCAGCGCACCCATGTCAAGCGAATAAATCTGCTTGCTTTTCAGATTCTCCGGGACATCGCCACGCACGATGCGCTGTGCAAGACCCTCAGCAATGGCGGTCTTACCGGTGCCCGGCTCACCTACCAACATGGGATTATTCTTCGTGCGGCGTGAAAGGATCTGCAACACGCGGCGAATCTCCTCGTCACGTCCAATGACAGGATCAAGCTTGCCATTACGCGCACGGTCATTAAGATTTATCGCATACTTCGAGAGCGACTGATAGCTCTCCTCCGCACTCTGACCGGTCACTTTCTGTCCGCGACGCAACTCATCAATGGCTGCCTGCAGTCCCTTTTCAGTCATGCCGAAGTCCTTCATGAGTTGAGCAGCCTTATTTTTAGTCAAAAGAATGCCCATAAGCATAGCCTCGACGCTTACGTATTCATCCCCCTGCTTCTTGCTGTAATCCACGGCCTTCTGCAAAGCCTCGTTGCTCTCTCGGCTCAGCACTACGTCAGCGCCCGACACCTTGGGTAAAGCACTGATTTCTCTGTCGACGGCCTGCAACAGGGCCTGTGAAGTCACACCGAGCTTTTGGAAGACGAAATTCAGAATCGTCTCACTCTCCATAGAGATAGCCTTCAGCAAATGAAGCGGCTCAATCTGCTGCTGACCGGCAGATCGAGTCAGCTCAATGGCCTTCTGTACCACCTCCTGGCTCTTAATTGTGAAATTATTGAAGTTCATATCAAAATATGTATTTAATGTTTCTCATAGCAGAGAGGAGAGCCTCATCTGTTTTTAGTTAAATTCTAAAATATTAACAATTACCCCTCACAAAAGGTTTTACACACAGAGCCATAAAAAAATCCTCAACTTTATTCAATTCATTTTCAGTCGCTTATAAAATTTGCACAAAAATAATTGAAAAATAATTTGGCCAGTTCACAAAAAGTTCCTAACTTTGCACTCGCAAACGAGAGGTTAACACAGCGGTGTTAAAGACACACTCTCAGGACACAATGTCTTATGGTGTAATGGTAGCACATCGGATTCTGGTTCCGCTAGTGAGGGTTCGAGTCCTTCTAAGACAACAAATAAAGCCTCAAGGCCACACGCTTTTGAGGCTTTATTCAGCTATATGCGGCAATAGCTCAGTTGGTAGAGCATCAGCTTCCCAAGCTGAGGGTCGCGAGTTCGAGCCTCGTTTGCCGCTCCACAGATTATTCAGGGCACCCCTCCCCTGTCACGCTTCAGGACTAAGAAACTGTTTGTGGCATGTGAGCGCCTTGGCAAGCACATCCTTCGTGCACCCGAAAACATACGGGGGTGACTGGCATTGACAGCGTGACGAAGCGATGAGCAAGCATGCAGAGCGTTGGCACCGGCGCTCTTAAATATCTCGATGTCGAACTATAACTGGCGAAAATAACAACTACGCTCTCGCTGCCTAAACTGAAGTATAGTAGGTTTGCTTAATCCGCGCCACAGTGGGTGCGGACGAGACATCACCCCATTGCCCCGTCCCGAGACGTTTGGATTAGGTGGTGCTGAGAAATTCGGGAATAGAGCATGCATTTCCCCGCTGCATGTTCGAGATTCAGAGGATAAGCCGGCGGTTGGTGGCCGCGAGCCTGCCGCCGGACGAAAACCAAGTCGATGGCTAAGCATGTAGAAACCTCATTGATTCCGCGTTTGGACGAGGGTTCAATCCCCTCCACCTCCACTTATGGCATCCGACCTAATTCGGACAATACGAGACAAACCTCGGACTATCAGATAGTTCCGAGGTTTTTTCGTGTCTTATCCAATCGGATTCAGGACCGATTTCAGACCACTATTCGTCACCAAATCGTTACCCAAATTCCAGAAACTCAAATGGCGACAAGTTGGTGACATAAAGCAACCTAACGATTTGTTGAACTATGTTTACAGGAAGCATAGTGCTTCATTACAGCCTTGCGCCTTTCCTTATTATATACAATCTTATGAAGCAACAAAGCCCATAAAAGGAACAGCGAAATACACAACAAGGACAGATATATGGCTACATATAAGAAAGATGGGTTGATTATACCTAATAATATACCTGCTATTCCCGAGATAATAATTACATAGTAGCAGAACATCCAAGGCCCGTCAAGTTTGCTTCCAGGATTATCCTCTTGATGCTTGTCTCCGAGCCATCAGATGTAAACCCAAATGTAAAAGCGTCTTTTGTCGTTTTTCCGTTTCACAGTATTAGGGATTTATGGTCATGGCATCACAGTGAATGAAGCCGAGGTGAAACATAAGGGTGAAGCTTACAACAGTAAGTGAGATTGAAACAAGGAGAATCAGGGTGCGGCGGCGCGTCTCAGGCTTGCAATCGTCGAAAAACCACAGTTTGCATTGAAAGACCAGTGACACGCCCATTTTTCACCTCAGGAGCAGAGCGACAAGCCAAATGAGCATACCATATTTCGGGTGTGCTTGCGCCCACTCGAAATGTTCCTCGCCTTACGATTGATTGTTTCGTATATGTCAGTCATTCCGCTCATAGTGTTAATCAAAATATTGGAGGTTAATAAGCCAATTATCCGCAATGCGGCGCCGTAATAATATATGTAATATACTTTCCTCGTTTTCCATTGCCTTATTGCGTATGTCATAATACAGGCTATCAAGGTCTCCCTCTGCCATAAAATAGGTAACGGGCTTAAAATCCTCATATCCTATCTCGCTTGTAATTGCCGCTGAATCTTTAGGGTTGGTACTGTAGATAAACGACCGTCCAATTGACGGACCGATAGAAAGTCCACGGGCATTGTAAGTGAAAGAATATTCAACCGGGCAGATGTTTTCAGTAGGATAATAGGAATAGGAGTACCGGAAATGCACGTTTTCACATCCAATCACCTGCAAAAGACTGTCAATCTTCAATGCACGTTCTTCGCCAAAAAACGAGCGACTTTCGGCATCTTCCGGCCAGTAGCCGTTATGATATACTTGTTCTCTTGGATGATGTCCTTCCCATGAAGGAAATTCCTGAAACAGTTCCACGATCTCGGAAAAGGTCTTCTCTTTGGTCTTGAAAACCTCAATCATTTCTCCGTCGGAGGGAATATTGCTGTCAAGTCTTCCACAAGCTGAACACAGCACTACGATAAGTGCCGCAGCCGCAAGGTGTCGGGTCCAGCCTCCAAGTATGCCTGTCATTCCGCTCATATTGGTAAAGATTAGTCATTGAAAATGCAAATTTAACGATTTTGTCTGATAATTTGGTAATTGGACGCAAGAAAAACGCCTCTGCATCAGGGCTATGTGATGAAAATTTAGTAACTTTGCGAATATTCATCAAACAGTAACGGCATGGTTAATTACGTTTCCGGCGATACATTGCAGAGCACGGACGAGTATATCGCCCAAGGAGTTGCTGTTGGGTCTCAGGAAGGATTGGGAACCGGGCTTGCTTTTAAGTTGTCAAGCAAATTTCCTGAAATACAGGAACTCTTCAAGAAGCACACACGAAACTCCAAGTATCAAGCCGGCGATGTATTTATCGGAGAAGTCAAAGGTATCTCTCCGGGCATAATCTAATTAGCAAACCTAATAATAACATAAAAAAAGAAGCATCCAAATTGATGACAGAAGAAAAGTTTTGGACAATCATCGAAAAATCTAACCGTGGGAGAAATTTGGAAGAGTGTCTGACCCAACTTTCCGAAGAAGAATTATTCGGATTCAGATATTGGTGGAATTATTTCTGCCATATCTCTTACAAGCAGGATTTGTGGGCAGTGGCCTACGTCGTGCTTGGTGGATGCAGCGATGACGGATTCGATTATTTCCGGTATTGGCTTATTGCACAGGGACGGAAAGTGTTTTACAACGCATTGGAAAATGCGGATTCTTTGTGTGATGTTTTCTCGGAACTTGAAGATCCTCAAGGAGATGACTATCCGGAGCAAGAGGACTTGAATTATGCCGTTCAAACTGTTCTTGGAGAGCGGACCGGCGATGACAACTACTTCTATGCAGCGGAAGAGAACTATTCATTCCCCCAATATACTTACGAAATTGAGTTAGAATGGGAAGAAGATGATGAGGATTCCATTCGCAAGGTTTGTCCACGAACTTTTGAGAAATGGTGGGGAAATGATGTATTCTGAAGAACAAGGCTGCTAACAAGTGGCTCAACCATATTACTCGTAGGAGATTAAAATGTAAATAACAAACGGATTCTCCCTAAACGGTCGATTATCCGCCGGACATTAGCAACTGAAAAATAAATAACAGATATGCAACACTTCAATACAATAGCAGACTTGATAGCTTCTTATAATACATTGGCTTATCCCGGTCGGATTTATTATGAACTAATTCAAAGGAATGATTATACTAAATCGCAGTTCTGGGTCATGTCAAGTAAGGAACAAAAAGAGGAAAACATCGTAGAGGTTAATGGAGAATGGATACCAGAATCGGTTGCCCTGCATAATGTAAAATCTTTTATGAGTGTAGGCACATTTCAAGACATCATTGAAGTAAAATTGTCAAATAATCCTGATCTATCAGTAAATAATGATACCGATGTGTTTATTACGGCGATACATTATTATCTTGAAAACGATGATTTTATGGATTGAATGAGCACGCGATGATAACAAGCTAATTAATCTCCTTAAGGGTTGATTATCCGATGGACATTAGCTGCTGAAAAGGAACAAATGAGTAAATGGAGTAAACTGCAAAAGGAATTGTATCTGATAATTGACCCGACGATTGATTTTCAGATTCATTGTGCTGTCTATCCTATGAGGGGTGACAGGGCAACAAGTCCATGTCCCCGTTATTGGATAACCATCGGAAAGGGAATCATATTCGACTATCCAAAGGAGTTCACAGACGAAAACGGTCATGTGTCCCATCATAACGAATATGTATCGCAGCAAGCCGAATACCCATATTATTGCGATGTGTCATTAATTTCAAATTTGATTCGGGAATATATTGATACTCCGGCTTCTGAAATTCTAACCCGCAGTTTTGATAATGATTTTTGGGGCTTGTCAAACATACTTCGTGCTGCAGACAGACGCATCGGTCAGCGAAGACTGGACAACCTGCGTCGAAATATCAAGAACCAAGCCGCTCAAAAGATATTGCAACTAAGAATAAAACCAACAGTTAAATAAAACCAGTCCCCAACTGAATGAACTGAATAAGCAGAAACCGCCAATCTATTGAAGTAATATGAACAGTCAAGCATTATTGCCTAAAGACAAATTTGATTTCGACGTGGTTAATCGTCTGCCATCGGCAACACTAGAACAAGTGTCCGGTGTTGCGCCCTCTCTATTGGAGTGGATTGCTGATATGAATTGGCCTGTTGCCTCTGAGATTATTCAGGTCTTACCCGGATTTTATAAGGTGCTTTTACCGAGCATTGAGTCCATATTGACTAATCCTGACAACGATATAATTTGGCGATGCAATATTATCAGCAAACTATTGACACAATTTCCAAAAGAAAGTCTATTGCCTCTTGTTCCAATCATACAGAAATATGCTGACTTTATTCCTCAGGATGAAGATGAAGAAGATTTGAAGAATGTGGCATTGGATTTTGTTGCATGGTATCAATCATTAACTGACTGCCACCAGAGATAATTGCAGATGTTGATTTTTTGCCTGTCGGTTTTCTGAGTAAGGTGATGAGCCGCATTAATGCGAGGTTAACGATGGTCAGGGCTATACCGCAAAGTATTATTTTGGTTAGTTTCCTGCCTTAAATTTGCTGTTGGCACTTTTCATGCTTCTATCTCCACAAATAACACAACATAAGGCTGGCCATAAGAGCCACGCTGACCAAAATAATCTGTATGCGGCGGCGAGTTTCGGGTTTGCAGTCGTCGAAGAACCATAGTTTGCCGCCAAATTTCCAATCGCACGCCCATTCCCACCGGAGCAACAGCCCGATCAACCATAATCCAAGCAGAGCAGCCACAAAGAGCATAGCGAACGGCGGGTGAGCCTGCAACCACTCGAAAAATTCCTCAGCCTTGCGGTTCATAGCCTTGTATATGTCGGTTATGTCCATTATAGATGTTGGTTTGCGGTTTGTAATGCAAAATTAACACATTTTCTCTAATCAGTCACTATTTTATGCTTAACAACATAGCTTTGTCAGCCGTTTATCTCCCGCAAAATCGCTAATTTTGTAAAAGGATAATATTAGCCCATGCAAATGATAAGACTGATACTTACAATCATGCTCTCCGCCCTTGATTTCGTCAGCATGGGTGCGAAAGATTGTGTAACGCCGTTCCAGGTCTACGACAGCCGCGGAGAGCTGGTGTGGGGAGATGCTCCTCGATATCTACGGCGAGGTGATGGAGTGTCGCGGCGACCGCACTCTCGTGCCGTTCCGCTATCAGGGCCAGTACGAGGACATGGAAACCGGCCTCTACTACAACCGTTTCCGATACTACTCCCCACGGATGGGAATGTACATCTCTTCAGACCACATCGGGCTGGAGGGCAACAATCCGACGCTGTACGGGTATGTCAAGGATGTAAATACATGGCCCGATCCGTGGGGACTAAAATGCAAAACACCAAAAGATACACAAAAGGCGATAAAAAGAGGACAAGGTCCATTAGAAATCGATAGGATTGATAAACCAATGTCTGAGGTTCCTGGCTCTCAATGGCATGCACATGGGAAAGGTAAAAATTCAGGAGCAATAATTCAGATGAATCAATTCATGATAGTGATCCTCATTTTTCGAACAAAACAAAAAAATGGTTATGCAAGCACGGTTGGAATCTCTAATTCCGAATTTCAGCAATAGAATTATTCGTCCCCACTTAATTAAAAAGATATTAAGATTAAATTTGGCTGGAATACACTTTGAAGAAGTACCTCTTTTAGAGTGTTACTCTGATATTAATTTTATAACAGAAACTATCCCTGAAAAGTTAATTTCTAGTCTATTACTGAATGTAGCAGAATTAGTCGTTGATAATCTAAATCTTTTTGCAGTAAATAATATTACCAACAATCCATATATATATGGATTGACCTTATGTGATTTTGAAGAAGATTTGGAAGAGTGCGGGTATATTATTCCCAATATATTAATTTGTGATGCTACAATGAAATCAATTTTTAAGGATTTATGTCCTATTTCCTCTGCGAAGACTATATTACTAAAAAACATATATGGCAATATGTTAAATAACTCTCAATTAATTCTTAAACAATCTGTAACTAAAGATCAATTTGGAGATATTCACAGAATATATATAATGAATCAAGCTATAGTTAACAACTGAATATTGATGGCCGATAGTCATATTACGATGGTGATGGGGAGGATTACGGGCAAATCAATATGTAATAAATAGATTTATGATTATAAAAGAATTTCATTATTTATCATTCTCGTATCTAGAGTGTGCCTGGGGTGATTTACTACCTTCCGTATTCAAAATATGGAATAAAGGTACTCATTCCGTCCTTCAAAATCAATCATTTTGTGAGATGTATAAAATTGAACAACTCACAGGGGGGAGCCATTTTGAAAAAATTATTTTTTTCAAAATTAAAACTGGGGGATGTATGATGCTATCCAATTATGCAGATGGCATGGAATCTATGACTCATATTATTTCTAAACAATTAAAGATAAATATATTAAACTTTAGAATTTCCTCTAATCGAAATAAGTTCCCAGTAAATTCATTAAGTTGTATATCTTCGGGAGAAATGCAACGGACTGTTTATGCTTTAAAGGATAATAAATGGGTATTTTATAGTTGTGGCAAACCTCTGTGGTTCGAGAATCCAGAATATTATACCAATAGATTAATCAAAGATCGAATTAATGAGTGTATTATATCTAAGTATTGTAATAAATTGGGATTAGATATATTAGATTCTGCTTTTTGGGCAACATCTGATGGAGTCGTTATAGAACGCATTAATTGGTAATTAGTGCTTACATGTTTACAGTCCAATTTCTACCTTTGAGAGGCTTAGATAGTATTCTTATAGTTTCGCGGACAGTAATAATTTTGAAATGTTCTTATGGCAAAGGCGGTGCATGACAAAAACAAGAAAGGTTCGCGCAGCAAGAAGGCCGGACAGAGCAAACGGCGTGAACGGGCGAAGAGTCTGGGGAAAAAACTGCTCTTTGCTGTGGTGTGTGCCACAGTGTACCTGTCGGCTGACGCTTTGATGGGATGCACCATTTTACGGGGAGTTAATGACGATATTCTCAATTTTGTCATGATTCTTGTCATGGCATTGCCTGTCGTGCTGCTTCCGATTCGTTCATGGATAATTGGTGTCAGAGATTGGCCATCGCTCCTGTTAAATGCCTTTATAGGTTGGCTTGCGGGTATCTGTTTGTTTTATCTTTCGATATTAGTATGGCTTGGGACAAACTATCTGATTCCACGCTCAGAGCCCTACAAGCGCAAGGCGGTGGTGTATGGCATGCAAGCCAAACGGCGATACAGGCAAGCGGCGCACAATTACGTAAATCTGCGTTTCACGGATAACGGAGAAGGGTATCGCAATGATGCCGATTACGATGAATATAAAAGTCTGCAACCGGGCGACACCTGCATCGTGACTCTGCGCAACGGCATGTGGGGTTATCCCACGATTTGCCATCTGCAACCGCCCGAAAAAAGCGTAAGCCCTCAACGGGATATTAAATCCCTGCTGGATCTTCTGAAAGAACGAAAAAAGGATAGATTATATAACGCTTTAAGTGTTAGTGAGAACAGCCTACGCTATGGCAAGCCAATTTGCGTGAAATATGTGACAGCCGAGGATATAGCGGATGAGTTTCGCGTGGGACTGTTCAACATCGCCACTTTTGAAGAAATAGCGGACGGCAAACGTGTGTTTGTGGAGTGCACATGGAATCTCGGACACAAAGATGAGTATGGAGAAGAGCAGCGTCTGACCTATTGGTATGAACAGCGTGCCGGAGCCTTGTCTCCCGTGGACTCAGCCTATTGGGACACCGGAATGGATTTTTAGATAATCGAGTGGTAGGCTGCCATATCACCAAATGACATAATTCTCCGACCATCAATGAAAAAGAAGATATAAATTCAATACGCTTTATGGTGGTGTAGATTATTTTTATTACTTTTGCGAATAAACAATACCTCTCAAAATATGACTGACCTTGAAAAAAATCAGGCAGGAAGACTTTAGGCGCTGATTCCGTAGATGTTAACGAGCAGAACCCTCGTGCATTGAGATTCTATCAAGCGCATGGTTTTCAGGTAATCAGTCGCGATGAATATGACAGTGACGGCAGACATTACCCTATTCTCCATTTAAGTCTACATTCTCCCTCTAATCATAGTGTATGACATGGAAATTAGAACATATAATAAAGCTGACTTGACAGAAATCATAAAGCTGTTTCAAAGTACCGTACATCTAATCAATAGAAAAGATTATTCTCAAGAGCAGCTTGCTGTATGGGCTCCGGATTCCATAGATTTGGAGGACTGGGATAAAACTTTGTCAGCGCACCACACGTTTGTTGTTACCCAAGACTCTATTGTAATCGGCTTTGGAGACATTGACGATTCAGGTTTTATGGACAGGCTTTATGTTCATCACAATTATCAGAGGCAAGGAGTGGCCACCCTCATATGCTCCAGACTCGAAGCTACTGTTGAATCCCATCTCACAATAAGGGTTCACTCATCAATCACGGCAAAGCCGTTCTTTGATAGTCGTGGCTATAAAGTAGTGAAAGAACAATTTGTGGAACGAGGCGGCATATTTCTTAAAAACTACATTATGGAATTGCGCCGACCATGAAGCGGTGGGTTATGACAGCGATTCTACATCTAATTTTAATCTAATTACTTATCCTATTATGAATCCAATCCAAATCAATGACCAGGCTCACGACAATCAAAAGAAAGCGTGGAGAGTTTTGAAGCAATCCGGCATTGCTGAAATATGGAAAGAAGCCGGATGCCGTGTGAATCTCGTAGGCTCGCTGAGAATGGGCTTACTTGCCTCTCACCGGGATATTGACCTGCATGTATATTCTTCCGGCATTACTGTTGAGCGCAGTTTCGCTATCGCAGCTAAAATTGCCATTAATCCAAAAGTAACAGAGATAAGATGTATTAACGGCCTCCATACATCTGAACACTGCATCTCGTGGCACGCTCTCTATAAGGATGACGATGGCCACATATGGCAGTTCGATATTATTCATATTGAAGAAGGCTCAGAATATGACGGTTTCTTTGAGCACATGGCCGACAGAATTATTGAGGTTATGACTTCAGAGCAACGGGAAACAATCCTTAGGCTGAAATTTGAAACTCCGGAAGATTGTGATTATCACGGCGTTGAATATTATGAAGCTGTAATAGCAGATGGCATCAGTGATTGGAGCGGTCTTGAGAAATGGGTGGCGGAGCATCGCTCCAAAGCTCCATATTATTGGGTGCCGTGATGCCAATCCACTCACATGAATCGTTTGCAACAACATGACAATTCAAGAATATAATTCAAGCGACATAAAGAACATCTTGCCGTTACTTCTGCTTGGTGATGAATCTGTAGAAATGATTCGTCGCTACATTTTTACGGGACGTATTTTCGCCGGATATGTCGGGAGTTCAATAGTTGCGGTCTGCGTAACTATTGAACTCGCTGATGGCCGGATTGAAGTCAAGAATCTTGCTGTTGCGCCCGAAATGCAGAGGAAAGGCATCGGGCGAGCCATGTTGAATCACGTGGAATCAGTCTTTCCGGGAAAGCGATTCTGTCTTGGGACAGGCGAAACTCCCTCGACGCTTCGTTTTTATCATGCATGCGGATACAGGTATTCTCATCGGATTGAGAATTTCTTCGTCGACAACTATCCTCACCCGATTATAGAGGATGGAATCCGATTGAAAGACATGCTCTATCTTGAGAAAGAATCATCATATTGCCTCCCTTATAGTCAAGATTAAGAGTATGTTACCGAACGGGTAAAATCAGGAAATTCAACCTTGTAATATACTGATTTGCAATCATTCTCTTTAGGTGACTTTTGCAAAATTAAGGTTCTGCGACACCCTCCGGCCGTCGTCGGATTCCCGGCTTGACAAAACTCTAATTTTCAGTTGCCGAGAGTGACTTATAAATCACCTTAGAGATATTAGCTATAAGTGCTGATGCAGACTCTTCAGTGCCCATAAAATCGCGAATGAGTACAGCCAAAGCGTAATTCAATCCACTTGGCAACCTGACGTAAGCCACATCATTACACGCAATCAGTACGCCTTCAGGGGTGACATACCCGGAACCGCTCTTATGAGCGAATTTAACACCGGAATCCTCGTCGAACGCGCCTCCTATGCGATTGTTAGTCAAAGACGTACGACCCATCTGCTCGCATATAAACTGTTGGTCACCAGCCCTAAGGAGACTGTCATTAAAGACTCTATACATCAGTTCAGCCGCTGCAAGTGGAGACGTAACATTATCGTAACTGCGCACATTGTCTCTGTGCATGTCCGCCTCTCTCCATCTAATAGAAAATTGCTTGTTCACGACCATTGACCTGAGAATAGAATCAGTCTTCGCCGGCGTGACAATGCGGTCAAAGAGAATATTAGAGGCATTATTGTCGCTTACCAACAACATGTAGGCAATTAAGTCTCTCACTGGTAGCGAAATGTCTCCGGTAGCATAATCATTTAACATCGGGCTCCAAGTATGCAGATCCAACTCCGTCCGCCTTATATTCAGCAATGTATCAAGACCGGCTTCCGTATTGCGCAGCATGTGAGCCACAGCCAAAGCTTGGTGCAACTTAAATACACTCATCATCGGATAGTCGGGATGGTCATTTATCGCAAGCGTATCCCCTTCCGAGCTAATCAAAGCTATTCCAATCTGTCCCGGAGCATTATGAATTAATGCCGAGACGGAGTCTTGCAGAGCCGCGAAAGTTCTGTTTCGCGTGTCCGCTGCATCTTTTTGCGGCTGTCGACAAGAGCAGCCACCCAGGCACAAAAGTAATAAAATCAGCCCTGCAAACCTATGAATAAGATTCATCATAACAGTGAAGTCATGTTGACTTAAGTTTTTCTACCCGCAAAAGTAGTAAAACTTTTAAGAAATAGCACCTCTACCACGAAATTATTCTTTGGGTTGTGTCACAATCGGGCTGTCGAGTGCGTAATATAGTTAAACAATTACTTAAACACTTTTGCTTATGAAGCTCTCTACTATATTCGCTATCGCCATAGTCTGTTTGTCAGGTACACTGTGCTTGGAATCATGTGTCAGTTCTGACACTGACTTAAATGCATCCCAAGCCTTGACCCGTTACATCAATTTCGACGGGAATTCAGAGTATCGCATAAATCCGTCGAAATCCCCCATGACTACCCACGACTTAAAAATAGCTGATTTCAACCGCATTGATGCCTGTTTTGTTAATGTCGTTGTCACCGTAGGCAAAGCCACAGGCAAAGCACGGCTTGAGGCTCCTGCCAACATCATCGACTACATTGATGTCACAAGTAAAAACGGATTACTGCGAGTATCCTTGAAGGAGGTTATGAAGAATGGGAAACATGTTAATATCGACGGACCTATAAATGCCACTCTCTACGTGACGACACCCTGCGTTGAGGATATTTCAGTGCGACTATCTACCTGTGTGAAATTTGACAATGGCTTCACCGTGGAGGATATTGATATTGAGACATCCACATCCGGACAGGTGATTATCCCCTCGCTATCAGTCGGAACATGCGATTTCACCGCCTCCACCTCAGGCGCAATAAAGATTGGGTCTCTATCCTCAACGGGCAAATGCAAACTCGACACTTCAACGTCCGGCACTATTGAGATTGAGAATGTACAAACCTCATCACTGAAAGCAGACAGCAGCACCAGCGGTGCCATTGTTCTTAAAAAAGGACAGGCAAAGAAAGTCGGCTTGACTGCGAGTACGAGCGGCTCAATCCGTGCTCAGGGACTGTCGGCTCAATCAGGAAATCTCTCAGCATCGACATCCGGCAGCCTGCGTTGCAACGTCGCAGACGTGCTTTCAATAAATGAATCCACCGGCGGTACAATCCGAAATAGATAATACGAGTCTCTCCAAAATGTCAAAATTCAAACATACTCGAAAGTAAAATTCGGCATAAATCCAAACGCACTATAAGCCCGGCCTTCACTCGTGATGGCCGGGCATTTACCATCTATTTGCCGCTGTTCACCCTCTGAATGAACATTCCACCCGAAAATATTATTATTATAAGAAAATACTCTCGAATAATGAATTCCATACATTTAATCAAATCTTCGCTGATTGCTTTAGGCATTGCAGCGATATTTTGCGCATGTTCAGCCACAAAAACAGCACAAAGCAACGACACTTCCTCCTATCTTCCCGCACCCGGGCAAAGCATTGCAGGCAATAAACCCATGCCGGGGCGCGGCGGCATACAGCTTGGATCGCCGGGTGGCGGACCTGCCATCGATAAATCGGGTGACTCCGTGCTTCAGGCTATGATTGCCAAAGAAGTGCCGGAATTTGAGCAACTGGTTTATAACGATGCCGTCACCGGGAAGAGCATCAAATACAATCTGTTCATTCCCAAGAACATGGATGCCGACACACAATACCCGCTCCTGCTCTTTACTGCCGATGCCAGCACACCGGGAACAGACTACACCACTCCCCTCACCCAAGGTTACGGTGCGCTTGTCTGGGCCACCGACGAATGGCAGGCAACTCATCCCTGCTACGTTCTTGTGCCGCAATATTCAGGCGTTGCAGTGAACGATGACTATCAGCATACGGATGAAGTCGACATGGTAGCTCGCCTGGTTGAATCATTCTCACGGGAGCACAATGTAGACAGGAATCGCATCTACACCACAGGACAGTCAATGGGTGGGATGATTTCCATGTACTACAACGTAACATACCCTGACCTGTTTGCCGCATCAATATTCGTGGATTGCCACTGGGAGACGTCAGTCTTCCCGGAGCTTGCTCGCCACAAATTTGTTTATATCACAGCCGGCAACAGTGGCAAATCTTTCCCCTGCATCTCTGTGCTCGAAGAGGATGCCGCCAGTCAGGGCATTCCATATGCATTTGCAGAGTGGAGCGCCAAGCTTCCTCAGGCAGAGCAAGATTCCTTGGCAACGGCACTTCTCGCAGAGAATGCTCCGGTGAATATCATTAACTTCTCTCCCGGATCAGTACTTCCCGCTGACGGGAAAGGGAGTGAACACATGTACTCGTTTGATTACGCCTATAAGCTCACCCCCGTGCGCGAATGGCTCTTCAAGCAAACGCTCTCCAAAGCCAATCAGTAACCGATTTCACAGCTAAGAGTGTGTCTAAAAATATATGTTAAGACTGAGGCCGCAGCTTTAAGATGGC
>CANSAP010000032.1 GCA_947644715.1 uncultured Bacteroidales bacterium
CATCTTAAAGCTGCGGCCTCTGTCTTAACATATATTTTTAGACACACTCTAAGAAAACTGTCGAGAGAATCTTTTTTATTGACTTTAACGCCCCGCAGCGGAAATGGTTCATTTCAGTAGCTTTATCAGGGCATTTGCGTCAGATAGCGCATCGTAAGGCAGCAGCAGGAATCCGAACGGTTTTTCCAGGACAATAAGCAACTCGTTGAGGCGTGGTGTGCATCGAACCACTTGACTCAATGGTACTTCCATATGAATCTCGCGCTCTTGAGGCTCATCCTCTTCCGTGAGTGCGGGGATGGTGACGGTGTAGGAGATGCGGAGCCGGTCAGAATAAGCCTCTATCTTATGAGGGTGCACACAGTGCAGACAGCGAGGCGACAGCGCATAGGCCGCATAGAGAAAGAACATTACCATCGGGAGCAGGATGGAGGGAATCATCAGCGCTACAATGAACCAGCGGGCATCAATGCAGGCTCCGGCACAGCCAGCGGCCACCATCAGCAGCCCCATCACCGCCAGCGGTCCGCGAGCCTTCAGCGAAGCGAGCGTGCGCAGGAAGCGTGAGGCGGAGAGCTTTACGGGGGTCGATGTGCAGAGGGGTTTATCTGCGGGAGAATTTTTCATAGGTCTGGCGGTTTTGGCGGCGCAGTGTGGGGAGGTAGCCGTTGGCTCCGCGCAGCGAGGCTGTGTTCACATAGCGGTTGCGGTTGCCGTCAGGGGCGCTGAACACTTCAGCTTTGCGAGCCTTGGCGCGATTGCAGAGAGCCGAAGTGCCCCCCTCTTCCAGCCCTTGCAGCTCAGGGTCAACCCCGTCAGGAGCACACATGGCAGGCATCACCTCGGCGCAGGGTGGATAACCCAAGGCTGTCCACATCACGTAGTCCAGCCCGGCATCTGCGCGAGGCTCCTGCTGAGGAATCACCCCTTCGATTACGACCGAGGCGGTGGTCGTGTAGCGCGGAATGAAGTCCTGGTCAATAATCCAGTCAGCCGGCTCAGCCATCATGTCGCGCCCCAGCAGAGAGTGATAGAAAGAGCATGAGAGCTCTTCCGTGAAGACAGCCGGGGTGAGCGACGGTGAGCCGAGATATGGGCGGAGCAGATGCAAGGCATTCTGTTCGCGAATCTGCCCGTAGCCCTCACCGGGGCGTCCGGAATGAGAATAATTCGTGCGGACAATCACGCCGGAGGGCTCGTCGGCGAGGTCATAGCGGGTGAATGAGTAGTTGTCAGTTTCAAAATAGGCTCCGGCACCCGCGGCATCAATCACACCGAAATTGGCCTCTACCCCCATCGGGCGGGGAAGCGTGGAGAGCAGCTGCTCGAAGTCGGCTATGGTGTGGCAATGCTTCAGCGCCAGCGTCATCAGCACCCCCTCCTTGTCCATATCCTTCGCCGGCACAGCGTCGGCCTTCAGATTGTAGGAAGCAGTGTTCATGATTGCAAACCCTGCACTGTTCATTCCGGCCCAGGCCTCGCGGCAGTTGCGGTCAGAGGCATTGAAGAGAGCCACGTAAGCCAATTCCCCCTCCGGAGTGGCCGGCACATAGGCCACCTTGTTATCCTCCTGTGATGTGTCGCGGTTTTTCCAAAGCATCGGACGCCCTGAAGCCGAGGCGCGGGCGCTGACGATGGCTGAAGTGCAGGGGAGAGCCTCGGGTGACAGCAGGGTCAACGGAAGGGCACAGAGCGTTACGCGTAAAAAAAATCGTGTGCAGGGATTCATAGTGCAAAGTTAGGAAAAAGCCGGGAATAATTCATAAAGAGTGGGGGTGTATATGACAAATGTAAAATATTCATGTCGTCCTCCCCTGGTAAACCGGGGAGTAAATACTTCAGATTGGGTATTGTAGACAAATATTTAACACTTATTAACTACTCGAATTTTGGTAGTATGGGAGGAATAATTAATTTTGCACTCAGAGAATCATAGTTCCATTTATTTGCATTGGCTATGAACCTAGCATGTAAGAATTTATTTAGTTAAGCTAAGGAGCGACCCGGTAGTTGTGAAACTCTCGTGTCGCTTTTCTTTTGTGCCGCTTTTTTACCTCCGGCATTGTTTTGCAGAGGGGGTGTGTCAAAATGTGAACCCGATGTTGCATGGCGCGGAGCGCCTTCCCTTTGTTAGCCGGGGGGCTTCAGCCCCCCGGTAAGCATGCCGCGACAATCCAGCCCCGGAAGGGCTGCCCTATATTATTGCGTGTCAATGGATTGGGTAGTCCCGCCAGGGCTGCCTCCGTTCTCGGATCGTGAACGGTTCAACCGATTTTAATGCCGGAGAAGCCCATGAAGGCCATGGCGAGGATGCCGGCGCCCACGAGTGCCAGAGGCACACCTTTCATGTGGCGGGGCACGGAGGTCAGAGCGAGCTGCTCGCGGATGCCCGCGAAAATCCACATAGCCAAAGCAAAACCGATGGAGGTGGCCACGGCGTAGGTCAGGCTCTCTCCAAGTGTGAAACCTTTCTGAACCACGAGAATGGCTACCCCGAGCACTGCGCAGTTAGTGGTAATCAGCGGCAGGAAAACACCCAAAGCCATGTAGAGCGCCGGAGCTATCTTGCGTATGATGATTTCGAGCATCTGCACCAGCGCTGCGATGACCAGGATGAAGAGGATTGTCTGAAGGAATTGAAGCCCGAGCGGGTCTAGCACGTAGGTCTGAAGACACCAGGTGACCAACGTGGCCATTGTTATGACGAAGGTCACGGCGGCACCCATGCCCAAGGCGGAGTCCGTGCGCTTGGAGACACCAAGGAACGGACAGATACCCAGGAACTGGGCCAGCACAATGTTATTGATGAAAATCGCTGTGACGATTATGGAGATGTAAGTCAGCATGGGGCATTAGTGTTTGAGACGGTTGACGAGTGCAATCATATAGCCGAGGGCTATGAAGGCGCCGGGGGCGAGAACGAAAAGCAGCATGGCATAGTCATCCGGGTAGATGCGGATGCCGAACAGGCTCCCTGCGCCGAGCAATTCGCGGGCGGCTCCCAGCAGGGTCAGCGCCAGCGTGAAGCCTATGCCGCAGCCGAGGCCGTCGAGCGCGGAGTCAAGCACGGGACGGCGCGAGGCAAAGGCTTCCGCACGACCCAGCAGAATGCAGTTGACCACAATCAGAGGGATGAAAAGGCCGAGGCTTTCGTTCAGAGCCGGTGCCCAGGCCGAGATGGCCAGTTGAAGCAGTGTCACGAAAGTGGCGATGACCACAATGAAGACCGGGATGCGCACCTTGTCGGGCACGAGGCTCTTAATCATTGACACCACCGAGTTTGAACAGATGAGCACCAGCAGCGTGGAGACACCCATCATAAGGCCGTTCAGGGCAGAGGAGGTTGTGCCGAGTGTGGCGCACATGCCGAGCAGCAGCACGAGCACGGGGTTGGAAGGGAGTATGCCGTCCCACACTATTTTGAGTTTCTTCTTCATGACGGGCGTGAGTTAGAGTCGGGGGTTGATTCTTCTCTGACTGAGAGCTGTGATGATTTGGCTGCCTCGAATTTCTGATAGTCCATATAGGCTTGGAACGCATCGCGGAGCGCTCCGAGGAATGCTCGCGAAGAGATGGTGGCGGCTGTGATGCCATCGATTTCGCCATGCTGCGCTTTGTCCTTGACTACATAGAAGTTGGTCTTGGCGGGGTTCTTGCCCAACACGCTGCGCGCTCCCTGCGGGTCGCGGAACCACAGCTGCATCTTTGAGCCGAGTCCGGGGGTTTCGGCATGGCTGAGCACCTGATAGTCCTTGACTTCGCCTGTGGCAGTGAAGCCGCACATGATTGTAATCTCACCGGCGAAACCCTCCATGGAGCGGCAGGAGACCGCGGCGCCGTTGAACTTGCCCTTGAGCAGCGCCGGATAGACGATGCAGGTGTCGCCCGAGGCGGTGGCAAATTTGCTGGCGTCGGCCTCCGGGTCATTGTCGAAGGGGGGAGCCACACGACGGATGGCTTCGATGCGGGTCTGCTTCTCGATGGCCGCTATCGGCTCCTTGGTAATCATGTACATCCCTCCGAGCAGCGCGGCGGCTATGATGCTCACAAGCCCCAGCGAAAGGAGCATGTGGGGGAGGGTGGAGCTGAGTTTCTTCTGCTTCATGCCGCAACCTCCTTTCTGATTTTGCGCATACCGAAGCGGCGCGGACGACAGTATTTATTGATGAGCGGGGTCACACTGTTGCCCAGCAAGATTGCGAATGAAACACCCTCTGGATATGCCCCCCAACGGCGGATGATTATGGTCAGCACACCGATGAGAACACCGTAGATAATCTGTCCCCAATGCGTCATAGGGCTGGTGACATAGTCAGTGGCCATGAACACCGCGCCGAGCATCAGGCCTCCGGCAAGCAGCTCGAGGCCGGGGTTGGCACCGGTGGCCCAGGAGAGAAGGGCGGCTGAGCCAAGCACTGCCACGGGAATATGCCAGGTGATTACGCGGGTTATCAGCATCCAGACCAATCCGATGAGGATGGCTAAGGACCCGACCTCGCCGAGCGAACCGTTCATGTCGCCAATGCCGAGGGTGAGCCAGTCCACGCGCGACATGTCAATCGCATGACCGGAATTTTTCAGGGTGGCCAGCAGCGTGGCGCCGGTCTCGGCGTCAACCCCGGAGGCACCCGTATGCACGGCTTGCATCAGCCCTGAGCTTACAGCCGGATCCCAGGTGGTCATGGCAGCCGGGAAGGAGAGCAGAAGGAAGACGCGGCCAACCAGCGCCGGATTCCATATATTGCAACCCAAGCCGCCGAACGACATCTTGCCGATGCCGATGGCCACGACCGCACCGATTATTACCATCCACCAGGGAAGGATGTTCGGGAGATTGAAAGCCAGCAGAAGACCGGTGATGATAGCCGAGCCGTTGGTGAGGGTGCAGGGGCGCCGGAAGCAGTAGCGCTCGATAATCCATTCAGTTGCCATGCAGGCACCGACGGCGAGCAGTGTTATCCAAAGTGCCGACAGCCCGAACACCCACAGGGCGACTGCAAGCGCCGGCAGCAGAGCTATGACAACGTTCCACATGCGGCGGTCCACACTGTCGCGGGTGTGGATATGAGGCGAGCCGCTTATGATAAGTTCTTGAGACATTTCTTATGATTTGAGTTTGCGCACTTGAGTTTTTGAATACCGAATCCAGTCGAGCAGCCTGCGGTTGGAGGGGCACGTGTAGGCACATGAGCCGCATTCAATGCAATCCATCACTCCGGAGCGGGCGGCATATTCCCAGTCGGAGTTTTCGCTTTGGCGGGCAAGCAGCATCGGCTCCAGCCCCATAGGGCAGGCTGAGTAGCAGGCACCGCAGCGAATGCAGGGCTGTATGTCGGGCATTGAGCCGAGGCACATGGTCAGAACCCCTGACAAACCTTTGGTGGTCGGAGTGTCGAGGTTGCTCATGGCGCGACCCATCATCGGGCCGCCGCCGATTATCTTGTCGACTCTCTCGTCAGTCTGAAGCAGCGAGGTGAGCGGTGTGCCCAGTTCCACATAATAGTTGCCGGGGTTCAATGCTCCTTCACCGGTTATGGTGAGCACGCGCCCTGTGAGTGGCTTGCCGAGCACCACGGCCTGTTGCACGGCGAAGGCTGTGGCCACATTGTCGACCACCGCACCCACACTGACGGGGAGCGCTCCGGAGGGCACTTCGCGGCCGAGGATGGCTGCAATCAGCTGCTTCTCACCCCCCTGCGGATATTTGGCGCGGAGCACACAGACCTCCATCCCGGAGTATTGCGAGGCAGCTTCGCGCATGGCGGCGATTGCCTCCGGCTTGTTGTCTTCAATCCCGATGTAGCAGTGCCGCACGCCGACGGCTCTCATCAGGCAGAAAGCCCCTTCGGCAATCTCGGGAGCATGTTCACGCATCAGGCGGTCGTCGCAGGTGAGGTACGGTTCACACTCTGCGCCGTTCAGAATCACGCACCGTGGAGTCATCCCCTTGGGTGGGGTCAGCTTGACGGACGTAGGGAAAGTGGCGCCACCCAGGCCTACGATGCCCGCTTCTCGCACTCGCGCCACTAAATCCTCTGAAGAGGCGTCGGCCGGATTCATGGGAGGATAGGAGAAAACTTCTGTGCTCTGCGGGTCGCGCTCAATGGTGAGCGCCTCGGCCGGATAGCCCTGCGGAGTGCGCACGGTCTCAATCTTCTTGACTGTGCCGGCACAGGGGGAATGCACCCAGGCGCCAACGAAGCCTCCGGGTTCAGCTATCGGCTGTCCGGCAGCCACCTTATCCCCCGGCTTGACAACCGGTTTCGAGGGGGCGCCGATGCTTTGAGAGAGCAGCAGAGTCAGCAGGGGAGCCTGAGGTGCCGGGGTGATTGGCATCTCAGCTGTATTCTTGCACTGCGGGGGATGTATGCCCCCTTTGCGGAAAGTGAAGGTCTTCATTACTGGCGTTGGAATTCGGCTATTTGTTTCACGAGAATTGTCTGGCGCGGACAAACCTCCACGCAGGCTCCGCAGCGGTTGCAGATGGTGGGGTCGATGGATGCGCAGAAGCGGTCGATGCTGATGGCTCCGTTTTCGCAGGCTTTCTTGCATTTGCCGCAACCGATGCAGGAGACTTCGCAGGCCTTCATTGCCGCCGGTCCGCGGTCATGGTTGGCACAGGCCACACGCACCACCGTGTGGTAAGATTGCGGCACTTCGCTCAGGCGCATCAGCGAGCGCGGGCAGGCTTTGACGCAGACTCCGCAGCCGGTGCAGCGGGCTGAGTCAACCTCGGGCAGCAGTGTCTCCGGATTGATGTGCATGGCGCCATGAGGGCAGGCACGCACGCAGTCGCCGCCACCCAGGCAGCCATAAGCGCAGAGGGTTTCGCCGGAGTAGACCGATGCTTCGATAGAGCATGAGGCGGGGCCTGAGAATTTATTGACCAGCGGGCGCTTTGCGCATCCGCCGGAGCAGGTCAGCGTGGCCACCTTGCGTATGCCGGCAGTCACGGTCATGCCGAGCAGAATGCCGATGGCATCCATGCCCCCTTTGCCGGCGCCGGGGCAGTTCAGCCCTTCGAGCGAGGTGGCTGTGGCGCAGGCCGTGGCAAAGTCATGGCATCCCTTGAAGCCGCAGCCGCCGCAGTTGGCGCCGGGGAGCAGTTCCTCCACTTCGGCTATGCGCGGGTCTTCATATACGTAGAATTTCTTGGCTACGGCATAGAGCACGACCGCTGCCAGCAGGCCGGTTACGCCGAGGATAAGAATCGTAAGCCAAAAGGTTGTCATTATAATTTAGTTGTATTAGATTTCCGGAGTGTCAATTATGCGGAATCGCAGTCGCCGGGCGAGCCGGCGTGTCAGAGGAGTTACGAGCAGATAGGTGAGCAGAGTGGCGGCAAACGCAATCAGCACTGCTATTCCCTCGGCCATCGTTGTAAGGTTGAGCAGGAGCACCAGTGTGGCTACCATGACCAGCCAGGGGAGCACGAGCATCAGCAGCACCGAAATCCGATGGGCGTTTTGAGAAACGGCTATTCTGACCCGCTGCCCTTTTTGCAATGGGATTGCCGGGTCAGCCTGAGCCTCAAGCAGCTCTCCGCGGGCAGCGCCGCACAGGGCCGACGCTGCACATCCTCCGCAGCCAGCTCTTTCGGAGTCTATGCGCACGAGAACAATGCCGGCAGCTGTGGGAGGTGCCGTCACGATGCCTTCGTGTTCAGATGTAAACGACTGAGACATAGTTTGTTGCGAGGAGCTGTAAGCCTCGGATGTATCTTTCGTGTGTGTATAGAGATCAGGTAGAGAATAATGAGCTGCATAAAGTCAAGCCATCGCCTTCATGCAATTCGCTTGCAAAGTTACAAAACTTAATTCACATCTCAAATAGAAAAATCGCTGAAATTTCGGGGCCTCATTCTTGATGTCGGTATTATTGGTCTGTTTATAACTTTCCCCTTGGAGAGGCATTGTAAGTCAGCGTTTTTAGCTACATTTGCAGAGTTTTTTGTAAATAGCCAATTTACGTACCAAACCCAACAAAACCGCATGTATAGATTAATTGCAGTCAGCCTGTTGACGATGGTGCTCGCCGCCCTTCCGGTGGCGGGAGCAGCCGAATCGCCGGCCGTTAGCGCTGACTCCGTAGCCAAGGGCTCGCCACTGGTTCTCTCCAGAGAACAATGCGTTGCCATCGCCCTGAGCGACAATCCAACCATACGCGTAGCCGACATGGAGGTGAAGCGCATGGACTATTCCAAGCGTGAGACTATTGCCTCGCTGCTCCCGACCATTGATTTCTCTGCCGCCTATCAGCGCTCCATCGAGTTGCAGACGGTCAAAATGAATATGGGTGGCGAGTCGCAGAGCTTCAAGATGGGTAGCGACAACACCTGGACCATGGGCTTCTCTGCCTCTCTTCCCCTTGTCGCGCCTCAGCTTTGGAAGAGCCTTGACATCTCTGACACACAGATTCTTAAAAGTCTGGAAGACTCCCGTGCATCCCGCCTCGATATGGTCAATCAGGTGAACAAGGCCTACTATTCACTGCTGCTGGCCGTGGCCTCCCGCAAGGTGCTTCAGCAGAATTGGGAGAATGCCAAGTTCAACGCAGACCTGTATGAGAAACAGTATGCGGCCGGCACAGCTTCGGAGTATGATGTGCTCCGTTCGCAGGTGCAGGTGAGCAACATCGAGCCGGAACTATTGCAGGCTGACATAGCCATCAAGCAGGCGGCTCTCCAGCTGAAGATTCTCATGGGGATGGATGCATCGGTGGAGATAACCCCCGATGTGACGCTCGAGATGATGCAGCAGGACATGTATGCCTACACAATGGGGCTCGACACATCGCTCGCTGACAACACTTCGATGCGCTCGCTCGAGATTGACACCGAGCTGCTCCGCCAGAATCTTCAGCTGAAGAAGCGAGCATATATCCCGACCCTTGCAGCCACATTCAATCTCAATTGGTTGTCTATGAGCAACGGCAATGCTCTGCGCAACCTGGATTTTACCCCTTATTCCAATGTGGGGCTGGCTCTCCAGATTCCGATATTCTCAGGTGGCAAGCGCTACTATGGTGTGAAGCAAGCCGAAGTGCAGCTGACTGAAATGAAGTTCCAGCGCGAGAATCTGGAGCGCTCGCTTCAGGCGCAGGTGGATCTGGCCATTGATAATATCGACATGGAAGTGCGTCAGATCTCCTCGAATGCGCAGGGTGTGCGTCAGGCTGAGAAGGCTCATGAAATTATGCAGAAAAGCTTTGAGATTGGTGCTGCCACTTATCTCGACCTGCGTGACAGTGAGCTGGCTGAAACCACAGCCAAACTGGTCTACTATCAGGCCATCTACAATTATCTGATTTCAACCTCGGAACTCGACCTGCTCTTAGGGCGCGGTCTGCCGGAAACCAATTAATCTCCCCCCCGACACAATGAAAAATTACGTTACAAGAACGATGAGCGCGGCCGCCTGCTGCCTGCTGCTCGTGTGCTCCTGCTCTAAAAAAGAGGACGGCAAGCAGGACGCTGATAAAGAACAGCTCCCCGTGGTGAAGGTGCAGACCGTGGGTGAAGAGACCGTGGATCAGACCTTTACCTACACCGCATCCATGGAGGCCGACAAGGTTAACAACATCTCCTCGTCAATGCCGCTGCGCATCAAGAGTATCCTCGTCGACGAGGGTCAGCGCGTCAGCAAAGGTCAGAGAGTCGTAGTGCTCGATGATGTCAACACGACCTCCTACGAGCTTCAGGTCTCCAATGCCGAGGCGCAGCTGAAGAATGTGCAGATAAACTATGACCGTGCAGTGGAACTCCTGAAAATCGGTGGCGGCACGCGTCAGAATGTAGATGCCATGGAGCTTCAGCTCGCCAATGCCAAGAACGCGTTGGCTTCAGCCCGTCGCGCCCTGGCCAATGCCCGTGAGAATGCCGTGCTCACATCGCCGGTGAGCGGCGTGGTGACTGTGCGCAACTATGACCCGGGCGACATGACCGGCACACTCCCCATCCTGACCGTGGCTCAGGTGCAGCCCATCAAGGCTGTTATAAATGTGAGCGAAACGGAGTATTCGCTCGTGCACACCGGCATGACCTGCACCCTGACCTTCGACACCTATGGCGACCGCCCCTTTACCGGCACCATCTCCAAGATAATGCCTACGGTTGACTCCTCCACCCGCACCTTTGGCGTTGAGATAACTCTGCCGAATGCCGACAGCAGCATCCTGCCCGGCATGTTTGCAAAGGTGCAGCTCGTGCTCGGCACGGCGCAGCACACCGTTGTGCCCGATCAGGCTGTCGTGAAGCAGCAGGGTTCCGGCGACCATTACGTCTATGTCTACGACCCGAAGACCTCGACCGTCTCCTTCAATAAAGTGGAACTTGGCCAGCGTCTTGGCGGCTCTTACGAGCTGTTGAGCGGTGTGGCTCCCGGTTCGCAGGTTGTAATCAGCGGACAGAATGCTTTGGCCAATGGCCGCAAAGTGGAACTTGCTAAGTAAGATGCCTATATGAGTATTTACGGCGCGGCGGTAAAACGCCCCATCATGACCACGCTCTGTTTCGTGGCCGTGATTATAATGGGTCTCTTCTCTCTGGCGAAGTTGCCGATTGACCTGTACCCTGATATTGACACTAACACGCTGATGGTCATCACGATGTATCCCGGTGCGAGCGCCGAGGATATCGAGCAGAATGTGACCAAACCGCTTGAGAACACCCTGAATGCCGTTGAGCACCTGAAGCATATCACCTCGCAGAGCCGTGAGAACACATCGGTAATCACGATGGAGTTCGAGTATGGCTACGACATTGATGTGCTGACCAACGATGTGCGAGACAAGCTCGACATGGTGGAGAGTCAGCTCCCCGACGATTCGCAGAACCCGATTATCTTCAAGTTCTCCACCGACATGATTCCTATCTGCATCCTCTCGGTGGAGGCAAAGGAGAGCATGGCCGGACTCTACAAGATTCTTGACGATGCCGTGGCCAATCCGTTGGCGCGCATCGATGGTGTCGGCTCCGTGTCAATCTCCGGCGCGAGGAAGAGAGAGGTGCATGTGTATTGCGACCCCAATAAGCTGGAGGCCTACGGACTGAGCGTGGAGCAGATCTCCTCGCTCATAGCTGCCGAGAACCGCAACACCCCCGGCGGCTCGTTTGACATCGGCTCGAACACCTACGCTCTGCGAGTTCAGGGTGAGTTTGTGGAGCCTTCCGAGATAGCCGATATTCCGGTGGCATCCTCCGAGGGACGCATAATATATCTGAGAGATGTTGCCCGCGTGGACGACTCCCTGGAGGAGCGCTCGCAGGACACATACATCGGTGGCGCGAGCGGTGCAACCATCATTATTCAGAAGCAGAGCGGTGCCAACTCCGTGCAGATTTCCAATGAGGTAATGAAGCAGCTCCCCCGCCTGCAGAAGAACCTTCCCTCCGATGTTAAAATCGGTGTGGTGGTGGATACCTCCGACAATATCCGCAACACCATAGCCTCGCTCGAGGAGACCGTGCTCTATGCTCTGCTCTTCGTGATGATTGTGGTGTTCTTCTTCCTGGGCCGTTGGCGCGCTACGATGATTATCGTAATCACCATTCCGGTCTCCTTGATAGCCTCCTTCATTTATCTGGCCATCACCGGCAACACCCTGAACATTGTGTCGCTATCGGCGCTGTCAATCTCCATCGGTATGGTGGTGGATGATGCGATTGTGGTGCTGGAAAACGTAACGACCCACATTGAGCGTGGCGCCGACCCGAAGCAGGCCGCCGTGCATGGCACCAATGAGGTGGCCATATCCGTAATAGCCTCCACGCTCACACTGATAGCCGTGTTCTTCCCGCTGACGATGGTGACCGGCATGACCGGCGTGCTCTTCCGCCAGTTGGGTTGGATGGTGACCATTATGATGATTATCTCCACCACTTGCGCGCTGACACTCACTCCGATGCTCTGCTCGCAGTGGCTCCGTCTCAACAATAAGCACTCGAAGCTCTATCGCATCTTCTTCACTCCCATTGAGCGTGGACTTGATGCGTTCGACAACGGGTATGCCCGTCTGCTTGGTTGGGTGGTGAGCCATCGCACCATCACCGTGCTGCTCTGTCTGGGCACATTCGTCGCCTCCATCTTCCTGATGAAGCAGGTGGGCACCGAGTTTTTCCCCACGCAGGACAACGCCCGCATCGGTGTCAGCCTGGAGACCCCCATCGGCACCCGTGTGGAGATTACTCAGGATGCCATGCGCCGCCTGGACTCCCTGTGGCGTGCGAAGTATCCGGAGATTAAGGTGTTGAGTTACACGGTCGGCCCCGCCAGCTCTGACAATACCTTCGCCTCGCTTTCCGACAATGGCTCGCACATAGCCGAGATGAACATTTCGCTGCTCGATCCGGGTGACCGCGAGAAGAGCATTACGGAGGTGGCCGACGGTATGCGTCAGGACCTGCGTAACTTCCCTGAGTTCAAGAAGGCACAGGTGAATGTCGGTGGTGGCCGAGGCATGAGCATGGGCGGACAGAGCACCGTGGACTTTGAAATCTTCGGCTACGACTTTACGGCCACCGACTCGGTGGCCCGTCAGCTCCGCGACATCCTCAAGGGGATTCCCGGCACGGCCGACGTGACCATCTCCCGCTCTGACTATCAGCCGGAGTATCAGGTTGACTTTGACCGCGAGAAGCTCTCGCTGCATGGACTGAACATGCAGACGGTGGCCTTGGCTCTGCGCAACCGAGTGAACGGTGCCACGGCCAGCCAGTTCCGCGAGGATGGTGAGGAATATGACATCAAGGTCATGTTTGCGCCGGAAAGCCGTATGGAGATTTCCGATCTGGAGAACATCATGGTCTACAATGCCGCCGGACAGGGTGTGCGTATCAAGGATGTTGGCAAAGTGGTGCAGCGGTTCACTCCTCCCACCATCGAGCGTAAGGACCGTGAGCGCCTTATTACGGTGTCAGCCGTGGTTGACGGTGTGCCGATGAACCAGGTGGTAGAGATGGCTCAGCTCAAGATTGACGAGCTGCATCTGCCTGCGGGCATCTCGATTGAACTTTCAGGTTCATTTGAGGATCAGCAGGATTCGTTCAGCGACCTGATGATGCTCGGCATTCTGATTATCATACTCGTCTACATCGTTATGGCCGCCCAGTTCGAGAGTCTGACCTATCCGGGCATCATCATGACCTCGCTGCTCTTCGCCTTCTCCGGTGTGTTCCTGATTCTTTGGATGACGGGTCACACACTGAATGTGATGAGCATGATTGGCGCCATTATGCTTATCGGTATTGTTGTGAAGAACGGCATTGTGCTCATTGACTACATTACGCTCAACCGCGAGCGAGGCATGGGTGTGCGCCGTGCGGTGATTGACGGAGGCAAGAGCCGTCTGCGTCCGGTGGTTATGACCACACTCACAACTATTCTCGGCATGGTGCCGATGGCCGTAGGCTCCGGTCAGGGTGCAGAGATGTGGCGCCCGATGGGCACGGCCGTAATCGGCGGTCTGACCTTCTCGACAATCCTCACGCTGCTCTTCGTGCCGGTGCTCTATTGCACCTTTGCCGGACGCGGCATAAAGAACACCCGCAGGAAGCTGCGCAAACTTCACTCTTCAAAGACTGAGAAATGAAAAGTATATTGATAACATTCGACCAGGCTCATCAGGAGGGCATCCTGGAGATTCTCAACAAGCATGCCTGCCGCGGCTTTACCAATTTCGGAATAGTGCAGGGGCGCGGAACGCATAAGGGGGAGCCGCATTACGGCTCTCACGCGTGGCCCTCGCTGGCCGAGGCAATCATAACGGTTGTGCCCGACGAAAGCGCTCCGGCTGTGATGGCCGACCTCCGCGCTCTCGATGAAGCGAAACCCCGCCTGGGGCTGAGGGCGTTCCTCTGGAGCATAGAACAGACCATCTGATCAGCATATGCATTCAAGCCGTTCTGAAAATTTTTTCGGGACGGCTTGAAACTTATTTCAGCCAAGTGCGACTAACCGAGTGATGAAAAACCTGAATGACATAGATAAAGCGGCCTTTGAGCGGGCTATCGCCGAGCATTGCGCGATAGTCTCCCGCATATGCTTCTATTACAGCAATGGGCGCGATGAGTATGAAGACCTGCGTCAGGATTCATTGCTTAATCTCTGGCGCGGATGGAAGTCGTTCCGTGAGGATTGCGCTCTGAGCACATGGATCTACCGGGTGACGCTTAACACCTGCATCTCGCAGCTGCGTTCCAGCAAGCGAAATCCGGTGACGGCGGCCTCAGAGTTGCCTGAACTCCCTTCGCAGGATGACGACAATCCGGAGCTGCTGCGGCAGATGCACGCGCTGATAGGCAAGCTGCCCCCGCGCGAGAAGGCGGTGGTGCTGATGTGGCTCGACGAGATGCCCTACGATGAGATTGCCGGCGTCATGGGCGCCACGCGCAACACGGTGGCCACCTGGATTCGCCGTGCCAAAGAGAAACTTGTGAAAATGTCGAACGAATAAACCCCTTGCAATTATTATGGATTTGAATGAACTTAAGGAGAATTGGAAAAATGTGAATGAGCGTCTCAGCAAGCTTGAGGCGCGTGAGGAGAAGTTGACTCGCCTGAGCCGCGAGCTGTATCACAGGAAGCGCACGGCGCAGGAGAAGCTCATCAGTCAGTACTCGCGGCTTCGCGTGGTGCTCGGCCTGTTCGGCGTGCTGTATCTGTCTTTCGGACTGTATTGGGCGCTAACCACAGGGGGGATGCAGCTCTCTGACGGTTTGGTCTTCCCTTGGTGGATTCTTGCTCTGATAGGACTATTCTGTTTTGCCGCCGCCATCTTCGACGGTTATCTGTCGCGCGAGGTGAGCCGCATAGACCTCGGCACGATGAGCGTCATGGATGTCAGCCGGATAGCCACCCGTTGCCGGCGCCTGCATCATCTCTGGATGGTGTATGCCATTCCTGCCGCTGTTGTGCTGGTGTCGCTGATGTTTTGGAGTATGCAGGGCAACGAGGCAGCCGTCATCGGCGGCATTGCGGGTGGCGTAGCAGGTCTGGCGTGTGGCCTGGTAATCTACCTGCGCATAATGAAGAACTACCGCCGCCTGATGCGCCCCGACGATATCCCGTTGGAATGAGAGCCTGAAGTTAGTATTTTTTAGTATTGCAACATACTGCAGGGAGTAGTAATTTTGCAGCGAGTGTTAGAGTGTGTCTAAAAATATATGTTTAGACACACTCTAAGAACATCGAAGTTTCCCGTAACTTCCATAATCAGAGCTACCGCTACAAAATGCTATTACCCTGCAAATCTATTTCTGTTGCGTTATTATGTGGCGAATAAATTAGAGATTCCGTCAAACTCAAAAGAGTGAAAGTCGGAATGAATGAGTGCGGAACATCGTATTGACGTGGAATAGTGCGCCATAAAATTGGAAAGCTTACTTTTTTTTGCTAATTTTGCAGTGATAATATTTAATCATTTTACGGCATATGAGGGAAAATACTGCTAATATATTATCAATGCTTGATGGATTCGCATTAGAAAGTAACTCGGAGATTGCTATGTCCATTGCGAATGATTTCCGTAAACGTCGCATTGAGAAGAATTTGACGCGAGAGATGATGGCACAACAGTCAGGAGTGCCGCTTGGCACCCTTAGCCGTTTTGAGCAGAAAGGACTTATATCGCTTAAAAATCTTATCTCATTGGCTGTCACATTGGGATATACATCAGAGTTAAAAGGAATCTTCTCGCAACCAAAATACTCGACGATGGAAGAGTTGATAGAGATTCGCAAGAATGCCGGGCGCAAGGCTGCTCACCAAAAACGTGGAACCAATGAAAAGGATTGAACGACTTAATGTAAGATTTCACGGGCAGTCGGTGGGGATTCTCTCCCTGACTCCCGACAATAGGTTATGCGCTTTTGAGTATGACAAAGTATGGCTACGCACCGGATTCAGTATTTCGCCTCTCGAGTTGCCATTAAAGCCGGGCCTTTTCATAGCCAAGCCTACACCATTCGCAGGTAATTTCGGCATATTTGAGGATAGCCTTCCTGACGGATATGGCCGCTATATGCTCCATAAGGCTTTGGCGAATATGGGTATTGATGACCGCAACCTTTCTGCGCTTGACAGGCTGAGTATTGTCGGCGCCTCCGGTATGGGCGCGTTAACTTATGACCCCGTCACAACAGTTGGCAAGGAAGATTTTATTGGTGATTTCGATCTGTTGCAGCGCAAAGCGTTGGAAGTGCTGAAAGAGCAGCAGGACTCCGATGCAGGACTGCTTTTATATAATAGCGGTAATAGTGGAGGGGCACGCCCCAAAGCGATATTTTCTGACTCTGATGGCCATTGGCTCGTGAAATTTCGCCACACGTACGACCCGAAGGATATAGGGCAACAAGAGTATGCCTACAATGAGGCGGCCCGCAATGCCGGCATAATGGTTCCTGACTTCAAGTTGGTCAAAGGCAAATATTTCGCATCTCGTCGATTCGATATAGATGAAGATGGAAACAGAATCCACACAGCAACAGCCGGAGGATTATTGTGTGTTTCGCTCTCAGAGCCTGTGCTCGATTACAGCAATTTGCTTGCTTTGACCGGCTTTATCACTCAGCGGGAAGAAGATGTCGAGGAGATGTATCGTCGCATGGTATTCAACTATCTCACAGACAACAAAGATGACCATTGCAAGAATTTCAGTTTCATGATATTGCCGGGAAATAACGGGACATGGCACTGGCGGCTCGCTCATGCCTATGACCTCACACTCTGCTCCGAGGGCTACAATGGTGAACACGCCACGTCGGTGAATGGCAAAGGCAATCCGGCGCTTTCCGATTTCATAGCAGTTGGCACAAAAATCAAGATGAGCGAAAAGCGTTGCCGTGAGATTATTTCTGAAATACTGGATGTTTGCAAAGCCATCCAACGCTACGAAATAAAATAAAAAGAGGGCCGATTCAGTCAGAATTGATTATTTGCGGTATTTGTCGGCTTCGCGGGCCTCTTCGAGAATGGAGAGGTAGGAGGTGTAGCGGCTTTCGGCAATGCGGTGCTCTTCCAGCGCTTCGCGCACAGCGCACCCCGGTTCATGGGTGTGGGTGCAGTCGGCATAGCGGCAGCCACGTCCGGTCTCGAAAATTTCCGGGAAGAAGTGGCTTACCTCAGAAGCCTCAAAATCAATTGTTCCGAATCCTTTGACGCCGGGGATGTCGATGAGGTGCCCCCCCGCAGGCAGGTCATACATTTCAGAAAATGTGGTTGTGTGCTGGCCTGTGTGGTGCATGGCCGACACCTCGCCGGTGCGCAGCTCCAGCCCCGGCACGAGCGCATTAATAAGGGAGCTTTTACCTACGCCACTGTTGCCTGCGAGCAGAGTAGTCTTGTGTTCTATGAGATGGTGGAGGGCTTCGAGTCCGTCGCCGGTGCGGGCAGAGACGATTGCCACCGGATATCCGATGCTTTCATAGAGCAGGCGGATGGCCTCACCCAGCGCCCGGTCATCGGCATCCCACATATCCTCCTTATTAAGCACGAGGGCGGCCGGCACATTGTAAGCTTCGGCCGTAGCCAGGAATCTGTCGATGAAAGTGGTGGGGGTGGCCGGTTCCCTCAGGGTGGCCACGAGAAGCGCCAGGTCGATGTTGGCAGCCAGAATGTGGCTCTCCTTCGAGAGATTGGATGCGCGGCGGATTATGTAGTTTCTGCGGGGTGATATGGCTGTGATGAAGCCTGTGCCTCCGGGGAGCAGGTCGACGCTGACCTTGTCACCCACGGCCACGGGGGAGGTGGTGCGCAGCCCCTTGATTCGGAAGTTGCCTTTGACTTTGCATGCCACGGGGGTGCCCCCTTCGTCGGGACGCACATCATACCAGGCTCCGGTGTTTCTTATAACTGTTCCATTCATGTCCTGCAAAAGTAACAAAATTTCCAAGACGCGGCGGGCTATTTCACAAAAATTTAGCATTTTTCATCAACATTGCGCGGCTGCCGGATGTTTAAGAAGTAAACAAAATGCAAAACAGACCATGAAAAAGACAATCCTTTTACTCGCAATAGCCGCAGCAACTTCAATCTCGGCTTTGGCTCAGACCGCTGAGCCGGCTCAACGCCAGATGCCCCGTCTGCCCCAGGGTGTAGGCCCTGTGATGCAGGCCAGCATGCAGACCTCGCAGCTCCCTGATGCCGCGCAGAATTTCCTGACGAAGTATTTTCCGGGAGTGGCAGTGCTGAAGGCTAAGAATGATTTCAAGGACCGACGCTATGAAGTGGACCTTGCCGACGGCGCAGAGGTGTCGTTCGACTACAATGGCAACTGGATTGAGGTGGAAGCTCCCGACGGCGCGAAGCTGCCCAGTAGCACCCTCACAGCCCTGATGCCCGAAAGTGTGGTTGAGGAAACTCTCACCGGCAATGCGCTGGTTGACGGCGGCGCCCTCCAGTATGTGGAGGAGGTGGTCAGCTATCCTGACTTCTATGTGGTTCAACTCCGCACAGCCGACGGCACAAAGACCCGTGCAAGCGTTTCGCGCACCGATGGCACCGTGAACCTCCTGAAGCAAAAGGCTTCCAAGAGTCAGCGTCAGAAAGCCTATCGGAGCGATAAGGCAAAGAAAATGAAACAGGGTCGGCGCAATGATGGCAAAGTGGCTTATGGCCGCGCAGTGCAGGCTCGCTTTGACCACAATCCCCGCTTCTATTAAGCCGGGAGCGCTGCCAAACAGTTTCTTAGATTATGAATTGAAAGGCACTGACAGCTTGCCTGACGCGGAGATGTTCCGCAGGCCGCACTCATGAAACAGTCGGCCAAGCTTGTCGAAATTACCGTTTTAAGCAGCGCAGCTGTGTCGCTCATAACCATGGGCGGCACAGCTTATTTTTCTGAGCAGACGTTTTCATAGTGCTCTTTATTTTCTTGTGGAAAATATTTTCGCAGGAAATTTTGTCGGAATTGAAAAATGTATTACCTTTGCAGCGTTAATCAATTCTGAAAACTCTCTATTATGAAATATGTTATTATAGGTGGTGTGGCCGGCGGGGCGACCGCGGCAGCCAGAATCCGAAGGAATGACGAGAAGTCCGAGATTCTCCTTTTTGAGAAAGGGGAGCATATCTCCTATGCCAATTGCGGATTGCCTTATTATATAGGTGGTGTAATATCTGAGCGTGACCGCCTCTTTGTGCAGACGCCGGAGTCGTTCGGACGCAGGCTTAATGTGGATGTGAGAATAAAGTCGGAAGTGACAGAAATCGATCGCGAGGCAAAGAGGGTTACTGTCAGAACTGCTGATGGGCGGGAGTATGCCGAGCAGTATGACAAGCTGCTGTTGTCGCCCGGGGCTTTGCCCGTACGTCCTCCGTTGCCGGGAATCGACTCTGCCGGAATTTTTACGCTGCGCAACGTGGCGGACACGGATGCAATCAAGCGCTTCATGCAGGAGCGCAGGCCGAAGAATGCCGTTATCATTGGAGCCGGATTCATAGGTCTGGAGATGGCCGAGAACCTGCATGATGCCGGAATGGAGGTGGCAATAGTGGAAATGGCAAACCAGGTGATGGCACCGCTTGATTATTCGATGGCATCATTCGTGCACGCTCAATTGCTGGAGAAAGGGGTGAAGTTGTATCTTGAAACGGCAGTGGCCGCTTTTGAAAAGCAGGACGACGGGATTAACGTTGTCTTCAAATCGGGCGATAGGTTGCTGACTGATATGGTGATTCTCTCCATCGGCGTGCGTCCGAACACGGCTTTGGCCGCAGATGCCGGCTTGGAGCTGGGAGAGATGAAAGGGATAAAGGTTGATGAACATCTGCAAACCTCGGATGGTGACATATATGCTGTGGGTGATGCGATAGAGTTTCCTCATCCTCTGACCGGGAAGCCCTGGTTGAACTATTTGGCCGGACCGGCCAACCGCCAGGCGCGCATCGTGGCCGACAATATGGTGTTCGGCAACAAAGAAACCTATGAGGGTGCCATCGGCACCTCTATCGCAAAGGTGTTTGACCTGACTGTGGCTGCCACAGGGCTGCCTGCCAAGCGACTGAAGACGCTCGGGATTGACTCCCTTTCTGCCACGATTCATCCCTCCTCACATGCCTCTTACTACCCCGGCGCACTCCCCATGTCGATAAAGATTCTGTTTGCACCCGAATCAGGTCGGCTGCTCGGTGCTCAGATAGTCGGTTTCGACGGTGTGGACAAACGTATAGATGAGTTGGCACTTGCAATCAAGCGGGGATGCACCGTCAAGGACCTTCAGTCTCTGGAGCATGCTTACGCTCCTCCGTTCTCTTCGGCAAAGGATCCTGTGGCTGTGGCCGGATATGTGGCCGGCAACATCCTCAGCGGAAAGGTGACTCCGCTCTATTGGAGGGAGCTTCGGGATGCAAATCTCTCGAAGGTCACACTGATAGATGTGCGCACCCCTGATGAATTTGCACTCGGTGCTTTGGCCGGAGCGCGAAACATACCCGTGGATGAGTTGCGCGACCGCCTGTCAGAGATTCCTGCTGACAAGCCGGTGTTCCTGTATTGCGGCGTTGGACTGCGTGGCTATCTTGCCTCCAACATCCTCAAGCAGAATGGATTCGCCGACGTGCGTAACCTCGTGGGTGGTCTCAAGCTCTATAAGTCAGCCACGGCGCCTCTGCCGACCCCTTCCGGGTTCAGTGCCTGCGCCACGGCTACCACGGCACAGACTCCCTCCGAAGTCGGAGCCGCCCTGAAGATTGATGCCTGTGGAATATCATGCCCGGGTCCAATCATGAAGCTGAAAACCGGGATGGCTACTCTCAGTGAGGGGGAGATGCTTGAAGTGACAGCTACCGACCCCGGCTTCCCTCGTGATGCCGAAGCATGGTGTCAGACCACCGGCAACCGCTTTGTATCGACCACAGCAAAGGGGGGTACTCACCGGGTAGTGGTAGCCAAAGGATTGGGGGCGGCAGCCCCGGTCGGCGTCACTGAGAGCGAAAAAGGAAAGACGTTTATCCTCTTCAGCGACGACCTGGATAAGACGCTGGCAACGTTTGTGCTGGCCAATGGAGCGGCGGCCACCGGAAAAAAGGTAACCATATTCTTTACTTTCTGGGGGCTTAATGCGATAAAGAAAGAGCGGAAACCGGCAGTAAAGAAGGATATTTTCGGAAAGATGTTCGGCATGATGCTCCCCTCTGACTCCCGCAAGCTGAAGCTCTCGAAAATGAATATGGCAGGCATCGGAAGCAAGATGATGCGCCACATCATGAAGAAGAAAAATGTGGATTCTTTGGAGCTGCTGCGCGCGCAGGCCATTGAGAACGGCGTTGAGTTCATAGCCTGTCAGATGTCGATGGATGTAATGGGCGTGGCACGCGAAGAGTTGCTTGATGAAGTGACTATTGGAGGTGTGGCCACCTATATGAACCGCGCCGAACAGGCCAATGTAAATCTCTTTATCTAAGAGAGTGTTTGGATTGAAACCGAATTTAACTTTTGACGCTTATGGAAAAGATAAAATGTATCTGTGTTATGCATGAACTGGTGCGGGCTGTGGCAGAACTGGAGCTGCAACTGCAAGACCGTTATGCACTCTCCTTGAACGAAGCAATGGTGCTTTGCTGTCTCGGCAGTGACACGCTCACAGCCTCGAATATTTCTGAAAACACCGGTCTGTTGCCCTCCAACATGTCGAAGATTCTCCGGTCGGTGGAGGTAAAGGGTTTGGTTACACGGTCATTGGGAGAGACTGATCGCCGCCAGATGCGCTTCACGCTCACGGAGCAGGGGCGGGAGCGCCTTCAAAAAATCAGGGCTGAGGAAATCGAGATACCGGAATTCATCAAACCTCTGTTCTGATTAACCATCAATGATAATGCATAGCCCCGCATGAGAGTGTGTCAAAATGTGAACCCGACGCAGCATGGCGCGGAGCGCCTTCCCATTGTTAGCCGGGGGGCTTTAGCCCCCCGGTATGCATGTAGCGACAATCCAGCCCCGGAAGGACTGCCCTATGTCATTGGTTATCAATATATTGGGCAGCCCCGCCGGGCTGGATCCGTCCGTCGGGCTACCGGGGGCTGAAGCCCCCGGCTAACAAGGGATAGGCGCTCCGCGCCATGCGTTTGCTTAAGTATGAATTCTTTTACAGTCCGAAGAACGTTGTGAAGGCTGCCACGCAGGCTTCATGGTCAGCGCAAGAGGCTGTCTCGCGGGCGGAGTGCATGGCCCAGATGGGTGCGCCCATGTCGACGCCGCGCAGCGGGAGTTGCCCGGTCAGAATGTTGCCGAGGGTGGAGCCGCCGAGCACATCGGAGTGATTCACGAAGTATTGGCAGGGGACTCCGGCCTTCTCGCAGATGCTGCGGAAGACGGCTGCGCTGTCGGCATCGGTCATGTATTTACAGTTGGCATTGATTTTTATGGCCGGGCCCTCACCCATGCGGGCATGGTTGGTGGGATCATACTTGGCATCATAGTTGGGGTGCCAGGCATGAGCGTCGTCAGCCGAAATCATGAATGAGCGTGCCACGGCGCGTTGCAGATTCTCACAGCACGCAGAGCTGCCGGCCAGCCGCTCGAGGATGGAGGCCAGGATGGGAGAGCCGGCACCCTGCTTGGTGCCTGAGCCGGTCTCTTCGTTGTCGAAGATGGCGATGACGCGTGTGGCTTGAGTGGAGGAGTCGGCTGCATCGAGCAGTGCGCGCAGTGAGGCGAAAGCCATTGAGAGGTCGTCGATGCGACCGCTTTGGAAGAGCTCGCCGTGCAGGCCGGTGCGGGATGCTTTCTCCAGCGGATACAGGCACAGTTCATAGTCCAGGATTTCTGTCGGGTCAACGCCAATATGTTCGGCCACTATGGTGCGGATGATTCCACCTTTGGCACGGTATGCCTCCAACTCTTCGGCTGAGAAGATGCCCAGCACCGGGAGCATGTCGCGCTGCACACTGAGCGGATTCCCTTCATTCACGGCGCGGTTGAAGTGGATGGCCAGATGAGGAATTGTGGCGACGGGGCGTTTCAAATCAACCGGCACCATGCGGGGGCGGAGCGGGTCATTGCTGCGCAGAGCCACGCGGCCTGAGATTGATAGGGGACGGTCAAACCAAGTGTAGAGGATGCCGCCACCATATTTTTCGACATTGAGCTTCACCAGTCCGTTCTCGCAGGTCATCTCGCAATTGGGCTTGAGCTTGAAGCAGGGGGAGTCTGAGTGGGAGGCAATGATATGGAATCCGGCCTCGGCGGGATGAGCCTCGCCGGCAATGAAGGCGAAGATTGCCGTGTCGTTCTGTTTCACGTAGTGGCGGGCGCCGGGAGCTATGTGCCAGCCGTCGGCGAGCGACAGCTCAGTGAATCCGGCAGCGCGCAGCTCATGTTCGATAGTGTTGACTGCAAGCACGTTGCATGTAGATGCATCGAGCCAGGACAGCAGTTGGTCAATCATGGTAAAGTATTATTAAAATCTGAAATGAAGGTGGTTGAGCGGACGGAGAACGTTTGTGAGTGTCTGTGCCCAGTAAGCCGCAAAGTTTTCGCGACATTCGGCTATGGCGGCATCGGTGAGTGCCCCCTCGGAGTCACGCACCGGGGTGAGGAAGTTGCACAGGTCCTGATAAATGTCGGCCAAACCCTCGGAGATTGAGGCGGCTATCGGGGTGTCGGAATACTTCATGTCCTCCTCGAATGTTTCGAGATATGTGTCATCCTCGCCGAGCAGGGAGGCCACTCCGGCGCGCACCTGCTCATACTGTTCCTCTTCGACATAGACCCCCAGCGGCTCGAATTCCTCGAGCTGTGAGGCTGAGTCGGGGCGCACATCGCTCATGGTGATATAGAGGCGGGGGAGAAGGCGCAGCATAGTGTCGACAAACTCCTCCTTCTCCAGCGAGAGAGCCTGTTCGAGAGTAGAGCAGTATTCGGTGGCAAGGCCGATGAAGGAGAGAGTGTTACGGTTTATCTTGGTTTCGTCCATATAGTCTGTGGGTATTAATATATGTGTAGACGTCTGCCGGGATGGAATTGTTCGGAAGGGGAGAGGTGGCCAGGGCTGCGCGTATGTCGGTGGAGGCCTCGGTTGAGGTCGGCGCATCAGCCAGGAATCTCACCTGCGGAGGGAATGTGGCGGAGTCTGTCTCATAGCCGGGGCGGGGATAGACGAGCAGTCCGAACTCCCGGATAATTTCGTTGTGGTTGCGCCAGGAGGGGAAGATGTGCCAGTTGTCGGAGCCTATGAGCAACGAGAATGAATGTTCGGGAAAGCGGGCGCGGAGGGCGCAGAGAGTGGAGTAAGTGAAATGGGGAGGAGGGAGCTGCGCCTCGAAGTCCATTACCCGCACTCCGGACAAGCCGGCCACAGCCAGCCGCGTCATCTCCATGCGCTGCTCAAAGGTGGCGGAGGTGGCGAGCGGTTTGAGCGGGTTATGAGGGGTTACGAGCAGCCACACCTCGTCCACCTCGGGCAGCATGGCCACGTATCGGGTCAAGGCCACATGTCCGTTGTGCACGGGGTCAAACGAGCCGCTGTAAACCGCAATTCTCATCAACCGGCAATGAATTCGGTTATGGCTCTGCGCACTTTTCTGACGGCGGCATCAAGATCATCGTTGACCACCGTGAGGTCATAATGGGGTGCGAAGCTGAGTTCATATTCAGCCTTGGCCAGGCGGCGGGCAATCACCTCTTCGCTGTCAGTGCCACGGCCATGCAGCCGTTCGCTGAGCACCTCCAGACTCGGGGGCATGATGAATATGGAGAGGGCACGCGAGCCGTAACGCTTCTTGACATTGACGCCACCCTTGACGTCGATATCCATGATTAGATTTCGGCCGGAGCCGGTGACGCGTTCCACTTCGGAAGCGAGGGTGCCATAGTGAGTGCCGGCATAGACCTCTTCCCATTCCACGAAGTCGCCCGCGTCGATGCGGCGCAGGAACTCCTCATCGGAGATGAAATAATAATCCACTCCATCCTTTTCCTGCCCGCGGGGAGCGCGACTTGTGGCTGAGACCGAGAACCCGAGGTGCAATGCCTCGTCATCAATTATCTGCTTGATAATGGTGCTCTTGCCCGAGCCTGAGGGTGCGGAGAGAATGATTATTTTGCCTTGCATAAAACAGGTGTTAAGTGATGGGGGTTAGAGCACGTTGAGCACCTGCTCTTTTATTTGCTCGAGTTCATCCTTCATGCGCACTACAATCTGCTGCATTTCGGCGTTGTTGCTCTTCGAGCCGAGAGTGTTGATTTCGCGACCCATCTCCTGAGCGATGAAGCCGAGTTTTTTGCCTTGGCCGGGAGTGGGGAGAGCCAGCGTCTCAGCAAAATAAGAGAGGTGAGCGCGCAGGCGGGTCTTTTCCTCAGTGACATCCAGCTTTTCGATGTAGAAAATCAGCTCCTGCTCGAGGCGCCCACGGTCATAGTCGATTCCTTCAAGACGGGAGAGATTGTCTTCGAGGCGCTCGCGGATGCGCTTTACGCGTTCCTGCTCAAAGGGCTCCACCTGAGTGAGCAATTCGGCAATAGCCGCGAGTTTTTCGGAGAAGAAGGCTTCGAGCTTGGTGCCTTCCCGGCGACGGAATTCGCGGAGTGCCTCAATTGCGTCGGCCGATGCTTTCAGCATGGCGTCCACCTGTTCCTGTTCGGCGGCTGTGGTCTGAGGCTTCAGGGCATCGGGCAGGCGCAGCAGAGTGGCATACCAGTCGGCGGGCCAGGCAATCTGGAGGTCAGAGGCCAGGGCTTCGAGCTGCTCTTTGTATGCCCGGAGCACAGAGGTGTTGATGCACATGGGCGCAGTGCCGGCCGTGTCCTCAGCCTGAACAATCACGTCAACCTTGCCGCGCTCCAAATCCTTGGCTATCAGGCGACGCACCTGCAGGTCAGCCTCACGGAACATTCCGGGCACTCGCATCGACACATCCAGCTGCTTGCTGTTGAGCGACTTTATTTCAACTGTGATTTTCAGAGTCGGGGTCACGGCAATACCTTTGCCGAATCCGGTCATGGATAGTATCATAAGGATTGTATGTGTTTTCTAATGGTCAGAGGTTAAGCTTGAATTAGAGTGTGTCTAAAAATATATGTTAAGACTGAGGCGGCTGGTTTTTAGGAAAATA
>CANSAP010000033.1 GCA_947644715.1 uncultured Bacteroidales bacterium
GCATACCGGGGGGCTGAAGCCCCCCGGCTAACAATGGATAGGCGCTCCGCGCCATGCAGCGTCGGGTTCACGTTTTGACACACCCTCCTAACAATGGATAGGCGCTCCGCGCCATGCGTTTGTTCCCGGTGGACTTTTGGCTCCCTCATGCGTTTGCGGCCGGCGGACTTTTGATTCTTCTGCTATGATTGACCCCGCGCGAAAACGGGCCCATGATGAGGCTGTTTTCGCGCGGGGTCAGTATTATGCCGCTTATGCGGAGCGGGGCGGGGTTAGCGGAGCAGGTAGAGGAGCGGACGGCCGGTGAAGGGGACGCGGATGGTGGCCGTGCGGGTCTTGGCGTCGTAGCTCCAGTCAGCTGCGGGGAGAGTGGTGTATTCGGGGTTTTCCTCAACTTCACCCTCAGCCATGAGGACTTCGCCCGGGGCTTTGGTCAGGCATTTAACTTGCAGGGTGATGGTGCGTAGGTTGGGCATCCAGTCGAGGATGGAGGGATTCTTGTCGCTGCTCACGCTCACTTCAATTGAGCCGTCGTCGAGGCGCTGGCCGCGGAAGGTGGTCAACAGATAGGCATCATCGGTGAGGGATGAGGGGCTTAGGCGGTCGTCGTCGAAGAGGACGTAATCGGTTGCCTCGGGGGCAGGGTAGTAGTCAACGGTGAGGGTGGAGAGGTCATATTGGCCGACGTTCTCGATGGGGAGCGTGTAGCGGGGGATGAACGCACCCTGGCGCACGAACATGGGGAGCACGTCGAGCGGGGCTTTTACGGTGGCTGTGGAGCCTCCGCGATAGCTGAGGCGGTCGTTGTTAAGGTCAATCCATGTTCCGGCCGGGAAGAGCACTTTGCGGGAGCGTGCGCCCCGGGTCATGACGGGGGCTATGAGCAGGTCGTCGCCCCAGAGATATTCGTCGGTGACGTTGGCATATTTCTCTTCGGGATTGTCGCCGCGGAAGTTGAGCGGGCGCACGAGGGGATAGCCGTAGGAGGCATTCTCGAAGGCCAGGGTGTAGTTATAGGGGAGCCATTCGTAGCGCGCGCGGATGAACTTCTTGAGAATCTTTTCCTGCTCGGGATAGTGGTAAGGCTCGGGCTTGAGCTGGGCGTGGGTGCGGAGAGTGGGGGTGAAGGCACCCATCTGAAGCCAGCGCACATAGAGTTCGGGGTCGGTGGGGTTCTTGTGGTCGACTGCGAAGCCGCCGATGTCGCTGCTCATGTAGGCAAGGCCGGAGAGACCGGTGTTAAGCATAATGGGCACCTGAGCCTGCAAGCCCTCCCAGGTGCGACCCACGTCGCCGCTCCAGGGGAAGACGCTGTAACGCTGGAGGCCGGCTGTGCCGCCGCGCATCATGAGCATGAGGCGGCGGTCAGGGTATTGCTGCTTGAAGCCTTCGTAGATGATGCGGCTCCATTCGTTGCCGTAGACGTTGTGGTATTGGTCGGCGGTCATGCCGTTGTGGTGGCGTATGGTCGAGGGATGCACTTCCGGCTCGCCGAGGTCACCCCACCAGCCGGTTATGCCGTCGTCGGTCAGGGACTTGTAACGGTTCCAATACCACTCGCGGGCTTCGGGGTTGGAGACGTCAATCATGCCGGCTTCCCCCACCCAGGTGTTGATGTCGTGGTTGGCACCCTCTTCATCGCGCACGGTCATGCCGCGCTCCACCAGGTAGTTATAGTTGTCGATAGCCCCTTTTTTATTGAAGTAGGGCTGGGTGATGGCCACGAGGTTCACCCCTTGACGGCGGAGGGAGTCGAGCATCATGCGGTGGTCGGGCCACTGGACGGAGTCCCAGGCGAGGCGCCCCATGTCATGCTCTACGCCATACCAGTATAGGTCGAGCACGATGCCGTCCACGGGGTAGCCGCGTGTCTTGAGCGAGTCGATTGCCCCGAGGGCTTCCTGCTGATTGTGGTAGCCATACTTTGAGGTTATGTAGCCCATGGTCCAGAAGGGGGGAAGCTCCTGGCGTCCGGTCAGGGAGAGGAGTCCGGCGGTGGCTCCGGCCAGGGAGCCGTTGCCGTTGATGAAATAGTAGGAGAGGGGTGAGGCGGGGGACTCGCTCTCGTATGCAATATCGTCGGCGAGGATGAGGCGGGCCTTGGAGTGGTCGTCGAAGAGGATTCCGTAGCCTCGTGAGGATGCGAAATAGGGGACGGTGATGTTCATCTGCGAGATGCGGGGGTCGCCGGCACCGTAGCCGTAGGTGGGGCGGTTATACATCTGCAGGGTGTCGCCATTGAGGCGGAAGGAGTGGCCACGTTCGCCGGCGCCGTAGAAGATGTCGCCTGCTCCGGGGTTGAGGAATGAGGCGCGGCGCAGCTCGCGGTTGGAGTTATCCACCCCCTCGCTTTCGCTGATGAGCAGCTCGCCGTCAGCGTTATAGAAGCTGACGAGGCCGGTTGCGCGGTCGACGGTGAGGCGGGTTGTGGGGGTGAGCAGGGTTATATGGGTGGGAGAGGTAATCATGTTGACCTGCGGACACTGCGAGGCGAGCACGGCGCTCTGCGAGGGGAGCGAGGGGATGTCGCCGGCGGCCGGGGTAGTGGTCACCTTGAAAATGTCGGCGGTGACGGGGGTGATGCTGAGGGTGCCTTGCGCGGTGGCTATGCGCAGGGTTGCCTCGCATTCATCGTTATCGGCCACAGCGGCGCGGGCCGGGAGCAGTGAGAGCACTTTGCCTATGGGAGTGGCGGAAGCTGAGGCTGAAGCCAGGAGCATGGCCGCCAGGGCTGCGGGAGCTATTTTCATGGACGGGTAAACAGTTTTGGTATTGAGCTACAAAAGTAGTAAAAATATGCGGAGTGCGAAAGCTCCGGGAAACAAAAAAACGGCCGCATCATCACGACGCTGCCGTTTCTCCTTTGACTAAAAAAAATCAACTTAACTAATTTCTTGTGCTTGGGGGCTGCGGGCGGGTTCAATCGCCCGCAGCCTGTGGTTCCGGATATCGGGACAGGATTATTTCACGATTACTTTCAGGGTCTCGGCTGAGGTCTTCACGAGGTAGATGCCGGCCGGGGTTGCGAAGAGGCCGTTGCCTTGGAAGAGGAGGCGGCCGTCGGTGGAGAAGACCGCAGCCTCGTTGCCACGCAGGTCAATGAAGCCCTCGCCGACGATGATGGAGATGCCCTGAGCCTCTATCTCCTGCACAGAGGTGGGAATCTCGTCGAGCACGATATGCTCTTTGGCACCGGGGGTCACGAAGGCCATGTAGTGGGCGCCGTCGGCATATTCGTCGGGGGAGATGGTGCGGGCAGGGGAGGGGATGGGCTGCACGGCACCGGTGCACTCTACGGCGCGGTTCACGCGGAAGATGTAGGCGTGAGCCACCTCGACATCAAACTCGTTCTTGACAGCCGAGAAGTCGGCCAGGCCATGCCAGTAGGGACCATGATGCTGATCGTCAACCTGATGCACCACCTGAGCGAAGTTGGTGATGTGGGAGTGATGCTGGAGCGCGGAGGCCGGGATATTTCCCAGTGAGGAATCGAGCACGTTGGGCCGGGCCGCAGTGTCGTCGATTCGGTAGACGTAGTAGGCCTTTTCGGGATCCACGTCGAGCATGACGCGGTTCATGTTGCCCTCAGAGTCGCCGGGCACCTCGAGGTAGCTCTCTGCGCAGGGGGTCACGGGGAGGGCGGCCAGCACGAGGCGCTCGTTGTAGTCATTCTCGCCGACGAGATACTTGTAGGCGTAGACATGCACCTTATCCGTGTCGAGGCGGGGAGTGTCGAAGTGCGGGGTCACACGCAGGGTCACGCCATGGGCGCGGCGGGGATAGAACTGGATGAGGCCGTTCTCGTTCTCGCCGGCACGCACGAAGTCGAAGGTGAGGTTGCGGTCAACGGGTATGTACTTCCCGGCTGCCTCGTCCCAAGTGAGCCACATGTTGATGTCCTGATCAATCAGCTCGAAGCTGGTGGGCTCCTGACTCTTGAGGTTGAGGCGGGTGTTGTCGAGCATATCACACAGGTGGGGGTCACCCTCGAAGCGGGTCTCGCGCCAGGAGATGCCGGGGCCGTCGGTGTCGGGAATGAGGGAGAGCAGGCCGGGGGTGGCGTTGGGCATATCCATGTAGGCGGTGAAGTGCAGATGGCGCACGCGGGGAGCGGCATAGGTCTGCTCCTCAAATTCACCTTCGCGCACATTGCCGGTGTAATTCTCGGCGGCGATGGTCACACTCTCTTCATCAAGATAGCCGACCTTACCGGTGTAGACGCCGGGAAGCATTCGGGGTGTCGGGATGCGCACCACCACGTCAGCCTCACCGGGATTCGGAGTCTCGAAAGCCTGTCCGTTAGCCTCGTAGTAGAGGGTCACACGATAGTCATGCGCATAGATGTCAGTGGCTTTGAAGATCAGCTCCAGCGGACCGTCGTAGACGAATACACCTGTGGCTGTCTGCGAGAAGGTGAGTTCATCGGTCTTGGTGCCGGGCTTCTTGCCGACGTAGACGAGGGTAGACTCCACCTGCTCGTCGGCAGAGTTTTTCTTGCCTTCGTACCAGAGTTTCCAGTATTTGCCCACGGGATTAGACTCGGCCAAAGCCTGGTCAGGGGTCTCACCCACCCAGGGGCGGCGGGCATAGAGGAGGATGTTGTCGGTCCAGGTGGCGCGGTCGCTGTTCTGATAGAAGTCGCCGGCGTCGGGCTTGGCGATTTTCTCAACGCGGTTGCCCCAGCGGTCGGAGCCGGTCACGGGGTTGGCTTTCTTGTCGGCATAGGCCTCCTCAGTCAGATAGCCGAACTCTTCGGTGGCACCGGGGGTCCAGGTGATGTAGCGGAAGCGGCCATACTGCTCGTCACCCTCGGCCACTTCGACGAGCTGCGCGGCGAAGAGGGAGGAGGCGGAGGTGGTCACATAGAAGGTGTTGGAGCGCACCTGCTCGGTCAGCGATTCGCCGTCGGGACCTGCGAATTCAACCGTCATGTTGTAATAGTAGTTGCCGGAGGTCTGATAGCTGAATGCGTCGGCGAAGTAGCCCTGCACGTCTCCCGGCTCGAATTTGCCGTCGGCGGCACGGCCGAAGAACTGATTGAACTCGGCGGGGGTGAGGCTCAGGCTCTGACGGGTCCAGAGGTTGGAGATGTGGGCGTCGTTGCTGGAGCGGTGCAGGTCGAGCGTAATCTCGCGGATAGTGTAGCCCTCGAGGTCGGCATCAATGGTGGGAGCAAACTGTCCGGCAGAGCCTTCGGCGTTGCTCAAGGCCTGGATGCGCAGGTTGCCGGGCGCCTTGCGGAACCAGATGAAGGGGCGCGCCTGCTCACCCTCGGCTGGGAGGAAGAAGTAGACGTTGCGCAGATAGGTGGGGCGCGAGAAGAGCATGTCGGAGCCGGAGTCAGCCAAATAGATGAGCGGAGTGGAGGTGACATCCACGGGGGTGTCCTGCTCGGTGGCATGACCCCAGTTGAGGTTCATTCCAAGCTCGGGATTGCCGGCAGCGTCGCGCGCACCGTTCCAGCCGCTCCAGAGGCGGAAACGGCCTGAGGCCCAAAGGTTTTCGGCGCTGTAGACTTCATATTCGGCGCTGCGCATTTGCTCGGCCTCATCGCCGCTGAAGCTGAAGCCGTAAGCCTGCTCCAGAGCGGCGCCGGTGCCACGCCCGGTGTGGGCAAAGGTGAGCTGGCGGGAGTTGAAGGCCATGTCATAGGTGCCGGAATCCAGGGTTATGCGGGTGTTGAAGAAGACGGGGTTGAGCGGGGGCCACTGGGTGTTGAGGAAGACGTTGCGGCCATTGCGGGCCAGCAGCGGATTGCCCAAGGCGTCATACTGAATCCAGGAGGAGACCATGCCCGAGGGTTCGCGTCCCTCTTCGCCATAGAGCGTGAGGCCGCGGTCGAGGGCATTCTGCTGCACCCAGTCCTCACCCACCAGTGAGATGAAGGGGAGGGTGGAGGAGAGCTGACTGAGACTCAGCGAATTGTCGGCGGCATTATAGGTGGCGCGCATACGCACTCCGCCGGGGGCAGCCCCCTGCACTGCGGTTGAGGCGAGCGCCTGAGGCTCGGCATCACCGGGGCGGAAGGCGTAGATGGTCAGGTTGTTGCGCTCCTCAGCCGGGGCAGGACATCCGGCTTCGGCTGTGTGCTCATTATAGGTGAAGTCAAGGGTATAGACTCCGGAGCCGGCCTCCGCGAGCTGCCACTCGGGGGAGAGGCTGCCGGCGTTGATGTTATGACCGCCCAGATAGAAGAACTGCTGCTCGGGGTCGAGGGCGGCAAAGTCAGTCTCGTTGGTTATGCCGGCAGGATAGAAGGGCATTCCGGCCACTGACTTCACGTAAGGGCGCGCCTCGAACTTGACCGGATCGGAGTTCTTCTTCGAGCCTTCAGTGTAGATGCGCAGCGTCATTGGCTGACGAGCCAGCATACGCAGCGGAGCACCGCCGCGCTCCAGCAGCACACCCCCCTCGGGAGTGGCCTGCGAGAGCAGGTAAGGCTCCGAGCCTCCGGCCCAGCCCCAATCCTGCTGAAGCTCAGTGTCATAGGGCTGAATGTCGATGTCCATATCATAGTTCACGGTCAGGTCAGCCTCATAATAGCTGAAGCCCTTGTTATCAGGATCATTCTCCACCCATTTCATTGTGAGCGAGCCACGGTCGAGCATGACGCGATAGCCGGTCCAGGTGCCGGTGTCGGTGCCGGTGAGCACACGCATTCCGACGGGGGTGGCATTCGGCCGGTTGCCGGTCGTGAACACCTCAAGATTATAGGTGTTTCCCCCGGCAAATGAGAATGGTGTGCCTCCGTTGGTAAGCTTCAGCGAGGAGGTCGCCGCAATGTTGGCCACTTTTCCATTTGATGCCACCCATTCGAGGCCATTGTCGGAGTGAACCCGACCGTCGCTCAGGAGGGTGCCGGGAGTGAAATTTTTCAGACGATAGCTGCACGAAGCCGCGTCCCATTCCATCGGGTAGCTGCTCTGCGAATCGCCACTGCCAAAACGCAATTCGACACCCGCATAGCCCGGCAACGCCGCTACGAGCAGCGCCGAGGCCATCACAGGTTTTAAGAGTTTGTCAGTTAGTTTCTTACGTAACATTGATTAGTGTAGTTTGTAGTTGAATCATTTTTCTATAATTGAGAAGCCATCTTGACCCCCCAAGAAACTGTTCAAGTTTATGTCAATGCAATTTTGAGAGGTGTTTTTGAGTGATTTTCGCGAGTTGAAGAGGGAGCATAGCGGGCTATGCGACCGATGAAACTCGGCGAAAAGCGCCAAAAACAGCCTCAAAATTCATTGATAACAAGCTATAAAATATTTTCGACATAAACTTAAATAGTTTCTAAACCTCACCCTCTGATGCCCTCCGGCATAGATGGCAACGCCTCGCTCGGCAACACCTTGTCATGTCTCTTTATTAAGTCAAGCCGGAAAAGACCCCTATGGCCATCCGAATGTATGTCAGGTTTGAGTCAGGTTGTAGCGAACGACCCTCTCAGTCTCGCCGGATTCTGCATAGTTTTACGACCGGCAGGCTCCAAACGGACTGAAAAGTTGCACAAAGATAACATAGAGGGTCACATTTTACCCCCCCAACTGTTAAATAACGTTAACGGAGAAAGAATGCTAATTTATTTAACATTCGTTAGCATCAGAACGCAATTAAATTTAACCCCTATTAAGGATTAGGAGAGAGAGGCATCTTGCAAAGCGGAGGGGATTGAACCGTAGCGCGCACTTAACTGTTAGTACTTAAAAACGAAAGATTATGAAAAACACAGACAACAAGGCGCATGACCGCCTCTTTATAATCAGCTTCGGCGACAGCCGCAAATACCGTGTGGAAGTAAAGGCAGGGGAGAGTCGCACCCCCTTTGCCGACTATGAAAAAGAGCTGAACGATTATCTGAACGCGCAGTTCCCCGACGAGCCGTTTGCCTACTTCACCACGCCGCGCATAACCGAGGTGGAGTATTCCCACAAGATGGACTACGCCTCCTATCCTGAAATGACCCGCGCAGCCATGGACGACATCAAGCATGAGCTGCTGCGCGAAGTGCGCGTAATGAACGCCACCCGGCGCCTCGACTCCAACGACGCCTGGGGCAACTAACCCCTTCGACTCACCGCCGGTTTGGCCATCAGCTCGATTTTATGTAAATTTGCATCCGGCAATCGCAACGCCCGCGAGCAAAAGAATGAGAGTAGCAGCCAACCAGCCATACCTCTTCCCCTACCTCGGCTACTTCCAACTGATAGCCGGGGCAGATGTTTTTGTGGCATACGACTCAATGCAATACGTATCCCGTTCCTGGATTAACCGCAACAGACTATTGATTCAAGGTAACGACCGGCTTATTACATCGCCCGTAGAAAAAGCCAATCGATTTTCCCCGATTAACGAACGCTTCTACGTCGACATGTTTCTGCAACCATGGATGAATGCGCTGAAATTCAATTATGCCCGAGCTCCGCATTTCAACGCGGTTATGAAACTTATGGAAATGTTGCAGAATATTCCAACACGCAACGTGGCAGAGTTTAATATTCTGAGTATAAAAGCGATTTGCCAATATATAGGTGTGCAAACTCCATTGGTCAAGCTATCAGAAAGACTGGAATTCGGACCTGAAGATAAATGTGAAAAGACAATTACAGTTGTAAATACCTGTGGAGGAGACACCTATATCAATCTTCCCGGAGGGCGCGCTCTATATAATCACGAATACTTCAACAATCACAATATAAAACTGCTCTTCCTGAACCCGGCATTAACGCCATATACACAACAAAGAGCGCATGTCTTCCATCCGGCTCTTTCTATTTTGGATGTGATGATGAACTGTTCCACTGCAGAGATTCGCCGCATGCTTGTTAATGCAACATTCACCGATTGACAATGACTGATAAGAAAAAGAAAAACATACTTGAACTGACACGAATGACGCCGGAGGAATGCCGCGCATCAGGCAAACTGCCCCTGATGGTGTTGCTGGATAATGTGCGCTCACTTAATAATGTGGGAGCAATCCTGAGAACAGCTGATGCCTTCAGCGTGCAGCAGGTCGTGATGTGCGGCATAACAGGCACTCCCCCCTCGGCAGAGATTCATAAGACCGCTCTCGGAGCCGAAGATTCAGTGGTGTGGCGTCATGCGCCTTACACCATTGATGAAGTGCGCCGTCTGCAAAAAGAGGGCTGGCATGTCTGTGCTCTTGAGCAAACCCATAATTCCATCCCTCTGCAAAACTTCAGAGTAGAACCCGGCAAAAAATATGCCATCATTCCCGGCAACGAAGTTCACGGCGTGGAGCAAGAGGTAGTAGATGCCGCCGACTCAGTGATTGAGATACCCCAGGAGGGCGCCAAGCACAGCCTGAACGTATCCGTCAGCACCGGCATAGCCCTCTGGCACTTCTTCACCGCCCTGCGTAATTACGGCCTTCCTGATAACGTTTAATCTCAGCCGGCACACCCATAACGACGGCATAGTCCGGCACATTGCGAGTTACAACTGCCCCGGCACCAACACGAGCATGCTTCCCGATTCTATGGCACGAGGGAAGAATCACAGCATTTACTCCCACGACCGCGCCCTCTTCAATCACAAGTGGCAGCGCCTCAAAAAGGGATCTGTCCTGTCTCCAATCGGAATGAAATATATGTCGATGAGTCTCGATTGTGACACCCTTGGTGATTTGCACATTGTCACCTATTATGACACCGCCGGAATAATCAATCATAACATGTTTCGCAAGCAAAACATTCTTGCCTATGCTTATGCAACCCGACAAATAATGCTGCCTTGAAATCTCAACATCATATTCAACAAGCAGATTTTCACCGGCGTTATAGCGCGAGGTATAAGCTCTTCTGCGCACATCTCGCAAACGCCCTACCTCATACTTCTTCTGTGAATACTTTGCAATAAACTTTCTGTTACGCCTAAAGTCCCGTTGCCATGCATCCCGCAGCCTCCCTTCCTCCAATATTTTCTTGCCAAGGGTTGCACGCTCCTGCTTCGTCATACCGAAAAGTCGCAGAGCCAGATATTGATTAGTCCAAATTTTATATCTGAAATAACAATATAAGATGTCAGCATAAATGCGAGACATCAGCCACACCGAAGTTGAGCCCATACTTCGAGCATACTCCGCAGCATGGATACGGCCATATTTCACTACCTGCAATAAGCGTCTCATCAGAGATTGTAAATAAAATTAAATGCCTCAGGATATTTACCTTTGCCGGGGAAAAGATTCAATTGAAAAAGTGAGTTAATCATTGATTCCAACGTATATGAAGTTCTGAAGCCGACAGCCTCGTTCAATTTTTTAGATGACATGCAGGCAGAAGATATTTTACCTATATTCGTAACATTGATTTCAACGGGGGATAGATTGTAGTTCGATATCCCTATTTTCTTAACCAACAACGCCATATCAAGAATACTCATGCCCTCATTCCCGGCAAGATTATATACACCGCCGGCCATATTGGTATCAATTACATCACATATATAAGCCGCTACATCTCTGATATCAATAAATGACACATAACGTTCAGGATTCGTTACGCATATAGGAAGTCCGCTAATGCAATTATTAACAAATGCTTGGATAAACCTTGGCCGTTCACAAATTGAAGCTAAACGCAGCACATATAATCTATCCGGCTCATTTGCATAAATTTCATGCAACACCTTCTCAGATAAATATTTAGCACGGGCATAGTTATTTTCAGGATTAGGAGAAACCTTTTCATCAGCATTCATTACGTAATTATTGCCATACACGCTCTGGGAAGAAAGATATATGAATTTTACCCGACAATGCGAGTGAACGTATTCTCCCAGTTTGCGTGTCAGGGCTACAGATTCATCTAATTCTAACGGAGTCTCGGAACGTGCAAAAGCTGTATGTACACACACGCCAATCTCTTCAGTGACTGTGCCTTTGAAAAACTCTGAATACGACAAGCATCTAACATCCTTTGTCGAAGCATATCTACATGATATACGCTCCGGATAACGGGACAGCAAATAAATCTTTCTCGCTCCGCGTCCTAAAAGCTCAATGACGAGTTGAGTCGCCACAAGTCCTGATGCTCCACTTATTAGAATTGTTTGATTCATGTCTCACGCTATTTATCTAATTTGTGAAGTTGATTATAATCAAAATCACGCAGTATCATTTCCTTGCCATACACATCCCTGATTGATGCGAGTTCAGATATCCGTTGCATCTTATCAATCAAATCATCTGAAGAAGTGCCGGATATAATTACTCTGAGTCCTACTTGAGCGAGTGTATCGACATCTGACTCTCGAACTAAATGCCCACGTTCCCATGCCGGAAGTACTTTTACAACACCTTCCAGCTGCTCAATATTATCCAAAGCTTCGTAAGATGCTATTTCTCCGGGCCGAAGCAAGAGAGTTAGATTTGCAAAACATCCGCAATAAGGGCGTAATTGATTGACCTCTATTTCTATCGGATTCCCCACAGCGTAGTTAATCATGCAAACCAAAGGGTCAAAGCCACTGACTGCGGCTATACCAAAAGTTTCAAAAGACGGAGTAAGCCTATAACCTAATTCACACAATGATATTTTCCCGTTTTCAACAAACGCCTGGACATATATCATTCCCTCTCGAAAACCCTCATTAACCAACAGAAGTTTGAATCTGTTATGAAAAGAATCCACTACACGACGCTCTACTGCTGCCGGAAATAAATAACCTCGTGGCATGGGTAATTTCTGACCCGCAGGCACAGAGGTTATGCGGTCGCCATAGGCTGTTAGTTGCGCCTCTCCGTCATGCAAATAATAAAACAACGTTATTTCTTTACCTCGGGAATACGCCTCTATGATTACACGTCCTGTAGCGCTGATATCTTTTGCTTTAGAATATGCTGTTGCGAGCTGCTTATCGTTATAGCATATACTTACACCTTTTCCTCCGCCGGAATCTACCGGCTTTACAACTACCGGATATTTAATTTCATTAATATGCTCAAGGAAATAATCCTTCATGACCGGAACCCCATAGCGTTTACATAAATTTTTGATGCGTTGCTTATCTTTGGATACTTCAAATAACTCTCGGGAGCCGTAACACGCTTTTCCTGTTTTGGCACATAATTCATAATAGGGCAGTAGCAATGCATCTGAATACCCTGCGATTACACCGGAATATTGCTCTGTATCAACAATTTCAGCCAGCCGATCAAGATCAAAGATATCAACATTATATGCCCTGTCAGCCCATCGCTTACATTCTGACGACTCATAGTAATCTGCAACCCCTACTTCAAGACCAAGTTTACGGGCAGTGTTGAGTATTTGAAGGGAATTATACGATCCTCCTAATATTAACAACTTCTTATTCATTTGACACATAGTCTATCTGTACAACCTGTACTCCGACAAGTGAAGGTGCTATATAGAGCGGACGACAAACCCAAAGACTGTCGCTCAATTGCCTATTTTCCATAAGAATTGTTTCCTCGCGCGGGTCTGATTTTATGTAACTGCGGACGCTTTTCAGGGGATTACGGGCTACTGTGCTTGCCCTTGAGGGGTCATGAATGTAACGAGCCTCCTTTACAGGACGGCGGGTGAGGAACATATAGGGAAGTCCATGAGCGCCGGCTGTTCCGGGAATAGATGGAAGTTCCTCTATTTGCTTGCCCTGCCAATCGCGGGGGAGCAGCGCAAGCACTCGCCAGGCATCACCATAAAGGTGAGCCGCGATGTTGGAGCGGACGGTCTGGTCGCCGTTCACGTATGCCACTGTTCCCATCAGGAGCCAAGGCATTTCATCCGGTTGCAAAAGGTCAATATACACAATATCCGACCCTCCGCGAAGTTCTGCTATAAGCAAATTGCGCTCGCGGGAAGCATAATATTGCCAGGCGCAAACCCACAGCCCCCATATCATTAATGCGGCAAAACTAACTGCCGTTGATGCACGTTTCCAGCGCACAGAGAGTCGTGGGCGCACCAAGGAAAGGATAACCACAATGCTCAGACACAGCGGAAGCCACAATGCCCTTCCCCCTTGATGCGAAACTATGCAGATGGCTATTGCCGTCAATATAATGCACCAAACCACAAGTGAGCGACGAGTAAACGAATGATTTCGCAACGCATTCCAAACCGTCAGCAGTCCGGCAACAACGACCGGCCACGCCGCCAAGGCTATGGTGTGGGTAAAGAAATGCAAATCAAACGGAACAGATGTGCGCTTGCCGGCCAAAGCCCAAATGCCGGGGCTGAGAAGCGGCCACAGGCTGAAGAGCATATAAACCAATAGCGGCGCCAATGAGCTCTCTCTCTTGCGCGCAAAAAGCATTATCAATAGGCCGGCACAAATTGCGACACTCATCCCTTCATGCATGGTTGCAGCTATCGCTCCAAGCAAGCAGAGCTTGACAACTCCTATTCGCGGGGAGGGGCAAAACAGTAATGACAGAAACAATAGATTCAGGGCACTGCTCCACACATAGTTCATGAAATAATCCTGCGACGCAAGATTATCCTGCCAAGGGAGAGCAACCCAAAGGGCTATTGCCGCCAGCAAAAGCGCAAGATAATGTCTGCCCCACTCGCGTCCGAAAGTGAGCCGGAGGATGCCGAGCAGCATTCCGGCAAAAGCAAGTGAATTAAGCAGGAAAACACACCATCCCGGAAGCAGCAGCACTCCGAAGGCAAGCAGATTAGCCAAGCGCCCGTTGACCACCATATAGTGCCGCAAGCAGGCTTCGGGAACCTGACTGAAGCCGGTGAGAACCTCCCCTTTGCAATCGAAAAAATCAGGCTCGGAGCCACCTTCAAGCGGCATGTGGGAATAAGGGAAATCGTCAGCCCAACCGATGCCGTCAAGCGACGCGCACCACATCCAGCCACCCGCCAAGAGCGAGCAGAGAGATAACAGTATGATACCGATGCGGTTACGCATAATAAATTGGCGCCGTATTTCGACCGAGAGACAGGAAGATGGTGCAGAATTTGGTTTTTCTGACTGCCAGTAGGGATGCCTCGCGGGGCATCCGCTTGATTAGCAACCATTGCATGGAGGCTGCACCATGGTGCAGCCCTACCGGTCGCCGATTAATATTTCTATCGAATCAGCGCACAACGAGTATTTTACCAACATTGGCGGAACCGGCTTCGTCGGTGGAGGCTGCTATGAAGTAGACTCCGGTGCTTACGCGGTTGCCCTGCACATTGGTCAAATCCCACATAATCATGCCACCCTCGCTGCGACCAAGTTCTTTCACAAGATGGCCACCCTGATCAATAATCTTTACCAGTGAGTTGTCCATGAGTCCCTGAATCGTAACCTGACCATAGAAGTCGGGGCGCACAGGGTTGGGATAACTGATTACGTTGGAATAATCAGCAGAACCGGGAGTGACGTCGGAATAATATGTGGCAAGCTGATACTGAGTGCCAATCCAGACAGCGTTGCTCGTGGGGTCGAACCCGGTGCAATACACCTGATTTGAGGGGAGCAATGAGTTCTCAGCAGTGAAGTGTTCTTCAATCTCATCACCGTTAGCGGAGGTCACTACGAGGCCATTACCATTGGTAGAGAACCATTTACGTCCTGCGCCATCAGAATTGATGTGCAGCACATCATTACCTGAAAGAAGATAGTCACCCTGGTTGGTACCATCGTTGCGGCTCACAATGATGCGTGTAACAGTAGTTTTACCACTCAGCAATTCAGTAGGTTTGAAGGTAAACATACCTGTGGAGGTAGCAACCCAGACCGTTCCGGTGGCGGGATCCTCATAGAGGTGGTTCACGAATACGGAGGGAATACCGTTGCCGTTCTGATCGGTGAAAGAGGTGAGGTGAACCACTACGTCATCATTACTGTTATCCAGCGTTCCCTGATGATTGATTGCATAGAAACCACCACCCCAGTGAGTGGGATGATACAAAAGGATGATATTGCGGTTGGAGCTATGCTTGAGAGCTACAACATGAGCCACATCACCGAACTTCTGATAATTCTTGACAGCCATTGACTTGAAGCCGGCAATGTTGTCAGCCTTACGGTCTGCCGCGCTCCAATAGTAGATGGGATTATAGTTGTTGGCAGCTTTACCCTCGATGTTTTGAGCCACCCACATAGTGCCGTCATTATCGAATGAGGGAACTCCTATCTGTACCTTATTCGCAGAGCCATCAAAAATTACCGGGAAAACAGCATGAAAGCCCGCCTGTCCTTTACCTGTTGCATTGGCATGAGTATAAACTGCAAATTGGTTTTCAGGTAACGTCATCTTATAGAGGCCGTAATAAGAACCGGCCCATAGTACGTTGCCATCAATTGGATCAATCACCGGACCATATCCATTCTTCTGATCAGTATTGATAGTCATTGGATTGACTGCACTACCAAAATTAGTGCATACTCCATCCTTATAGTAAGACATAAGGTGACGAATATTTACCCAATAGGGCGACAAGAAGCGGTTGAAGCTCTCGTTTGCTACAATCATTCCATAAGTGGGAGAATGCTGAATATGGAAGATTTTATATGGCTGCATGAAGTTATTGGGAAGACTGAGAACCTGACTCCATGTATTGTCACTCGAATTATATTTGCGCACATCAATGCCATTGCGCGCTGCTTCATAATACACCGTTGATCCATCCCAAGAGCCGGCCTTGCGTCCACGCAACTCAGCGGGGTGGCTGAAACGCTTATTCGTTCCGTCACGCTTCAACTGGTTGCCTTGCCAGTCATTCAGCAGAAAATAACCATCCTTGTTCTCCGAGAAATAATTTATTTTGTCACTGAATAACTTTGTGGTGGAAACAGAGCCATCTGCCTCGAATGTGGCAACAGAACCGCCACTCTGAGAAATAGCGAACTGATTGTCATTCAGCGGAATAACGGCATCAACAGCTCCGGTTACACCTGCTACGGGGGTAAAGGTATCCCACGTGCTGTGGCGAACATCCACCGGGGACTGATACAGGCCGGTGGAGGTAGAGGCAACAAGACGGTCACCCACACGGCAAAGACCGGTGAGCGGCACATTGTAGATACGACTCTCTGTAATTACATGATTGTTATCATCAATCACGAGATAGCCGAACGCTGTTGCAAGATAAGCCTTGTCATTCTCTGCGTCGAAAGTTATGTTGTTGATTGTCTTGGAAGAGGTCAGTACTGCTGTGGAGAGGCCGGGTACGGTATAAACCGTGTCATCATCATAAAGCAGGTCGATGTTATAATCATTGTAAACAATCAACAGATAGCCCTTCGTGGCATTATAGGCCACATTTTGGATGACATTGCCATGCAGGTAATTAGCGGCATTATATCCCTGCATCTCATTTGTCTCTTTATCCAATACGAAAAGTTGGCCGGACTCTTCAGACCATCCAACAACATCATTGTTACGGTATTGTCCTAACATGAGATAATACGCACGATTCTTCGTGTCAATAACCTTCACCGGATAATAATCCCACGAATTATGCAGGCGCCACTGGCCGGGGGTGTCGTTTTGGGCACGCAGACCCAAAAGGGTCAGAAGTGATATCAGGACGATTGTCAGTCGATTCATATTTTGATGTGATTTTTGGCGTTGTGGATATGGAGGCCGCTCCCGTCAGGGCATAGCTGTGGCCTACCTTATATATTACTGATTCTTACGCGATTTTATTGTGTGGCCGCGACCCTTTTTCGCTTTTTTATGAAATCAGCGGGGGGTCAGCGTCACTACCGGAGCCAGCATTTCCTGCATGGAGATGCCCCCGTGCTGGAAGGTGCCGTTGTAATACTGCACGTAGTAAGAGTAATTGTTAGGATAAGCGAAATAGTCCTGATTGCAGGCATAGATATAGGAGGAAGACAGGTTGGGCGCAGGCAAGCCGAATCGCTTCGGATTATTCATCTCATACACCTGCTTCTTATTGTAGCCCAGATTCTTACCCACCTTATAGCGCAGGTTGGTGTTGGTGTTGCGGTCACCCACGACCTTTATCGGGTTGTCCACCTTGATTGTGCCATGGTCGGTGGTAATCACCACCTTGGCGCCCAGCGAACTGATGCGGCGGAACAGCTCTATGATGCCTGAATGGCGGAACCAGCTTTCGGCCAGTGAGCAGTAAGCGGCATCCGAAGAGGCCAGCTCGCGAATCATGCGGCTCTCGGTGCGGGCGTGGGAAAGCATGTCGATGAAGTTCACCACCACTACATTCAAATCATTGTCCTTCAGCGACTTGAGCTTCATCAGATACTTCTCGATGGCAGGCGAGTCATTCAGCTTGGCATACGACATGGTGTCCTTACGCCGATAGCGCTCGAGCAGTGTGCGCAGCAGCGCTTCCTCATGAATATTCTTCCCCTCATCCTCGTCTTCATCCACCCACATGGCAGGATACATGGTGGAAATCTGCAGCGGGAGCAGACCGGCAAAGATGGAATTGCGCGCGTACTGAGTGGAGGTGGGAAGGATGGTGGTGTACAGATCCTCTGACACGGTGAAATATTCGGCTATGAGAGGCTGCACCACGCGCCACAGGTCGAGACGGAAGTTATCGATGAGAATAAAGAAGACTTTCTCGCCACCATCCAGCAGCGGAAACACTTTCGTCTTCATCAACTCATGACTCATCAGGGGATGCTCCCCGCCATTCACCCAGTCCTCATAATTCTGCTTCACGAATTTCGTGAAGTTGTAGTTGGCATCACGCATCTGCATGGCCAGCATGTCATCCATATTGGTTTCTGCGCCGGAGAGGTTCTGCTGCCAGTAAATCAGCGACTTATACAGCTCATAGAAGTCTTCGATGCTCTCGGCACGACTGATTAGCGAACTAAGCCGCGCAAACTCCTGCTGATAGGAGCTGCTCTGCTGGCGGCTCACAAGCTCGGAGCTGTGCAGATTCTTCTTTATGGAGAGGAGAATCTGGTTCGGGTTAACGGGTTTGATGAGGTAATCCGCTATCTTTGATCCGATTGCCTGATTCATTATGTTCTCCTCCTCGCTCTTCGTAATCATGATGACCGGCACCTCCGGATGATCGCGGTTGATGAGTGTGAGGGTCTCCAGCCCGGAGAGGCCGGGCATATTTTCATCGAGCAACACGAGCGAATAAGGCTCGGCATCCAGAGCATCAAGCGCATCGCGCCCGGAGGCTACGGTGGTCACATCGTAGCCCTTAGACTTCAGAAAAAGTATATGCGGCTTGAGCAGGTCTATTTCATCGTCAGCCCAAAGAATTTTTTCCATAGTAACCAGTTTTGTTTCGCCGGCAGTGAGCGCCGGAAGTGAATGGCAAAAAGCGCCGGGGGTCGCAACCCTCGGCGCTTTAAGGTTTGTTGACGCAAAGATTGTTTTGGAATCTTCACTACCTAAAGTCACAACTTCGGTGACCTTCTGTATCTTTAACCCCTGCGCGCCCGGATGGTTTAAGCGCGCAGGGTGTTTTTAACAAAGTTTAACCAACGGAGGGTTATACGTAGCGGGCGAAGTCGGCCTGAAGCATGTCTCCCTTCTCCTGGAGCGCCTGATGCAGAGCGAAAGCAGCTGAGAGGGTGTGGGGAGTGTGTGTAGCTTTCTTGCAGAGCTTCAGGTAGTCCCAAAGCAGCTCGCGGTACATGGGGTGTGCGCAGTTCTCGATGATGGTCTCGGCGCGCTGGATGGGGTTCTTGCCGCGAAGGTCGGCCACACCCTGCTCCGTTACGAGAATCTTCACGGAGTGCTCCGAGTGATCCACGTGGCTCACCATGGGCACGATGGCTGAAATCTTGCCACCCTTCTGAATGGAGGGGCAGGAGAAGATTGAGAGGTAAGCGTTGCGGGAGAAGTCAGCTGAACCGCCGATGCCGTTCATCATCTTGGTGCCGCAGACGTGAGTGGAGTTCACGTTGCCGAAGATGTCGGCCTCCAGGGCGGTGTTCATGGCTATGAGACCAAGTCGACGCACCACCTCGGGGGAGTTGGAGATTTCGCCGGGACGCATGAGAATCTTGTCGCGGAAGAAGTCGATGTTGTCCATGAAGTGGAGCATGGCATCGTCAGAGAAGGTCAGGGCGCAGGTCGAAGCGAAGCGGCACTTGCCCTCCTCCATGAGGTGCATCACGGCATCCTGAATAACCTCGGTGTACATGTCGAACTGAGGAATCTCCGGGTTCTCGCCCAAGCCGTAGAGCACTGCGTTGGCCACATTGCCCACACCGCTCTGGATGGGGAGGAACTCCTTGGGTATCTTGCCCTCTTTGAGCTGTGAGGCCAGGAAGTGGCAGACGTTGTCGCCAATCTTCTGAGTCACCTCGTCGCAAGCAGCGAAGGCGTGAATGGACTCGGAGGCGTTGGAGGGAACAATGCCGATGATTTTCTTGGGGTCAATCTTCAGTACGGTGGAGCCGATACGGTCGCTGGGACGATACACGGGTATCTCTCGGCGATGAGGGGGATCCAGAGGAATGTAGTTGTCATGGAAGCCGCGGAAGGAGGTACGGTAGTAGGAACTGTACTCAATGATAACCTTCTTGGCCAAGGCAGCCACAGTGGGGGTCATACCCAGGCCGGCGCCGAGGATTACCTCGCCGTTGGGGCTCATCTCGGTAGCCTCGATGATAGCCACGTCGATGTCGCCATAGAAGCCGTAACGCAAATCCTGAGAGAGATGGCTCAGGTGAGCGTCAACATACGCAATCTCACCGTTGTTGATGGCATTGCGTGCGTCCTTGTGGCCCTGGTAGGGGATACGCAGATTAACGGCCTTCGCACGGGAAAGCTCGCCGTCTACGTGGTCGTTTGTGCTGGCGCCCGTGTAAAGGTTGATTTTGAACGGTTCGCCTTTTTCATGGAGCTCCTTGGCACGCTGTGCCAGAGCTACTGTTACAACTTTGGGAGTACCGGAAGCAGTGAAGCCCGACATACCCACATTGTCTCCGTTTTTGATATAACTTGCAGCCTCTTCAGCTGTAATAAAAGGGATACTCATTTGTAACGTGTTAGATTTTATGGTAATTTTGCACAAAATTAGTTCATCACCCCGAAAATACCAAAAAATGAATACCTTTTTTTTGCCCGAAAATGATAAAAATTGCACACTCTCAAAAAAAGTGCGCATCGAAACCTACGGTTGCCAGATGAATGTGGCTGATTCTGAGGTAGTTGCAACGATGATGGGGATGGCGGGGTACTCTCTGACCGAAAATGACTCCGACGCCGCCGCTGTGCTGCTGAACACATGCTCCATTCGCGACAATGCCGAACAGAAGATATATTCCCGTCTCGCATACTGGAATTCCATGCGACGCCGCCTGGGTCGCCACATCATTATCGGCGTCATCGGCTGCATGGCCGAACGCCTCAAGCAGACCCTTATTGAGAAGCATGGAGTGGATCTCGTGGCCGGCCCCGACGCTTATCTCGACCTCCCATCGCTCGTGGCTGCTGCCGAAACCGGCAATCCCGCAATCAATATTGACCTCTCAACCACAGAGACTTACCGCGATATTATCCCCACACGCATCGCCCCGGGCATCTCCGGATTCATCTCCATCATGCGCGGATGCAACAACTTCTGCTCTTACTGCATCGTGCCCTATACCCGCGGCCGCGAACGCTCCCGCGAGCCCCGCTCAATCCTGGCCGAACTCGCCGACCTGCGCGCACGCGGATTCAAGGAGGCCACGCTGCTCGGCCAAAACGTCAACAGCTACCGCCACACCGACCCCGAAACCGGTGAGGTGACTGACTTCACCCGCCTGCTCTCACTCGTGGCCGAGGCCGCTCCCGACATGCGTATCCGTTTCACCACCTCCCATCCCAAGGATATGACCGACGAGACGCTCTACGCCATTGCCGCCCATCCCAACATCGCCCGCCACATTCACCTCCCGGTGCAGAGCGGTTCCAACGCCGTGCTCAAGGCCATGAACCGTAAATATACCCGCGAATGGTACATGAACCGCATCGAAGCCATACGCCGCATCATCCCCGGCTGCGGCATCTCCTCCGACCTCTTCTGCGGCTTCCACTCCGAAAGCGAGGAGGACTTCGAGCAGACCCTCTCTCTCATGCGCGAAGCTGCCTTCGACTCCTCTTTCCTCTTCAAATACTCGGAACGCCCCGGCACATACGCCTCCAAACACCTCCCCGACAACATCCCGGAAGAGGTTAAGATTGAGCGACTTAACCGCATGATTGCACTTCAGAACGAACTGTCGCTGGCCTCCAATCGCGCCGACATAGGCCGCGAGGTGGAAGTGCTCGTCGAAGGTCGCTCCAAGCGCTCCGCCGACGACCTGTTCGGCCGCACCTCCCAAAACAAGGTAGTAGTATTCCCCGCTGCCGGAGCCGCTAAAGGGGACACAATCCGTGTCCTCGTCACCGACGCCACCTCAGCAACCCTGCTCGGCCACCGCATCCCCTGACCTCGATGACAACAAAAATGCAGACATATAATGTGAGTGAAGAACTCAATCAAACTTTTGGTGCCCCTGGTACTGAAAGCCGAAGACATGCTGAGAACCAAGCTTGGGAAGAATATAACGCCCAAATTCTTCTTGATGCACGGAAAGAAGCCGGCATGACTCAGGCTGAACTTGCCAATAAAATCGGCACAGACAAGAGTTATATATCCCGGGTCGAAAGAGGCCTTACAATACCCTCCATATCAACGTTTTATCGAATGGTATCGGCCATGGGACTTACTGTTCAGTTAAGATAAGTATCAACCCTCCTCCAGCGAGGCCAGGCGCTCGGCCGTGGGGCAGAGGCGGGGTATCTTGCGCTGGCCGCCGAGCTTACCGTTGCCGTGGGTCGTCAGCCAGCGGTCGAAGTAACCCGTCGGCATCACACGCACCTGCGGAGCATCCAAAAAGATTCCGCCGGCGCGCTTGGCCTGATAGTCGGAATTCACCCGCTGCAGCTCCCGGTCGAGCGTAGCGGCAAAGTCAGCTATATCTGCCGGAGCCTCGCTGAACTCAATCAGCCAGCGGTGCCGCCCGCGTTTGCCACAGGAGGCATACACGGGGCCGGCAGTGTAATTGGCCACTCGTGCCCCGGTCTTGCGGCAGGTCTCGGCCATCGCCTGCTCGGCATTGTGCTCCATCAGCTCCTCGCCGAAGGCATTGATAAAACTCTTAGTGCGACCCGCAATCACAAACTTCGGCGGGCAAAGCGAAGTGAACCGCACGGTGTCGCCAATCGCATAGCGCCACAATCCGTTGCAGGCACTTATATACATGGAGTAGGTGCGACCCGTCTGCACAGCAGCCAGCGGCACCGGCTCACCCCATTCCCCGTCAGGGAGCATCGGTGCAAACTCATAGTACACCCCCCTGTCAAGCAGCAACAGCATCGAGCGGTCAGCCGGATCAGTCTGCACACCGAAGAAACCTTCCGAAGCATTATACGTCTCCAGGAAGTGCATTCTCTTCGGATCCGTAAAACTCTCATACTCCGCGCGGTAAGGCTCGAAACTGATGCCGCCGTGGAAGAACACCTCAAGCCCCGGCCAAATCTCATGCAGCGAACTCACCCCTCCTCTGCGCATCACCTCCCTTAGAAGAATCAGAAACCAGGAGGGCACCCCGCTCAACGATGTAACCGGCGAATGCAAAGCGGCATCCGCCAACAGCGGAAGCTTCTGCTCCCAGTCAGGCATCAGCGCTATACGCTTGTCGGGGGTGCGCATCACAGCCCCCAGCGGAGGCACACGGTCAATCAGCGTCGCACTCAGGTCACCTACACGCGTACCCCGCGGCAGGTCGGCCAGCTCATTCGCAAACGAACCGCCGAGAATCAACGCTTTGCCGGAGAAAAGTCGAGATTCCGAATTCAGCCGCAAGTAAGCGGCTACGGCATCAGAGGCCCCCGCATAATGATTCTCCCGCAGCGAAGCCGGAGTGATTGGGATGAACTTCGACTTACCCCCGCTCGTGCCGCTGCTCTGCGCGAAATTACGCGTTCGCCCCGGCCAAAGCAGGTCACTCTCACCCCTTACCATGCGCATCGTAGTCTCGCGAATAGCCTCATAATCAGTGAGCGGCACCCGCTCAGCATACTCAGCCGCCAAATCACGGGAACTATGCGCCAAAGCCTCATAGCCATACCGGCGACCATGCTCCGTAGCCGCAGCCTCACGCAGCAACGAGCGCAACTGCTCAAGCTGCACCTGCTCACACATCCCCGGAGCAGCCCACGAATCAAAGCGCCGCGCCTGCCACAGAAAATGCCTCCTGACCAAAGGGGTAAGATTAAACATGGCGACAAATTTACAACTTTTTTCAGAAAGCCACCCAATCCCGCTTGAATTTTCGACAATCCAAATTTGCCAACCAACTTTATTCTTATTACCTTTGCACACACTTTATTCTGTAAAACAACCCTAATGAAACATTTACGATTATTTATTGCTCTTATTGGAATTTTTATTTCCATAACAGCACAATCCGGCACAATCTCAAACCCGGTAAAAGTCAAGGCCGGAGAAACAGCAACCCTTAGATGCACGGCATCAGCGCCGGCCGGCTACATCACACACGCTTTCTTCAGCTTCACTGACCCAGGAGATGCAGAATACCTTGGAATTGGCTACACATCCTCCGATTGCTTCGCCACTCTATATGGTCTTCAGGCAAGCTCCAAAATAATAAAACTCGAGGTCAGTTATTCATACTCCTATCGCGGCTCTTATGACAACAACATGCATGTCGGCAGCGGTAAATACTATGAATACGTTCAGGTCACCGGTGCGCCCAATCCAACAAAAGTTTCCATTTCACCAACAGATGCAACCGTTAATATCGGTGAGACAATCGCCGTGCAGGTGAACCTTTCTCCTGCCGGAGCAGCCCCCAATTACAGCTATGGAATGGTATCAGGCATTTCAACATACGGAGCTTTCGACATGAAAGATGAAGGGACTACCATTTACCTCACAGCCAAGAAGAAAGGCACTCTATACATGCTGGTACAACTCGACAATCAGGAGGTTGCAACCGGTTGCTACAAGGTTGTTGACGGTACAGCTTCCGGCACTGAACCTACTTCTATTTCCTTTGCCTCCGATGAAGTAACAATAAAAGAAGGTGACAGTCAGCAACTGCGATACTCTATGGAGCCGCTCGGAGCATCATCACAGCTCACATGGACATCCTCTAACGAAGCTGTCGTTTCGGTCAATAAAAATGGTACTATAACCGGTGTTGGCAGCGGTGTGGCTCTCGTAAACGTCTCGACAGCCAACGGACTCACCGCCTCAGTCAAAGTGACAGTTGCAGGCGCAGCCACATCAATAGCGTTGCCGGAGACGGCGACCGTCCTGTTAGGTTATGCCCGACAACTGACTGCCACCCTCTCACCATCAGGTTCCATCGACACTATTTCCTGGAAATCATCTGACACATCGGTAGTTACAGTATCTTCGTCCGGATATCTTACAGGCATATCCGAAGGAGAAGCTACAATAACATGCACCACCTCGGGAGGAATAAGTGAAGAATGCCACGTCAGTGTAAAGCGTCCCGATGAAGGTTTCGACCATTATAACCTTGAGGCACGAATAGCAGCGCTTCAGAAATTGGCATCCACACTCCTCAACAATCTTAAATAAAACTCCCGCCATGAAAAAAATCATATATTTCGTTTGTATGGCAGCCATATTGATGATGGCCGCCTGTTCGTCAGATGAACCCGTAATTAACAACCAAGGTTCTGTCTCTCCGGATAAAAACACAACAGCAATACTGAAGACTGTAGTAACAGACTGGGGTGCGTCACCTGAAACGGTGGCTGCTGCAATGAAGGGATATACACGTCAGACTCTCTCTTCCGATGAAGAAATTTTCCACTCCTCTGACGGACTGTCAAGCGTAATCTACCAATACCTGGACGGAGGTCTCTCCGCGGCCGTTGTCGCACTACCCCGACAAAGTGACAATCTCTCCCTCGAGGGGGTGCTTGGACTAAGCCTCTTGGGAGAACGCTACGGGTCGAAAATCTACAAACAGTCAGCCTCAACATTCGCAACCCTTTTCCAGGCGTCTGACAACACTACATCAACTCTCGTAGGTTTCGCCCCGGTCAAAGGAGGTGATTTCCCCGAAGTTGCCACTATTGAAGTCACCACCGACGAGGCAACTTCCATTGGTGTGGAAACCGCCCGACTGAATGCAACTGTTACAGGTGGCGGATCTGTATCACGGTGTGTCTTTGAATACTCCACCGACCCCACACTCTCCAATTATAAAACAATATCGGCATCAGCCGGATCAACAGGCCAGTATAGCGCCCAAATTAACTCATTGAGTATTAACTCCACATACTATTATCGAGTCAAAGCAACAATTGATAATATCGACTACTATGGTCAAATCTGTTCATTCGAAACAGAGACAGCCGTAACCTACTCCGTAGGAGACCCTTATCCGAATGCCTACGCAACTGAAGGCATTGTGTGTGAAGTAGACGCACAAGGTCTGCACGGAACCATGATATCCACATCCCACGACTATCTCAAATGGGATGTAAACGGCATCTTCTGTAACGACTATGGATATAACAAGAACGATGGCACCAAAAACTCTCTACCCTCCAACCAACCCTTCGGTGCCTGGATAAAAGCACTTGGAACCGGATGGTACGGTCCGGCGCTTTACGAACTCACCGCTCTCTCAAAAGTAGTGACCGCCGTAAACAGCGGCTTACGTCGTATTGGAGCAGGGGAACTTGACGGATTCTTTTGGGCTTCAACACAGTATAGTAACGACCATGCATATTTCGTATGCATTACCGAAGGAACCTTTATGGGTTACAGTAACGGATTCTACACTTGGGTGAATAAAGACAACACTCAACAGTGCATAGGCATGAAAAAATTCTGAACACACAATCTTCGCATAAAGCGGGTGTGTCAAAATGTAAACCCGACACTGCATGGCGCGGAGCGCCTATCCTCTGTTAGCCGGGGGGCTTCAGCCCCCCGGTAGCCCGACGTACGGAGCCAGCCCCGGCGGGTTATAGTGGTCGGAAGACTTTTTGTTGAGAGATATTCCCGG
>CANSAP010000034.1 GCA_947644715.1 uncultured Bacteroidales bacterium
GCTTCGGTCGTGTGGTGCTGATGCGGATATGATTGTCGCTACATGCTTCCCGGGGGCTGATACAGCCCCTAACAATGGATAGGCGCTCCGCGCCAAGGGCGCCGTCGGGTTCGCATTTCGACGACAGTCTCTCTGATAAAAAGGGCGAAGCCCACGGAAACGGGACCTCGCCTTTTATCAGAAGGTAATTGCGCTCTTGTTACTTAATCATGGTCTTGCGGCCATTCACAATATAGAGACCGGCAGGCAGGCTCTTCACGGCTGCTGCATCGGCATCTTTGAGCACACGGATGCCTTGGAGGTTGAAGACGGTGTAGAGGCCGTCAGCCGCTATGGCTTCAATGCCGGTGGCTGTGGGATTCCACACGAAGTCTGTCACATAGTAAGTGGCGGCTTCAGCACGGCTGCGCTCCGAGGTGAAGCGGAAGGCAATGAAGAAGGTGTCGGGCATGTCGGGCACCAGGGACATGTCTACGGTGTAGGGAATCCATTCTCCGGCCTCGTCGGCTGTGGCGGGAATTTCGAATCCGTCCATCACGTAGAAGTCAGGCCGGTCGGTGCCGTTAGGTTCGCCGAGCATTACGTCGAGCTTTGACAGCTGGCCTTCAGCGAGATACATGCCCATCAACTTGAAGGTCAGGTTGCGGTCAGCCGCATCTTTATAGTTGAGTGCCGGGGAGATGAGAAGCATCTCTACGGGTTCGGCATCTTCGGGAGCGATTGCGGAGTCGTAGGCAGTCACCTTGGCTGCATGGAAGGGGTCGTCGGCATCAGTTGAGACGTAGCCCCACCAGGCGCGAGTCCCCTCAACAGCTACATTTGTCCAGCCTTCGAGCTTCAGGGGCTGATTGGATTCCACGCTTGCGAAGTCCTGAGTATAGGCTATGAGCGGGTTGGCATCTGACACCTTGAACTCGTCACCCTGAGTGGGTTCCTGCGGGCGCTCACCCTCACACACGGCGGTCACGGTCAGTGTGGCCGGGGTCTCACACATTGAGGTGGTGTAGGTCCAGGTCTCGGTGAAGGTTCCCTCAGCTGTGGGTTTGAAGGTGACGGTCAGCTCAACGTCATTGGAGTTGGCGGGCATGAAGGTGTTGTTGATAAGCAGCACGCCGGTCATTACGGATGCCTTGCCGGTGATATAGTCGAAGCAGCCGGAAGAGTTGAGCTTCACGGTGGCGGTCACGGTCTCGCCGGGCTTGGCCTCAAGGTTGAGGGTGGCGGGAGTGATGGTGATGGCAGGCAGGTTTTCGGGGTCATAGGCCTTCACCTCTACTTTACGGGAGTAGTTAAACTCAGAGGAGATGGCATCGGCGTCAATCATGAAGTTGGCGGAGAAGCTTCCGGTGGTTTCGGGCTTCACGCTCACAGTCACCACATGTGTGCCTGAGCCGGCGGGAATCTCGGTAAGGTCGGAGCTGAAGAGAGCTGCGTTGGCGCCACCGAACAGGATGGGTGCGGGGGCAGGCAGATTCTCGGCTACCACGGTAAACTTCACGAGCGGAGTGCTTTCACCCACGGGAGCGGCAACCTCTTTGAAGATTGTCTCGGCGGTCACACTCATTTCGGGAGCGCCGGCAATGATATCGTCGGCACTGCGCAGGTAGACCCCGAGCTTGTCATGATAGCGGGAGATGCCGGTCAGGGTCACTGTGCCCTGAGGGATGGGCTGGCCGATGAGGCCTGAGGAGTTCATGACAACGGCCTGAGCTGTGTGCTCCCCGTCGGAAATGGGTGTAACGGCAGTTGCGAAGGCTTTGGTGCCGTCAGCCTCAGTGAAGGTCACATCCTTCACCTGCACGAGACGATAGAGATAAGAGGGGGCGGTGGTGGCTGTAATCTCTCCCGGGGAAACCTCGACAGGGGTTTTGGTCTTGCCGGTGGCTGTGCGCTCGTAGAACGGTTTGTCAGCCTGAGTCTGCAAGGGATACATCACCGGAGTATTCTTGTTGATGTCCAGGAGCATGAAGGTCACGTTAGTTATTTCGTCACCCACGGCCAGGTCGGACTCCGAGAGGTCGAACACCATGGAACCCATCTTCATGCCGCCGATGATGTCCTGCATGTAGACCATCGTTTCAATGCCATAGTTGCCGGTCTCGGTGGTGATTGCTGTCACGACGGCTTTGCCGGTGTAGCGGAAGAGTTCACCCTCGTTATTCGAGTCCTGGGCAAGCTGATAAACCTTGGTGGCATTTGACACGTCGGTAATCTGATAAATCTCACCCACGACGTTGATTGTGTAGTCCTCGGCCTCGGGGCTGGAGATTGTAATCACATGGTCATAGTTGAAGTCAGCCGCAGCGGGGGTCACGGTGAAGGTCACCTCCACACCCTCGGCGGCCTCCTCGGCGCTGATTGATGCGGGAGAGGCTGTGATGTCGGAGGGGAGGGTGAAGGTGATGTCACCCTTGAGGTTTTCACCGGCAATGAGTGAGGTGAAGCTGAAGGGGGTACCTACGTAGCCTGCGCCGAAGCGGTAGGTGGCGACAGAAGAGGTCAGCAGCGGGGTCTTCACTTCGGGAATCTCATCGAAGAGGTCAGCCCAGGAGTCGGCCACATGCAGCCCGTCGATTTCCACGAGCGGAGCGTCAATCGAAGCGGTCTGCCCCTGGCGAAGTTCCACATATTTGAAACCACCTGATGTGACACTCATGTCGCCCCCATTATCTGTGTTCGGATCGCGGGTCACGTCAGCCGCCGGTTCATTCTTGGAGATAACCGGGTTCACCCACATCTTGATAATGTCGTTGTTGTTACCGTCAACGAACGTCAAGCTCAACACTACGAGATAAGTGGTGTTCAAGTCAAGGTCGCGGGAACGGTTCACGTCTGCCTTGGTGCAGTTACCGTTTGCTGCAAACGCCAAGTTGAATTTACCTTCGTTTGCTGATGGCAGAGCAAAGATTTTCACGAACTCAGAGCTGACAGTAGACCCATCAGAGAGTCCTTTGGCTGTTTCAGGCACAAAGGCAAAGAAATAGGCTTTATTATCCTTGGCGCCTAAATCCTTTACATTTATGAGGAAAGAAACATAAGCCGTTCCTGAGCTGATGGTCTTATCAACATCAAAAGCCCGGAACAAATCTTGCGCCGTTTTGGTCTGACCCAGCTCTACTTTGCCTCCATCTGTGGGATAACCGGCATACTCAAGCGCCTGGGGAAGAATTTGGATAGGTGAGTTAGCATCCGTACCGGCCTTCATCCAGCCTCCCTGCTGATACAGGTCGCCGGGGGTGTAGTCGAAGTTCTCCGTCAGAAGCCGTTCGGCATTAGCGTTTTGCCACGGGATTGCCCCCCCGACGGCAAGCAGCAGCGTCGCCGCAAGCATTTGTCTAATTTTGGTGATGTGTTTTGTCATACTGTTGATATTTAGTTAGAGAATAGTGTGCAGTCAGACTTCCCAAAGGGATACTATTTTTCGGAAAGAAATCTCCCGAAAGCAAAGTTACACAAAATTTCCTTTCGCCGCAACTTTTACCCGATATTTTTTCTTAACCGGCAGACATTACACCAAACGGCCGCTTCGCGTAATGCGCAGCGGCCGTTAAGTCGTTAATCATAATCTGTGCTCAGGCGGGGCTTTCGTCAGGGAGTTCATCAAAGTCCTCCTTGCCTACTCCGCACACGGGGCATACCCAATCTTCGGGGATATCTTCAAAAGCGGTGCCGGGAGCGATGCCACCCTGAGGGTCACCTTCCGCGGGGTCGTAGACCCAGTCGCACACTCTGCAAATGTATTTTTTCATAGCGTTGTTAAGATGTTTGTGTTTGTGTTTGTTATTTTATCTTAACAACATTGCAGGTCAGGAATTGTTCACACCCGGGGTCAGGTCAGCGAGCGATAGCGCACTCGCTTGGGCGCGGGGTTCGGGTCGTGAGCTTTCTTGTAAGCCTCGTAGTCGGAATAGCTGCCCTGATAGAACACGACTTTGCCGTCACCCTCGAAGGAGAGGATATGGGTGGCGATGCGGTCGAGGAACCAACGGTCGTGGCTTACCACCACGGCGCATCCGGCGAAGTTCTCAAGACCCTCCTCAAGGGCTCGCAGGGTGTTGACGTCGATATCATTGGTCGGCTCGTCAAGCAGCAGCACATTGCCCTCCTCCTTGAGCGCCATGGCCAGATGCAGGCGGTTGCGCTCACCGCCGGAGAGCACTCCGATTTTCTTCTCCTGGTCAGCTCCGGTGAAGTTGAATTTCGACAGATAGGCGCGGGCGTTCATGTCGCGGCCACCCATGCGGAAGCTTTCCACTCCCTGAGAGATAACGTCGTAGACGCTCTTCTCGGGGGAGAGATCCTTGTGGGTCTGGTCAACGTAGGCAATCTTCACTGTCTCGCCCACATCGAAGCTGCCGGCATCGGCTTTCTCCTGACCCATGATGAGGCGGAAGAGGGTGGTTTTACCGGCACCGTTGGGGCCTATCACACCCACAATGCCATTCGGGGGAAGCATGAAGTCAAGGCCGTCGAAGAGCACTTTCTGACCGAAGGCTTTGCTCAATCCCTGAGCCTCAATCACCTTGTTGCCGAGGCGCGGGCCGTTGGGGATGAAGATTTCCAGCTTCTCTTCGCGCTCCTTCTGGTCTTGGTTGAGCAGGGAGTCGTAGTTATTGAGTCGGGCTTTACCCTTGGCCTGACGGGCCTTGGGAGCCATGCGCACCCATTCAAGCTCGCGCTCAAGCGTCTTGCGGCGCTTGGAGGCTGTCTTCTCCTCCTGTGCCATGCGCTTGGTTTTCTGGTCGAGCCAGGAGGTGTAGTTGCCCTTCCAGGGGATTCCCTCGCCACGGTCGAGTTCGAGAATCCATCCGGCCACATGGTCGAGGAAGTAGCGGTCGTGGGTCACGGCTATCACAGTGCCCTTATACTGCTGCAGATGCTGCTCGAGCCAGTCGATGCTCTCGGCATCAAGATGGTTGGTCGGCTCGTCAAGCAGCAGCACGTCAGGCTCCTGAAGGAGCAGGCGGCAGAGAGCCACACGGCGGCGCTCACCGCCGGAAAGCTCGCGCACCGGTTGGTCGTCAGGGGGACAGCGCAGCGCATCCATAGCACGCTCCAGACGGTTGTCGAGGTTCCAGGCGTCGCAGGCATCGAGCTTGTCCTGCAGCTCGGCCTGACGCTCTATGAGTTTCTCCATCTTGTCGGGGTCTTCCAGCACCTCGGGATCGGCGAAGGCCTCGTTAACACGGTCGAATTCGGCCAGCAGGTCGAGAGTGGGCTGCATACCCTCCTGCACGATTTCACGCACAGTCTTGTCAGGGTCGAGCTTCGGATCCTGCTCCAGGTAGCCCACGGAGTAGCCGGGGGAGAACACCACCTCGCCCTGATAGCTCTTGTCAAGCCCGGCAATGATTTTCATCAGTGTTGACTTACCTGAGCCGTTCAGACCGATGATGCCAATCTTGGCACCGTAGAAGAACGAGAGATAGATGTTCTTAAGAATCTGTCGTTGAGGGGGAATGACCTTGCTCACTCCCACCATGGAGAATATTATTTTCTTGTCGTCAGCCATAGTTTTTTATGGTTAGCGTTTTGAGGTTGCGGCTTTGGTGCGGTAGTCGCAGGCCACGCGTCCACGCACAATGTTGTTGAGCTTGCTCTTGATGAGCTGCTTGCGGATGGGTGAAATGCGGTCAACGTAGACCTTGCCTATCAGATGGTCACATTCATGCTGGATGATGCGGGCCAGGAAGCCGTGGAATTCCTGCTCATGCTCCTCGAAGTTCTCATCGAGCCAGTTCATGACGATGCGGTCGGGGCGCTTGACGGTCTCCGAGAGTCCGGGCACAGAGAGACAACCCTCCTCCAGAGAAACAAGCTCCGCACCTTCGGCCGGCTCTATCTCCGGGTTTATCAGGCACATGCGTGAATTCTCGCACTCAGGGAATTTCTCTGCCAGCGCGGAGCCGTCGAGCACCACGAGCTGAATGGACTTGCCAATCTGCGGTGCAGCCAGCCCCACACCTTCGGAGTTATACATGGTCTCCCACATGTCGGCGATGAGCTTCTTCAGCTCCTCATTATTGTCAGCGGCCTCAATCGGTTCAGCCTCCTTGCGGAGCACCGGGTGGCCATATAGATATATAGGTAATAACATTGCTGTAAATGATTGTTTTCAAATGTTCAGTCCCTGCATCGAAAGGGAGTCAAGATAGCCGGTGAGGATGAGCACGGCAGCGGTCTTGTCGGCCAGTTCCTTCTCCTGTCGGCGGCTCTTCTTAAGCCCGGCGGCAAGCATCTCGCGATGGGCTATGGTGGAGGTGAAGCGCTCGTCGTGCATCACTACCGGAATCTCCGGGAGCTCCTTTCGCAGCCTGTTCAGGAAAGGGGTGATATAGCGCATGGACTCGCTGGGCTGACCGTTGAGCTGCGTAGGTTTACCCATGACGATGCGGCTCACCGCCTCCCGCCGGCAATAATCCTTCAGGAAGTCCATGAGTTGATGCGTGGGCACAGTGGGGAGTCCGTTGGCCGAAATGCCAAGCGGATCGGTCACAGCCACACCGCAACGTTTGCGGCCGAAGTCAATGCAAAGAATGCGAGCCATAATGATTGCAAAGGTACAAAAAACTTCTGTGAGAGCCAAATAGCACCCGTCAGCGCATCTGCATGTAGCGGGCACGGTGGGTCGGAAGTTTTTCGAGGGCGTAGCGGAGCATGGTGCGTGGCATCCGGGCTGCATGGCGGTCAAGAAAGCCCAGCAATTCAGGCTCGCCCCCATGTTTGCCTACCTCGCGCAACATCCAGCCCGAAGCTTTATGGATGAGGTCGTGGGAATGCGTCAGATAGCGCTCAGCGAGGCGCAATGTCGGCTCATAGACTCCGGCTCGGATGAGGGTCCAAGTGCTGACGATGGCCACTCGTTGATGCCACAGGTCATTGATTTCGCTCAACTCGTCGAGCAGACAAAGTTCTTCGGGATGATCAGTGAGCCAGTCGCCCAAAATCTTGGGGGCGACCAAATCCACCAAATCCCAGTTGTTACCACAAGGAATCAAGCCGAGATACTCATCAACCAACGCGCGGGCACTCTCGCGGGAATAATCGGCATCTGAGTCCGGAATGTCAGACGCTTTCCTGCGGCGGCTCTTCCTGTCTTTAACGCGCGCAGTATGGTACAGCTCCACGAGCAGGAGAAGTCCCGTCACACGTATTTCATGCCACGGGGAGGCCGCAAGGCGTCGCACATCCTCTACATCCGCAACCTTGCGGAATTCCTTCACCACAGCACGCACCTGCGGGTTATTGATGCCGAGCATCCGATCACCTTCACCATAGCCTCCCGGCTTAATCTGAAAGAACTTGGAAAGCCATCCGGCTTTTTCTTCATCTCGCAGCAACATCAGCCGCGACTCAATTACATCAGCTGTATTCATTTCTTTGTGGTGTCGGCAGGAGCGGTTTTCGGACGACGCTTACGGAAGAGACCGGGGAGGAAGCGGTTGAAGTCGCGCTTGTAGACAATGCCGAGTCCCTGTGTGGTCAGTGCCGAACGCAGGTAGTAGTTCTGGTCGTTGAAGTGATTGTAGGCCTTCAGGCGAAGGGAGCCGGAGGGGTTGAGCAGGTACTCTATATCGAAGTCGCCCACGAAAGTGGTGTTGGAGGTGGAGCGGTCGCGGTAGCCGAGGTTGCCGTTGAGCAGCAGGCGGTTGTTGAACAGCGCCGAGGAGAGAGCGAGGTCAACCTCCATGTCGGAAAAGTCACCCTTATCCGTGCGGAAGTAGGGGGAGAAGGTCCAGCCCGGGGCGAGCTGTCCGAGCATCTGCCCGAGCTGTGTGGAGAGTGTGGTGGAGGCCACTGAGGCAAGCTCATTGTTATTGTTCTCGCCGTTCATGTAGTCAGGCGTATAGAAGCGGTTGAGCGCCAGGAGATAGATTATCTGGCGGTTCATCATGTCGGAGGTGGAGACGATGCTGCGCACCTTGCTGGCCACATCGGCCGAGAGGGTCGGGAAGTCGAGGTCGAAGGTTATCTCCGGGCTTTGCATCTCGCCGTTCACCTTCAGCAGAGCCTCGACGGGCACGTTGGTGCGGTTCAGCTCGCGGTCGGTGGCAAAAGACTTGTCAAGTTCGGTCAGGGATGTGTTCACGCGGTAGGCGGCAGTTAGCGAGAGCATGGCTCGCAGCGGGTCGCCGTTGAAGGAGATTTTAGAGCCTTCGCGAATCTTGAAGTCACGCACGATGAGATCCTGAAGAGTGAAGTTATAAAAGCCTTGCGCAAGTGTGTAGGTGCCGTAGAGATTCAGTTCATCGTCAGAGTTATAGGTCATGCGCAGGTTGCCCCCACCGGTAGCGGCAATCTTGTCGCCGGCCACGGGATCCATGATTATGTTTACCTTGACGTCGGGATTGGCGGTCATGCGCAGGTCCATCTCGTAGCGTGTCGGGGGTCCCTGCTCCTGCTGCTCGGCCATGCGGCGGAAGCGCTGAAGGAATTCCGGTTCCTCCTGCTCGGAGGCAAGCTGCTCACGCAGGCGCAGTTCTTCGGCTTCGCGCCGGCGGTCGGAGAAGGTTATAAACTCATAGTCAACCGCTTCCTCTCGGTCATCAAGCACGAAAGTAAAAGTTGAGCCCGGGGCGGAGGTCATGTCTACCTCCACGGTTATATAGCCCGGCACACCATGCATTTTGCCGGAGCCGTTGCCATAGATTGTGCCCCACCAACGGGGATTGTCGGCCGGACCCGTGTCATAGCAAAGGAAGTTGCGAGCCTTGGTTATAACGAAGTCAAACGTGGGGTCATGGAAGTAGCGGTGGCGCACCTCTCCGTTCAGGAGCGCCGTGTGGCCGTCACGGTCACGCAGGGTGATATTCGAGAGGTTTATAAGCCCCGGGTCGATGATTACGGAGTCGCAGGCGGAATACCAGGTGTTGGTGACATCTACCTTCATGCGCAGCGAGTCGGCATGCACGCGGCCTGTGAGGTCAATATCCTTGAAGGTACCGTAGAGCTGCACATGCCCTGAGGCACGCCCCTCGACGGCGGAGCTGAAGGCGGCCATGAAGGGCTGGAGGAAACCTACGTTGACGCTGTCGGCTGCAATCCCTATGCTTAGAGAATCACGCGTGACGAAGATGTCGCCACCGATTGTGGCCACTTTGCGGCTGCGCTCCGTGACATCGGCATCAATGCGCACCGATTTTTGGTCGTTGTCAAAATAGCTCTTGATGAGCGCATCCCCAAGCAGGGAGTTGTTATATGTCAGGGAGGCCACGGCCAATCCGTCAGTACGCAGCACCGGACGCGGGCTGAGCAGCGCTGAGGCTTTGACATCGCCGGAGGCGCGGCCGCCGAAGGTCACATAGTTAATGTTCAGCGACTCGAACACATAGTCGAGATCAATGTTGCGCAGAGCCACCAGCAGTTCATCCTCGGCGCTCGCAGAGGCCACACCGTTAATAAAAGCCTGCTGGCCCGGACGGTGCACACACACGCTGTCAATGCTAAGCGTCTTTGACTCCCATCTCATGCGTGCCGGATCGACCTGCCAGACGGTGTCATTTACTACGAACTTCGAGGGATTGACGAGCACCGTAACCGGTCGTCCCTCAGGCGTCGGTGTGCCGAAGAGGCTCGTCAGCGATACGCCGCCGGCATAGGAGCGGGGGCGGTCGAAACGCCAGCCGACATCGGTGTGGAGACTGTCGCCACGCGCCAAGGCCTGCAATGAGAGGTCTATGTCTCCCTTCTTGTTCGGATACTTGGTCGAGAGATTCAGGCGGCACAGATTGGTGGCTGTGTCCACATCCAGCTTCAGGCGTGTGTCGCGAATCAGTTTGTCTTTCCCCTGTTGCAGATAGGGAATCTCCATGCTCATGTCAGCACGCCCGCTGCGAGTGTCGCAGCTGCCTGAAAGTTCAAGGTCTTCAAGCAGCGTAATCGGAAGCTTGAATTGCGCGAGGAGGGGTGATGAGTGGTTGATTTTCACTTGCCAGTCATAGGCCTGCGCGGGAGCCTCGGGGCACTCCCCTATCAATGTGGGAAGGAAGTAGGCACCCAGACGGCGCATGGAGGCCGGCAGTCCTGCTATGTTGAAGTCGCCGGTGACGGAGGCTGAGAGCAGGTCGCTCTCGAGCGAGAGACTGTAAGGGAGCGCTTCATGATTGCTCTCCAGGCGCAGATGCTCCAATGCAAGATTCGGGAAACGGGTGTTGGAGAAATGAAGGTCAGAGAAGTCGGCATAGCCGTTCAGGTTGTCGAGCGAATTGCCGGAAAGGCTCACGTCGAAGACACCTGCAGCCTCGGCATCGGCATACTGCGAAGCCAGGTTGAGAGGTGAAAGCCGCAGTGTGCGTACCGCACCATGCAGGTCTACATGCGGCAGTGTGCCGGCAAGGTCAGCCTCACCCTCGATGTCGAAGTCAACATTTTCATCAAGCATGGCGAGGGAGCCTCGCATCATTGTTCCTTGCTTGGTAAGGTCAGCGGTCAGCCCATGATAAGAGTATCCCTTGAACTCCACGAGCGGGGCGTCAAGCTCCACATGTCCGTCGAGCACACCTTTACCCACCCGCGCGGCACCTGAGGCATGAACCGCCACGCGTCCAAGCATATCATTGTCAAGCAGTCGTCCCACCTCAAAGCCGGCAGTCGACACCTCGCCGTCAAGGCTCCAGAGAGCACCCGTACGGCGGGCTACGGCCTGAACCTGCGCCGTGCCAAGCGCGCTCTCTACCCCGGTCTTGAGGGAACCGCCGGACAGGCTTCCCCGTCCGGAAGCGTTCACCCGGATTGAGCCCAGACGGCGGATGAGAGAAGCATCAGAAGCCGGGAGGGTCATGAAGTCAGTTATAAGGGCACTGACCGCGTCGCCGTCAGCCGTCAGCATAAGCATCGGGAGGTCAAGGCGCATGTCTGCCGGTTTCCCCTCCAGCCCGGTCACTTTCGCTCTGAGCCGCATATCAATCCCTTCAGGCATGCGCAGGTTAAAGGCATCGAGACTGAGGTCGCCGCGATGATAATTCGCATTCAGAGTCAGAGTAAGTGGTTTCGGATAGTTAGCCAGTGCAGGGAGGAAAGCGCTGAAGTCTGCCGGTGTAATCCTCGTGTCAGTCAGAGAAAGATGCAGGGGCTGAGTGCGCAGCTGCTCAGGCAGATTCTTAAATCCCTGAATCGGGTAATCGAAATCGCCAAGGCTCAGGGTGGTGCCGGGAAGTTTTACAAGTAAATCACTAACAGCCAACTGATTGGCATTGATTACAAAACGTCCACTAAGGCTTTCCAGCGTAAATCCAGAGGCCTCATGCAGCGAGAGGCGGCGCAGGTCAACCACAAAATCGTCGTTGCGCATCACCGGCAGACGAAGGTCGGCGGCCAAGTCAGTGACCCGCACATGCGAAGCGTCGAAATGAGCCTTGTCTTTCATGCGCGGCACCCACAGACGGTCGTAAGTGACAGCGCAGCGCCGCAGCACAATATTGTTGATTTGCAAGTCAAAAGGCTTGGGAGGCTTATTATTGTCCTTCGATGCGAAGGCGTCAATCAGAAACTGGATATTGGTGGGTTCCCCCTCGCGAGCCTGCGTAATGTGGCCGTCAAGCCCCACAATCTCGCCGAAGGTAATCACAATCTCTTGCTCCATAATCAGGCGCCAGATGGCTATGCCGGCACCCACCGTCTCGATTCTTGCCACCGGCTTCCCCTCAGGGTCGTCAAGCGCAACCCCCTGTAAAATCACCTTGTTAAACGGGGAGATGCTGACCCTCTCCACGCTGAAGCGTCCGCCGGTCATACGGTTAAGTTCACTACAGGCCACCTCCTTGACAAAATTCTGCACCGGAGGCAATGACAAAGCTACATACAGCGCCACGTAGAGCACTGCAAGTGTAAGCAGAATCGAAAACAGAATATTTCGGAGTATCTTGTAAGCCTTGCGCACCTTGAATTCAGGGGAAATCAGACTACAAAATTACTCATATTTTTTTGGCGGACAAAATTCTATTCACTAACTTTGCAGAATATGAGCGATATAATACTTGGCATAGAGTCATCCTGCGATGACACCTCGGCAGCCGTCGTGCGCGACGGGCTGCTCCTGAGCAACGTGATTGCATCCCAGAAGGTGCATGAAGCCTTCGGCGGTGTTGTGCCGGAACTTGCCTCCCGCGCACATATTCAGAACATTGTGCCGGTCGTGAGCGAGGCTCTCCGTCAGGCCGGCGTGAGCAAGGAAGAACTGTCGGCCATAGCCTTTACCCGCGGTCCCGGGCTGCTCGGCTCGCTGCTCGTGGGCACTTCCTTCGCCAAAGGACTGGCCATATCGTTGGGAATTCCCACGGTCGATGTCAACCACCTGCACGGACATGTCCTGGCTCAATTCGTGCGCTCCTCGGCAGATGATGAGGTGCCGGAATTTCCTTTCATGTGTCTGCTCATATCCGGAGGCAACTCGCAAATCATCATGGTGCGCTCACCTCACGAAATGGAGATTCTCGGACGCACCATTGACGATGCCGCCGGGGAAGCCTTCGATAAGTGCGCCAAGCTGCTTGGCCTCCCCTATCCCGGTGGGCCGCATATCGACCGCCTCGCCGCTCAAGGTGACTCCTCCCGATTCAAATTCGCAAAGCCCCATATCCCGGAGCTTGACTATTCCTTCTCAGGACTGAAGACCTCTTTCCTCTACACCCTGCGCGACGCTCTGCGCAAAGACTCCGAGTTCATTGAGCAGAACAAGTCTGACCTGGCTGCCTCCCTTCAGCAGACCATCATCGACATTCTGCTCGACAAATTAGCCAAAGCCGTGGAGAAACACCCGGTGAAGCATCTGGCTATCGGTGGTGGCGTCTCGGCCAACAGTGGCGTGCGCGAGGCCGTTGCCCGCTTCTGCGAACAGCGGGGAATACGCGCCTGGATTCCTCCGCGCGCCTTCACCACCGACAATGCGGCCATGGTGGCTATTGCAGGCTACTTCAAGTTCCTGCGTGGCGAGACAGCCTCGCTCGATCTGCCCCCATATTCACGAGTAACCATCTGACACTCCAAAACCTAAACTGCCCTGCCATGACAACACCCACACAGCACACCGAGCACCGACACGTGGTCATCTACGGCTACACGCGTGAGGACCTCCAGCGCGTAATGAAGCACTTCCGCACAGCGCTCCCGGAGTACATTTCAATTGACTTCCGCACCCGCGCGCTCTGCACCCACATCCGCCTCATCGGAAAGTCCCACGGGCTGGAGCTTCTTCGCTTCAACATGAACCGCTATCAGCGTGCCTTGGCCGATATTTTCCCGGAAGAGGTCGTAGCGCTTGAGGATTTGAATCTCTCGCAGACACTCGGGCGGCGTCTGCTGGAGAGTGAGCTGACCGTAGCCACCGCCGAATCATGTACCGGTGGAGGAATTGCCCACCGCATAGTGCAGACCTCCGGCTCCTCGGCCTATTTCCTTGGCTCAGTCGTCGGATACTCCAACGATGTCAAAGCTCGAGTGCTCGGCGTTGACCGCGCCTTGATAGCCCGTTACGGCGCCGTCAGTCGCCAGGTGGCCGAAGAGATGGTTAAAGGGGTTTGTGCCCTGATGCACACTAACTGCGGTATGGCCACCACGGGCATAGCCGGGCCTGACGGAGGCACCCCGACGAAGCCGGTCGGCACCGTGTGGTTTGCAGTGAAATACAACGACCTCGTAGTCAGCGAAGTTCGTCACTTCAGCGGCGACCGTGACGAAGTGATGGAGTCAGCCACCAACCACGCCATGATGATGCTACTGAGCGTTCTGCGCCACAACTACCTCCCCCCCGAATACAGCGGCGACGAATAACCCCGCCTCCCGGCAGACATGAATGCCGTTGTTTATGGTAAATTTGGCTCTAAGTGATTCGGGAAATAGAGTAAAGTACAAACAAAGATGAGCTGCGTCGAAACCGAAATTACGACGCAGCTCTCAGTGTTTGCCTATGTTATGTTTTTCTTGCTTTCTTGAAAGCTTTTGGGTTGCTTTTACTCTCGATTAGCTCTGAGTCCGGGTTGCGGCTGACTGCTTCTGCTGACGGCCTTCGCCGCGCTTGCCCTGACGGTCACCTTTCTTGCCCTGTTTGCCGGACTTGGAGGCCATTCCGTGCTTTGAGCCTTTGCCACCCTTGCGACCATTCATTTTGGCCTGTTTGCCGCCGTGACGGCCTGCCTGCATGTAGTTGTTCTCGAGGAACTGCACATACTGCTCGGGGGTGAGGATATCCTTTACCTGCTTGAGGTAATCGCTCTTAGCCTGTTTGCGGGCTGCCATGGCCTCTTTGCGAGCCTGCTTGCGGGCTGCTACGGCTGCTGAGTCACATTTCTGACCCTCGCAAGCTTTGCCCTGTTTGCAGTCTTTGCCCTGCTTGGCGCTCTTGCCTGCCTCGGGGAGCTGACGGCCATCTTTGGTGCACTCCGCCTTGCGGGCTTTCATTCGGGTAAGCTTGGCAGAATCCGCCTGCATCTTCACTCCGGCCAGACGGGTGCGCTGTGCCTCAGTGAGCTGAATACCCTCGAACTGATCGGGTGCTCCCTTGCGCTGTTTGCCGCAGGATTGCTCGGTGCAGCTTTTCTCGGAGGAGCAGCTCTGTGCGCTCTGCTGAGCCATTGCGGTTACGGGTATCATGGAAAAGGCGGCGAGAGCCAGGCTTAAAATCTTCTTGTTCATCATAATGCTTAAAAGTGTTATGTGTGATATTGTTTTCGTTTCGTTTGCTTCTATGATACTCGACACACGAAAACGTTTAGTCACGCTTTTCTTTTTAACTATGATTTAACAATTAAGGGGCTGTTTTCTTAATAAATACCAATAAATCGCACTCAAATTAAACCTTTTTCAACGGTGTTGGCGGAAAAGCCATTCTCGCGGAGGGAGCAATCGGTAGGCGGCATCGAAGCTGTGCATGTGTTCACCCTCGGTTTCTCCGGCAGGGAGGACTGTGCCGGTTCTGAATGTGATAATATTAATCGGAGCACCTTTGGCCAGCAGGTGGCGGCAAATTGAATCCTGGTCTGCAAGTGGAATTCGGGCGTTGATGGAGACTGTGTCGCAAGCAATCCCTTGGGCGGCTGCATGGTTCTGCACTGCCCGGGCTCCCCCCTGTGACTTCGGGTTGCCTCCGGCGGTTATGTAAACCATCGGATGCCGCACGAGTTCTCCGAATTCGCTGGAGTCCCAATGGCAGTCCACGGGCATGGCTGCTGCAAATACTTCGGGATATGTTATGCAGAGATACATGGAAATCATTCCTCCCATTGACTGTCCGGTGGTGTAGATGCGGTTACGGTCAACGGGTAGTTCGTTAGCCACGTCGTCAAGCAAGCGCATCACGGCATCGACCTCGGTGGAGTGTTCAAACTCGTCGTTGACAGCCCGACCGGAGAACTGAGGCACGAGCACTGCGCATGGATGCTCCCGTTGCCACTCCGGTGCAGCCCAGACAAGTGCACCCAATCCCTGCAGGAGTGGAGCCTTCACGCCACGTCCGGGGGTGCTGGCATCGGCCATAAATAGCACCAGCGGATAAGTTTCATCTGCACTTACCCCCCGGGGCACATAAAGATTATACTCCAGCGAGTCGCCGGAAATCAGGTCATGAAAGGTATGCTGAGTAAAGCGTGGAGCCACTTGGCGGATGAGCCGTTGCAGCGTTGTGTCCTGCGATTTGTCGTAAGAGGGTCCGTCGCCACGTGTGCCAAGCCGGTCCACTGCAGGTTCTTCCACAGCCTCCAACGCCTCCCGCGAGTGTTTGCATGAGACAAACCAAGCGACTGCCGACAAGACCACGAGCGTGCAACCTATCCAAAACGTTCTTCGATTCATATGGGGTACATATATATAGTGTGTGTAATATATCTACGCCCCACCCACTGAAAAGGTTTACCTAACCCTGAGTACAAACAATTAGTGCATATAATAACGGCATCATTATCAAATAATCTCCCAACTGATTTGTAAAGCCACAATATTTTGCTACATTTGCGTTTCAAAACCCTTAATATGGCGAAAACAGCATCAACAATAGAGCAACAAATCAGTCTTCTGGAATCAAGAGGTCTTACTATATTCGACAAGGGAAAGGCAAAAGAAATCCTCAACGACATTGGATATTATCGTCTTGGCTTTTATCTTTTTCCTGTTGAAAAGTCCTATCCTAATCTCACTTATCGCACTCACGAGTATATCGAGAATGCAACGTTTGACGACGCGGTCAACCTCTATTATTTCGACTTTGACTTGCGCCTTGTCCTAATGCGCTATCTTAATCGCATAGAAGTTGCATTCAGAACTTATCTCATCAACAATCTTTCCAACAAATATAAATCCAATCCCATATGGTTCGTCTGCCCGGCAGTTGTAAACCGCTCGTATGCCCGGGATTTTGAACGTAAAGTCTACACCGCAGACTTTAAGCGTAATTCGGTAATTCATCGCCACCATCATAAAAATCCCAACGACCGTTTCGCTCCTGCATGGAAAACATTGGAATTTATGACATTCGGTGCAGTACTAAAACTCTTTGAACAACTTAAAGGAATCGACGACAAAATGCTTATTTCCAGTCTTTTCGGCATCCGTCAAGTCATCACCTTCACGAATTATATGCACACCGTCCGACAAGTCCGCAACGCTTGCGCACACGGTCAATTGCTATATGACTTCAAACTTCCGCAGGCAATTCGCCGAGGTCCGTCCGGCACTACACCTGCCGAGCGAAACAACATTATCGGTGCGCTTCGCGTTATTAAGTATATTATGGGTACGATTTCGGGAAACCGAGCTTCAGAAATGGTAACGGAAATAAAAAGCTGTTACGAAAAACTCTGCAACACCTCCCCGATATTCAGACCACTCATCCCTGATTTCTCCTCTATATCCTCATGCTAAGGCAATTATAACAGTTTGTAGAGTGAAAATTTTGTAAACAAAAATAAAAGTGCTACCTTTGCACTACAAAAGTGCTTTTGGAGACTTCGTCGCTCCCTTAGCACTCTAAAAAAAGGTAAAGTCGAGGCTACCACTTAGTCGGGTAGTCTCGCTCTTTCTTTATATCCCTCATCCTTCATATAAAAACACCTCTCAAAATTGCATTGACATAAACTTAAACCGTTTCTTAGAGGGCACCGAGGTTGCTCGTGATAAATCGAGAGGGAGGCTTGCCACTTAGGCTTGCCCCCCTCTCTATCTGCTAAAGATACTATCTATATGTTGTCCGGGTTTACATCATGCCACCCATGCCGCCCATGCCGGGTGCGGGCATTGCGGGGGCTGCTGCGTTCTCCTCCTTCTTGTCGGCGATTACGCATTCGGTGGTGAGGAACATGCCGGCGATTGAGGCGGCGTTCTCGAGTGCCACTCGGGTTACCTTGGCGGGGTCAATCACACCGGTGGCGAAGAAGTTCTCGTAGGTGTCGGTGCGGGCGTTGAAGCCGAAGTCACCTTCTCCCTCTTTCACTTTCTGCACGATTACGGCACCTTCGAGGCCGGCGTTGCTGACAATCTGACGCAGCGGCTCTTCGATTGCACGACGGATGATGGCTATGCCGGTGTTTTCGTCGTCGTTGACGCCTTTCAGCTCGTCGAGAGCGGCGAGGGTGCGGATGTAGGCGGTGCCGCCACCGGGCACGATACCCTCCTCAACGGCTGCGCGGGTGGCTGAGAGAGCGTCATCCACGCGGTCTTTCTTCTCTTTCATTTCGACCTCGGAGGGGGCGCCGATGTAGAGCACGGCCACGCCGCCTGCGAGCTTGGCGAGACGTTCCTGGAGTTTCTCTTTGTCGTAGGAGGAGGTTGTGGTTTCAATCTGAGCCTTGATTTGGCCTACGCGGGCTGCGATGGCATCCTTGGAGCCTGCGCCGTTGATGATGGTGGTGTTGTCTTTGTTGACAGCAACCTTTTCTGCGGTGCCGAGGTCGGCGATGGTGGCCTGAGCCAGCTGCATACCCTTTACCTCGCTGATTACGTTGCCGCCGGTGAGGATGGCTATGTCTTCGAGCATCTCCTTGCGACGGTCGCCGAAGCCGGGAGCTTTCACGGCGCAAATCTTCAGGGAGCCGCGCAAGCGGTTCACCACGAGAGTGGCAAGCGCCTCATTGTCAACATCTTCTGCGATGATGAGCAGGCCGCGACCGCTCTGGGCGGTAGCTTCGAGGATGGGGAGCATATCCTTGAGGTTGGAGATTTTCTTGTCGTAGAGCAGGATGTAGGGGCTGTCCATCTCGCACTCCATTTTCTCGGTGTTGGTCACGAAGTAGGGGGAGATGTATCCGCGGTCGAACTGCATACCCTCAACCACGTCGACGGTGGTGTCGGTGCCCTTGGCTTCCTCTACGGTGATTACGCCCTCTTTCTTGACCTTCTTCATGGCCTCGGCAATCAGGCGGCCGATTTCCTCGTCGCCGTTAGCTGAGACGCGAGCCACGTTCTCAATCTTGTCGAAGTCGTCGCCCACTTCCTGAGCCTGCGCCTTGATGCCCTCCACGACCTTGCTCACGGCTTTGTCGATGCCGCGCTTCAGGTCCATGGGGTTAGCACCGGCAGCCACATTCTTCAGACCCTCGCGCACGATTGCCTGTGCCAGCACGGTAGCTGTGGTTGTGCCGTCGCCGGCCTGGTCGCCGGTCTTGGAGGCAACCTCCTTGACGAGCTGTGCGCCCATGTTCTCGAAGGGGTTTTCCAGCTCGATTTCGCGGGCTACGGTCACACCATCCTTGGTGATGTGGGGAGCGCCGAATTTCTTTTCGATAATCACGTTGCGACCTTTGGGGCCGAGGGTTACCTTTACGGCGTCGGCCAGTGCGTCAACGCCATTCTTGAGCTCTTCGCGAGCCTTGATATTGAATTTTATCTCTTTTGCCATTGTTGTAGTGCGTTAAAATTATGGTTATCAAGCGATTACGGCGAGCACGTCGCTCTGGCGCATAATCAGATATTTCTTGCCTTCGAGTTCGAGTTCGGTGCCTGCATACTTGCCGTAGAGCACGGTGTCTCCGGCTTTGAGCACCATCTCTTCATCCTTAGTGCCGCCACCTACGGCGAGCACAGTGCCCTTGAGGGGTTTCTCCTTGGCGGAGTCAGGAATAATGATGCCACCTACGGTGACCTCTTCGGCAGCCATAGGCTCGATGAGAACGCGATCGGCTAAGGGAGTGATATTCATAAGTCTTATATTTTAAGTGTTTTTGGTTTCAGGGTTTTCGGAGCGGGGAGATAACATAATCTGTGCCAAAACTCCACAGAGGTAACACGGCCGGGGGCACATATGTTTCTTAAATAGCCTTAAAATCTTGTCACGCAGGGAATTTTGTTGTAACTTCGTGACATGAAACCGCTACGCTTTCCCCCGGTGCGCCTTCTTGTGGCGCTTCTTCTCGGCACTGCCACGCTTGTCAGTCACTCTGCCACCCCGAGTCTGTGGACCCGCACGATGCGAGCCGCCGGGAAGCTGAGCGGAACGCGAGTGCCGTTGGCAGGGGATGCGGGGGAGGTTCCGCGTCGTTATTATCCCACGCTCGATGTCACGCGCCAGGCGACGGGTGTTAGCCGCATCCGTCAGGCGGCAGACATTCTTCCCTTTACGGGTCGCGGGGTTACGATAGCCGTAATCGACGGCGGGATTGACCCGGGGCATCTTGCATTCAGCCTTGGGGGGAATCGGGAGGTGTCGCGCGTGGTGCGCTATCTGCGCACCGCCTCGGCTGCTGAAAGCGAGAGCGGGGAGCCGGAGGTGGTCAGCTATGAGGACCCGCACTCCATTCCGCCGGAAGCCGTTGACCATGAATGCGGCGGCCATGGCACTCACACTTCGGCGATTGCCGGGGGAGCTGAGGGTGTGAGCCAGTTTTCGGGGATTGCGCCTGAGGCAGAGCTGTTTATGGTGAGCCTCGGCGGGGAGCTTTATGACGACGAGATAGCGGCCGGGCTGACTGCCGCCCTGGAGTATGCCGACGTGAGTGGCAAGCCGATGGTGCTGAACTTCAGTCTCGGCTCGGCTGTGGGGAGCCATGCGGGCAATAATCCGGTGACCGACATTTTGCGTGACTATCCGCCGCAGGGTCGCATCGCTCTGTTTGCAGCGGGCAATGATGGCATCAACCGCCTCTCGCTGACCCGCGATTTCAGCGCTGACCCCACTGAGCTGGCCACAGCCTTTGCCAAGCGCGACGAGGGGACGGCAGCTCCGGGGCTTTACACCGAGATTTACAGCTCTGACTCCCGACGGTTTGAAATAGCCTTGGCGGTGGTCTGCCAGCGGGGGAGCTACGAGGAGGTGTGGCGTTCACCCTTCATTGCGGCCGAGGACTTCGATGAGGCAGGGCTGTTCCGGGCGCTGGGCGGAGAGCAGTCGCGGCTGCCTGACATCGGCCGCTACCTGAAGGGGGAGGTTATTCTTGCCCGCGAGATTGATGCTGAGCGCCCTTACGCCGTGGCTCTCCATGCTCTCTTTGAAGATATTACTCTTGACTCGCCTTACACACTGGCGATGATTCTCCGCTCCCCTGAGGGGGCTGACATTCTTGCCACGACCGATTACACTCAGGCCTATTTCCGTTCCTACGGTCTTCCGGGCTACACTTCCGGCAATGCCACGGAGTCAATCAGCGACCTCTGCACGTCGCCTCTTGTGGTGAGTGTCGGAGCATGGAATGCCCGCGCCTCCTGGACCGACATCTTCGGCACACAGCATCCGCTCGACCCTTTCTATGGCCAGCGCAACGGTGTGGCCACCTATTCCTCCTACGGCACAGCCCGCACCCCTGAGCGGGCCACTCTGCCCCATGTGCTGGCTCCCGGCACGGAGGTCATCTCGGCTCTGCCTGAGGGGCGTACTCAGACCCCTGCCTTCGTTTCTGACGGCGGGGATGTGTGGGGGAGTGTCAGCGGCACCTCGATGGCCACCCCTGCGGCTGCGGGCATCATAGCCCTTTGGCTGGAGGCCTGCCCCACGCTCACGCGCGACGATGTGCTCGAGGTAATAGCTGCCACAGCCCGCCATGACAGCCTGACGCTCTCCGCCCCCAACGGGAGCGCCTACGGCAAGCTGGATGCCTACGAGGGGCTCAACTACATCCTGCACCGCTCCTCGCTGCCCGGGGTCATCCTGCCCGAGCAGAAGAGTGAACTGATGATACGCTGCCACGGAGAGGGGGACGTGGAATGCTCCCTCCCCTTCCCCGTCACCGGAGGCACGCTGAGCGTCTACACCCCGCAGGGCACCCTGCTCCTCAGAGAGCCACTCATCGAGGGGAGAGCGCGGCTGCAGCTCCCCGCGGGGATACACATCCTCAGAGCCACAACGCCGCAGGGAAGCGCCACAGCACGCCTGAGTGTGCCCTGATTTTGTCGGGGGAAATCGGCCTTTTGACGAAGCAGGGATAAATTTTGTCGGAATTTCAAGTTTTTATTGCCTGAGCTTCAGAAAAGTTTATTAACTTTGTAGCGGTGAGAAGGAAGTCATTTTGACTGCTTACAGGCTACGGCTTCCCCGCCCTCTGTACTGAACGAAATTAAATCTAACTAATAAAAACCCACGACGTTATGGTAAAAAGACTCCTGAGTCTGGTAGCACTGTTCTGCTGCATCTTCATGGTGCAGGCGCAGCAGATGCCCCAACTCCCCCTCAACCCCAACGTGAAGCATGGTGTTCTGCCCAACGGCATGAGCTACTACGTGCTCCACAACGAGGAACCCAAAGGACGTGCCAACTTCTATATCGCACAGAAGGTAGGCTCCACCCTTGAGACCCAGCAGCAGCTCGGTCTGGCCCACTTCCTCGAGCACATGGCCTTCAACGGCTCAACCAACTATCCCGGCAAGACCATGCTTGAATACCTTCAGGCAAAGGGCATCCGCTTCGGTCAGGACATCAATGCCTACACCGGCTTCGACGAGACCGTTTACCGCATCAACAACGTGCCCACCTCCGATGTGGCGCTCATGGACTCAGTGCTGCTCGTGCTCCACGACTGGAGCTCCGACCTCCTGCTCGAGGATGCTGAGATTGACGCCGAGCGCGGCGTAATCCAGGAGGAATGGCGCACACGCAACGACGCACAGAGCCGCATGTACACCGCTCTGCTTCCCCAGCTCTATCAGGAATATCAGTACACCCAGATGCCCATCGGCACCATGGACGTAGTGATGAACTTCCCCTATCAGGTGCTGCGCGACTACTACCACAAATGGTATCGTCCCGACCAGCAGGGCATCGTAATCGTAGGTGACTTCGACGCCGCCGAGATGGAGCAGAAAGTAATCAAACTCATGAGCACCATCAAGATGCCCGAGAATGCCGCCGAGCGCACCTACCCCGCCGTGAGCGACAACAAGGACCTCATCTACGCCACCTTCCAGGACCCCGAGCTTCAGAACCAGCTCATCCGCCTCTCCATCAAATGCGAGAAGACCCCCTTCGAGCTGCGTTCAGGCATGGACTACTACATTGAGACACAGGTGGCAGAACGCCTGATTGCCTCCATGATTGACTCCCGCCTCAACGAGCTGTCAGTGAAGCCCGATTGCGCCTTCGCCTATGCCGGCGTAACCTTCGGCGACTACTGGGTGTCAAAGACCAAAGGCTCCTTCGACATCGTCGTAGTCCCCAAGACCGACCCCAAGGCAGCCCTGCAGCAGGCCATGGAAGAGGTTGTGCGTGCATGCAAGACCGGCTTCACCGACTCTGAGCTCGCCCGCGCCAAGGAAGAGCTGAAAGCCGCTTACGAGAAAGCCTACAACGAACGCGACAAAACCGACAGCCACGCTCTCGGTCAGGAACTCATCCGCACCTTCATCGACAACGAGCCCGCCCCCGGCATCGACACCGAATGGCAGATCATGCAGATGATTCTCCCCGCCCTGAACGTTCAGATGTTCAACGAAGCCGTGGCCGACATCATCAAGCCCGAGAATCAGGTGCTGATGGTGTCCATGCCCACCGCCGCCGGCACCCTCCCCGCCCGCGAAGAGATGGTGCAGATCATCGAGACCTCAATGGCCAAGGAATATGAAGCCTTCGTGGACGACGTGCTCGACGAGCCCCTCATCCCGCAGCTTCCCGCCAAAGGCAGCGTGACCGCCACCGAGCAGATGCCTCAGTTCGGCGCAACCAAGCTGACCCTCTCCAACGGCGCCACCGTCTACGTTAAGAACACTGACTTCGCTGCCGACGAGATTCTCTTCGCAGCCGTGGCCGACTTCGGCAAAATGGCCTACACCGAGGCCGACGCCGCCAACCTCGCAGTGCTCCCCATCGCCTTCGAGCAGAGCAACCTCGGCAACTTCTCAACCACCCAGCTTGAAAAAGCCCTCGCCGGCAAGAAGCTCGGCTCATCCTACTACGTAGGCAACTACTCCTGCGGCCTTCAGGGCAGCACCACCAAGAAAGACCTCGAGAGCCTCATGCAGGTGGTTTACCTCCAGTTCACAGCCCTCAACCCCAACGCAGAGGTTTACCAGGCACTCGCTGACCAGTATGCAGCCCTGCTCGCCAACCAGGAGCAGAACCCCGACTACGCCTTCAACAAGGCCGTGCTCCACACCCGCTACAACGGCAACAAGCTCCAGGAGCAGATGACCGCCCAGACCATCCGCGAAGCCGACTACGAAAAGATGGTGCAGATGGCACGCGAAAGCCTCAGCAACGCCGCTGACTTCGACTTCATCTTCGTGGGCAACGTCGACGTTGAAGCCCTCAAGCCCCTGCTCGAACAGTACATCGCCTCACTGCCCGCCAAGGCCACCAAGTCCACCCGCAAGAACGCTCCCCTGAATGTCGCCAAGGGTCAGATTAAGGAAGAGTTCCCGTTCCCCATGGAGTCTCCTCAGACCAAAGAATTCGTTCAGATCAGCGGCGACGGCATCCCTTACACCCTCGAGAACGACGTCAAGATGGACTTCGTAGGCAAAATCCTCGACATCATCTACGTTCGCACCCTGCGTGAGGAAATCGGCGGCACCTACGGCGCATCCGTAGCCTCCGGCATCGACCCCCGCACCGGCGACTGGCGCATCATCTACGCCTACGACACCGGCGCCGAAACCAAGAAGGCACTCAACGACCGCGCTATCGCCGACCTCGACGAGCTGCTGAAGAAAGGTGCTCCCGCCGAAGACTTCAACAAGGTTAAGGAGGCTGCCCTCACCCAGTATGGCCTCGCACTGAAGAAGAACAGCTACTGGCTCGGCGTGCTTCAGACCTGGTCAATGCTCGGCATCGACGACAACTCCGGCATGGAGCAGGCCCTGAAGAGCGTAACCCTTCAGGATCTCAACAAATTCATGAAGAAGCTCAACGTCAAGAAGAACCGCATCCAGGTAGTTCTCGACGGCGTAGCCAAGTAACCCCCCTGATTTCCGCAATCCGCAATAAGGGCGGCCATCCATCACCGGGTGGCCGCCCCTGTTTCCCCCCCGCGCCCACACACATGAAGGCCAACCCCTCACGGGGTTAGGCGCGCCTGCTACCCTTACCCCGGGTTAACGCCTTGCGGCGCCAACCCGGGGCTAATAATTGGAATGTCGCTCCGCGACAAGAGAACCGCATCCAGGTAGTTCTCGACGGCGTAGCCAAGTAACCCCCCTGATTTCCGCAATCCGCAATAAGGGCGGCCATCCATCACCGGGTGGCCGCCCCTGTTTTTTTCCCCCCGCCCACACATGAAGAGACAGTGTCAAAATGTGAACCCAGCCCCGGCGTAGCTGCCCGTTGCATTGCCGGCCGAAAACATAGGACAGCCCTTCCCGAGCTGAATTGTCGCTACACGCCTGCCGGGGGGCTAAAGCCCCCCGCGGATAACAAAGGCGCTCCGCGTCAGCAGCGTCGTGCGAACTTCCGACGTGGGTGCAAGGGGGTGTGTCAAAATAGAGATTCGAGGCTGATGGAGGCAAAATTCCCTCGGAAGCAAACGCATGGCGCGGAGCGCCTATACCCTGTTAGGGGCTGCACCAAATTGTGAACCCGATGCTGCATGGCGCGGAGCGCCTATCCATTGTTAGCCGGGGGGCTTCAGCCCCCCGGTAGACCAAGAGACGACGCCAGCCCCGGAGGTGGCTGTCCGTTGCATTAACGCCCGATAAACATATGGCAGCCCCGGTGTGCGAAAGCTTCCGACGTGGGGGCAAGCCCGTAGGTCGGGGAAACGGACAGACGGATAGAGAAAGAGATGGGGGTGTCCACAAGTGTCCACGTTTGTCCACCCCGAGTGGACAGTCTAAACCATTGATACACAAACTAATAACCCCAATTTTAGCCGTTTTGTCCACGTCCACGCTGAGGGAGGGGGTCTCCCGTGGACAGGTGGACAAAAGGGTGATTTTTGGGGTTAAATGACTGATAATGTGCGTGTTAAGGTGTCCACACAGGGTGGACAAACGTGGACAAACGTGGACAGCTCCTGCATCATGTATTGACGTCCGATAACAACGGACAGCCACCTCCGGGGCTGGGTTCTTCGGTTGGTCTACCGGGGGGCTGAAGCCCCCCGGCTAACAATGGATAGGCGCTCCGCGCCATGCGTTTGCTGCTGACTGAATTTTGGTACACATCCTCATTCAATATTATCAACGTATCATGCTGATAATCAACATACATACGGGAATTGAAACTTACAATGCTGATAATCAATATGCGTATAGGGAATTTTAACGTAACATGCCTGTAAATGACTGAATACGGTTGACCTTCAACAATCTACTAATGACACTACTGATCACAACCTACCTACGGGAATTGAAACTTACCATGCTGATAATCAACACACCTATGGAATTTTAATGTACCGTACTGGT
>CANSAP010000035.1 GCA_947644715.1 uncultured Bacteroidales bacterium
AGAGTGTGTCTAAAAATATATGTTAAGACTGAGGCGGCTGGTTTTTAGGAAAATAGCATCTAAGGTGAGGGAGCATAGCGGGCTATGTGACCGAGCCGCCGATGCTATTTTACAAAAAGCAGCCGGACAATGTTTCCGGAAGCCCTTTGTATTCCTCAAGTGTGCTAAAAATAAATGTTCCGTCCCGCATCTTTAAGCGTCTTCAGCCCTTTGGTTCGGTCACATAGCCCGCTATGCTCCCTCACCTGCATGGCTGAAGCCATCTTAAAGCTGCGGCCTCAGTCTTAACATATATTTTTAGACACACTCTAAAAATTAGAAGACAAAATTAATCAAAAAGTTTGAGATAGAAGTTCTATATACCTATAAAACGCGCGAAGCCCGCTCTTATTTTATAAAAACGGACCCCGCGCAGTTGTTCTCCCGCAGTTACTGACGGGCTATTACAGCCACGGATGCTGTCACGCCGGGGAAGCTCACCTTGCCCTCCTTGACTATGGCTGTGTCTCCGCTGTAAAGCTCCGTAAGTTCCTCACCGTCAGCGAACCACGGGGTGACGGATATAGCCGTCTCAGGCTCCGGACGCAGATGTATCAACACCGTCTCCGTTGAATCGGTGCGAACGCAGGTGCGCCCATCGAGCGTAACCTGGCGGCCGGTGCCTATCACCGGATGCGCCTTGCGTATCTGCCCCAGGCGCCGGAAATGCCCGAGCAGTTCGGTGTCGATGCTGTCCCAGTTCATGTCAGAGCGGAAGGCCTGATTGCTGTCGACATTCAAGCGGGCGTCACTCAGGGGGCGAGCCGTCTCATCTCCATAGAACAATTGCACCGCACCCGGCGACAGCAGCAACGTCGTGGCGCAATCGCGCATGTTCTGCATGTCAGCCTCCCGGTGATAAGAATTATTCAGATAGCTGAACAGATGCCAATCAGGATGCGCAGCAATACTGTCGGCATACGCCTGCCAGGTGTACATAATAGCATCCAGGTCACCCAGCTTCGGGAAGCGGCAATTGACCAGACTTGCAAGCCCGGCCCCGGCATACTTCTCATTGTATTCTATTCCGGTAGGCTCGCAGTCGCCGGTCATGTAAAAGCTGTCAGTCCATTTCGAAGCCGGGTCTTGCGGATGAGCGGCACGCCAACGGCTCAGAGCGGCGTTGCAGGCTTCGTTCAGCTCTTTCCAGCGGCCGGGACGCACATTCTCCACTATATCACACCTGAAACCATCTATGCCGAACTCCTCGACCCAGGAGGCAATCCAGGCGATGACGTATTGCATCGGGCTCCACTTCCGGTCGACACGCAGGCTGCGCGCCGAGGGATTCACCCAGGCATCATTGGCTCGTTTCTCCCCCTTCCACTTGCGCTTCAGGAAGTCAGGTATCCTGACCGGTTCCTCACTCTCATCCTTGAAATCCGGCATTCCATAGAGAGTCGCCTGCAGCGGGTCACTCTCATCCCAACCCTCGTCAGGCATTCGGATCCACTCGCGGCCATACCATCCGTTCCATCCGAGGCGTCCGGCATAGAAGTCATCGAAGCTCCACTCGCGAATGTGGCGGGCGGCCTCAGCCTCAGTCAGACCGGTGTCGGCAAAGCCATACTGCACGGCATCCAGCAGCACCGGATAACCCGGGTCATTCAGATTGGCGCCCAACATTACGCGTATCCCCTGCGCATGCAGAGCGTCGACCAACGCCCGGAACTCCTCTACCGTGCCGTAATTCTTATCAATCTGCGTGTAATCAAGAGGATAGTAGCCATGGTAGCCGTAATGAGGGAAATCATTTATGGCACCGCTGCCCGACATCCAGCCATGAATCTGCTCGTAGACGTCCGTCATCCAGACCACATCCACTCCCAGCTCGCGGAAATAACCTTCGTTCACCTTCTGAAGCATCCCCTTGAAATCGCCCCCGTGAAACGTGGCCGCATTCAAGCGCTCCGAGCCGTAATCCGTGATGCGTCCGTAGTTGACATCATTCGAAGAATCACCATTGCTGAAGCGGTCGGTAATAACAAAATAGACCGTAGCTCCGCCCCAGTCAAAATTATCAGCCCCGGCTCCGCTGAATGAGCTCAAAAGGCTGACTAACACTGAAATCAATAATACTCTTGTCTTCATCTTCCATCAGTTTTGCAGACAAAATTACTGCCGCCCTCCGGCTTCTGCAATACTGATTTATAACCATCAGAGGAGCTTCATCGCCTCAGCGGCCATCACCGCCTCCACTGAATTGCCCACACTCAACTTCGACAGTATGTTCTGCCGGTGGCGGTTGACGGTGTGCACACTGATTCCAAGTATCCCGGCAATCTGCTTGCTCAGTTTGCCCGACTTAATCAGCAGCAGTATCTCCTTTTCCCTGCCGGAAAGCACCTCCGCGCGGCGCCCGTGCAGATTCATGGCAGCGATTTCTCCCGTAGCAAGATTCTGTATGCGCGGGCTTATTCCCTCCCCTCGTTCGGCATCGGGCGACAGCTTATAGCAGCAGAGAATCAGCCAGATACGCCCTCCGGGAGTCAGGCGAAGCACCTGCGTACTGTTGTCTATCAGGATATAGTTACCTTCAAGATTCCGGATGCGTATGCGGCAAAGAGCCTTGCAGCTCAGCTTAGCTGCCTGCGGAAGCATGTCGGCATACTTGAAAAACTCATATTCAAGCATCCTCTTCTCCACCAGATCCTCCGGGTGCATCCGCCCATAAAGAATATCCTCGTCGCTGGAGCCGAAGGTGTCGCAATAGCTTCCTTCACGAGGGTTCAGACCCAGCAAGCGAGCCAAACCGCCCCCATAGATATAACAACGGTCAGCCGCAGCATCCGTAACCACCCGGCAATCATCATCCAGTCGGGCGGCTGACTCAACTATCCGGCAACACTCCTCAACCACACTGCGCTCCCGCACCTCGCTCTCCAAATGTTGCGAGGCGTAAAACCCGGCCAATTCCTTGCGTAAAATATCCATCCTGTCTTTTTGCGTTCCCGCAAAGGTAGACAAAATCCCTCAAACCGTGGTTTACCATTAAGGCTTTTTAAGTTTTATACTGTAATATTTCCGCACTCGGAAGCGTTATTAATAGTAGTATAACCCAAGGGAACGGAGCCCGGCCGGCAGAAATGCCGGCCTGAGCTACTGTTTCAAGAAGAAAGGAGGCTGATTTATGTCGCTGACTTTATTGATATTAGGCATCATTTGCTTTGCAGGTGCGCTGTGGCTGCTCTTCGCTCTCGAGGTGCTTGCTCCGGCGGCTTCGCTGCTTGGCTTGGTTGCCGTCTATTTCTCCCACATGCTGCCCCTGGCCCCCAACATGGTAGTCACTTGGCTTGCGCTGACCGTCATTGTCATGGGAGTAAGCTACCTGCAACCACGCGCAATCATGGCTCAGAACCGAGGCATGGGATACATGCTCGGCGGTGCCATTGCCGGCATGGCAATCGGGCTTATCTCGGTCTCCACCTCCGGCTCGCTGACCGCGCAATATGCCTGCATGATTGTAGGTGTGCTCGCCGGTATTTTCTTCGGCTTCTTCCTCTTCTCCCGCACCCCGCAGGGGCAGGCGGTCAGTCTCTCCTCCGGCAATTTCTTCAACTATCTTGCCGCCAAGGGATTCCCGCTCGCCCTGACCGTAATCCAACCGGGTATTGCTCTTATGCTAAGCCTACTACTCAAATAAGATTATGAAGAAAACCATCATATCCTGCATACTCCTCACCCTGATGTCGCTCGTGACGCTCCCGCTGCACGCGCAAAAGAAACTCACCACCGAGAAACCCGACCTGGAGCAAATCCGCAAGGCCACGCTCGATCCGCAGAGTCCTTTCTATTATCCCAAGCTGCAAAAGCTCTATGAGCGCAACGACACCACCATGACCCCTGAGCAATACAAATACTATTACTACGGAGCCATGTATCAGGAGGACTATAACCCTTACCGCAAGAGCGCATACGTCGACAAAACCGACTCACTGCTCTCGCTCAACCGCGCCGCCGTGGAACGCCGCGACAGCACTTTCCAGTCGCTGGTGAAGCGCAAGACAGGTTCATTCGAGCTCAAGCGCAAGTATGATGAAATAGCGACCCACACTCTGCGAGAACAGCGCGAGATTATGGCTAACGCCGAGCTGGCGCTGAAGGATAACCCCTTCGACCTCCAGAGCATGTATATGCTCACTCGCCTCTTCAAGGATATGAAGAAAGACATGTCTGCACGAATCTGGGACTACCGCCTGGAAAACATCCTGGGCGTAATCATGTATTCCGGCACCGGCAAAGACAAGGAGAATGCCCGCTACGTCATCAGCCCCGATCATGAGTACTTTCTGCTTGAGGTTCTGGGCTACGACGTCACCGACTACGACTTCATCGAACCCGGCTTCGACTACCTGAAAGTAACCCCCATCGACGAAAAGCGCCGCGGCAGTCCGAATCTGCCCACCGGTTTCTACTTCGATGTGCAGACCCCAATTCAGCAATACTCAAAAAAATATCCCGACTCAGGCGAAGAAGAGACTGAAGCTGCCGGAGAAGAAATAATACTCACTGAATAATCAAATAATTACATAATAAATGGTAAACACTGAAAAAGTAGGCGCAGGCAAATTCGTGGCCTACGCATACAAGCTCTATAACGACAAGACAGGCGAACTCCTCTTCGAGGCGAAGAAGGATGCTCCCGATGTAATGGTCTACGGCATCAGCCAGGAGGTTGTGCCCGGCCTCATTGCAGCAATGAAAGACCTCGGCAAGGAGGATAAGTTCTCAGTTACCCTTCCCCCTGAGGCTGCCTTCGGCGACCGCTACGACGAGAATGTAGTGACGCTGGAGAAGCAGATTTTCGTGCGCGACGGCAAACTCGTCGACGAAGTGAAGGTAGGCGCAGAGCTTCCCATGATGACCCAGGAGGGCTTCATGATTAAGGGCAAAGTGCTCGACATCACCGACGACTCCGTAAAGATGGACTTCAACCACCCCTTCGCCGGACTCACCGTGCGCTATGACGGCGAGATTGTAGAGGTGCGCGACGCCACTCCCGAAGAGCTGACTCCCGTGCATTCCTGCGGCTGTGGCTGCGGACATGACCACTGTAGCGACGGCGACTGCGGCCACGGCGATTGCGACTGCGGCTCGCACACCCACAACGGCGACTGCTCTTGCGGCGACGACTGCGGCTGCACCTCCGACAACCACTGCGGTTGCGGCGGCCACTAATCCCCGCTCCATCCCGATACACACCGCCCCCGGCATCACCATCGATGCCGGGGGCAGTTGCTTTTATCGCAATAAATGGCCTACAATTACAATTTCGTGAGCACCTACATCATCACTATGAATAGATAAGATGCTTGCTATCGAATCATTGTACAACTGGAGCCATCATGACGAACATATCCTATTACACTGTTCCAATTCCATGAGGCCACGCTGCCCGAAAACTTTTGAGGATCTTTGGGATTATCAGCCATAAACTCCCAATCCACTCCATGATTAGCTGTTTGGGTGGCTAAATCCATTATTGAAATAGTCAGCTTACCGCTCATTCCATAACTCCAGCTACCTGAAAGTATATTTTCATACTCACTTGTAGAAACGGTTCCATCTCCGTGTAATGTAATTGTGTATGTCTCTTCCACATATGATTGTGTCCAAGACTGATAATTAAGCTGAGTACAATTCCACGTTCCTGTAATATCTGGCATCTCGGTTACAAAAGAAATGCCCTCAGGTTGCTCCCTATAATATGATCCGTGTTCTCCACCAAACTGCACAAAACCAACACATGAGTACTCGGTAAAAGGCTCTAACCCTTGTATAACCACGTCCTGATTTCCTTCTGTTGATGAAGCTGATATCCGTTGGTAAAAATTATTGTCACCAGTAACAACTATACCGCAAGTAGCACCCTCCTCTATGTTTTCAAAATTACAAACAACAGTCGCGGAATTTTGTGTAATTGTTCCGTCTTTAACCTTAACCACACCGCCAGAGGGACCCTGAGTGGTAAAACTGCAGGTTTCGACCCCCGCATAAGAGCGTCCATGATAAACAATATAAGAGGAGGCAATATAAGACGTGAACGGAGCCAAACCGGACACCTTGACGGTCTGCTTCTCATTATCGGCTTCGGCAGAGAAACTTAGGCTCAAATCTGAACCTTCTGCAGATACCAATATGTAGCATTCCGCACCCTCTGGAACTTCTGAGAACGAACACTCCACATCGGCCTCTGTAGTTTTAATATTTCGTGCCTCAACCACAGCGCTTGAAACAGAACCCGTTAGCAAATTATTAGAAATTCCATTAAAAAAACATGTTTTTCTTATTGTATATGGTTCTGTAAGATTCCAATTAAACTCTGATGAGTATGGAGTAGACATCAAAACTCTTCTTAAAGCCTCTCTATCACAGTCAACCTTTACGTCAACCGATACTGCAATTTGTGGCTCATAGGTATAAAAAGAGCTCAGTTCCTGAAATGAAAATTCAAAATTTTCTACGCCATTCCCTGAAATGGGATGCGTCTGAGATTGAAATTCCGTCCTCGGGGCACCATCTCTCCATGATGACATTTCCAACTCGTAACTGAATCCTAATAGTGTTTCAATATTAACGCCATCACTCAATAAAACCTGCTTAAAATCAGGATTCAAGTTAAGCCCTGAAACTTCACACGGCAACGTATATTCCAATAGTCTCTTTTCTATCGCAGGCAATGCACGTACAGAGGCATTTCCGAAATAAGTAATTTCATTGAACCTATTCATTAAGTTAACCCACGTGAACTTATCAGACTTATCAAAAAGCAAGTCTAAAATATCAGCTGTAAGTGCACCATATCGGTTGAATCTTCCTTCCAAGAAATGTCGGTACATATATTGCAACGCTGTCCTTTGCGGATGCTGCATATAGCTGCTAAGTTGATTGCCTATCTGAAGATTGTTATACATACGTGAATGCATAAAATCTGTGTGAACCTTACTTACGCCGGACAACGAGGCTTGTGAAAAGCATTCATATGGAATTACTATGTTTTCATAATTCTCTTTCACTAGACACAATCCTTTTTCCGTGTATAGAGTACTATATGATACATCTCCAATCTTAACTGCAACGATTGCTCCGTACTTATCCGACTGAATATAATAGATATCATCTTGGGTGTTAAAATTTCCAAACACAAAAACAAAATTCTCCGTTTCAGGTATCGGATAATTCGCTGCGAAATACCCGTCATCAGTTATTACAGCGTCATATCCATCTTCTTCAAAAGTAGCATATTCAAAATAAACGTCAGATTCCTGAGCCGAGAGCAATGTATTATTCTCAAGAACCTGAGTATCCACAATGTCTCCTCCAAACCAATAATGACATGAGGGTATATCATTATTGATGCTGTATGTTATTGAGTCTAACAGTTGAGTATTAATCCGATTTGAGCCAACGTTAAGAATCCAAGTTGATTGAGAATAACACAATACAACCGAAAGCGCTAATATTACAGTACCTACAATTCGTTTCATTTGACTATAAATTTATAACTGTGGTTATTCACTGTAACAATATACACTCCTGAGACCAATGTACTAAACTCCATCAAAAACTGCTCACCGGATTTTAAGTATTTCATCAAAAACACTTTTCCATGAAGGTCTGATACTACAATCTGGGTGTCAACTGATGCTTCAACAAATAAACCTGAATCTCCAAATACGATTTGGCCACAAGTATCCAAGGACAACGTCTTAACGTTATCAGTTTCACTCACATACAGCATATTGGCTATGTCTGACCATTGAAACGAACTGGATAGTTGATCACTCTTAACCTCTAATGAGGTATCATGCATAACAAGAACCGGAAGATCACTAAGTTGGTAAGACACATTCGATCCATCATTCAGGAATATCTTCAACATCATCGAGGATGCACTCGCATTGTGCACGGCTACAACAGCAACCAGGCACATAAGCAATAATCGAAAACTATTTCTAAATCTGCTGACACGTTGTTCCATACCGCGAAATTATATAAAAAATACGACATGGCAAAAAACAATATGTTTATTCTCAGCATATTCTCAGCATAATATCTATAGTATATGCTACATCAACGGGATTGTGTTCACTAATCTCCTTTATACATACGACATAACGAGGCTTGGTCGAAAAAAGCACGGCTTCGAGCGTGGGATTAGCTCACTTCGGATTTGTCAAGCGGCTGCCGCCTGGGTGGTGCGGCGCAGGATGAAGCGCTGCACCGCCCAGGCTATCAGGGCGTAGAAGGCGGCGAGTATCCACAGGTGCTGCCATTGGTCGGAGACTTGCGTCAGGGTCGAGCCGTTGGCGTTCATCAGGATGAAGCCGTTCACGCCCCAGGTGGCGGGGATGAGGTCAGACAGCCGGGTCCAGAAGGGACTCATTGCGTAGCGGGGCCAGGTCAGGCCACTCAGGAAGAGGAACAGGACGCTGGTGGCTACCCAGATGACGAAGATGCTTTCTCGCTCCGTGCAGAAGGCCTGCACTATGAAGCCCAGGCAGATGGAGGCTATTATCATCGGCAAGATGAAGGAGAATATCTGAAGGATGTTACCCTCCATCGGGAAGTCGAAGATGCGGGGCACGTAGTGCAACAGCCAAATCACGGGCAGAGCAAGCAGCGTCAGATACGCACCGCTCTTGGCCAGCATGTCGACCACTGTGGAGCGGCTGCGGTTGATGGGATTGTAGCCTATCAGGCGCGGGTCTTCATGTTTGCCGCCGCCAAGCATTCCGACAGCCAGGATGATGCACTGCTGCAGGATGAGGATAATTACGCCCGGCATGATGAAGGAGTCGAAACCGCTTTGGAGGTTACCAAGCGACACGCCGTCAATCGGCATCGGATCGGAGTCGGCTGAGATTGATTCCAGTCCGAGCGTAGAGATGTCAGAGGCAAGCAGCTCGGCTCCCATGGCGGTCTGAAGGTCGGTGGCGGAGAAGAGCAGCGAGCGATAGCGGAGCAGCAGGCTCATCTCGCAGTAAAGCACCACGGGTCCCTGCTCGCCACGGCCGATTTTCTTCTCGAAGCCCTTGGGTATCTCCATGACGGCGAAGGCCTTCTTGGAGTCTACGGCTCGGCGCGCCTCCGGCAGATTGGCCGCGTAGCCTATTATTTCGGCTCCTTCGGTGGCATTCAGCCGGCGGGTGAACTCGCGTGACAGCGGAGTGCGGTCAGAGTCAACGACCACCACCGGCACATCGCGCACAAGCTCCGGGTTATAGATAAGTGAATAGATGACCGGATAGGCCAGGGGGAGGAAAAAGAAGAAGAGTATTACCCCCGGGTCATGGAAGATGTTGCGTATCTCGCGACCGTAGACACGGCCTGCGGCCCGCAGTGCATCTGTTATATTTGACCAAATTGATTTCATAATCAGGGGAGATAAACAGGTTTAAGCAGGTGGCGCTTCAGGTGCCATATCATTGTCAGCGGAGCGAGAATGAAGGCGAAATAGGCCACGAAGTAGAATCGGGAATAGTAGAGGGCGATGCCATCCAAGGCCTGGTCAATGTAGATCAGGTAGTAGTATCTCACCGGCAGAATCCATGAGAATATACCCACGGCGCCATACATGCTCTGCACGGGGAAGGAGAAGGCCGCCAGCGAGAAGGCAAGGAGGCCGGTCAACGCACAGATGGAGAGCGACATTCGCAGGTTAGGCATTATGCAGCAAACGAATAACGCAAACCCCTGACAGGCAAATACAAAGAGCAGCGTACTGACGGTCATCCACAGCCATGAGCCATTCATCGGGAAAGCGTTCCAGCCAAAGAGCCAGCTTTCCATGGCGAGCGCCAGGACGCACCAGATTATAGTCTGAGGCAACAACTTTCCGAAGACCGCTTTGATGACCGAACCGCCGGCCATGCGCATCCATTCGATGCTCGTGCCACGCTTGATTTCTTCACAGATGGTGTAGGCCGTCAGCAGAAAAATCATCAGCTCCAGAACTGCCGGCACAAAACCGTTGCACAGGTAGTAACTGTAATTCAACCACGGGTTGCCCAAGGGGCGCGAGATGATATTCACAGGATTGATGAGCGGAGTTATCTGCTCCTGCGAAGTTCCTGTGGCAGACTGAATTACGTTAGAGATGGTGCCTGCCTTAGTGTACACGGCCGTTACCTTGAAATTCTTGTAGAGCAACGTGCCGGGCACGAAGTAGGTCATATTGGTATAGAACGTGACCACCGGCGAGCGACCCGCCAGCAGGTCAGCCTGATAATTCTCCGGGATGAGAAAGAAGCCGTAAGTTCGACCGCTCTTGACATCCTCCAGCGCCTCGGTAAACGAATTGGCCTCCTGAGTCAGTTTCACGAGCTGCATCCCGTCAAGCGTTCGTGTCACCTGGCGCGACAGCTGCGAGTGATCCTTATCAACAATTCCGGCGGGAGCATTCTCCGGCAACCCCTCTTGCATCTCGTCCGTCAGGAAGAAGATGAGCAAGCAGGGGAGCAACAGCATCCCGAACCAATAAAGAGGGCGGGAGGCCAGCTGCGCCAGACTGCGATAAACTATTTTAAGAAAAGCGGTCATGCTCTCTTATTTCTTGATGGTGCTCAGATAAATAACACTCATGCCGGGCAGGAAGCCTTCAATGGGCTTCTCCGGACGAGCCTTCACCTCGAAGGTGCGGGCATCGTAGGAACCGGTGGCCTTTGTTGCCTGCCAGTTGGCATAGCTGCCCATGTCCTTGACATAGTAGACGGTCATTTCTGCATCCTTGTCAAGCGCCGGAATATGCACCTTGATTTTCGAGCCTCGGGAAAGGTTCTTCAGAAGGTTTTCACGCACATTGAAGACTGCATGCACATCCTGCTTCTGAAGAGTCATCACAGGAGCGCCGGTCATAATCAGCTCGCTTTCATGCGGATAAACCACTGTAATCACACCATCGCAGGGGGCAATCAGATAAGAATCTTCAAGCATGGCGCCGGCTTCGCGCACACCACCCTTGGCCACATTCACCATGGCTTGGGCTGCCTGTTTGTCCTCACTCTGCGCGCCTGACTTGGCCAGTTCCCATTGGCTCTTGGCTGCATTCTCTCCGGCCTTGGCAGCATCGTATGCAGCCTTGGCTTCGTCGCGCTTCTGAGCCGAGATGACACCCTTGGCGTAGAGGTTTTCCATGCGTTGGTAAGTCTTCTGCGCTATGCCTGAGGCTGCCTGCGCCTGCTGATACACGTCATGCGCGCTCTCGATAATCTGCGAGCGTGTGCCGGCATCCACCTTGCGGTTGGCGGCGGCGGCGGCGCTCTCCATAGCTGTGGCCTGCTCCATCTTGGCATCCATCAGCGAGGAGTGGATATGAACCAGTGTGTCGCCGGCATGAACCTGCTGACCCTCTTCCACGTAGAGAGTGACCACTCGGCCCGGCAGCTTGCCGCTTATGCGTATCTCAGTGGCGTCACCCTGACCCTGCACGGTGTCAGGCTGCGGCTTCACTGTCAGAAAACCGATGACTGCGAGTGCCGCCAAAGCGAGCACTATGACTACGAGGGTAATGATCAGGCCGACCTCGCGGCGCTTCTTGGTATTATTGTCTTGCATGGGTATTTTGAGTTATATAAGTTTCTGATAATGAAATGTCTTTTAATACTGCATCAGGCCGAGCACCTTGCCCAGATAAACTCGGCAGAGCTGCACACTGATGGCTGCGTCTATCTCTTCGCTGTGAGCCTCCAGCCAGGCGGTCTGCGCAGCGGTCACATCGTCGGCGGTCAGCACACCCTCCGAGAATCCATACTCAGCGTTCTGAAGATTCTGATCGGCGGAAGCAAGATTAGTGCGGGTCATGGCCAATGTCTTCATGGCCTCATCATAGCGGAACCGAGCCTGACTCACCTGAAGGTCAACCATGCTTTCGGCATCCTCAAGCTGGAGGCGCTGCGCTGCAGTCTCTGCCTGCGCGGCACGCAGCTTATTCAGGTTGCCTCCCCAATGCCATATAGGCACCTGAAGCACAGCGCCTACGGAGAAGCCTCCCCCGAAGCGCTTTTCAAATCCATCGATTGTATTGGGATTCGAGAAACCGTAAGAGGCCACAATTGCCAACTTAGGCAGCATGGCAGCGCGTGCCACCTTCTCCTGCTGTTCAAAAATCTTGATGCCGGTGCGCAGCGACTGGAGATCCTGACGCCGCTCATACACCTGCTGCATGTCAAATGCTCCGGGAGCCTCGCCGGAAGCTGCCACATTCTGAAGCTGCTCATCCTGGAGGGTCATCTGCGTGTTGACGGGCACGCCGCACACCTGAGCCAAGGCCATGCGAGCCAGCGACAGTCCGTTGTCGGCACGCGTCAGAGTCACCTGAGCCTGATTGCGTTTCACCTCAACGGTCAGCACATCGCTCTTCGTGGCCACCCCTTCATCATACATGGCCTGCACATTATTATAGAGGGAATCCAACAACCCTGCATAGCTTTCGGCCAAGCGACGTTTCTGCACGAGCGACACCACAGTCCAGTAAGCCTCATCCACAGCGTAAATCACATCCTGCACAGCCGAGTTACGCATGCTTACAGCCAACTGCTCGGCATACTTCGTAATCTCATTCATGGCGCGGATGGAGCCACCCATGTACACCGGCTGAGTCAGCGTGACGGCACCGGCCACAACATTGTGGATGTCATACGTCATGGCCTCCTTCGGAATGACCGCCACCTCCGTGGGTATCGGTGAGCCGGTCTTGGGATCAAGAATAGGCGCTCCGGTCTCCGGATTGGTCACTACGTTATACTTGTAAGAGGCTGTCTTCGGATCAAAGCTCATGGTGGGAAGCTTGGCATCCTCCCCCAGCAGGGCTATCTTGTGCTGGTTATACATGTAGGTAGCCGCGAAGTCAATCCCCGGCAGATAAGCAGCCTTGGCCGCTTTCTTCAGATAACCCGCGCCGACGATATTCTGGTCAGCCACGGCAATCGCCTTGTTGTGGCGCAACGCCATGTTGCGACATGAGTCTATGCTCACGACATTCTGTGCCCGCGAGCCGATTGCTATTAGAAGCAGTAGAGATAACAATAGTTTTCTGCGCATAGTAGAGGTCTATAAGAGTCCTTGGGCACCCCCTTTCAGAGATGCCTTCACCTATATTACACGCAAAGTTACCTAATTGTTTTCAGACTTTTTAAGATTCAGGAAAAATCGACCACCTTTTGTGCCGATTCTTCCATCCTTACTGCGCGAAGGAAGGCCCGGCGCATAAGATAGGCAGCCACAAACAATGCCACGGAGAAGCTGCTGTACACCCCGACGCTTTCCAGTCCGGCCACCCCGGCCAGGACTCCCATGGCTCCGATGCCGAGAACTATGTAGCACAGCAGTGCAATCCATACAAGCGGCTTGACATGACCCGTGCCACGCAGGGCATTCGCATAGAGCATCTGTGTCGCATCGCCATACTGATATACTATCATCGGCAACAGTAAGCTCATCCCGACGCTGATTACGGCCTCGTCCTGCGTGAACCACAGCAGCAAATCATGCCCGAAAATCAGGAAACCGGCAGAGGCCACCGTGGCCAGCATGAGGGTGAGATGCAGCCCGGCAACAGTCACCCGCCGCATCGTCCGGAAGTCTCGGGTGCCCATATTGTTTGCCACTTTGATTGCCACGGCCGTCACAAAACTCATGTAGGTCATAAAGCCCAACTGGCTGATGCTTAACACTACCTGATAGCCGGCCAACTGCTGCTTGGAAAACCAACCGCACACCACGGCTCCCACGGCCCACAGCGATGTCTCAACCCCGCTCTGAACCATAACCGGCCAGGAGGTGGCAAACATTTTCCTGCGGGCAGCACTCAGCGGTGCCTTCTTCAGCAACCCCTCCCGATACGAGCGATAGCGCCGGGCAAAAAGTATCACGCAAAGAATGGCAATCACTGACATGGCGCGCGCCGTGAAGGTGCTCAGTCCGGCTCCGATCAGTCCCCATTCCGGAGCGCCCCAACGACCGAAGATAAACATATAGTTACCGGTGATATTCACCACATTGCACCCCACGATTATCCACATCGGGGTGGCGGTATCGGTCACGCCGTTACACATCTGCATGCATGGATAGAACACGCCGGCTATCAGCATCGACAGCAACACAATCAGATAGTACGGACGAATCAAAGGCAACAGAGCCGGATCCTGCCCCATCCTGTCGAGGAAGAAGTAAAGCGTGCCCATGATGGCAAACAGCAACAGACCCAGTATAACGTTCAGCTGAAGCCCCACACGCAGCATCTGCCCCGCCTCGAGATTCTTCTTCGCTCCATAGAGCGCTCCGACCAAGGGGGTGACACCCGCTGCAAAACCCATCTGCATCACGAGCGGCACAAGTATAAGGTTATTGACGAACGCTGCCGACGCAAGTTCATCCGTGCCATAATGCCCGACCATCATCGTGTCGGCAAGACCAACTATAATATTGCCGAGCTGCGCGAACAGAACAGGCAGCCCTAACTTCAACAGTTCCTTATAGGTAGAAAAAATGGATTGGCTCCCTTCGCGGGGCGTTTCCCTGAGTAAGCTCATAACACGTCATCGTTTTATGCGGCTGCAAAATTACAAAATAATCCCCACAGCACCAAAATACGCCGGACTTCCATCCAATAATCAAAAATTTTTCACTACTTTTGTAATCTTATTTTAACGGTTTCATCACCAAAAATATACCTTATTGTCATGGCAACGCCCCCTATTCCACCGCAAATGCCGGGAAAGAACCATATGAATCCCGGTGCTCCTGTTCCTCCACCTCCCCCCGGTTCCGGAATGGTTTCAGAACAACCACCCACTCCTCAGCCGGCTTACACCGCCCCTCAGCCGAAGCCGCAACAGGCCGAACCCGAAGATTACTCACGCACCCGCATCATTGGTGCCGACGACTTCAATGCGCCTAAGCAGAACTCCGGCAACGGATTCAAAATTATTATGATTGTGGCCGGCGTGCTGATAGTAATCGGCCTCGGCATTGCCGCATACTTCCTGTTACTTGCCGACAAACCCTCTTCCGACAAATACAACTACGAGGACGAGGAAAACACCACTGAGGCTGCCATCATTGAAGAGATTCCCGTGGAGACGGAAATACCCGCTGAGGAACCGACTGCCGAAACGCCGACTGCAAACCAGACCGAAAGGCCGGCCGAAACCCCTGTAAGCACTCCTCGCAGGGGGGCGAGTGTATGGAAAGATGGTCGGAACGTCCTCATAGGCACATTCTCTTACGCAGGATCCAAATATGGCTTCACAGTGACACTCGATTACTCCTCAAGCACCGGACGAGCCACAAATGCCACCTATGAGGCTCACGGCTACGGTAAGGCCTCCCCTCTCTCCATTGCGACCATTTCAAGCGATGGCACAGTGCTCTCCCTGCGTGGAACATCCTCCGGCACACCGACTGAAATCAACGCCCACGCCTCAGAGGGTTCAAGCACCTTCATCGGCGAAATGCGCAGAGGCGACCACCAAGGAGCCTGCACCCTCACCCTCCAATAAGTCACAGACGGCATCCTTATCGTGAGGAGGTCTGCATCCCAAAATAAGATTAGTGACACTCCCAACTAAGAAACTGTTTAAGTTTATGTCGGAAACTTTTATTGATTGACATAAACTTAAACAGTTTCTTAGAACCTAAATAATGACTGCATGAAAATTCCACACTTCTTCTTTTCAAAGATATTACTCAGCACCATTGCTTGTTTAACGATTGTCATGGCGGGATGCCGGGATGATATTATCTATGAGGATGAAACCGGAGAAGACTTTTCCGGAAGACATGATTTGATTGTGCTGGGAGACGAGGCAGAAGGACTCACCGCTCCCGAATTTACTTTGGTGCTGAAGGCTGAAGACGGCACAGTGTTTAAGAGGAGTGTCAGACACGAACGTTCATCCGGCGTGTCGCGTCTGCATCTTGACCACGGGCTTGCCGAGGGCACATACCGTTTGCTCTACGGACGCTATGACGAGCAAGCGGAAGGAGATTCGTTTAAGGAATTTGGATTCGGAAGCAGAATATTTATCTCCGATGAAGCAGTGACAGTGATAGATTCGTTCGACAGGAACATACATATGGCCGGCTCGGGAACGACTTCAGACCCATATATTGTGTCGAGCGCCCAGCATCTTTTCAACATGATGATGGCTGTGAATGATTATGATTCCAATAAATTCTTCACATCCGAACGCTGTTTCCGCCAGGAATGTGACATTGACATGAAACAGATATCACGGAGCTGCGATGCCCAATATGGATGGATGCCGATTGGAGCCGACACCAACACCCCTTTCCGCGGTACATATCTCGGACAAGGCTATAAGGTGAAGAATCTTATTATTGACAGAGGGAAGTCGGCCGGTATCGGCTTATTCGGATTTGTGAATAATGCATCATTCGACGGCGTGGTGATGTCTGGTTGTTCGCTTAACGGACAATTCGCCGTAGGCAGTCTTGTCGGAGCGGTTGTGACATCGGGTGAAAATAACCGGGGTACCGTCACATTAAGTGATTGCCGTGTTGAGAACAGCAGCATCACCTGTCCGGAAAGCAGTGCAAATGTAGGTGGACTTCTCGGCGCCACTGACATGCATTCCCGTGCGGTGCTTGCCTCCTGCTCATCCGAAGGGACTCCCGTTTCGGGAGGTATGAACGTAGGCGGACTCACCGGAGGCGCAGGAATCTATTCCTCCATCATGCTTAGCGATTGCGAAAACAAGTCGGATGTCGTTTCCTCATATTCCGGAGCCGGGGGTATGATTGGCACAGCTGATACTCTCCAGATTGCAGGCGCCCGCAATTACGGACGCATACAAGGAGGCATAAGCGCCGGAAATAATATGCCCGGAATCGGCACCGGCGGGATTGTCGGCGGAAGCGGAATCTCCTGGATAAGCGGGGCTATGAATCACGGCAATGTCGCGGGACACGAAGGTGTGGGAGGAATTATCGGAAGCACACGTGTAAAAGGCTCTGCGACTGAGTCATATCTATATAACCAGAGTGTGTTGCGTTACTGCGGCAACACGGCAGAGGTAAAAGGAGACCTGTTTGTCGGAGGAGCTATCGGCGAGGCTCAGGGGGGCACATATGCAGTTTATAACGAAGGAAATGTGCAGGGGAATCAATATGTGGGAGGAATATGCGGAGCATCCTCTGTCGCTGTGGTTCATAACAGCATAAATGCCGGCCGCATTGATGGCGGAAAATATGTTTCCGGTGTTGTCGGGAAATGCACATGGGGGTCGCTTGCCGTCAGCCAAAACATTGGGGAAGTGTCAGCATCCACAGGCAACGCCGGAGGTATTGTTGCGCTTGCCGGTAATAATACGGTGGTTCATTATTGTTCCAATTTCAACACTGTAAGCGGGCCTGCAGGAGCCGCTGTCGGGGGCATCGCCGGAGAAATAGGCGATCCCCGCAAATGGACCGGTATGAACATTGCTGAATGTGTCATCGGTTCAGCAGAGATTATTATGGCTTTCGCCGGCCCGGTGCTTGCTGTTGCGGAAGAGGCTTTCGAGATTGCCGAAGGTGTGGAAGTGGTTATCAAGATTGTAGAGACCGGCACCGATATGATTCTCCAGAGCTGTGATTATGGTCTGATATCTTATGGCATAGCCGAAATGGTAAATCCGGAAACGGAAGAGGAACTGCAGGCTTCGATGCACTCATGCATTGAGAATACATCAACCGATGTGTTGAAGAGATTGTCGGAACTGAGACGCACCGCGAAGGGTGCCGTACCCACGTTCAAAGGAGCGGAACTGAGCGGAGCTTATGCTGATAATGTTGAAACACTTGTCGGTTATACCCTTGATGAAACAAATGATGAACGATTTAATGAACGCATAAATGAGACTCGCGAAGCAAGAGCCGGCAAGCTGGAGAAAGTGGAGCGTGCCAAAGAGATATTCCATACGGCTGTGGCAGGTGTGGCAGTCGTATGCAGCACTGTGGCTCTTGTCGGAGGAAGCATTGCATCCGGCGGCACAGCCACGGCCTTTCTTGTAATGGGATCTGTGGCCGGAATTGTCGGAGGTGTGAATGCTATCGTCAAAACATGTACGGAATTCGAGGCCAATGCTGTTGTGATTTCGCAATGTGTAAATGCAGGCACTGTCAAGGGGAACAATGGAGAAAAAGTCTCGTCGATTGCCGGCATTCTTGAAGATGGTTGCCTGATTGAAGACTGCTTGAACACAGCCTACATATATAGTAGCGGCCTCGAACCTTTCGCCGCAAAATGCGGCAGTCACACTCAGATTGAACGATGCGTGACGCTTGTTGATGCCAATTATTCCGCATACGGCGCTCCCCTCGCTCATAGTGTGATATGCCGACCGACACTGGAATCCGGCCAGACAATCTCTTTAGGTAATTATAATTATCTGGCCGGTGTCTCCAAAATGAATGATAAGAGTTTATATTCCCTTGCCGGAATAGACTGCTCAAAAATATGGATTATCCCGGAAGGATATTCTTTCCCGATTCCCGGTAAATCACGAATGAGTGAGTGATATATTTATCCCAGACAGACTCAAATAACATTTTATTTATATGGCTATAATAAATAATTCCGGATTAATTAAAACAATTACGTCCGTAATGCTCTGCTCCGCATTGCTTGCCGGTGTATGCAGTTGCAACGATGAGCTGATTCTTCCTGACTATCCTGCAGGAGGAATTGAATCCGAAGGCGAAGCAAGAGTCTCCGTGTTTCATCTGTCGGCGCAAGGTTCTGATTTCGAGGCCGATGGAGAAGACGTTGTGTTCCATCTTGTCAATCCGGAGACTGAATTATGCTATAATTTTTCCGGAAGTATTCAACATGCTGTATCCCCCACATCAGGGAAAGGCACAGGCTTGTTTGAATGTCGTCTGCGTATAGGTACATCTGATATACCGGATGGCTTATATTATCTCTCGGTCATGAATTCAAAGGGGGGCAAGCTTGGATTACGCTTAATCAGATTCAAGAATAACATCGGAACCGAGGAAGAAACGGAACCAATGAAATATGATGATTTGCAGGGAGCCGGAACCAAGGAGAATCCGTATCTTATCAATGATGCAGGTGATTTCCTCACCTTGCAATGGTATCTTGAAGAGGATCCGCGACATGCATCCGGATATTATTTTTTACAGACATCCGATTTCGAGCTCCCACGGCGCAGCCAGATGATAGACGGCCACGTATGGCTTTCATGTACATTTGCCGGATATTATGACGGAGGTGGACATAAAATGAGTAAACTAATATATCAGGGAGGTGGTGAAGATGATTCCGATTCAGGCATCGGGCTATTCAGCGATATGATTGATGCGGAAGTGAATAATCTGACTATTACCGATATTTTGATTTCCAACGCACATTCCAGAGTTGGTGCGATTGCAGGCTCCACTTATGGCACCTGCCGGATATCCAATGTGTCGATTGATGGAACAATCATAGCCAATGGATCGTATCTGGGTGGAATTGTGGGATATTCAGGAGGTGGCATTGAGCTTCAGAATATCAATGTGAACAGTTTTCTTCTGCAAGGAGCCGGAAGTTCTACCGGAGTCGGCGCCATGATAGGCTACGCTTTTGGAACATACGTAAGAATTGATAATGTTGCATTTCCCGACCATATTTTCTCCATAACCGGAGGGAGCAGTGTCGGAGGTATCGTCGGAGAGGCTGCCGCAATGCAGAGCCTTGAGATAAGCAATGTCAAGATAGAACATAGTGTCGACCATGAAAGTGCCGGAACAAGGATAATATATGGCTCGGGAAACAATGTAGGAGGCATTTGCGGAAAAGTCGGCGCCATGGAATCGGTCAGGCTTGAGAACATCACTGTTAAAGCACCGGTGAGAGGTAATGACAATGTCGGTGGAATATGCGGATACGCATCGGATATAAAAGAGATTGGCATTAAATCGGCATTGCTGACATCTGTTGTGAATGGCAATGACGCTGTAGGGGGGTATTTCGGACGATGCATCCTGAATGGCGGCAAATTAAATATCGGAGGAGCCGAAGGAAGCAACCGCTTCGTTGTTAAGTCTTCAGCAGCAGCCGACCTTCAGGGCAACAGATATGCAGGCGGCTTGGCCGGATATATTGATGCGCAATCCGGCTCTGTCAATATCGACACGGCAGTTGAGATTGCTGTAAACATAAGTGGAACGGAGTCGGTGGGCGGAGCCTTCGGATATGCTGTCGCACTAAATGAGTTTAATCCCGGGCTTATCAACTTTTCATCAACCACCATGCGTGTCACCGCCACGAATAGAAATGCCGGTGGTGTGGCCGGTTATCTTTCAGGCGGTTCTCTGAAAGGGGACGTTAAGTTAGATCTGAAGTCGAGCATCCCGGAAGCGAGTGAGATTCCCTCTCATTTTTCCGGGGTGGTAAATGCCGGAAGATATGCCGGCGGAGTGGTAGGATGGTGTACCGGCCAATTGACCGGATTGTCATCCGCAGCCACAGTTACAGCCGATTCGGATGCAGCAGGTGGAATCGCGGCTTTTTCCGATGGGAATCTTGAGATGTGTGCTTTCAAGGGATCTGTAAGCTGTCCTGATAAGGTGGCCGGAATTGTCGCTTATAGCTGCAGCGCGCTAAGTTTCAAAAACCTTTTGAACTTAGCCGACATAACAGGCGGTCGCTATCAGGGTGGTGTAATTGGTTATATATACCATATTGTGCCGGGTGACAGCTCTTTGGTGACTTACTATCCCGTAATTGAATACTGTTACAACAAAGGTAATCTGAATGATGGCATTGAAGTGGGTGGCATCCTGGCATGCGCTGAAACATATTCATCTTACGAACATGCTGAAACTAATGTAAGGAATTGCGGCAACAGTGGCAACATCATTGCCAATGGCAATAAAGATTGCGGAGTTGGCGGTATTGTTGGACGCATGATGGTTGACCGTGGCAATGTGAGCGGATGTGCCAATCATGGCAATGTATCGAGCAAAAGCGTACAGAAGTCAATCGGTGGTGTCGTGGGCGTAATGGGTAACGACGCCACCGTAGTGGTAAGGGTTGAATATTGCATGAACAGTGGTAAAATCGATTCATCTGTCACAAGCACAAAGCTCGGTGGAGTATGCGGACATCTGATGCAGGGCAACAGCAACCATTCAGCTATTGTAAGGGATTGCTATAATGTCGGGGCTATTTCAGCAGATCAGAAGGATGACACCGGCGGCATTCTCGGATATGTATCCACAAATGGAGACATTCACCGCACTTTTAACAGCGGAAAAATCTCACATGGCAATGCGATTATAGGCACTCATAATGCTACAACAATCTTCTATCATAGCCACAACTATTATCTGGATGGAAGCGGAGGAGGATGGCCGTCATCAACAAAAGTGTCAGCATCACAGGTGACTGATAAAAGTGTTTATTCCAACTTCGATTTCAATAATGTATGGATGATGGGAAGCGAAGGACCGGTGCTTCGCGACTGTCCGTTCCAGTAATTTCAAATTCGTCCCGCTAATTACATAATATGGAGGGCTACCTCCCCTCCACCCCGACGGCTGCTTCAGGATTTCCTGTAAGTAGCCGTCTTTGCTGTGATAGCCAACGTCAGAATATACTCCTCATGGCAGAATGCACATAGTTGGAACCGTATGGCGTCGCCATCTTCCAACTTAACCTCAGCCTCACCCAATTCGCCTCCGGGCACCGGCAGACGTGTTATGGTGATTCCTTTCTGCAAATCCAGTCCGGGGGTCAACATAGCTTTCCATACAGCTTCCTTAGCTGTCCAGGCAAGGATATTGGCCTCGACACTATCTGAAGGAATACTCGCCTTCTCCTCATCCTGAAGAAAGCGCTCACGCACCCTAAGCACCTGCTCGCGATTTGCGGCCTCGGCATCTATGCCGAGCGCAGTACGCATATTGAAGGTGTCGAGCTCCACTTCGGGTGTGGGAGGCAACGTGGCTACGGCCAATAGATGACCTGTATGTGTCACGGAAATGCGGGTGGACTCTCCTTCAAGAATCGGAGCGCCACAAGGCAGATGACCAAGCACCCGATAGTCCTCGCGCCCATTCTCGGCATACACCTGAGCTGCCATCAGTCGCCACACACGTCCCTCTCGCTGCTCACTGCCCGTGACCAGCTCAACCTTCACCCCTATCGGGGTACGCATCCTTTCGTAGATAAAATTAGTTTCCATGATTGTCTTGCTCCGCAGGCATCACATTGCAGCGCACGGAGATAATTCTGTGTTTCTGTATATCCAGCACCAGAAAGCGGCATCTTCCGGCTACCAATGATTCCTTCTTGGCCGGGAAATCTCCCTTGACGGCCAAAAGCAATCCGGCCAAGGTCTCGGCATCATCCGCCCACTCGCCAAATTCCTCCTCTTCAACTCCTGTCACACGACAGAAATCCGTTAGCGGTATCTTGGCTTCAAACACGAAAGTGTCATCTGAAAGACGCGTGTACAACCTTCGGGCATCATCATATTCATCATCAATCTCGCCCACAATCTCCTCAAGGATATCCTCGAGAGTGACTATGCCGCGTGTGCCTCCATACTCATCGACTACCACCGCAATATGAATCTTCTTGCTTCGGAAATCCTCCATCAAGTCATCAATCATGCGGCTCTCCGGCACAAAATAGGGCTCGCGCAGAAGACTCTGCCAACGAAACTCTCCGGAGGTGGTGCCTATATAGGGCAGTAAATCCTTTGAATAGAGTATGCCTTTGATATTATCCTGAGTGGAATCATAAACCGGTATGCGCGAATAGCCTGTATTGAGAATGGTCTGCACTACCTCTTCAAAACTTGCGTGATACTCAATATCGGTAATATCCACACGCGAAACCATAATATCTCCCGCATCCTTCTCTCCGAAAGATAGTATTCCTTCGAGTATATCCTTTTCCTGACCGTTCTTCACATCGCTTATCTCAAGCGCTTGCGAAAGGTCGTCGGCAGAAAGGGTCTCATGCTTCTTGGCCACAAACCGATGCACAACTCCCGAGCCACGCACCATAAGCGCGGAAAGAGGCATGAACAGTCGGTAAAGGAAGAGCACCGCGCCCGACGATGCAAGCACCCATTTGAATGAGCGTCCGCGAGCTACGAGCTTCGGGAAAATCTCCCCGCAAAGCAGCAGGATAAAAGTAAGGAAAACGGTTTGTATCAGAAAGTTAACAACCGAGGAGTTAAATGTAACCGCCTGATTGATGGCAAACGAAAGCAACACGACCATAGTGATGTTCACCAAGTTATTGGCCACGAGAATCGTAGCCAACAAACGCTCGGAATGCCGCAGCAGAAACGCCGCTTTACTTTCAGCAGGAGAAAGAGACTCCGGGTCTTCCGGGTCAGTCAAACGATCATTTTCTTCGCCTGAAAGCCCGAAAAACGCTATCTCTGAACCACTTACAAAAGCTGAAATGCCGAGACACAGCACGGCTATTATAACTATTACACTCCAACTCAACCATGATGAGGGAGCATGAAATTCAATCGGTGAGCTACTGACCATATTCAGTAGCAATGCGGCCGCCTGAAGCGGCGCGTTCGGCAGAGGGTCTATATCCAAAATTTCGGAAAAATTGATTTATCACTGCAAAGGTAATAAAATTTATTGTCACCGACAAAAAACCTATGACAAAGGTCTTTTGCCGGTGACAATACCTGCGTTTTAGTGTCTTAAAAAGGTTACCCTTCAGTGTGGAAGCTGGTGAACGATGTGCGCTCCTGCTTTGGGAAGCCCTCCTCTTTAGCTGCAGCCGCCAAAGCTTTCAGCATAAAAGCCATATTCCGTCCGAGATTACGCATTGTCTGCAAACCCTCAAGGTCATCCTCGACATCCTCAGCAGTGAAGCCATGAACTTCATTCCAATACGTGCTTGATACTATCGGCATCGCACTTATGGTATAGTATTTATTAATCTCATCGAAGGCTGAGGTAGACCCCGCACGTCGCGAAGAAACTACGGCAGCTCCAACTTTCATGGTCTTGTCAATCGTGCCCGAAGTGCTGTAAAACAACCGGTCGAGAAAAGCCAAAGCCTGACCGTTGCAGCCTGCATAATACACAGGGCTACCGACAATAACACCGGCAGCTTCAGCAAGCTTGGGAGCCGTCTCATTCACCAAGTCATTAAAGACACAACGCCCGTGCTCTCTGCAAAAATTACAACCTATGCAGCCTCGCACATCTTTATTACCTATGTTCACACGCTCAATCTCAATGCCACAAGATTCCAGCGTCGCTTCAACCTCACGCAAACCGCGGTCAGTGCATCCACTCAAATGAGGACTGCCATTAATTACCAATACTTTCATAAGCCATATCTTCAGTTAAACAAATACTAACTATTCATATAACGCCACACCTAAAAAAGTGTTGTGCGCACAACTCCCCCTTAAACCTTCAAAGCCTCACCGCCTCCAAAGCCATCAACGACCCTTTGATTACGAGTTTCCGCACACTGAAATGTTCGGCAAGACGCGCTCTGAGCTGCTTCTCATCATCGAACGGAGGGGTAATCAATCCTTTCAGCGCATAGACTCGCGCAGCAACATCACTCAAGCGCCGCACGCCCCGCAAATAATTACTCGCAATCAGAACACCACCCGGTCGCAACACACGCGCTATCTCAGCGAAAGCAGCCTCCTTATCCGGAAAAACATGCAACCCATTCAGACACACAACATAGTCAAAACAACCATCCTGAAAACGCATATTCCCGACATCACCCTGCTCCAAAACAACATTTTTCAGACCACAATCACGAACTCTGCTGCGTGCCAACGCAATCATGTCCTCACTATAATCCAACCCGACTATCTCAGCATTACTCATCAACCTATACTTCGCAGCAGAAAACACCAAAGTACCGGCAGGCACATCAAGCACACGCACCCGCGCATCATCAGGAAGTGAATCAAACAGCTCATCAATCAACACCTCCTGACGCCCACAACCCCAAATTGAACGACGAAACAATCGGCTCCACCACTTCTGAGAAACCATAGCATCATCATAAAAAGAAGATACACCTTTATAAGCCTTCTGAACCTTATCCATAAACAATCAAGTTAAACTACCAACATAAGCACGACAGCCACATGAACGCATCTCAGTTCCGTGCCCGGGCATGTATGCCCGGGAAACCACCGGCTTTAACCATCTGCTTCAAACAGCGCCTTACTCCCGCTAATCTCTGCCCGATAGACGCAAACTCCGCAAGTAGGTCATATCTTTCGGATTGCGCTCGGTCTGCGGCGGCCTGCTCTCGAGCGGCGCTGCTCCCGGGCGGCGCTGAACCGGTGCTTTGCGGCGGGGTTGCGTGCGGTGGCGCCGGAGGGCGTAAAAAATAGAAGGAGGGACTTGCTTGCGCGCTGTCTCTCCTTCTTTAAGGTGGCG
>CANSAP010000036.1 GCA_947644715.1 uncultured Bacteroidales bacterium
CCATGAGGGTGTGTCAAAATGTTAACCCGACGCTGATGGCGCGGAGCGCCTATCCATTGTTAGCCGGGGGGCTTCAGCCCCCCGGTATGCATGTAGCGACGACCCAGCCCCGGAAGGGCTGGCCTATATCATTAGTATTCTGAGAAGAATCGGGGCTTGATAACTATTCCTACTCTCAGGCGGTTGTGAAACTGATTGTAGTCGAGCAGCGTTTCGCCATAGCCGTTATACCATTGAAGAAAGAAGTATTGGTTAGCACGATCCCAGGGACGCCAGAACAGGTCAATGGTCGTATTGAAATCAAGCTTCCAGTTGCCGCGCTTCACGAGGTGCACTGAGGCCCCGAACTTTCGGTTGTGGGTCATAAAGGTCACGCCGCTTTGGAAAATGCCGACATACTTTATTATGTCGCGGTTGTTCTCGCCATCCACGATTGGCACCCAGATTTTGCCATCCACCGTCAGCTGCTCGTCAATCATAATGGTTGCGCCGAGCGACACACGGTTCCAGCTGCGGCTCTGAATGGAATCGCGCCCGTTGCTCATGTGTTCGAGCATGAGAGTGGCCTTACCCAGAAAACGCCCTTTTGAGAAGAGGGGTTTACCGATGCCTATGCCGGGATTGAACGTGAAGTCATGCATAGGCATGGAGTTTTTGAAGACGTCCCAAGCCACGTTTTGCGTATAAGCCAGGAAAAGGAATGTGCCCCCCGGGAGCTTGCTCTTGGTCAGCTTCTGAGCGATTGAGACCTGGAAGCGCACGTCGCTGTTATTGGCCGTCGGGCGGTGAGTGGGGTCAGTGCCCACTATGAAATAGTTGTCGCGATAGAGCGTTAAATAAGGCCCGCGGTCAAACTCATCTCGCAGAGAGTCAGCCAGATTGACCTTCTCGTCGGTACGCAGGATTTGTGCATCGGCCTCTGCTGCCAAGCAGAGCGACACTAATGTCAGCAGGAGGATTCTGAGTATCGGCTTCATTATTGGAATAATAGGAAAGTCAAGATGATTTCGGAGTGCAAAATTACTATTTTCCGTTCAATCGGCAGTTGTCTATTTGTCGGAAAATGAGTCCGTAGAGTCACGTGGTCAGTCGGCAAGCTCCGTCACACGCCACCCCATCAGGCCCCGGGCGCTGAGCACATCAATCGTGTCATCTCGGTGCAGGCGTCGGTATTCATCCTTGGTTATTTTTGTGCGGAGTGTGTCGCCTTGATTATCAATTACATAGACTGCATACACCTGATAGGGCACCTTCCCGTGCGGCACACCGCGACGCCCCACGCGCCGGGTGCGGTACTTGGTCTGATGCACCAGTCGGCAGACCCGCATCTTCTCCTGCTTCATTCCGAAGGCGTGAGCCGTCAGCGAATTGGCGATTACGGCCAAAGAGGCGCTCAGGAAGAAGGCCACAAAGAGCCCGGCGAGCGCACCGAGAATCTGAAGATACATTTCCTTGCCCCGCTCGCGCAGTTGCATGAAGGTAAACAGTCCGCCCCCGATGCCGAAGATGATTCCTATTCCCAATAATACCAAGCGGTTAGCTACTGTGCGTTCCAGAATATTCATGGCCCAGGCTATTATGAAGCCAAGCGCTAAGAACGCTATATAAAAAAGTGCCTTTTTCATTTCAATTGCAAAATTAAGAAGTTTTGGCTAATTTTGCACCAAATTAGCTAAACTAAATTACAATGAAAAAATTCATAGCTGCTATTGCTTTGGCTGCCATGGCATTGATTGCTCCGGCAGCTGCGTCCGCACAGTTTAACATCAAGAAGGGTCTCGACAGCGCCGTGAAGGGTGCGAAGGCTCTGGCTCTGACCGATGAACAGATGGCCGCATACGTGAAGGAATACATCGACTGGATGGATACTCACAATGAGGTCTGCGCCGAGGATCATCCCTACACTCAGCGCCTGCGCAAGCTCACCGAAGGTCTCGAGAGCGTAGAGGGTATCCCTTTGAATTTCAAGGTCTATTGGGTGGTTGACGTCAACGCGTTTGCGTGTGCCGACGGCTCAGTGCGTGTCTTTGCCGCTCTCATGGATCAGATGTCTGACGACGAGCTGCTCGGCGTTATCGGTCATGAAATCGGCCACGTTGCCCACAAGGACTCCAAGAAGGCATTCAAGACAGCGTTGCTCACCTCCGCTCTGAAGGATGCCGTGGCCAGCACATCCAACACTGCCGCCGCGCTCTCTGACAGCCAGCTCGGCTCGCTGAGCGAAGCGCTCGTTAACTCCACCTACTCTCAGAAGCAGGAGAAGGCAGCCGACGATTACGGCTACGAGTTCCTGAAGTCTCACGGCAAGAACCCCTGGGCCATGGCTCTCTCCTTCGAGAAGCTGAAAGCTCTTCAGGGTGACTCTAAAAACTCAAAGCTCAACCAGCTCTTCTCATCTCATCCTGACCTGGATGCCCGCATCAAGCGCATGAGCGAGCGCGCAACCAAGGAGGGATTTACCCGCCCCGAATAATCCTCTTGTGATATGGATAACATGCCCGGCGAAGCATTCGCGTTCGCCGGGCATATTGTTTGTCAGCGGGTTATGATTGTTTTTCGGCCGTTTACGATATAAATGCCGGGGGAGGTTATTCCGCTGAGGCGGCGCCCCTGAAGATCATGGATGACCACCGGCTGCGTCCCGCCCTCCGGCGTTGTCACACCGGTATTGATGTCGGGGGTGAAAAGTGCCGTGAAGACTCCGGCATGGAAAGCTGTGACGAGCGGAATGTCATGCGCCACCGTGCTCGACAGCTGATTGCCATATTTATCTTTCCAGCAGGAGAATTGATAACCCGGATTGGGAACCGCCATGAACGAGGCTGCACTGTGATGTTCCACCAACACTTTATCGGCACCGTTCACGGTGGCTGTGCCCCCCTCGAGCGGTTCGCAGACCACGCTCAATTCATAGACCGGGATATCGCTTGGCTCGAAATGCGCGGTATATACGCCCGCCTGTGTTGTGCCTGACACTGAGTTGAGTACGTATTCAGGATTCTCCGACACCTTGCCAAGCGCATTGCTCCAATGCGTGAATTTATAGCCCGGGGCAGCCGTGGCAGTGAACGTGGCTGAGTTGCCGCGTTCGATTTGAGCATAGACATCGCCGTTCACCAGAGCCGTTCCCCCCTCCGCAGGGTCAGCGGCAGTCGAGAATTCATAGACATTCGAGGCCGGACGGCTGACAACCTTGAGTGTGAAGTCAACCACAATGCCACCCATATTCTCAAGCAGATCAGCCTCGGAGCCGGACGCGTCGATGCCGCCGCAGGGGTCGAGCGACCGGTGCTGACATTTGAATCTGACGCGATGTTCGCGGGGCATCGCCTTATCGGGGATGGTGATGCTGAAGGGGCGCGAGGCATCATAGCGGGAACCGTCGTCTGTGTCAAACGGCTCAGGCATGGAGCTGTACCAGCGATCATCTTCGGGAGTGGCGGGGCTCCAGTTGGAAAAGAAAACCAGGTCGGAGCCGGACTTCAGCCGGTAGCCGTCGGTGGAGTCCAGATAGTCGTCCGGTTCAGCGAAATGGAATCCATCCCGCTCCCAGTCAATATAGAAGTAGACATGAGTGTTTGAGTCGCCGGCGAGCGTGGGGGTGATGGTCAGAGTGGAGCCGGGCAGAGCCGTCACAATCCGGTCAGACATATCATAATACAGAGGGGAGTCGGCGCCGGACTGCAAAGCCCCGAGACGGGTCTCTGTGTTGCCTGACTGTACGGTGAGCCACTCCGTGTGTCGCAGTTCAGCCCCCTGCTCGGTCAGCGTGCCGGCAGGATAACAATAGTCAGCCGTGGCGCCGGAACGCAGCTGGAAACAGGCTATATACTCACCTCCGGTCGACTCCGCGGAGAGGCTGAAGCGCGGAGCATAGGAGACAATCTCGCCGCGGCGTGACCAATAGAGGAAATCGTAAGAGTCATTAGCTTCAGCGAGCAGTTCGCAGCTTTCTCCCGGTTGCAGTTCAGCGGATGTTCCGCCACTGCTCAGCGAGACGCGGCCGCCGCAGGCGGGGCTGGCGGAGACACTGATTATGCCGGAGAGGGGTGACTCGGAGGGGGAGATGATATTCCCGGCGCTCCCTCCGTTGAAATCGAACGTAACAGCACCGGTGGAGGCGTCGCGGCTTATGGCGGAAATCTCTTTGCCGGTCACTTTCTCCCGGTCAGGAAGCGAGGAGGACACCCATCGGGTCATGGCGGGGACTGAGGTGGTTCCGAAGCAGGTGTTGGCGCCGGGTCCCGGCCAGGCATCTCCGGCCAAGTTGCCGGTTTCATTGTCGGCGCGCATCAGCTCCACGGCCAAGTGGTTCTGATTCTGGTTGGGGAAGGAGGCGAGACCCGAGTGGGTGGCATCAATATGCCAGATGAGCATACCGCTCCCCGGCAGCCCTGCGTCAAGACCCTTCCGGTCGCGGCATTCGAGCAGGTAGTAGTCGTTATATCGCCCGGTCTCCAGCTTTACGAAGAAACTGCTCCGCTCATCCAGCGGCGGAAGAGTCACGGAGGCCGCCTCACTCTTCAGAACGGCTGCGGGAGCCGCCCAGTCCATCGCCATGCGTTGATGCGCACTGTAATTGCAGGGGCCGGGGAGGTAGCATCCGGTGTGCATTATATCCCAGGTGCCGGGGCTGAGTCCCGCTTGGTCGGCCGACACGCTGTAATGGTCAGGCAATCCGAGCGCATGGCTGAATTCATGCACGAAAGTGCCGGGTCCGTTGGGAGTGCTGTTGTCTCCCCCCAACTCGCCGCAGCAGATGTAGTTGCCAATCCATTTATCGTCTCTCGGCTCAGAACTGCTCATGGTTGCGAAGTGCGGCCAAGGGATGCCGGGAGTGGACGCATAGCTGCCATTTATGCCGGCATACATCAGGCAGACACAGTCAATGCGCCCGTCGTCGTTGCAGTCATAGATGGAGAAGTCCACCTCCTCATCTATCAGCCGCGCAGCGTCCGTTATCATTGCAGGGGCATCCTTGTCGGCAATCGCATAGTCCAGCTTTACCGGACCCAACACATCGAATTGCGGACGATAGCGCCCCCCTGACTGCGCCATAAAGTATTCGCGCACGGAGCAGATTGATTGCGGATGCTCTGAGAAGCCGGGCTCATTGAAGAAGCGGGTGAAATAGGCCTGGGCATCGGGAGTGGTGAATTGCACGTCGGAGAACTCCACGAGCAGCACACAGACACGCACATCCCCCAGGCGGGGAACATCATTGTTCTTGTAGCCCGGACCCTGCATGGGGCGCGAGGCGCGCTGAGGCTCCGGCTCGGCGGAGAGAGCAGGGCGCAGCCACCCCGAATCGTCGGCCACAAGCCGCTCGCCTGACTCCGAGTAGAGCCGGCGCGAATACTCGTCACCCTCGATGCGCAACATAATCACTGAACCGTCCGGCTGGCGGAACGGAATTAACCCCGGATAGGCCGGAGCCGCTCCTGCCGACATGCACACGCACACCGACAGAAGCCATAACAGACAAAAATTTTTAATCATATCGGTTTGTAGAAAAAAGAAGTCTGAAGTCATCTTGACTTCTCTGCGGAAGCCGTCACCATCCGCTTATCGGGTGACGATCACTTTGCGGCCATCCACGATGTAGATGCCCGGTGAAGCAATGCGCAACAGGCGGCGCCCCTGCAGGTCGAATATGACGGTGTCCTCCCTGTTGGCCGGCAGCCGGTCGACGGAAGTCACTGTCTTGACAATCTCAACCGGAATGTCGTAGCTGATGCCTCCATGCAGCAGTCCGGTAGATTCGGCTGTGATATGGTCGAAGTTACCGTCGTTGCCGTTGCGTTGGTCGAGGAAGAGAACACGCAGCTTGCCGCAGACCGGGTCATGGCCTGCGGGCGCTGTGAACAGATGACTGATGGCAAGTGCGTCAGAGGGAGCATAGAGACCCTCACGCAGATATTCTCCGCTATTCTCCCAATCAGAGAAGAGCAGTGCAGCGCAGTTGCTCATGGCCTCCGACTCCGGGCAGTTCAGATGCAGAGTGAAGCTTTCACCGGCACCCACCCAGACGGGGCTGGTCTCGGTCAGCATGTTATGGAACGAGCCGGGATGAGCGTCGGCCATATAGCTGATGTTCATGTCTTCATAGCCGCCGGTGGTGTAAATCTCGGCAGCATAGATGTTTTCGTCAATCTTGCCGGAGGGTATCCCCTTGGGCAGAGGTTCGAACAGGGCTACATATACGCCTGCGTCGGCGGCTGAAACAGCCTCAATGGAATAGAGAGGCGATTCGCTGAGCATTCGCTGCTGCTCATCCTGCCATCCGAGGAATACATAGCCATCGGCCGGCTCAGCCAGGAACTCCGCCGGGTCACCCTCTTGGAGCTGCACTGTTCCCTTGCCGTTTACCAAAGCCGAGCCACCCTCTTCCGGACTGCTGAGGGCTTGAAGTGTATAGAACGGACGCACCGGTGCGGGGGTGACAATCAGAGTGAAGTCGGCCACCACGCCACCCATGTGGGCGAGCGTATTATTCGGATTCTGCTCCTCATCCATACCTCCGCAGGGGTCGAGCGAATTCCAGTGGCATTTGAAGCGCGCGCGATAGGTGCCCGGCTTCGCCGTGGCCGGAATGGTGATGGTGAAGGGGCGGCATGGCTCATAGTTGGAGGGCTCCGATGTGTTGTAAAAGGACTCCATTGAGGTGTACCAATTATCGTCGGAGGCCGGGCTCCAGTTGGAATAGAACATGAGGTCGGCCTCAGGACGTATGGCATAGCCCTCGCCGGGGTTCAGGTAGTCCTCGGCCGAAGAGTATTCAAACCCGTCTTCATTCCAGTCCACGTAGAAGTAGACGTGTCTCCAGAGGCCACCGGTGCCTCCGGGAGTAATCGTAACCTGAGAGCCGGCGGCCGCGGTCACCGTCTGCCCGGTGCAGTCGTAGAACAGAGGCGAGGTGCCGGTGGTCTGCAGCGGGCCTATATTCGTGTCGGTCTCTCCGGTGCTCACGGTCAGCTTGTCAGTATATCGGGTGCCGAACTGCGAGAGCACCTCCAGGTTTCCTCCCGGAGTGCAGTAGTTAATCGGGGCGCCCGGCTGCCGCACAAAGTGAGCCGTGTAGGTCCCGGTATTATCGTCGTTCACGACAATGAAAAGGTTCTTGCCATACGAGACAGCCTTGCCATTGTAGGTCCATTCCTTGAAATTGTAATATAGGTTAGGGGTTGCGTAGAGGTATAGTGACTCCCCCTTATGCACCTTCATGGTAGTGGTGTTCGGATCGCTGCCGACCGACACCCTTCCGCCGGCGGCGGGAGTAGCCACCACTGTTATTACGCCTGAATCCACATTGCCGAAGGGGGAAATCACGTTAGTGTCGCTGCCCCCTTTGTAGTCGAAAGAGACGCTGCCGTTGACGTTGCTGCGGTAGATGTTGCGTATGTCCCGGCCGCTGACCGTCACACGATTGTTGGAACTCGAAGACTCCCAGCGGGTCATCGGCGGAGTGCTTGACTCTCCGAAGTAAGTGTTATTGGAACTTCCGGGCCAGACATCGCCGGCGCTGTCATAGGTGCCTGATTTATTGTCGGCGCGAATCAGGTCCACAGCCATGTGTTGCTCATTGTTGTTGGGAGAGCTGGTGAGATTCGGATGAGTCGCATCGATGTGCCAGATGAGCATTCCGCGCCCGGGCACATTGATGTCAAGCCCGGCGCGGTCGCGCACTTCAAGCAGATAGTAGTCATTGGCGCGTCCGGTCTCAAGCTTCACGAAGTAGACCTGATCCGTCATCACAGGCAGAGTCACGCTGGCGGCCTGAGCGTCAAGCGTGGCCACGGGGGATGCCCAGTCAAGCGCCATGCGCTGGTAGGCACTGTAATTGCAGGGGGTGCGCCCCACATCCTCGCCAAGGTATCCGCCCCAGTCCATGATGTCCCAGAAGCCGGGAGTGGCCTCGGAGTGAGCGCCGTTAGTGGTGTAGTGGTCAGCCAAGCCAATCACATGGCTGAACTCATGAATGAAGGTGCCTAAACCGTTGGGGGAGCGGTTGTCTCTTCCCAGCTCGCCGCAGCAGGCATAATGCTTCAGGCGTTTCCAGTCGCGATAGATAGGGGTCAGCACCTCATAGTTGTGCGGCCAGGGGTAGACCTCCTGAGAGCCGTAGCTGGCGTTCAGCCCGGCGCAGATGATGAACACATTGTCGACGGCGCCATCGCCGTTCAGGTCATAGTCGGCAAAATTAATCTGACTGTCGAGCGCCGAGGTGGCATCGCGCACAATCTTATAGAAGTTGTCATATGAGGCATTGGAGGCTATAGTGTAGTTCATGGCCACCGGGCCGTAGACATCAAACTGCGGGCGGAACTGTCCGCCGGATTGCTCTATGAAATAATCACGCACGGAGCAGATGTCTCCGTCGTCGGAAAAGCCCTCCTGATTCAGGAAACGGGTGAAATAGTCGAGCGGATTGGGGGTTGTGAACTTAACATCAGAGAATTCCACGAGAATCACGAGGGTGCGCACATCTCCCATGTGTGGCAGCGTGGCTCCGCTCCTCAAGCCGGGACCACGCATGGCCGCACGCCGTGCGCGCCCCTGTTCAAGCCCCCGGTCCTCGACTTCAATCTCAGTCGAGGTGGCTGCCCGCAGAAAGCCGTCGGCACCCACCTGCATCCGCCGGCCGGAGGCGTCGAAAATCTTATGTCCGAAGGCGTCGCCGTCGAGCTTCACCTGAATCTGAGTGCCGTCAGGTTGAGTGAAAGGCACGAGACCGGGCCAGGCCGGCATGGCATTGCCTGAAAAAATCACACCCCAAAGAATCGCAAGAAATAAACTGAGCCTGTAATTCATAAAAAAGCTGTTTGAAGAGATAAGACATAGAAGCAATTAAAAACCCCGCATAAAACATGAAACAGAGGTCAAACGTTAGAGATGTAAAATAGCCTCGATACTTCGTCGATGATATTCATGACGCTGCAAAGATACAAATTTTTCTTAACAAAGCAAATTGAATGTAAAAATAAATTCCCGACCTGCATTCTCAGGCCGGGAATTTGTTGTTGTGAGTGTAGCTCAGCTGCTTATTTTGCAGGCTTCACTTTGCTCAATTCTTTCTGATAAACTTCGATGGGGTATTTTGCACGAAGCTCTTCCACCCAGCGGCGTTCAAGCTCGTTCTGATAGTCGGCTGTCACCTGGCCACGCACATCGGCGGCCTCCTCGGGGGCGGTGATTACGCGCATGTTCGACATGAAGTAAGCGGGATATTTGCTGTCAGGGTTCTGCACCGGTTCCGAGCCGAAGGCCAGGGCGTCAACAAGCATATTGTCACCCTTGGCCACCAGCATTTCGTCAATCTTCACTCCGGGGAATTCCTTGCGCACGGTGGTCACAACCTCGTCGGCAGGGAGGGTGGCAATACGTTCCTGCACGGAGAGCATCACTGAGTCGGAGGGGCACTGCACGAGCAGACCCTTCACGTGAGGAGTCTTCCAGGTGTAGTCCTCGCGATGAGCGCGGAAGAATTCTTCAAGACCTTCGGTGTCCTTGGCTGCCTTGTCCCACACCTTCTGATTGCTGACCTCGAAGAGCAGCATGCCGTCGCGGTATTCTCCGAGCAGATTGCGATAAGCCTCATTCTCTTCCGGCAGCAGGCTGAGCTGAAGGCGCTGCATCTCAACATTGACAAAGTTGTCGAAGCGCTGACGCAGGAAGCTCTGGGCTGCATTGCCGTTAGTCTCGGGTGCGAAACGCTTCAGGTAGGTCATGAACTCCTCCATGGAATATTTTCGTCCATCCCACTGTGCAAGAGTCTCTGTGTCGTTGCCCCATTTGGCATAGAACGTACTGTCCATGCCCCGGTCAAGGGCAGAAGCCTGCATGGCCTTGAAGAGTTTTGTGTTTTCCTTGAAGTGATATTTCTTGCGAAGCTTTTCGGCAAAATGATTGCCAATCATATTGCCGTAGCCACCTTCCGGATTCTCAATCAGGGCGCGGTAGCGGTCAGCGTTCTCTTCAAATGTGCCCACGGGCTTTTCGCCGGTTTTCTTGATGATATGCCAACCGTAGCGGGTGCGCACCGGTTCGCTGATGCCCCCCAACGGGAGTGCGAAAGCAGCGGAGTCAAACTCCTCTACCATGCGGCCGCAGCCAAACCAACCGACATTGCCTCCCTGGCGGGCGGAACCCTTGTCGTCACTCAGTTTCGCGGCGAGAGCCTCGAAGCTGGAGGCGGGGTCTATGGCGAGTTTGTAGATGCTGTCGACCTCTGCTTTGATGGCGGCCTGCTCTTCGGGGGTGGCATCCTCAGGCACGAGCTTGAGGATGTGGTAGGCCTGCACGGAGCCGCGGGCAGGACGATGCTTGCCCCCCTTGACTATGTGAAGACCCACGCCTGATTCGATGATGTCGGAAATCTGACCGTCGCTCAGAGTGTAGACGGCTGTCTCAAAGTTATAAGGGGTCATGCCGGATGTGATGTATCCCATGTAGCCGCCGCGTGATGCGCTGCCACGATCCTGAGAGAAGCGTCGGGCCAAATCATCGAAGTCTGCCCCGTTGCGCAGTTCGGTCAGAAGGCTGTCGGCAAGTGTGCGGGAGCTTCGACTTACGATGCCTCCGAACTCGCGAGGCTTGAAAATCATTATGTGGCGAGCCTCAACTTCTTCCTGCGCACGGTCATACATCTCATGCATGAGCTGCTTGTAATAGGTTGAGTCAATCATATAGGGACGGGCCAACTCTGCCTGATATCCCATCAATTCCTTCTTGAAGGAGGCGGTGGTGTCGAGCCCTTCGGCGAGAGCATCGGCCACTTTCAGTTTATAAATTTTGAAGAGCTCTGCATAGTCCTCAAGACTCTGCTGCTCCAGCTGTTGGCCGGCGTTCTTATTGTAAAGGTATTCAAATTCCGAACGAGGCACATCCTTTCCGGCAATGCGCATTACAGCCGGGTCTTTCTTAGCCGCAAAGCCTGCACCCACGGCGCCGGCCACTGTCAGCGTAAGAAGAAGCTTCTTATTCATGTCTATCAGAGATATATAGTTAATCGGTTGATTGGGGGTAAACATAATCCCATCAATCTATTAACGAGGGGAGGCGGCGTTTCGTGTGTTTCCTGCCATAAAAAAGTTCAAAGCCGGCGGAACAGTATCCGTCGGCTTTGAATATGCTTGTCGGGGACTTGCTTACGAGCGGGAGTAGTTGGGTGCCTCGCTGGTGATGGCCACGTCATGCGGATGGCTTTCCAGCACACCGGCGTTGGTGATGCGGGTGAACTGGGCATGATGCAGCGCTTCGATGTCGGCTGCACCGCAATAGCCCATGCCGGCGCGCAGGCCGCCGAGCATCTGATAAACCACCTCGAACAGGGTGCCCTTGAAAGGCACGCGGGCGGCGATACCCTCCGGCACGAGTTTCTTGGCGTCAACCTCTCCACCCTGGAAGTAGCGGTCCTTGGAGCCTTTCTCCATGGCTTCGAGTGAACCCATGCCGCGGTAAGCCTTGAATTTACGGCCGTTGAAGATGATGGTGTCGCCGGGGCTTTCCTCTACGCCGGCGAGCATGCCGCCGAGCATTACGCTGTAGCCGCCTGCGGCCAAAGCCTTAACGATGTCGCCGGAATAGCGGATGCCGCCGTCGGCAATCAGGGGCACTCCGGTCCCTTTCAGGGCTGAGGCTACATCATAAATGGCTGAGAGCTGGGGCACACCTACGCCGGCCACCACGCGGGTGGTGCAGATGGAGCCGGGACCGATGCCTACTTTCACTGCGTCGGCACCATTCTCCACGAGATACTTGGCAGCTTCGCCTGTGGCTATGTTGCCCACCACAACATCGATGTCGGGGAATGCCTCTTTGACCTGACGGAGCACCTTCACTACGCCGGCGCTGTGGCCATGGGCTGTGTCAATCACCAGTGCGTCTACTCCGGCTTTCACGAGGGCTTCGGCACGCACCATGACGTCGGGGGTGACACCGATGCCGGCAGCCACACGCAGACGACCGAGACGGTCCTTGCAGGCGAAGGGCTTGTCCTTGGCCTTGGTGATGTCTTTATAGGTGACGAGTCCCACGAGGCGACCTTCGGCGTCCACGACGGGGAGCTTCTCGATTTTGTGATTCTGAAGAATGTCGGCAGCCTCTTCCAGATTGGTGCTCTGGGTGGTGGTCACGAGATTCTCGCGGGTCATCACCTCGTCGACGGGGCGGTTGAGGTCACGCTCAAAGCGGAGGTCGCGGTTGGTCACGATGCCTCGCAGCATTCCTTCGGCATCCACTACGGGAATACCGCCGATGTGATACTCGCGCATCATGTCGAGCGCCTGCTTTACGGTGGAGCCGGTGAGGATGGTGACCGGGTCGTAAATCATGCCGTTCTCAGCGCGCTTCACCGCGTGCACCTGGCGAGCCTGCTCCTCGATGGGCATGTTCTTGTGGATAACGCCGATGCCCCCTTCGCGGGCGATGGCAATAGCCAAAGCGCTCTCGGTGACGGTGTCCATAGCGGCCGACACGAGGGGCACATTGAGGGTGATACGACGGGAAAACTTTGTGGAAAGGTTGACTTCGCGGGGAAGCACGTTAGAGTAAGCGGGGATCAGCAGCACGTCATCAAACGTGAGTCCCTCCATTTTTACTCTATCAGCAATAAATGACGACATATTCTACTTGGGTATTTATTGCCTGCAAAATTAACAATTATTTCTGACATGACAAAATCCGCCCCGCCGACTCTCCTTATGAAAAGGGTGAGTCGGCGGGGCGTGACGGGTATTATTCGGAGTCGGGAAATCAGCGGTTGGCGCGCTTGCGCTCCAGCTCGTCGAGAATTATTTTGCGGATGCGCAGGTGATGGGGGGTCACTTCTACATATTCATCCTCCTTGATGTATTCGAGTGCTTCCTCAAGGCTGAAGACTACCGGAGGCACGATGCGGGCTTTGTCGTCGGCACCGCTGGCGCGCATGTTGGTGAGCTTTTTGCTCTTGGTCACGTTCACAACGATGTCGTTGTCCTTGGCATTCTCTCCCACAACCTGACCGGCATACACCTCTTCCTGGGGGAAGATGAAGAAGCGGCCGCGATCCTGGAGTTTATCGATGGCGTAGGCAAAGGCTGTGCCGGCCTCCATGGCTATGAGGGAGCCGTTGGTGCGGCGCTCGATGTCACCTTTCCAGGGCTGGTATTCAAGGAAGCGGTGAGCCATGATGGCTTCGCCGGCGGTGGCGGTGAGCACGTTGTTGCGCAGGCCGATGATGCCGCGGGAGGGGATTACGAATTCAATGTGCTGGCGGTCGCCGTGAGTCTCCATGCTCAGGATGTCGCCCTTGCGGCGGGTGACCATGTCGATAATTTTGGAGCTGAATTCGTCGGGCACGTCTACGGTGAGCGCTTCCACCGGTTCGCATTTCACTCCGTCAATCTCCTTGATGATTACCTGCGGCTGACCCACCTGCAGCTCGTAGCCCTCGCGACGCATTGTCTCGATGAGGATTGAGAGATGGAGCACGCCGCGGCCGAAGACGGTCCAGACGTCGCGAGCCGGGTCTTTCTCTACTCGCAGTGCGAGGTTGCGGTCAAGCTCCTTGGTGAGGCGCTCGCCGATGTGGCGGGAGGTGACGAATTTGCCATCCTTGCCGAAGAAGGGGGAGTCGTTGATGGTGAAGGTCATCGACATTGTCGGTTCGTCAATGGCGATGCGGGGGAGTGCTTCCGGCTTGTCGGCCAGCGTAATGGTGTCGCCGATTTCAAAGTCGCTCAGACCAACCACGGCGCATATGTCGCCGGAGCCGGCTTCGGTCACTTTCTTGCGTCCCATTCCCTCGAAGGTGTGCAGCTCCTTGATGCGCTGCTTTTCAACGGTGCCGTCTTTCTTGACGAGACCCACGTCCTGTCCCTCGCGCAGTGTGCCGCGGTGCACGCGACCGATGGCGATACGACCCACGTAGTTGGAGAAGTCAAGGCTGGTGATGAGCATTTGGGAATCACCCTCAAGCTGAGTGGGCGCCGGGATGTATTTCACGATGGCATCCAGCAGTGCAGTGATATCTTCAGCGGGTTTCTGCCAGTCGGTGCTCATCCATCCCTGTTTGGCGGAGCCGTAGAGGGTTGGGAAGTCGAGCTGGTCTTCTGTGGCGTCGAGGTTAAACATGAGGTCGAACACCATCTCCTGCACTTCGTCGGGGCGGCAGTTGGGCTTGTCAACTTTGTTGATAACGACCACCGGTTTCAGCCCCATCTGAATGGCTTTCTGAAGCACGAAGCGGGTCTGGGGCATGGGGCCTTCAAAAGCGTCCACGAGCAGCAGACAGCCGTCGGCCATGTTGAGCACGCGCTCCACCTCGCCGCCGAAGTCGGCGTGTCCCGGGGTGTCGATGATGTTAATCTTCGTACCCTTATAGTTAATGGAGACGTTTTTTGAGAGGATAGTGATGCCGCGTTCGCGTTCGAGGTCATTATTATCGAGGATAAGCTCCCCTGTTGTCTGGTTGTCGCGGAAGAGATGGCCTGCGAGCAGCATCTTGTCTACGAGAGTGGTTTTGCCGTGGTCAACGTGGGCAATGATTGCAATATTACGGATGTCCTGCATTTCTCAATATTCGATTTCAGAGCGCAAAATTACGAAAAAGTCGTGAATTACGCGCACTTCGCATATAAAAAAGTCAGGAGGCTGTGTCGTCTCTCGGCGATTAGCCAGTATTGTCAATGTCTTACGCCAAAACGAGGACGATTTCAAAGAGTGGCGCAGCTCGGACATCGCGAAGCTATTCTCGCCCCCCGTGTTCCGAAATGACCGAAAGGGGAATGGTTACTTCTTCTAAGAGAGTGTTTACTTTTAACTCGTATTAATATTGCGAGGATTTTTTGAATGATTTTTGCGAGTGGAAGAGGGAGCTATGCGGGCATAGCGACTGATGAAACTCGGCAAAAAGCATCGAAAAATACCGCAAGATTAATGCGAAACACTCTCTTTAAGCTCAATATATTAATTGTGTGTTAAAAGTAAACACTCTCTAAGAAACTAAACCCGATAGCTTGACAATGCAGGGGCTATCGGGAATCAAATCTTTATGAATATGATGTTAACCAAATAATTCGGAATGACTCCCAACTCTGATAAGTTTAATAACATTAGTGGTTTCGTCTATCCAAATCAGTAGAAAGTCGCCCTCAATATGGCACTCCATGTGTCCTGCATAATTACCATGCAACATGTGTGCGCGATACTTTTCAGGGATAGATTGACCGGTCTTTAGGTAGGTGTTAATGAAATAGTACAACTCCATTAACTTCTTAGGTTGATTGGCAAACTTCTTCACATCTTTCTTGAATTGCTTGCCACTCCTTATCTCTTTCATTTCAAATCAAGTGATTGAAGAAAAGACTCATAACTATCCATATTGACGGTGGTTAGGCTCTCATCATTCTGAGCCTCAGCCATTGCCGCTCTGGTTGTTGCATTTGGAGTATTGTAGGCGACCTCCATAAGAATAGTCTCTACATAGTTATTCAAGCTGCGATTGTCGCGGGCAGCCAACTGCTTGAGTCTGTCAATAAGTTCTTCGCGCAGACGGAACATTGTCGACTTCCTATTAATTGCTAATTCCATAGTGCTATCATTTATGTTGCAAAGATACATCTATTTTATTTCACAAACAAATATTCCCGTCAAAAGTTTGGCGGTTAGATTGAGAATCAGAAGCCATCTTGACTTTTTACGAAAACGTAAAAAGTCAAGATGGCTTCAAAGACTCATGTGTTGAAAGTCAGGGAAATCAGTAGCGGATGGTGCGGGCTACGGCTCCGCTGCGCACGATGTAGAGTCCGGGTGCGGGGAGCTGTATTGAGCCGCGCACGCCGGTGGCCAGGGTGCGGCCGTCGGTGGTGTAGAGGCTGAAGGGCTCATCGGAGCTGCTGGTGAGAAGGCCTCCGCTCACAGTGAACACCACGGTCTCGGCGGGAGTGAAGATGTTGTCGATGCCGGTGGTGGCAAGGGTGGTGAAGTGAATGGTCTGCGAGGGCTTGGAGCTCACGGCTGAGTTGCGGGCAGTGAGGTAAGCCACATACGGGGTTGAGCGCTGCAGGCCGGTGATGGTGTGCTGACCGCCGGTCACGGGTTTTGCGTCGTAGCCCTCAATGGGGGTGTCGGTCACGCTGCCGCGGGTCTTGACCACGATGTCGTCGATGTTGAGCACGAGGTCGGCGGAGTCGAAGGTGTAGATGCACATCCAGCGGCGCACGCCGTCGGGGATGCCTGTAATCTGCACATTGGAGCCTGTCTTATTGGCAGCCACATCGGAGACAGTTGCGAATTTCACCATTGTTCCGTTGTCATAGACACCGTAGAACTCGAGTTTGAATTTGGGGTCTTGGCGGTTTACGCGTGCCCAGAAGTCGATTTCGGCGATGTCTCCGTCATATTCGCCGGAGAAGATTGTGCACTCCTGCACGTTGAAGCGGAGTGAGGGGATGGCATTGCCGCTGTAGTCGGCGCGTTCGTCGAAGAGGCCGGTGAACATCCAGTCAGCGGGGATTTTCTTGTTGTCGCAGGGCACCTCCTGAACCACAGTGTATGCACCCTCGGCGCGTGTGGCAACAGTGAGCAGATATTCGGTGGCATCGGGCACTTCTGACCATTCGGCACGGGCTGTCACGTCGTCGGCATCGATGGTGAGCAGCGGTGTGGTTTCTTTAAGGTCGGAGGAGAAGGTTGCGAAAGCTCCTTCGCCGGCAGGGGATACATTCTGTTTGCCTTTGGCGTAGACCACGGCCTGATATGTTGTGCCCTCGCTGAGTCCCTCGACTGTGATGGAGGTGTTGGAGGCAACGTCGGCGAATTCATATCCGGGCACGAACTCGGTCAAGATGTCGCCCCAGAGGGGATCTACCATCTGGCTCCAGAGGCTGATGAGGTAGCTCTCGGCGCCGGGGACAGGATCCCAGCTGATGGTCATGCTTGAGGCGGAGCCTTTCTCCTGGCGCGGGCGGGGGGCTGCCAGGTAGAGGTCGCCGGATGTGGCGCCTCCGGCTACGTTGAAGCTGATTACGCCGGCTTTCGACTCAGTGATGTCGGTGATGTCGAGAGTGGAATATTTGTTGGTCCAGGAGCGGAAGGCCGGTGTGGTGGATGATGTGAACGAGGTTATGCGCTGAGTGCCGGGGAAGGTGTCGGATGCGCGTGAGCCTTCGCTCTGAGTGCCGTCAGCCTCTACGATGTCGACATATTGATGGGCGGCGGTGTCATTCACTTTGTTGGAATCCCAGACGCTCTGTACGAAATCGATATGCCAGATCAGCATGCCGTGGCCGGGAATGTAGGTGTCCCATCCGGTCTGCTGGCGGTTCTCGAAGAGCCAGTATTCGGTGGGCTTAGCGGGGTCGATGTTGATTTTGTAGACATTGCCGTCATCGCCGAGCGGAAGCATGGAGATGGAGGCGGGGCCGGTGAGTTCGATCGGCTTTATCCATTCCATGGCATAGCGCTCGTAAGCCGAGAAGTTGGGCGGGGTGCGACCGTCGTTGTTGTAAGAACCGTGGTCCATGGCTGAGTATGAGCCCGGGGTGAAAGCCGCATCGTTATAGGAGACGGAGTACATGTCGGGCTGTCCGAGCACATGTCCGAACTCATGGCAGAAGGTGCCGATTGCGGCGGGGTCCTTGGTGGAGCCTCCGGTGTTGCGCAGCTCGTTGGAGCATGCGTAGCGGTTGATTTTCACTCCGTCGAGCACGGGGCACACGTCGGCATACTGCACTTCCCAGGCGTGGGGCCAAATGCAGTCAGAACCGCCACCTTCGGCCTGGCTGTAACCGGCAAAGAAGATGTAGACGTTATCCACCTCGCCGTCGCCGTTGGTGTCATACTGGGCGAAATCGACATCCTTGTCCAGCATCCGGCAGGCTTCAGTGACCATTTCCACGGCGCGGGCATCCGTGGTGGCGTAGTAGCGGCTGGTCTGCGGCAGGGTCACAGGGCCGTAGACGTCGAAATGCGGGGTGTATTGACCGCGGCTCTGGTCGGAGTAGAAGTCGAATGCTGAACCGGTGCAGCGGTAGTTGGAGTATCCGGGCTGGTTCATCATGTTGGTCATCTCCGTGTGGGGGTCGGATGCGAATGAGAAGGCCTTGTCGGAGAAGTTTACGAGCACCACAAGCACGTGCGGGGAGCCGGTGGTCGGGATGTTGCGGATGTCGTGGCCGTCGGCGTTGTCATATTTTCCGCCGGCAATCACGCGAGAGGGGGTGTAGGTGCGTGCGCCTGCGTATGAGGTGCGTGCAAAAGCACTGGTTCGGTCGGCAATGCTCTGAATGCTTTCGAAGGCTTGCTCGGGGTTGAAACCTTGGGGAGCTGAAGCTTTCACAGCGAAGTCAGCGGGGGTGTAGGTGCTGAGTGAGCCGTCGTTGGCCACTACGCGATACCAGCCGTTGTCGTCCTGACGCACGATGAGTCCGGACTCAGTGGTGTAGTAATGGCAGCGTTCGTCGCCGCGCAGCGAGAGGGTGACGGTGGTGCCGTCAGGTTGCGTGAGAACGCGCGGCACTGGATTGGCCGGCACACCCATCACGGGAAGTGCGGCACAGGCCGGGAGCAGGGCTCCAAGCAGTCGACGGGTAAATGTTTTCATATTCTTGGGTGTTGAATGTGTTGTATCAGGTAGAATAAACTTAATTGAAGAGTGAGAAGTCATCTTGACTTTTTACGAAAACTTAAAAATAGAATAAATCGTTTTCTTCGAGGTCATTCTTCATTAATATTTTGGCATCTTCCAATTCTTTCATCAGTCGCATAGCCCGCTATGCTCCCTCTTCAAGAATTGAAATCTGCTCAAAATCTTAATAAAGCATAACCTCGAAAAAAGTCAAGATGACTTCTGAGATAAGAGATTTATCGTTCGCAAAGGTAAGAGAAAAACGTGAGTGTTGAAAATTTTATTGCCAAAAAATTTCGGTATCGTTTGTCTTTTTTGTAACTTCGCATGTAATATAACAAAGATTAACTAAAACGCACATCATTTTCAATATAAATTCGCGTTAAAAACACATGTGTATAACTCCCGAAACACCGGTTATAAACCTGCGTGGCAGGCTGTATGACTTCTCTGTGCCCAAGGTTATGGGTATTGTCAATGTGACTCCGGATTCATTTTATCAGGGTAGCCGCACGGCGCAGGCCGATGCCGTTGAGCGGCGTGTGATGACGATGCTCGAGCAGGGAGCTGATATGCTTGACCTGGGGGGATATTCTTCGCGCCCGGGTGCGCCGGAGGTGCCGGAAGATGAGGAGTATGCCCGTTTGGCCCGCGGCCTGGAGGTGATTCGACGTGTGGCGCCTCAGGCTATTGTGAGCATCGACACGTTCCGCGCCGGAGTGGCCGAACGATGTGTGCGCGAGTGGGGTGCCGACATTATCAACGACATCTCTGCCGGGCTGCTTGATGAGCGTATGGCTGCGACGGCCGGTCGTTTGCAGGTGCCGGTGATTCTGATGCACATGCGCGGCACTCCGGCCACAATGCAGACGCTCACCGAGTATGCCGACCCGCTTGCGGATACCATCTCTGAGCTGGCGGAACGCATCCGCATGTTCCGTGAGCAGGGTGTGGCTGACATCATAGCCGACCCCGGCTTCGGCTTTGCCAAAACCACGGAGCAGAACTATCGGATTATGCGCGGCCTCAGGGAGTTTGCCTGTCTTGAGTGTCCGCTGCTGGTGGGCATCAGCCGCAAGAGCATGATTTTCCGTCCGCTCGGCATCACTGCTGATGAGGCTCTGACCGGCACCATCGCTCTGAATATGGCCGCTCTCGAAGGGGGAGCAAACATTCTGCGGGTGCATGATGTGAAGGAGGCTGTGGAAACCGTAAAAATTTATAACCTGCTCCATGCTTGATTTCGGAATAAAGGATATAATTGATATTCTGATAGTAGCTCTGCTGCTGTTTTACATCTATCGGACGATGAAGAAGAGCGGCACGCTGAACATTTTTCTCGGTGTGCTGGCCTTTATTGTGGTGTGGATTCTGGCCTGCGAGATTTTCGATATGCGCCTGACCGGCACCATAGTCGACAAGTTCATGTCAATCGGTCTGATAGTGCTTGTGATTCTTTTTCAGGACCAGATCAAGCGTTTCCTGATTGACCTGGGCTCGCAGGGCAAGTGGAAGTTCTTCCAGCGCCTGTTCCATCATGGCGACAAGAAGGAGGAGAGCGCCTATACGCTTCCGGTGGTATATGCCTGCATGAGTATGGGCAAGTCCCGCACGGGTGCCCTGATTGTGATTCAGCGCAAGGTGCCGCTCACGGATTACGAGCGCACCGGCGATATTATAGATGCGAACATAAATACGCGCCTCATAGAGAATATCTTCTTCAAGAACTCGCCGCTGCATGACGGTGGCATGATAATAGCCAACCATCGCATCATGGCTGCCGGGTGCATCCTGCCCGTGAGCCATGATATGAATGTGCCCAAGGAGCTGGGTCTGCGTCACCGCGCGGCGCTCGGCATGAGCCAGGTGACGGATGCCGTCTGCATCATAGTCTCTGAGGAAACGGGTCACATTTCGCTGGCCATAGATGGTGCCCTTCAGGTGAAACTGACTGCTCCTGAACTTGAACATGCCCTCTCCAAGGCGCTTGATTAAATGCGTAATAACTTTATAACGAGATAAATACTTCTGCCATGAAAAAATATATCTTACCGGCTTTTGCCCTACTTCTGACAGCCTCTGCCGCACAGGCGCAGCGCACGCAGCAGACTCTGACGCGCGGCTGGCAATTCTCTCAGGATTCCATTGAGTGGAAAAGTGTGAACGTGCCTCACGACTGGGCCATCTATGGACCGTTTGACCGCAGTAATGACCTTCAGAAGGTGGCTGTGGAGCAGAACGGCGAGACTGAGGAAACCTGGAAGACGGGTCGCACGGGTGGCCTCCCATATGTTGGTAAAGGGTTTTATACCAATACGTTTGAGGTGCCTGACACTGCCGATAGAGCTATCACGCTGATTTTTGACGGGGCTATGAGCAATGCCCGGGTGCGGGTGAACGGTAAGGAGGTGGCCTTCTGGCCTTATGGTTACAATTCATTTTCAGCCGATGTGACTGACGCAGTCGTGCCGGGCAAGAATAGGCTGGAGGTCAGCTTGGAGAATAAGCCCAAGTCTTCGCGCTGGTATCCGGGCGCAGGGCTGTATCGCAATGTGCATCTGCTCAACACTGCCCGTGCGCATGTGCCTGTGTGGGGTACGCACGTGACTACCCCCTACGTCGGCAAGGATTATGCCTCGGTTAAGCTCGTAACCTCACTGACCGGTTTTCAGAAGGGGGAGGATGTCACCCTTGTTACCTCCGTGTTTAATCCGGAAGGGGAGCTGGTGGCTACTGACTCTCACAACTACAAGTATTATCCGGGTGTTGACCTGAATCAGAACCTGCGGGTGCCTGCCCCGCAACTGTGGAGCCCGGAGACTCCGAATATGTATAAGGCTGTGACGCGCGTAGTCAGCGGCGACCGCACACTCGATTCCTATACCACCCCCTTTGGAATACGCACGGTTGAGGTGCGCGCCGGGGAGGGCTTCTTCCTGAACGGGGAGAAGCGTCAGTTCAAGGGGGTCTGTCTGCACCATGACCTCGGTCCGCTCGGCGCGGCCGTTAACCGCTCGGCCATTCGCCATCAGCTGGAGATGCTGAAAGAGATGGGTGCCGATGCCGTGCGCACTTCCCACAACATGCCTGCACCGGAACTGGTTGAGCTTTGTGACTCTATGGGCATGATGCTTATGCTTGAGCCGTTTGATGACTGGGGCTTCCGCCCGAAGAGCGAGAATGGCTATGGTTCCATCTTCAATGAGTGGGCAGAGAGGGATATGGTCAACATGCTTCGCCACTACCGCAATAATCCCTCGGTGGTGATGTGGAGCATAGGCAATGAGGTGCCTTCGCAGTGGGGACCTGATGGCCTCGGCGAGCTGAAGATGCTTCAGGATATTGTGCACCGCGAAGACCCGACACGCCCCGTGACCTGCGGCATGGATCAGTTTGATGCCGTGGTAAACAACGGGTTCGCCGCTGCGCTCGATGTGCCGGGCTTTAACTATAAGCCCTCACGCTATCAGGAGGCTATCGGCAAGCTGCCGCAGAATCTGTTGCTCGGTTCCGAGACTGCCTCTACGGTCAGCTCACGCGGCGTGTATAAATTCCCGGTGAAGCTTGGTGCCAATATCGAACATGCCGACAATCAAAGCTCATCCTACGATACTGAATACTGCTACTGGAGCAATATCCCTGACGATGACTTTGCCGCTGATGATGACCTGCCCTGGAATCTCGGACAGTTCGTCTGGACCGGTTTCGATTATCTGGGGGAGCCGACCCCCTACGACACTGATGCCTGGCCCTCGCACTCCAGTGTGTTCGGTATCATTGACTTGGCTTCGCTGCCCAAGGACCGCTATTATCTCTATCGCTCGAAGTGGAATACAAACGATAATACGCTTCACATACTGCCGCATTGGACCTGGCCGGGACGCGAAGGGGAGGTTACTCCGGTGTATGTCTACACCAATTCTCCGCGTGCTGAGCTGTTTGTCAATGGCAAGTCGCAGGGCCTGCGCGAGAAAAATGATTCGACTAACATGCACCGCTACCGCCTGATGTGGGATGATGTGGTGTATGAGCCGGGGGAGCTGCGTGTCGTAAGTTATGATGCACAGGGCAATCCCACCGGTGAGGCGTCAGTGCGCACCGCCGGAGAACCTCACCACATAGTGCTCTCTGCCAATCGCACTGAATTGAAGGCTGATGGTGAGGACTTGGCTTACGTGACTGTTCAGATAGCAGATGAAAACGGCAACATAATTCCCACGGAGGAGCGAGAGGTTAAGTTCTCGGTAAGTGGAGCCGGAAGTTTCCGCGCGACAGGCAACGGCGACCCGACCTCTCTGCGCCTCTTCCATGAGCCTGCGATGGATCTGTTCAGCGGAGCAGCCACCGCCATAGTGCAGTCAGGCGACAAGTCCGGCCAGCTGACCCTGACCGTAACCGCCGACGGCCTGCCGACGGCCACGCTGACCCTCCCGGTGAAGTAAGGGAATCAATTCTGCATCGGTGTCAGAATTGGCTTCCGCTTCGGAGAAGCGGTTTGTGCATAACCCCGCACGAGCCGGTCAACCGTAAGGGAGACCGGCTCGTGTGGGGGAAGCGATGAGGGTGCTCTACCGCTTCGGAGAAGCGGTTTGTGGTATCTTTCTTTAACATTCTAAACGCAGTCAAATGAGCAAAGTATCCGCTATATACCATGTCGTCTTCTGTACTTATCAGAGGAAAATGACAATTCCATCAGAGGAATGTGAGCATCTTTATAGGTTCATATGGAAAACAGTCCAGAACAAAAAGTGTAAGTTAATACGCATAGGAGGTATAGCGAATCACCTTCACTTGCTTATATGGCTGAATCCGCAGGTCGCTCTCTCGGATCTTATGCGACAAATAAAATCAGAGTCCAGTAAATGGTTGCTGGCAGATGAGCGATTTCCTCTTTTTGAAAAGTGGGGGCATGAATATTATGCCGCAACCTTAGGATATGAGGATTGTGATTCTGTGATTGAATATATTAAATCGCAGCCTGTGCATCATGCAGATATGGAATTTTCGAATGAGATCAGATGCTTATGCAGTCGCGAGGGGTTGAGTCTTCATCCTGATGATTTCAATTAGTTCCGTATCATCTGATTTACTCATAGCTACCACAAACCGCTTCTCCGAAGCGGAGTGCAGGGCGCCGGTTGCTACCCCCACACGAGCGAGTCTCCCTTAGGGTCGTCTCACTCATGCGGGGTTATGCACGAACCGCTTCTCCGAAGCGGGGGCAGGTTGCTACCCC
>CANSAP010000037.1 GCA_947644715.1 uncultured Bacteroidales bacterium
TTTCCCTAAAAATCAGCCGCCTCTGTCTTAACATATATTTTTAGACACACTCTTACCGACATGAACACACGAAGCAAACCCTCACGCGCATCATCAGGGCGCGCGCTGCGCCCCCGCCTCGACTCCGGAGCCTGCTCACCCCTGGCGGCAGCCGCGCTGCTGGCGCGTCAGCTCAGCCATTCGCTTGAGACCTCACTCTATCGGCGCACCCTGCGCATGTATCACCGGAATCCCCTCTACCTGTGGCTCTGCGACCGCTTTGCCGGCAGACTGAGCACGGGGGAGGTGGAAGATGTCTGCTACCTCTACGGCGTCGGCACAGCCCTGAAATGGGGTGGCTCCGTGGTCTACTGGCAGATGGATGCCGACCGCCTCGTGCGCACCGGCAAAATCATGGGCTACGACCGCAAGAGCGGCCGACGCATCAAGCATCCACGCCCGCTCATGAACTGGGTGCACGCCCTGCCCGGCTTCGCCCCCGAAGGCTTCACGCTGCGGCAATGCATGTTCGGCACCCACCTGGCCGCCACCTTCCCCGACTACACCCTCTGGCTCTTCGAGAGCGAGAAAGCCGCCCTGATAGCCGCCCTGCTGCTGAAGGCCTGTCGGCACAGCGGAATCATCTGCATGGGCGCCGGGGGATGCGAAGGCTTTGCCCCTGACCGGTGGCGAATGAACGACCCGCTCGACTCCCACTACATCCTCCGCTCACGCCGCGTGGTGCTCTTCCCCGACGAAGGGAAAGGGGAGCAATGGCTCCGCCGAGGAAAAGAACTTACCCCCTATGCAGCCTCAGTAGAAATCCTTCCCCTCGACATGGCCGGAACCCGCCTCTCCCAAGCCGCAGAGCGCCACAGCGAACTGCGCGCACTCCCCGGCGAGGGTCCCGACGACCTCTTCATCCGCGCCCTGGAGCGTCCCCGCGCACTCACAGCCCTGCTCGACGCCCTCCCCGTCGCAGATTGATTTTGCCGCCCGAGGAAAATTCGCTAACTTTGCAGGACGTATACTTAGATACCCTCTTAATTCACAACTTACACCTATAATATATATGGCACTTTGGTTTGAATGCAAAGTAAAATTCGATAAGATTCAGGAAAACGGCTCAGTAAAAAAAGTCAGCGACTCATACCTCGTGGACGCACTCTCCTTCACCGAAGCCGAAGCCCGCATAATCGAAATGATCACCCCCTACATGAGCGGCGAATTCACCATCTCAGCCGTCAAGAAAACCAAAATCTCGGAAATCTTCTGGGATGAGACGGGTGACAGATTCTACCTCGTCAAAGTCATGTTCATCACCATCGACGAAAAAACCGCCGTCGAAAAGAAGTCAGCCTCACTCATCCTCGTGCAGGCCGCCGACTTCGCCGCAGCCCTGCAAAACTTCCTCAAAGGGATGAAAGGCTCCGCCGCCGACTACGAGATAGCCTCCATCACCGAGACCCCGCTCATGGATGTCTTCCCCATCAACACCACCCCCGACAAGCCCGAATGACGCCATGATAGCGCAAGAGATAAGGAGCCTGCATGAGCAACTGCGCGGAAGCGGCGCCCGGCTCGTGGCCGTCAGCAAATTCCATCCCGTCGAAGCGCTGCGCGAAGCCTACGACGCCGGCCAGCGCCTCTTCGGCGAAAGCCGCGTGCAGGAACTCCTGGAGAAAATCCCGCAGATGCCCGCCGACGTCAGCTGGCACTTCATAGGCCATCTGCAGACCAACAAAGTGCGCCCGTTGATAGGGCGCGTCGCTCTGATTGAAAGCGTCGACTCCCTGCGCCTGCTCGACATAATCGACCGCGAAAGCCTGCGCGCCGGCATCACCACCCGCATCCTCATGCAGCTCCACGTGGCCGCCGAACAGACCAAAACCGGATTCACCCCCGCAGAACTGCTCGACTACTTCCGCTCCCGCCGCTTCGAGAGCCTGAAGGCAACACACATCTGCGGCCTCATGGGAATGGCCACAAACACCGACGACACTGCCCGCATCCGCGCAGACTTCCATGCCATCCGCGCCACACGCGACGAAATCCTCACCCTCTGCCCCGACCTGCGCGGCTTCGACACCATCTCAATGGGCATGAGCGGCGACTGGCCCATAGCCGTGGAAGAGGGGAGCACCCTCGTGCGCATCGGCACCCGAATCTTCGGCCGGCGGCAGTACTGAACCGCCAAAACCTAACCACCCCGAACAGCGTTAATCAGAAAGAAACCGTTAACCTTAAAAGCAAATAAAAAATGGGCACCACAACCACCACCGCAGCCGCACAGAAACGCGTGCGCCTCGTGGCTATCATCACCATGTTCTTCCTCTTCGCAATGATAGCCTTCGTCACCAACCTCGCCGCCCCCCTCGGCACCGTCTGGAAAGGACACTACTCCTGGGCAGGCATGATGGGCAACCTCATGAACTTCGCCGCCTACCTGTTCATGGGCATCCCCGCAGGCAAACTCCTGCAACGCATCGGCTACAAACGCACAACCCTCTGGGCCCTGGCGCTCGGCTTCATCGGCATGGGCATCCAATACCTCTCCAGCTGCGTCGGAGGCTCCACACCCCTGTTCAGCATCAGCGGAGAGCCCGTCATGCTCAACTTCATCATCTACCTGCTGGGCGCCTTCACCGGCGGCTTCTGCGTCTGCATGCTCAACACCGTAGTCAACCCCATGCTCTCCCTGCTCGGCGGCGGCGGCAACAAAGGCAACCAACTCCTGCAGGCCGGCGGCACCCTCAACTCCCTCTCAGCCACCCTCACCCCCGTGCTCGTAGGCATCCTCGTCGGGCAAGTCACCCCTCAGACCTCCATGCTCGAAATCGTCCCCCTGCTCTGGATCGCCATGGGAGTCTTCGCCCTCAGCTTCATCATCATCAGCTTCATAGCCATCCCCGAGCCTGAGAAAGGACTCACCCGCAGCGGCAAAGCCCCCCACAGCCCCTGGAACTTCCGCCACACCGTGCTCGGCGTCATCGGCATCTTCTTCTACGTAGGCATCGAAGTCGGCATCCCCGGCACCCTCATCTTCTACCTCTCCGACAGCGCCGCCAGCGGCATCACCGACAACGCCACCTCCATAGCCACCGCCGTAGCCGCCGTCTACTGGCTCCTCATGCTCATCGGCCGCATGACCTCCTCCGTCATCTCCGGCAAAGTCTCCAGCCGCTCACAACTCACCGTAGCCTCCTCACTGGCCATCCTGCTTGTCATCGGAGCCATCCTCACCCCCGCCTCAGTGCGCATCACCATGATAGGCTACTCCGTCGAAGACGGCTTCACCACAGCCGCCGTCCCCATGAGCGCCCTGCTCCTCGTGCTCACCGGCTTCTGCACCTCAGTCATGTGGGGTGGCATCTTCAACCTCGCCGTAGAAGGCCTCGGCCGCTACACAGCCCAAGCCTCAGGCATATTCATGATGATGGTAGTCGGCGGCGGCATCATGCCCTACATACAAGAATACATAGCCCGCACCGCAGGCTACATGATCTCCTACTGGCTCCCCATCCTCATGCTCGCCTACCTCCTGTACTACGCCCTGCGAGGCTGCCAAAACGTCAACCGCGACATCCCCGTCGACTACGAACAGACCGACCTCGAAATTCAGGACAGCCTCTAAACTGAAAAAAACTTAAAAAACATAGTGCTGATTCGGCCCATTATTGCTAACTTTGTAGCGGTAATGGGCCGTTCAGCATGACTGTCCGCTGCCTGAAACGGTTAAGGTAACCTTTTATTTAACACGATATAACACACTCACATTCAATGGATTCAATCCTGATGAACAGAGCCGCCGACAACATCCGCGTGCTCATCGCTGCAATGGTCGAAAAAGCCAAATCCGGTCACCCCGGAGGCTCAATGGGAGGCGCCGACTTCATAAACGTGCTATTCTCAAAGTTCCTTAACTACGACCCCGAGCACCCCGAATGGTTCGCCCGCGACAGATTCTTCCTCGACCCCGGACACATGTCACCCATGCTCTACGGAGTCCTCGCCCTCAGCGGCAAATACACCATGGAAGAACTCCGGCAATTCCGCCAGTGGGGAAGCGTAACCCCCGGACACCCCGAACTCTGCCCCGCACGCGGAATCGAAAACGGCAGCGGCCCCCTCGGGCAAGGTCACGTCATGGCCGTAGGCTGCGCAATCGCAGAACGATTCCTCGCAGCCCGATTCGGCGAAGTAGTCGCCCATAAGACCTACGCCTTCATCTCCGACGGCGGAATCCAGGAAGAAATCTCACAAGGCGCAGGCCGAATAGCCGGACACCTCGGCCTCCACAACCTCATAATGTTCTACGACGCCAACGACGTCCAACTCTCAACACGCGTCGAAGAAGTCACCGGCGAAGACACAGCCGCAAAATACCGCGCCTGGAACTGGAACGTAATCGAAATAGACGGCACCGACCCCGACGCAATAGCCGGAGCACTCAGCGTCGCCATCGAAGAAAAACAACGCCCCACACTCATCATCGGCCACACCATCATGGCACGCAAATGCGTAGCCCCCGACGGCACAAGCTGCGAAGGCTGGGTCAGCACCCACGGACAACCCCTCAGCAAAGCAGGCGTAGACGTCCCCGCAACAATCCGGGCCCTCGGCGGTGACCCCGAAAACCCCTGGCAAATCTTCGACGACGTCAAAGCACTCTACGCCGACCGCCGCAAGCAACTCATCAGCTACGCCGCAGCTCGCCGCGAGCAGGAAAAACAATGGATCAAGGCCGACCCCGAAGCAGCCCATCAGCTCGCCGACTACCTCCAGGGAATCCTCCCCGAAATAGACTGGAACGCAATCAAATGCAAACCCGACGCAGCCACCCGCACAGCCTCAGCCGAAGTCCTCAAAGCACTCTCGGCAGCCTGCGGCAACATGATCGTCTCCAGCGCCGACCTCGCCAACTCCGACAAAACCGAAGCCTTCCTGACCCACACCCGCGCAATGACCCCCGGCGACCTCGGCGGCGGATTCATCCACGCAGGCGTGGCAGAACTCACCATGGCCTCAATCATGAACGGCATAGCCCTGCACGGAGGCCTCATCGCAGCCTGCGGAACATTCTTCGTCTTCTCAGACTACATGAAGCCCGCCATCCGCATGTCAGCCCTCATGGAACTCCCCGTCAAATACATCTTCACCCACGACGCATTCCGGGTAGGAGAAGATGGACCCACTCACCAGCCCGTCGAGCATGAAGCCCAAATGCGCCTGCTCGAACAAATGAACAACCTCTCCGGACGCCCCTCAACCCTCGTCCTCCGCCCCGCCGACTCAGCCGAAACAATCCGCTGCTGGCAAATGGCAATGGAAAACAAACAAAGCCCCACAATCCTCATCCTCTCCCGCCAGGACGTCCCCGACCTCCCCGTGCCCGACCGCCACAACCAAGCCCGCGTAGCTGAACGCGGAGCCTACCCCGTGCGCGACCCGCAGAACCCCGCCATAGCCCTCATCGGCAACGGCAGCGAAGTCAGCCTCCTGCTCAACGTAGCCGAAGAACTCGCCAAAGAAGGCATACAGGCAAAAGTAATCTCAGCCCCCTCACTCGGCCTCTACGCAGCCCAGGACAAAGCCTACCGCGACACCCTCCTCCCCGACGGACTCCCCATCTACGGACTCACAGCCGGCCTCCCCTCAACCCTGCTCCCCCTCATGAAAGGACAATGGGAAATCTACGGCCTGCAACGCTTCGGAGCCTCAGCCCCCTACAAAGTCCTCGACCAAAAATTCGGCTACGTCACCGAAAATATCCTCAACCGCGTTAAACATTTTTTAGAGAATAAGCGTTGATATTCAAAAAAATGTTGTAATTTTGTGGCTCAAAACAATTGGGAGCAATTCCAATTGCTTCAGCGCATAGTTACGCAAATCAAAAGGATAAAGAACTAAAAACCCGTATAACTGAAACCATTATGAAGAAAGTAGCTTTACTTGGCTTAGTATGCGCCTCAATGTTCGGTGCCGGCAACGCCACCGCCCAAGAGGTTAGCTACGTAGAAGACTGCAGCCAGGGCCTGCTCATCGCCCCTGCACGCGCCAACTGGTTCATCACCGCACAGGGTGGTACCAACGTACTCTTCTCGAACCACGACCGACACATCACCCTCCGCAAACGCTTCGGCGGCTCAGCTGCCATCTACGCCGGTAAATGGTTCACTCCCGTATGGGGCTTCCGCTTCGGCGTGAGCGCCAACAACAGCCGCGGCGCAACATACGCCGACGGCGCATTCCGCGACCCCCACAGCGGCATCGTAGCACAAGGCTCACACGGAGCCCCCCTCTACGGCGAACGCATGGCAACACTCGGCCCCGAAATCGACCTCATGCTCTCACTCACCAACTGGTGGTGCGGATATAACCCCAACCGCGTCTACAACGCAGTCCTCCACGCAGGTGGCGGCGGCTACTGGACATTCGCACACCGCGACGGCGACCACAACTGGCACAACGCCCACAACCGCACACTCTTCGCTAACGTAGGCCTGCAGAACAACTTCTCCCTCAACAAGCACATCGACCTCTTCATCGACATCACCGCTACAGTCATGGACTACAGCAGCTTCGACCGCTACGAAGACGACGTCTACAACAAAGACATGACATGCCTGCTCGGTGCAAACGTAGGTATCACATACCACTTCAACCCCACCGGATGGAACTGCCCCGTAACCGCAGTATGCCCCACCTGGAAATACACCGACGCCGAAGGTGACGAACTCGCTGCACGCCTCAACAACGCCAACCGCAAAATTGAAGACCTCCAGCGTCAGCTCGACGACTGCCTCAACCGTCCCACTCAGGACTGCGAGTGCACCAACGCCCTGGCTACAATCTACTATCCCATCAACGTCTCAACCCTCTCAAACCGCGAGGTAACACTTGTTCAGTCAATCGCCAAAACAATGCTGGCCAACCCCGACAAGAAATACATCCTCACCGGCTGGGCTGACAACTACACCGGCAACGACGCAATCAACACCCGCCTGCGTCACGAACGTGTAGACGGCGTTAAAGCATGCCTCGTAAAAGCAGGCGTGCCCGAAAGCCAGCTCGAAACCCGCATCGACGCCAACAACCTGACTGATTACGGCTTGAAGGGCGCACAGTTCGACCGTGCCGTAACCATCATCGAGGCCAAATAAACCCCACCGCAACATAAAATAAGCAATCAATAACCGCACCACCCCCTCGGAAACACCCGAGAGGGTGGTGCCTTTTTAGACACACTCTTAGAGTGTGTCTAAAAATATATGTTAAGACAGAGGCCGCAGCTTTAAGATGGCTTCAGCCATGCAGGTGAGGGAGCATAGCGGGCTATGTGACCGAACCAAAGGGCTGAAGACGCTTAAAGATGCGGGACAGAACATTTATTTTTAGCCTCACTCAGAAATGCGGCTTGGATTCCAAGCCAATGTCCGGCTGATTTTTAGGGAAATCGCATCGGCGGCTCTGTCTTAACATATATTTTTAGACACACTCTGAATCAAAACACCACAACAAAACCCCACAAACACACCGAAAAATTTGGCCACCTCAGAAAAAAACAGTAATTTTGCAGCGGATTTTTGAGGCACCTCCTGTAAAGCCCACGGGAAAGATGCGCCCGAAGGTGATATGAGAACTGAGATGGCGGCCTCAAAGACCAACAATAGTTAATTCAAAAGACAACTACTCCCAACAGCCATGTCAAAAATTTGTCAGATCACAGGCAAGCAGCCCATGACGGGAAACAACGTATCCCACTCTAAGCGCCGCACCAAACGCAAATTCAACGTCAACCTCTTCACCAAGAAATTCTACTGGGTGGAAGAAGACCTCTGGATTCTGCTCAACGTCTCAGCACGCGGCCTGCGCACCATCAACAAAATGGGTCTCGACGCAGCTCTCAAACAAGCCGAGCGAAAAGGCATCCTCGACTTCAAAGACATCAAAGTATTATCAATGTAATCCAAGCTCCCCTCATAGCATATGGCAAAGAAAGCTAAAGGCAACCGAGTACAGGTGATCCTCGAGTGCACAGAACACAAAGAAAGCGGTATGCCCGGAACATCCCGCTACATCACCACCAAAAACCGCAAAAACACCACTGAGCGTCTGGAGCTGAAAAAGTACAACCCGATTCTCAAGAAGTACACTATCCACAAAGAAATCAAATAATCTCGGCACACTATGGCTAAGAAAACAGTAGCATCACTGCAGAAAGGCGAAGGCCGCACCTACAGCAAGATTATCAAGATGGAAAAGTCACCCAAAACAGGTGCTTACATCTTCAAAGAAGAAATGGTGCCCAACGACGCAGTTAAAGACGCCCTCAAATAACCTCCCTCCAATAGTCCCCTAAAGAGACAAATCCCGAAAACCAAAATACCCGGCTCCGCCACCAAAGCCCCCTAAAGGCCAACGGTAGCGGAGCCGTTCCCATTATATCCCCCTCCGAACTCAACCACACAATTACCACATATAGAGTATTGCAACCCCGGCAAACCTTAACTAACTTTGCACCCGTAAACAAAACACAAAACCAACTATGAAAAAGACAGCAATCCTCTTCGGCTCAACATCAGGCAACTGCCAGAGCATAGCCGAAAAAATAGCAGAAAAACTCGGCCTCAGCGCCACAGACATCCTCCCCGCAACACAACTCACCCCGGCTCTGATAGCCGAGAACCAAAACCTCATCCTCGGCTCTTCAACATGGGGATGCGGAGAACTCCAAGACGACTGGTATCAACCCCTTGAAACCCTCAGAAACAGCGACCTCAGCGGAAAAACAGTGGCAATCTTCGGCTGCGGAGACTCCTGCGGATTCAGCACAACCTTCTGCAACGCAATGGCAGAACTCCACCGGGCTGCAACACAGGCAGGAGCCAAAATCATCGGACAAGTCCCCACAGAAGGCTACACCTTCGACGACTCAGAAGCCCTTCAAGACGGCCAATTCATCGGCCTCCCCCTCGACGAAGACAACGAAAGCCAACTCACCGACACCCGCATCGAAGCATGGGTCAACACCCTGAAACCCCAACTCTGAGCCCCCGAACACACAACAAGGGATACACAACTCATACTTTAAGACTAAGAGAAACACACAAAGACACCATTACGTAAGCCATCCGTAATGAGACGACAGGAGGAGTCCGCAGCGAATGCAGGCTCCTCCTCCTTAACATATATTTAGACACACTCTAAGAGCCTCACCGAGGCAGCGTCCCCGCAATCCAGCGGAACAAATCATCAAGATTATAGTCACCCGAATGAGGCCTGTTCCAAGGCAGGAAGAAATCAACATTCTTCCCCGCGTTCTCCAGCTTCGTAGCCAAATTCACAGGCACAAGAAACGAAGTATCCCTATCCTTGGCACCATGACGGATATACCAATTTTCAGCCACATCAGCACCCTGGGAACCAATGAAATCCATCGGATTCATCAACGCAACACGACGCCGCATATCCTCCGACAACTCAGCCTCCGGATTACCCGTGCGGTGACGCAGACTGAACACAGTGAAATTCGCAGCCTCACCCTTCTCATTGCCAAACACATTATTCTCAGGCGAAGGAGCAGCAATCAACACACCCATCTGATCAAACGCAGGAGGAGTCTTCAACGCAGTCACAGAAGCCACATAACTCAGATAACGATCCAAATCCAGCCCCGTCACAAAATCAGTCTGACGGTTGAACCGTGGAGCCTGACCCGGACCAAACGAAGGAGCCTGACGCGAATCAGCACCCGGCATCATCCCGGCGCGACCCATGCCCGGACCGCCACCCATCGGTCCCGACGCATCCTCATACATCGTGAACCCAATCGAATCAGGAATCTCACAACCCTCCTCAAGAGCCCTGTGAGCCGACTCAATCAGAAAACCCTTCAGATAATCAGCATAATTCTCAGCCGTCAACGCCGAACCATCCCGGCGCTTCAGCCCCAAAGAATTCAGATAAGCCGGACAAAGAGCAGCCAATTCCTCCGACACCGCAGCCTGCTCAGCCGAAAGATGACGCACACCCGAATTCGTGCACGCATACAGCCACTCATACTCCATGTCAGCATGATTCAAATCAGTGATAGGACAATAACATATCGCCGCATACACATCATCGCGAGCCTCAGCAGCCCCCATGCGACGCAGATAAGGCTCATAATCAGCCACATTACCCGTAGCACCGAGCAACGACGACATAGCACCGCCGGCACTCGTGCCATCAGTGAAAATCAACTCCGAGTCCCCCGGAATCAAATCATCATTATAACGCAGATAACGCACCGCAGCCTTCAAGTCAAGCAAACCATTCGGAGCCATACCGGTGTACACCCGCTTGCCCCCACGCTCAACAACCGAATTTGAGCCGCGAGAACCCGGAATACACACCACATACCCCTCCTTAAGCGCTCGACCGGTGGCATCAGAAGCCGACGGACTCTTAGCCGTCGAAGCCGCATAACCACCTACATACGTGCGCAACAGAATAGGCACACGCGGCACACTCGCCTGCTGCTCCGGAACATAGATATTCAGAGTCTGATAGACAGAATCCTCCACATTCCTCACATAATAAATACCCTCATACGCACGATAACTCACCTGCGACCCGTCAGGCATACGCAGACTCTGCATCGTGTAAGCCTCAGGATCAAAACGCAGAGCATCAGCCGGCTGCGCCCCGGCGGCAAGCCCGGGCATAACAGCCAAAGCAGCTCCCATAAGTACTTTACATTTCATAAATCTCAAATTTTAGAATCAACATTCAGACAAGCCTCAAGAGCCTTGACGACATCACCCATCTGCTCCGTAAACGCAATCGTGCGCGAAGCGGTCTCCGAAGGACCCGATGGATACTCCGAATTCAAGCGAATCAACGTAGCCTGCCTATTCATATACACAACCCGCTCAAACGGGAAACGGATAATAGTAGGAGTATTATAACCGATGCCAAGCTCAAGAAGAACAACCGGCTCACCATAAGCATGACGCTCCATGAAAGCCTCATAACGAGAGGCAGCCTCACGCCAAGCCTCATCCTCCACAAAATAACCGTTCTTCCTAACATGCACATCCATATCACCCCCGCACACAGGACAGCGAGGCACATACCTCTCATCAACCGTCAAGTCATGCGAATGCTTCAGAATCTCCTGCACGGCATCACGGTCAGAATACAACCGGTCATGACACCCGTGTGCACACTGCATCAACCCATAGTCACCCTGCACCTCAAAAATCCGCTCCTTATCAAAACCGGCCTTGCGGAACTGAGCGTCAACATTCGTCGTAATCACAAAATAATCACGACCCTTCACCAACTCCGCCAGCTCCCGATAAAGCGGCATAGCCTCAGGCCTGAATCGGATGTAATCAATGTGACGTGCCCAGCGAGCCCATCGCTCAGCCTCCGTGGGAAACTCATGGAAACTCGACGAATACAGGTCCCTAAAGCCATAACGCTCAATATAGTCAGCAAACTCCTTGCGGAACTCCGCGCCCGAATAATCAAGCCCGGCAGCAGCCGACAGCCCGGCACCGGCACCGATAACCACAGCCTTGGCATCACGAAGACGCTCAGCCGCCAAACCAATTCGCTCCTTAAAGTCCATCATAATCCAAGCAACATTTTATAAATTGCATAATCAGAATCCTTGAACACATTAAAGACAACATCCCGCAGGCTGCTCCCCTCATGAGAATCCAGAAACTCCCTCACAGTCGAGACCGCAATCTCAGCAGCCTGCTGCTGCGGAAACCGGAACTCACCCGTCGAGATGCAACAGAACGCAATCGAGGCAAGCCCACGCTCCTCAGCCAGCGAGAGACAACTCCGATAACAATCACCGAGCAACAGGCAATCCTCAGCCGTAGGCTCCGCGCCATATACGATTGGACCCACAGTGTGAATCACCCACTTCGCCGGAAGATTATAACCCCGGGTAATCTTGGCGCTACCCGTAGGCTCCTCATGCCCCTGCTCATGCATCAACCTCTCACACTCCTCACGCAGCTCCATTCCGGCAGCCGAATGAATCGCATTGTCAATGCAACGATGCAACGGCACAAAGCAGCCCAGCATCCGCGAATTGGCAGCATTCACAATCGCATCAACCTCCAGCCGGGTGATGTCACCCTGCCAAAGCCGCAGACGCCCGTCAACAGGCGAGCGAAGCGTCTGAGCCACACTCACAACACCCTTCTGCTCCCGCTGCTCGGCAAGCTCCTCATCCTGAAGAGCCAGCAACTCAGCCGACAGCCCTCCCGGCTCACGCACATTCATCAGAGCGCGCAGCAAATCGCGCTTCCCCTGCAACTGCTCCGGGATAGCCAAACGGGAATACTCCGCACGCTCCCCAAGGAGCGCACGAAGCAACGTGTCAAGTTTTTCAGCCTCAGAAGTCATAATGAATCAGAGTAGGGGGAGTAGTGCGCAAGTCAAAATAGTCTGCACTCTCGGCAGGCAGACGCAGATACGCCAAATCAGTATAAGACTCATACAGATGCGGAAGCACCGGATTAGTCTCGAAAATCTCACGCTGCACAGCATCCGGAATGTCGAAATCAATCGTGCCCGAAACACGTGCGAACGAAGCACCCTTGAGGTCCAGAATTGCCACATGCGGATTCTCGCGTAACTGAGCATAGACCTCCTTCTTCGGCGACGTAGCGAAATAAATATCGTTACCGTCAATCTTCATAATCTGGAAAATCCTCAAATGAGGCTTCCCTTCGACCGAAGTGGCAAACGCCACCTCCTTATTCTTCTTGAATAATTCCAAAATCTTTTCATCCATAGCAAATGTGTGTTAACAAGGTGATAGAAGTAGAGTTAGTAACCGGAAGCAGAGTTAGTAACCGATTGTGAAGCGCTCCTTATGATGCGCAGGCTCAGCCAGCTCATCAACCATGGCCTTGGCATAATCCTCAACAGAAATAAAGCTGTTGCCATCCTTATCGAAAATCATGTCATCCTTGCCAAGGCGATACACTCCCGTGCGCTTACCGGGACCCTCGGCTCCCATATTGCCGAGATTTCCGGCAGGTGAGAAGAACACCCAGTCAATATCATTCTCCTTCATCAGAGTGTCCAGATAGAACTCGCCCAAAGACTTCACTCCCGGAAGCCATTCCGCAGGCAGAGTGCCCGTGTCAACCAGGCGTACACCCGGCTTGACAAACAGTGTGCCGGCACCACCCACAATCAGCAGACGCTTCACGCCCGCTCTCTTCGCAGCCTCAAGAATCTTGGGATAGTTCTCCAAGGTCTCTTCATAGATATTCGGATTCGCCCAACCCGGATTATAGGCACTAATCACACTCTCATAACCCTTCAAATCCTGCTCCAAAGCCTTCTCGTCAGCCACATCAACCTTCTTTACGGTGAGCCTGTCAGAAGTAACCTTGATTTTCTCAGGATCGCGCACCAAGGCCTCAACCTCATAGCCACGTTCCAGAAGTTCATTGAGAATAGCCGAGCCTACAAAACCGCTCGCGCCGATAAGTGCTGTTTTCTTGTCCATAGTCTTATTTTTTCGTTTGATAAGTTTTTTAATACTTTACCTATAAAACCATGAAACAAGGGGCAAATGTTCTCTTCCCTTAGTCCTATGATGTGAAATTCAGTTAGTTACCTCCGTGTTAGTAATGCTGATTCTCAGGCAACTCTTCCCCGTCAGGAGCTGAGCCTTTAGCAAAATTTAACACCTCACATTCTCCGGAACACAGTAGGGGAGACCCCATGATGCTTCTTGAAGAACTTGCAGAACGATGCCGTCTCCGAGAAATGCAAATCACCGGCAATCTCCTGCACCGACATATTCGTATCCTTCAGCAAATAAACCGCACGCTGAATCAACTCATCCCGGATAACCCCATAAGGCGTCTTCCCCAACTTCTCGCGCACAACCCTCGACAGATGCTTAGACGACAAACACAGCCTCCCGGCATAAAAATCCACATTATGCTCCTTGCGGTAATACTTCCAAACCAACTTCAGGAACGAACGTAGAATCATGTCTCGGCGCGTCTCTATTCCATCAGCATCCTCATCAGCCTCACCTATCTGCAAAAGCATATTCCCAATCTCCAGCATCAGGCTCTTGAAATAACTCTGCGCAAGCTCAGTGCGATAGACATGCTCCCGGTTCTGCAAGGCAGTGGCTATCAACTGCATCTGCCGCTCTAAAAGAGCAACATCCTCTTGGCGAAGAGCAATGTTGGGAATCTGCTGTCTGTCCTTGAACCCCTCTGACTCCGCAGGCTTCATCCCGCTCAGAGCCTCATTTGTGAACTGATAATTGGGCAACAGGCACCATGCACGCAAATCCTCACTCATGTCCAGCAGCGTAATCGGCTCCCAGACAAGCATGTCAAGCAGCCGGGGGGCTGCAATTCGCGCCACATGCGAACCTGCCTTGAGCGTAAGCTCACCATGGCACACCAGCAAAAACATACGGCATTCATGCACCTCAAGCTCCTGCAAGCCGGTAAAAGCCTCGGGACTCAAGAGAAGCAGACGTTCAGGTATGGAATACTCACTCGGGAAACGGGAAATCAGTTCAGACTGGGTCATAACGGAATATTTTTACACCACAAAATTAGTGGGAATGTGCCAAAGGTAAAAGAATTTTAACGATTAATAATTAAACTTACGCAATTTTGCGCAGTATGGACAACTTTAAGTCTCAACAGTTTAAGCAATACGGCCAACTGCTGATGTAATTTTGCACTCGAATTTGCGAAAACTATTTATCAAGAAGATATGTCACACAGAAATCTCATCTGCGCAGTCCTGCTCGCCTCCATGTTGTTGACCTCATGTTCCGGCGGAAAACAAGAGCAGAAGACCGACGCTCCTCAGGAGTATCCGATGCTTACTGTTAAACCTCAAGACAAAAGCTTGTCCGTAAAATACACCGCTGTGCTCGAAGGCCGTCAGGATGTCGAGGTGCGACCCGAAGTCTCCGGACGCATAACACAGGTCTGTGTTGAAGAGGGAGCCAAAGTAACCAAAGGACAGATTCTGTTCATCATCGACCAAGTCCCTTTCCGAGCAGCTTTGAAGAAAGCCCAGGCCGCCGTAGCCACCGCCCAGGCCTCTCTTGCCAACTCCAAGCTCACGCTCGAAGGTAAAAAGGAACTCTTCAAGGAGAAAGTCATTTCCGACTATGAACTCCAAATGGCTCAGAACTCATATAACAGTGCCCAGGCAGCTCTCCAACAGGCTCAGGCCGAACTGCGCGAAGCCGAAAACAACCTGTCCTACACAGTCGTCAAAAGTCCCGTCGACGGTGTGGCCGGAATGACATCCGTGCGTGTCGGAACACTGGTGAACTCCACCATGTCAGAACCACTGATAACCGTCTCTGACAACTCCGAAATGCTTGCCTATTTCACCATGACCGAAAAACAGGCACTCGAACTATCATCCCGCTACGGCTCCCTGGAGCAAGCCATCCGCTCATTCCCCGCCATTCAGCTCGAACTCAAGGATGGCGACATATATCCCTACGACGGAAACATCGACGTCATCAGCGGAATGGTGGATAAGGCCACGGGCACAGTCTCAATGCGTGCGAAATTCCCCAATACAGCCGGACGCCTGCTCTCCGGCAGCTCTGCCAACATCATCCTCAGCTACGACCGTCCCTCGTCACTGGTTATACCCCAGGGTGCCACCTATGAGATTCAGGACAAAATCTTTACCTATAAAGTGGTTGATGGGAAAGCCGTCTCAACCCCGATTGAGGTCTTCAAAATCAACGACGGCAAGGAATACATCGTCACCTCAGGTCTGGCCGAAGGAGATGTCATTGTCTCCGAAGGAGCCGGACTGCTGAAAGCAGGCACTAAAGTAACACCTGCCAAAGACCGTAAAGACAACAAGCAAACCAAGGAGGACAAAAAATGAACATCAAGCGATTCATCGACCGCCCGATACTCTCCATCGTAATCTCGGTAGTGATTGTGGTGGCCGGTGTCATAGGCCTGTTTTCACTGGCCGTGGAGCAGTATCCCGACATAGCTCCACCCACAATCAGAGTCTCAACCACTTACAGCGGAGCCAATGCCGAAACCGTGCAGAAGAGCGTCATAGTCCCTCTCGAGGAAGCCATCAACGGCGTTGAGAACATGACCTACATGACCTCCACCGCATCCAACACCGGCAGCGGCGAAATAACAATCTACTTCAAGCAGGGTAGCGACGGCGATATGGCTGCCGTAAACGTGCAGAACAGTGTCTCGACAGCCACAGCCCTGCTCCCCGCCGAGGTGACGAAAGTAGGTGTCACAACACGCAAGCGCCAGAACAGCCAGCTGATGGTCTTCGGCCTCTACAGCCCGAATGGGACCTACGACGAAACCTTCCTCACCAACTACATGAACATCAACATCAAGCCCGGCATACAGCGTATCTCCGGCGTAGGTGAGGTGAACGTCATGGGTGGTGCCTACGCAATGCGCATCTGGCTCAAGCCGGATGTGATGGCGCAATATGAACTCGTGCCTGACGACATTACAGCCGCTCTTGCATCCCAGAACATCGAGGCCTCAACAGGCGCAATAGGCGAAGACTCAAAAAACGTATATCAGTACATCCTCAAATATCGTGGCCGACTGGAAGAAGAAAGCGAATTTGAAGAGATTGTCATCAAAGCCTTCGACGACGGACGCGTTCTCCGCCTCAAAGATGTGGCTGATGTTGAGCTGGGCGCCCAAAGCTACTCCTATGAGGGCGCTGTCAACGGCAAGCCCGGAGCTACCTGCATGATTAACCAGATTTCAGGCTCCAACGCTAATGAGATTATCATCAACATTGAGAAATATCTCGACCAGGTTAAGAAAAACCTGCCTGACGATGTTGTGCTCGTGCAGCTCATGAGTACAAAGACCTTCCTTGATGCTTCCATCGACAAAGTCATTGAAACTCTGCTTGAAGCTATTCTGCTCGTAGTGCTCGTGGTTTACTTCTTCCTTCAGAATCCCCGCTCCACACTCATCCCCACCATAAGCATATTCGTCTCCCTCATAGGCACCTTTGCCTTCCTGTATCTGGCCGGCTTCAGCATCAACCTGCTCACCCTCTTCGCCCTTGTGCTTGCCATCGGCACCATAGTGGACGATGCCATTATTGTAGTGGAGGCTGTGCAGGTGAAATTCGACGAGGGCTACCGCTCTACCTATCGTGCGGCGGTCGACGCAATGGGAGGCATCTCCTCCGCGATTGTCACCTCCACACTCGTCTTCATGGCCGTCTTCGTCCCCGTGAGCTTCATGGGTGGCACATCAGGCGTCTTCTACACGCAATTCGGCATAACGATGGCCGTGGCCGTAGGCATCTCTGCCGTCAATGCCCTGACGCTCTCTCCTGCACTCTGTGCCCTCTTCCTGCGTCCTAACCAGCAGACGGGCGACGGCCGGAAACTGGAATTCTCCACCCGCTTCCGCCTCGCCTTCGACGCCGGCTTCAACAAGGTTCTTAAGCGTTACGTGCGCGGAGTCTTCTTCTTCATCCGTCATAAGTGGCTCGGATGGACCCTGCTCGCTCTCGCAAGCGGATTACTCATTTGGCTGATGAGCACAACCAAGACAGGACTCGTGCCAAATGAAGACACCGGAACCATGTTTATCAGCTTCGATGCTCCCGCAGGCAGCACCCTGGCAGAATCAGCCTCAATCATGCAGGAGGTGCAGAAGGAACTCCAACAGATTCCTCAGATTCAGAACTTTAATATGGTGACAGGCTTCGGCATGGCATCCGGCAACGGTGCAAGCCATGGCATGTTCATCATCAAACTGAAGCCCTGGGAGGAGCGCACCGGCAAGGATGACACCATTGATGCAATCCGCAACGAAATCTATCGCCGCACCTCCCACATCAAAAATGCTCGTCTCTTCATCTTCGCTCCACCTATGATTATGGGCTATGGCTCCGGCAACAGTTTTGACCTTTACCTCCAGGATCGTGCAGGCAAGGGATATGACGAACTGAGCAGCGTCACCACCACTTTCATTGAAGAGCTGAACAAACGTCCGGAAATCGAAATGGCACAGACCAGTTTCTCCGCCAATTTCCCGCAGTATAAGATTGACATAGACGAGGCACAGTGTCAGCGTGCCGGAACAACTACAAGCGAAGTTCTGGGCACCCTCTCCGGCTATTTCGGCAGTATCTATGCCTCTAACTTCAACCGGTTCACGAAAATCTACCGCGTCATTGTGCAGGCTCCTTACAACTACCGCGACGCCATGGAGGCGCTGAACAACATCTATGTGCGCACCTCCAAGGGTATGGCTCCCGTCAGCGAATTTGTCACTCTGACGAAGACCTATGGCGCGGAATCCCTGATGCGCTTCAACATGTTCTCGGCCATCAACGTGCAGGGTATGCCTGCTGCAGGCTACAGCTCCGGTGATGTAATCAAGGCAGTCAACGAAGTGGCTGAAAGCACTCTCCCCACAGGCTACGGATTTGAATTCTCAGGCATGTCGCGTGAGGAGGAAGAGAACACTAACGCTAACACAACCGTAATTGTCTACGCCATCTGCGTGCTCTTCATCTATCTGATACTCTGTGCCCTCTATGAGAGTCTCTTTATCCCCCTGGCCGTGATTCTCTCGGTTCCCTTCGGCCTGATGGGCACCTTCCTCTTTGCCAAACTCTGGGGCATTGAGAACAACATCTATCTCCAGACGGGTCTCATCATGCTGATAGGTCTGCTGGCCAAGACGGCAATTCTGCTCACCGAGTATGGCACTGAGCGCCGCAAGGCAGGCATGTCGCTCACTCAGGCCGCAATGTCAGCCGCATCAGTGCGACTGCGACCAATCCTCATGACGGCTCTGACCATGATTTTCGGCCTGTTGCCCCTCATGTTTGCCACAGGCGTGGGTGCCAACGGCAACACATCGCTTGGTGTAGGCGTCGTGGGCGGAATGATTATAGGCACCGTGGGTCTGCTCTTCGTGACCCCCGCCTTCTTCATCACCTTCCAGTGGATAGAAGAAAAAGTAATGGGCAAACGCCTGAAAAAACGTCAAATCGAGCAAACCTTAGAGAAATGAAATATCTTCCTGTAATTGCGATACTCTCGCTGCTGCTCTCGAGTTGCAACCTCTATAAGGAATACTCACGACCGGAGAACCTGCCGGTGGAGAATCTTTACCGCGACTCTACGCTGGCACGCACCGACACTCTGACATCGCTCGGCACAATGCCTTGGCGAGAACTCTTCACTGACCCGTGTCTGCAAGCCTTGATAAACGAAGCGTTGGCTGAGAACACTGACCTTCAAGTGGCTCTGCTGCGCATTGATCAGGCTCAGGCCGGAGTCAAGGCTGCCGGACAAGCCTTCCTACCCTCAGCCTCCCTCAGCCCGAGCGCCGGAGTGAGCAGTGTGGATGGGGGCAAAGCTCAGTTCAGCTATAATATACCGGTCACCTTCAGCTGGGAGGCCGACATCTTCGGCAAACTCCGCAATGCCAAAAAGGAACAGCAAAGTCTCTTGCTCGGTCAGGAGGCTTACGCGGCAGCTGTCCGCTCGGAGCTGATAGCTTCCGTGGCCAACAGCTATTACGCTCTGCTTATGCTCGACTCCCAGATTGAAATCAGCGACGAAACCATAGCTCTGTGGCAAGAGCAGCTCCGCACGATGGAGCTTCAGCTCAAGGTGGGAGACGTGCGCGAGAATGCAGTTTCGCAGGCACGTGCCAACTTGAATCAACTGTTGGCTGCCCGCAACACTCTTCTGCGGCAACAGCGTGAGACGGAGAATGCTCTCTGCACTCTGCTCGGCAGCGCTTGGCATCCCATTGACCGCTCAACACTCGAGGCGCAGCAGATGCCCACCGGTATCACCGTAGGACTTCCTCTGCACCTGCTTTCAGCCCGTCCCGACGTCGTGCAGGCTGAAATGCAATTGGCGGCTGCCTTCTATGGAGTGAATCAGGCCCGCGCAGCATTCTATCCTTCGCTCACATTGAGCGGCTCTGTGGGGTGGACAAATTCTCTCGGACAGGCTGTCTCCAATCCCGGCGGTTGGTTGCTGTCAGCTCTCGGAACCGTGGTACAGCCACTCTTCCAGCGGGGTAAACTGAAGCAGAACCTGCGGGTAAGCGAGGATGAGCAACAGATAGCGTTGCTCAACTACAAGCAATCTTTGCTCAATGCCGGGCAAGAGGTCAACGATGCTCTCTATGCAATTGAGTCCTATGGTAATGACCTTGCTTTTCATAATGACCGTCTGGAAGCTTTGGAGAAAACAGTCAAAAGCAACGAGCTGCTCTTCAGAACAGGCAATGCCACTTATCTCGAGCTGCTGACGTCCCGACAGGAGCTGGTTAATTCCAGGTTGAACACCGTAGCCGACCGCTTCAATCGGCTGCAAGCCACCGTAAACCTGTATAAAGCTCTGGGAGGAGGAGCCGCAGATATCTCAGACGAATAGAGATAATTACCAACATAACATTCCCGGCAGGGCAAATTCAGTGGAGATACACACAACATTTGCGCCGTCGGGAATGTTTTATTATCAGGATGTTTTTTGATGTAAATTCCGGATATTAGGGTGGTAGCACCCTAACTTACATGCTCTCTACTGCAAATGAAAATGGAAACAGAAAAATTGTCTTTACGCAAATACACGGCTATCATAGCCATTCTTCTGGTCTTGATTATGACCGTGCTTGATGTCACGGTGGTCAATGTGGCCCTACCTGTATTGGCCGAAAAATTCGGCATCTCTGATTCTCTGACTGTCTGGATTGTCACTATCTATCAGTTGTTGATCACAATGCTCATTTTGCCGCTGGCATCAGTGGGAGACCTGTTCAGCTATCGGCGTACCTTCCTGACAGGTGTCGCTGTCTTCACATTGGCTTCCGCCATGTGTGCAGCCTCGCAGTCCTTTGCCATGATTCTCATCTCGCGTGCCATTCAGGGCATCGGTGCGGCATGCGTTATGAGTGTCAATATAGCCCTGACCCGACTCATCTATCCACCCAAGGTGCTGGGTCGTGGCCTTGCGCTGAACGGTATGGTGGTGGCGAGTGCCACCGCTGCCGGCCCCACCATTGCCGGCGCTCTCCTGTCAGTGGCTTCATGGCATTGGCTCTTCTTGATTAATGTGCCTTTCGGAATCATTGCTTTCTTCCTCGGACGGAAATATCTGCCGCAAAATCCGGGTGAGCGTTCCAAGAAGGGCTACGACATTGTGAGCGCCTTGCAAAATTTGCTGATGTTCGGCCTTTTCTTCCTCGCACTCGGAGGCTATACCGGCAGAGGCACCGAGTTGAAAACATGCCTCATGCTTGCCGCTGCTCTGGGAGTGGGCTACTTCTACGTGCGCCGTGAGTTGAAGCGCCGTGAGCCGATGTTGCCCGTTGACCTTTTCAAGATACGTGTTTACACGCTCAGTGTCATCACCTCCATCTGTTCCTTCATAGCCCAGATGCTTGCCATGGTATCGCTCCCCTTTATCCTGCTCGGAAGCTATGGCTATTCATCCATCACCACCGGACTGCTGATGACCCCTTGGCCCTTGGCTACCATGATTGTCTCCCCCTTGGCTGCCCGCTTTGTTGAGAAGCATAATGCCGGCATTACGGCGGCCGTCGGTATGTGTATCTTTGCACTGGGCATGGTGCTTCTGATTATGATGCCTGATGCGCGCATCTCGGAGTGGGAAGTGGTGTGGCGAATGACGGTGTGCGGCATTGGTTACGGTCTTTTCCAGACACCTAACAATATAGTGATGGTCACCTCGACCCCGATTCATCGCACAGGGGGAGCCGGAGGCATGCAGAGCACAGCCAGACTGGTGGGGCAGACGCTGGGTGCCACATTGGTAACCGTGGTCTTCGCCATAGTGACGGGTGCTACATATAATTTGGTGCACATATGCTTGTGGAGTGCCGTAGGGTTTGCTCTGACAGCCGGCTTCTTCAGCCTCACGCGCAAGAACTACCGCAAGAACCCTCAGGGCACATTACTCTCGTCAAAGCCCCATTCGCACTGAGACGAATTTTGTCAGCCCGTGAAAAATTAGTAATTTTGCAGTATGGCTGACAGGCTTCTTAATACTTACATGCAAGGATTGCGCCTCTCCATTTCCAAAGAGGCTCTCTCGAAACTCCCCGCCGAAATTTATACCGACGGAGGCATTATCATCGACACCATTGAGCAGATGCAGCAGGCCGTGGATGAATTGCGGCAGGCTCCAATCATAGGTTTTGACACTGAGACCCGCCCCTCTTTCCGTCGCGGCGTCAGCCATAATGTCTCGCTGATGCAGCTGGCTACTCCTGAAAAATGTTTCCTTTTCCGTCTGCACACTATCGGACTTCCCGAAGATTTGCGCGGTCTTCTTGAAGATGGGGAACTGCTGAAAGTGGGCGTATCCCTGCGTGATGACTTTCACCAACTGCGCAAAGTGGGGCTGGAGACCCCGGCAGGGTTCATTGATTTGCAACAGTATGTAAAGCAATTCGCGATAGCCGATGCCTCCCTCTCTCGCATCTATGGCATACTCTTTGGCAAGCGCATAGCCAAAGCGCAACGCCTCTCCAACTGGGAGGCTGAGACACTGACTGAGGCACAGGCCAACTATGCAGCTCTTGATGCCGTAGCTTGCATACGCATCTATGAGCACCTGAGGCTCGGACGTTTCCATCCCGAAGAATCCCCCTATAAACTCTAAGAGTGTGTCTAAAAATATATGTTAAGACAGAGGCCGCAGCTTTAAGATG
>CANSAP010000038.1 GCA_947644715.1 uncultured Bacteroidales bacterium
TCCTTATTGTATTTTGTATGTTGAAAATAAGTCAAGATGACTTCACACTCTAAAAATGTGAACCCGACGCTGCATGGCGCGGAGCGCCTTCCCTTTGTTAGCCGGGGGGCTTCAGCCCCCGGTATGCATGCAGCGACAAACCAGCCCCGGAAGGGCTGCCCTATATCGTTGATTGTCAATAAATTGGACAACCCCGCCGGGGTTAGCTCCGTCCACCGGGCTACCGGGGGGCTGAAGCCCCCCCGGCTAACAATGGATAGGCGCTCCGCGCCATCCGTTTGCTTCAATAAGAATTTTGATACACCCTGTTCTTAAAAACTCACCCCATGAATAAGCTCTTCACCTGCGCTCTCTGCCTGCTCGCCGCCGCAGCCTCTCCGCTCCCCTTGCTCTCGGAGTCGCGCTTCTCGACATCCGCTTCCACATTCACGCTCGACTCCCGCCCGATGCTCATCAAGGCCGCCGAGCTGCATTACCCCCGCATCCCGCGCCCCTATTGGGAGCACCGCATCAAGATGTGCAAAGCGCTGGGAATGAACACCATTTGCCTCTACGTCTTCTGGAACTTCCATGAGACGGAGCCGGGGAAATTCGACTTCTCCGGGCAGCGCGACCTGCGCGAATTCATCACTCTGTGTCAGAAGAACGGGATGATGGTTATTCTCCGCCCCGGGCCCTACGTCTGCGCCGAATGGGAGATGGGGGGACTTCCCTGGTGGCTCCTGAAAGAGCAGATTCCTCTGCGTGAGAATGATGCGAGGTTCCTCGACCATGTCAGGAGATTCGAGCAGGAGGTGGCCGCGCAGGTGGCCGACCTCGCTATCGACCGCGGCGGACCTATCATCATGGTGCAGGTCGAGAATGAATATGGCTCCTATGGCAAGAACAAGCCCTACGTGGCTGCCATCCGCGACATGCTCCGCGAACTGTGGGGCGAGACTACTCTCTTCCAATGCGACTGGTCAAGCAATTTCCTTGACAACGCTCTCCCCGACCTGCTCTGGACCCTCAACTTCGGCACCGGCGCCGACATCAATGAGCAGTTCGCACCCCTGCGCCGTGAGCGCCCCGACTCCCCGCTCATGTGCTCCGAATTCTGGAGCGGTTGGTACGACAAATGGGGCACTCCCCACGAAACCCGCCCCGCCTCCGAAATGGTCAGCGGCATCAGCGACATGCTCAGTCAGGGAATATCTTTCTCGCTATACATGACCCACGGCGGCTCAAACCCCGGCCACTGGGCAGGCGCCAACGACCCCGGATACCTCCCCCTCGTGGCTTCCTATGACTATGACGCCCCGATAAATGAACAGGGCTCCCCGACACCCAAGTATCACGCCCTGCGCGCTCTGCTCGCCTCTTATGCCGATGAGCCCCTGCCCGAGATTCCCGACACGTTCCCCGTCTGCGCAATTCCTGAATTCCGCCTCACCCAGGTGGCTCCGCTGCTCGAAAACCTCCCCGCTCCTATCGCCGACTCCATCCCCCGCAACATGGAGGCATACGGCCAAGGCTTCGGCTCTATCCTATACTCCTCTCCCCTCCCCGCCGACATCCCCGCAGGCTCTCTGCTCTCTATTACCGGCGCTCATGACTTCACTCAGGTCTTCGCCGCCGACTCCCTGCTCGGAACCCTCGACCGCCGCCTGGATGAATCCTCCATCACGCTGCCCTCTCTCCCCGCAGGCACCTCCCTGTGCATTCTGGTTGAAGCCACAGGACGAATCAATTTCGGACGCAACATAGCTGACCGCAAGGGGATTACAGGCTCTCTAACCCTCTCCACCCCCGACGACCGGGAAATACCCCTGAAGCAGTGGCAAATATATCTGCTCCCTGACGACTACGACGGCTACGCCTCTCTCCCCTTCCAAAGCATCGAGAAGCACCCGGAGCTGCCCCGTGGCATATACCGCGGCACATTCACTCTGACCACCCCGGCTGACACATATCTCAGCTTCGAGACCTGGGGCAAAGGACTCGTCTACGTCAACGGCCATCCCCTCGGACGCATCTGGCAGATAGGACCGCAACTAACCCTCTACACCCCGGGATGCTACCTCCGCCCCGGCGAGAACGAACTGATGATTCTCGACATAACAGGCCCGGAGGCACCCACCGTCAGCGGACGCACCTCCCCCCTGCTCGACTCTCTCAAATCACCCCGCTGAGCAGCTCCGCCAGCCGACGGCTCAGCCGCGCTGAAACCTCCGCAAGATGCTCCTCACGCCCCGTCTCAAGACTCAGCGTAGTCACACCCTTGTCTATGAACCCGCAGGGATTGATGGCGGCGTAAGGGGCAAGGGAATTGCTCACGTTCAGCGCAAGACCATGCATCGTAACCCCGCGGCTGACCTTAACACCGATGGCGCATATCTTCCGCTCGCGAGATGTCCCCTTGCCGAGCCAGACACCCGTGGCACCCTCCACACGCTCGCCTCGCACACCGTAGTGCGCCAGCGTGTCGATGACAGCCTGCTCAAGCCTCTCTACATACTGCTTAACCCCAAGCCGGAGCCGGTGAAGCGACACTATCGGATAAACCACGAGCTGACCCTCACCATGCCAGGTGATGTCTCCCCCGCGGTCAATGCGTATGCACTCCACCCCGGCGGGAAGCCGCAGCAGATTCTCCTCATGCCCGTGACGCCCGAGCGTATAGACCGGCTGATGCTCCGTGCAGATAATCAGTGGCTCGCCACGACCCTCTATCAGTGCCTGCTGAAGCTCCCGCTGGCGCTCCCACATAGCCCGGTATGCGGTGCCCCATTCCTCTACGATTCTCATAGCAGATGCTTCTCGGCGTGATAACTGCTGCGAACCATCGGCGCACTCTCAACATGCAGGAAGCCCTTCGTGCGGGCTATCTCGCCAAGACGCTCAAATTCCTCAGGCTCAATGTAATCCTGCACAGGCCAATGCTTGCGCGTCGGTTGCAGATACTGCCCTATGGTCAGCACATGGCAACCCGCCTCCCGAAGGTCATCCATCGTGGCGAGAATTTCATCGGTGGTCTCACCCAAGCCGAGCATGATGCCGCTCTTGGTGCGAACACCCTGCGAGGCAAGATAGCGAATCACTGCCAGCGAACCGTCATAAGTAGCCACACTGCGCACCTGAGGAGTGAGCCTCCTGACCGTCTCCATATTATGGGAAATAATGTCAGGCTTCTCGGAAATAATCAGGTCGAGCAGCTCTGTGCGACCCCGCATGTCGGGAATCAGAGTCTCAATCGTAGTGCCCGGACTCAGCTCATGGATGCGACGCACCATAGCCGCCCAATGCGCGGCACCGTAGTCAGGCAGGTCGTCACGGTCAACCGAGGTCAGCACCACATGCTTCAGCCCCAGCTCTTTGACACTGCCCGCTATATGCTCAATCTCGGCAGGGTCGAGAGGCAGCGGACGCCCTGTGGCCACGTTGCAGAAACGGCAGGCACGGGTGCAGATGTTGCCCCCAATCATGAAGGTAGCCGTGCCGCGACTCCAGCACTCCCCTCGGTTGGGGCACATGCCGGAACTGCAAATCGTGTGGATATGGCGGTCATTCAGCAGTCCGACCACCTGCTCGGCCTTGAAGCCGCGCGGAAGTTTGATTCTCAGCCACTCGGGCTTATGACGGAAATCAGCTTTCATTCTCTGTGTGTGTGTTGTTATTGGTATCAGATTGTGTCAGTCCATACGGTCGCGGTAATCCTCATAGCTGAACTCGCGCAGACACTCCGTAGAGCCATCGGCACGGCAGAGCCAAATCGAGGGGTGCTGAATGCCGTTGAACATATTCGTTTTAACTGTCGTGTAATGATTCATGTCTTCGAGCGTCAGACGCTGATCCGGCTGCAGAGGCTCCGCAAAGCGCCAGTCACCCGTATAGTCGCCGCTCAGGCAGGAATTCCCGCCGAGGCGGTAAGCAGTGCCCTGCTCAGAGCCCTCAGGCAGAGCCTCAGTGATGGCAGGCTTGTAAGGCATCTCAAGGCAGTCAGGCATGTGGCAGGCAAACGAGGCATCAATGATGGCCGTCTTCACACCCTGATTGTCAACCACATCCATCACCGAAGTGATTAGGTCACCCGTGCGCCAGGTGAAAGCGCTTCCCGGCTCGAGAATCACCTGAAGGTGCGGATGCCGCTCACGGAAACCACGCAGCAGGCTGATGAGATGCTCCGTGTCGTAGCCCTCACGTGTCATCAGATGGCCTCCACCCATATTCACCCACTTCACCCGCTCCAGCAGATGTCCGAACTGCTCCTCAAAGGCCTCAAGCACACGCTCAAGGTCTTGGCTCGTGCTCTCGCAAAGAGCATGGAAATGCAGCCCTTCCAAGCCCTCAGGCAGCCTCTCTCCCACCATCTCGGCCGTCATGCCGAAACGACTCCCCGGCAGGCAGGGATTATAGATGTCTGTCCCGATGACCGAACACTGAGGATTCACCCTCAGCCCGGGGGAGACGCGACGGTCAGGATGAGCCTCATTCCAGGCACGCAGCTCAGGAGCAAACTGCTCGAACTGCCTCAGGCTGTTGAACGTGATATGACTGCATCCGGCCAGAAAACGAGGGAAAGTGGCAGGCGTGTAGACCGGGCAATAGGCGTGCACATCACCCCGCAGATAGTCCAGCGAAAGCTGCATCTCATTCAGCGACGAAGCCGTAGAGGCGCCGATATACTCGCGGATAATCGGAAACGTCTTCCACAGCGCATTCGCCTTGAAAGCCATGATAATCTCAACGCCGGCTCGCGCTGCCACACTGCGGATAAGCTCAAGATTGCGACGCAGCCGCTCCTCATAGACAATATAATATGGTGTAGGAATATTTTTCATTGGATAATATCTATTTTGGCGAAACGCAGAATAATGCGCTTCACTCCGAAATCGTCAAAAGCAATCACAAGAGCAGTGTCGGCACCCTCGCCGTCAATCTGCCTGATAGTGCCCTCCCCGAAGCGGGAATGGCTCACACGCATTCCCTCGCTCAGCTGAGCAGCCCGTGCCGAGGTCTCCTTGGCCGCAGCTGCCACACTGCTCCTTGCACGCGAATTGGAGCGCAGGCGGGGACTCTCCTCCTCCCTTCTCATGTCAGCACCGGAGGAATGGAACACAGGCTTGCGCAGGCTGCTCCGATAATTCTGCATGGCTGACTGACCGATGCCTCCCGCCCCGAGAGTCGACGAACTGTCGAGCCTGATGAACTGACGGTCAATGTCACGCAGGAAGCGCGACGGACGCGGAAACGTGGGCTGCCCGTTGCGATGCCGCATCTGCGAGGCAAACGTAATGGTGCAATGCTCCTTGGCACGCGTGATGGCCACATAGAGCAGCCTGCGCTCCTCCTCAACATCCTCAAGCGAATCCATCGACATGGCCGAGGGTATCAACTCCTCCTCAGCCCCCACGATGTAAATATTCTTGAACTCGAGTCCCTTGGCTGCGTGCATAGTCATCAGCGTCACCTTCGGCTCATCATCATCGGCAGCATCCTTCGTGTCCTGGTCTGTGGCAAGCGAAACCTCGCTCAGGAAAGCACCCATGCTTATGTCAGTCTCCCCAAGGCTCAATCGCATCTGAATGAACTCCTGAATGCCGTTGCGCAGCTCCTGAAGGTTTTCGGAACGGGAAATCGCCTCAGGCGTGTTGTCATGAATCAGCGACGAGAGCATACCGGTACGATTGTAAATCAGAGCTGCCAGCTCGTCGGCACTCACCCCCGAAGCATTCTCGGCAATGAACTCCTGAATCACATCCACAAAGCCCGTAAGCTTCCGCGCAGTCCCGGCATTCACCTGAAGACCGCTCAACTCAGCATCGCTGATAACCTCCCACATGCTCTTCCCCTGCTCCAAGGCAAGCGTCGACACCTTCTTCAGCGTCGTGGCTCCAATGCCTCGTGCCGGATAGTTTATCACTCGCCGCAGAGCCTCATCATCGTCAGGATTCAGAGCAAGACGGAAATAGCAGATGGCATCCTTCACCTCCTTGCGCTGATAGAACGACAGGCCTCCATAGATGCGATACGGAATCGAACGCTTACGCAGCGACTCCTCCAGCAATCGGCTCTGCGCATTCGTGCGGTAGAGAATCGCATAGTCCTCAAACGAATCATGCTGCGAAAGCCGGGTGCCACTGATAAGCCCCGCAACCAACGCTGCCTCATCAAGGTCGGAATAAGCACTGATGACACTCACCGGTGCACCCTTCTCATTCTCCGAATACACATTCTTCGGAATCTGATTCCTGTTCTTGCTAATCAGAGACCCGGCTGCATTGATAATGTTCTGAGTCGAACGGTAATTCCTCTCCAGCTTGAAGATACGCAGGTCAGGATAATGTCGCTCCAGCCCGAGAATGTTGGCAATGTTCGCCCCGCGGAAGGAATAGATGCTCTGAGCATCGTCGCCAACCACGCACAGATTCCTGCTGACCTTGCTCAACTGATTGATAATGAGATGCTGGGCAAAGTTCGTATCCTGATACTCATCCACCAATATGTAACGGAAATACTCCTGATAATGCCTCAACACATCAGGATGGTCTCGCAGCAGGACATTCATGAAGAAGAGAATATCGTCGAAGTCCATCGCCTGTGCCAGCTTCAGACGCTCGCAATAAATCTTGTAGATGCGACCCGTCATCGGACGCTGCATAACTGCATCCCGCTTTGCAAAATCAGGATCGCTCATGTACTGCCTGACTGAGATAAGCGCATTCTTGGCCGACGAAATTGTGCCTGCCACTGTTCCCGGCTTATACACCTTGCTGTCGAGATTCAAGTCCTTGATGATGGAGGTCACCAGAGCCTTCGAGTCCGAAGCATCATAGATGGTGAAGTCATGGCGGAAGCCAAGCAGCTCCGCATGTGAACGCAAGATGCGCAGGAACACGGAGTGAAACGTGCCCATCCACAGACGGGATGCCACCTGCTCACCTACCACCGAACTTATGCGCTCCTTCATCTCGCGTGCAGCCTTGTTGGTAAACGTCAGCGCCATGATGCGCCAAGGCTCATAGCCACTCTCAAGCAGATGCACAATCTTATATGTCAGCACACGCGTCTTCCCGGAACCCGCCCCGGCAATCACCAGCGCAGGCCCCTCAGTATAAACCACGGCAGCCCTCTGCTGCTCATTCAGGCTCTCAAGATACTCCGGCACGCAGCCGAAGCCAATATTCTTATCTTCCAATTCTTCCATAATCAGTCCCCGTAAGTAAGTTGAATAACATCCTCCGGATACAGAATCTTGCACCCGGTTACCTCATCCTTCGGTCTGGACTTCAAAAACAGTACGGGAACAATCTCTTTCCCGACAGCACAGGGCAAAAGCGCAGCCTTTTCCTGCAAGCGCTTCAGCAATACTGCGGCAACCTCGGGATTAGTCCACTTGCACTCCCCTACCAATATCGCTTGCCGGTCAGCCGAGTCAGCAACTACGTCAAACTCCATCTCGCGGAACTTTCCGCCTCCCGGCACAGGCACATTGCCCCACCAGCGGGAAGCCTCACCCCAACGGTAGCCATACAGTCGGTTGCCACTCACAGCCTCCCGACACAAGCTCTCCCAATGACGCGCTACATACTCTGTGAATCCATCTCTGATTTCAGACATAACTCCCGATTTACGACCACGGCCTATGTCCGATAGATTCGGTATGATAAACGTATAGTAGAAATTCATCAGAGGGTCATTGATGCGATACAGGCTCCGCTTAGCCTTCTTGGGGTTCTCTCCAAAGGGAATCTCTCTCCTGAGATAATTCATCTGAATAAGCTTATCCAAAGGCGCCGACATGGAGGTCGCCCCGCGCCCCATGCGCGAAGCTATTTCCGAAAGTCGATTCGCCCCCGATGCTATCACTGACATCAGAGACTCCGACTGCACCGTGCCGGTCATATCATCAAGAAACAGTCGCTTGGGTTCATCATAAAGCACCGAGGAGGGACTCAACATCGTGCCCCGGATGGCACTCTCCAAATCAGAATACTCCTCACGCAGCTCCCAATAACGTGGCACTCCGCCCCACACACTATGTTCCTCCACAGTCGCCTCAGCACTCAGCTTCAACGCCTTCTGAAGATAAGCTATCGGTATGGGCTGAAGGTCGATGATGGCGTGCGCACGTCCATACAAAGGCTCCGACTGCGAAAGTATCATGTTCTGCATCATGCGCTGCGAACTCCCGCAGATAATCAGATTATACTTCAACTCCCCTGAATCCACAAGACGTTGAAGCACTGACGGAAGCTCCGGTGAATGCTTGACCATATACGGAAATTCATCAAGGCACAACGTGAACTGCTCTGAGGTCAGACCATTCAGCATCAGAAACAGTTCCTCCCAACCGGAATAACTGCCCAGCTTCATTGCCGGAAACTTCTCAGCCAACTGATTGCGGAGCATATCTCTCTGAACCGTGTCCACAAAATCTCCGGCCATGTAATAAACATCTCCTGCCTTCATTACATGCTTGATCAGAGTAGACTTTCCCAGCCGACGCCTTCCAAACACCACAACAAAACGTGGCGGAGTGTCAGAAGCCAACACTCTGCCCAACTCTGCCATCTCTTCTGTGCGGTCTACAAATTCCATTAATTATGTTTTACAAAAATAATTTTCTGCAAAGATAATTATTTATCACTTGTCAGCCAACTCTCCGAGGTTCTTTAACACTCTTTTGCCCTGCGTCAGTTGTCGGAGAGGTCGAGGTTCACGGTTGCGAAGTCGGGTATCTCGCGGATGAAGTGGTAGCTGTCGCTCTCATAGTCCATGCGGCAGCAGTAGTGTTGCTGTCCGTTGCTCACGACGAGATAACGGGCATGGAGCACCATGTTGTAGCGGGCTATCTGGTCGAAGGTGTCCTGAGTGATGCGTACATCGGGAGCTTTGTATTCCACTATCATGAAGTGCTCGCCTCGACGGTCAAACACCAGTGTGTCGCATCGGCGACGGGTGCCGTTCAGGTTCAGTGCCACCTCATTGTTCATCAACGACGCCGGATAATGTCGGTCGATAATCAGCCAAGCCACAAAGCGTTGCCTTACATATTCCTCCGGGGTGAGAGCAACATACTTGCGCCTCAGATCATCCCAGATGCGGGTCTGCTCCCCCTCTCTGCGGATTTTCACCGGATAGTCCGGAAGATTCAGCGATGGCAGTCGGGTCATTGCTCACCTCCGCTCTCGGGGTCGAAGATGCTGTTAAGCACATAGGCCAGTCGCAGGCCACCCTTCAGGAACTGCTGCTCCACTACCGGTGCCCACTTGGCCAGATAGTCGTAAGAGACCACTGTCTCCTCAGGAGTCGAGTCATAGACCTCACGGCAGATGTTATAGGTCTCCCGACCCCAGTCAGCGAAGTCACCCTCTGTGATGATGCGCTGCATCTGCGGTGTGGCACGGTCCACCTGGTCTGTCCATTCCGTGTAGCTCCACTTGTGCACACCCTCAGGCAGGGAGGTATCCCACACGGAGTGCAGGTTAGTCTCACGCGTGAAGAACTTAACCTTCCGGTAGTTTCCGCCCCGGTCACTGCGCCAACCCATGTGCAGAGGCTGATGCAGGTCGCCCATCAGATGGATAATCATTTTCAGAGCCAAAGCACTCTGAGCCGGGTCGAGGTCGCCGCTGCGCAGGGCTCGGGTCTGCTCCGTGAGCGCCTGCACGATGTCGCCACCCGAATAACGTTCGGCATTCTCGTAGGTCTCATCGGGGTCGATATTTTTGTAATGCCAGCTCTTTGAATAGGCATACTCGGGGGTGTGGGAAGCGTTGTCGAGCCAGTTAGCCCAATACACCATTGACTGCCCTTTGAGCAGGGAGTCTACGGCTGCTGCCGTGCGGGGAGTCAGATGTCGCTGAGCGATGGCAGCCGTTGTGTCATGCCCCTTCTGCCCCCAGCCGAACGCTGCAAGCGCCAGAGGGGCTGCGAGCCCGAGCAGAGCCGGACGCAGATATTTCTGTGTGATCTGTTGCATGTAGCAAAATTAGTAATTTTCCCGCACTGAGCCAAGGGCATGAGGCTAAAAAAACAGATGCCCCCCGCTCTGGGAGGCACCTGCCTGTTGTTTCACTTTCGTGAGGAAAGCGTCAGTGCTTAGCGCACATATTCTTTGCTTACCTTGTTGCCACGCTTAACGATGTAGATTCCGGTTGAGGGGTTCTCTACGGGCATACCCTGAAGGTTGAAGTACAGGGGAGCGTCGTTGTCCACACCGATGAAGTCTACGGCTGTGTCGTTGTAGAAGACACCCTGGTCGCCGCTGAAGTCGTAGATGTGGCCGAAGTTGGCATCGAGATCGTCGGTCTGATTACCGTTGCCGTTGTTGAAGATTATGTACTGTGCATCCTCGGGAAGCTCATACATCCAGATCTTCTTGGAGGCATTGTAGACCTGCATTTCAACACCGGGCCAAGTTGACATCTTGGAGTCAGCATCGCTCCAGAAGTAGATGTAGGGCTGGCTCCAGTTGGTGGTGCTGTTGTCGTAGTAAACTACGGTGCCGTCTACGGGATCCGGGGGAGTGGGAGGTGTGGGAGGATTGGGATTCTCGCCTTCCTCTTCGATGATTTTCTCGATGTTGCCAGAGGCGTCATATACGGCGCCGTTTACCCATTTGCTGTCGGGAATCTGGCCACCTGAGCCTGAGAAGATAATCTGAGTGCCTTCGGGGAGCTGATCAGTGCCTGAGTAGGTCCACTTGTAGTAGCCGCCACCGAGGTTCTGACAGCTTTCGCCGGGCCAGGTGCCACCGGTGTAGTTCTTGCCGGTTGACCAAACCCAAGCTTTCACGCCGGTCCAGCCTGAGGTGCTGTGGAAGAAAGCGCACTGCTCACCTTCGTAGCGCACGAGGTCTTCGGGGTCGATGGGAGTGGGAGGTTCGGGATCTTCGCCGTCACGCACGGTCACGAGGTCTTCAGGCTCCTGGTTGCCGTCGTAAGCAGGCTGAGTTGTGGTTGCGGGGGCAGTGTCGTAGAGGTATTTGCCATCCTTGCCAATCTTGCCGGGAGCGGGAGTCTTGGCAGTGTCGAGCACGTAGACACGCATGTTGGCGTCGCCGGAGCAGGCTTTTGTTTTCAGAGTGCCGTTGGAGACGGTCTGCACGTCGCCTGTGATTGCGTCCTTGTAGGTGCCGTTTTCAACGCCTGTGAAGGTAGCTGCGCCACCGATGCAGACGAGCACGTAGGAGTCGGTGGTGGCGTCGGTGTAACGACGCTTGAAGGCGATGCCGTCATGGCCGCCACCGGAGCAACCGTCGGTGCTGTACTGACCCTTACGCAGTGCGGGGATGGCAGCACGAATCTGGTTCAGGCGCTGGATGTGGAGAGCCAGGGGGTGGTTGAGGGTAGCGTTGATGTTGCCGGTAGCGCCGGTCCATTCAGCGAAGTCGGTCACGGTCACGTCACCTTCGATGTAGCCACCGAAGTATGCACGGCCGGAGTCTTTGAGTGCGAGGTCAGCACCTTTGTCAATCAGGCAACCTTTTTTGAATTCCACTTCGGAGCCGTAGTAGAGACAGGGGATGCCGCGGAAGGTGAACATGAGGTCGAGGTTGGATGCCCACACGTTCTCGCCTTTTGAGAAGCGCTGGCTTTCGGGAGCGCCGTCGGGAGCGTAGTCGTGGGAGTCAACGTAGGTTACGTTCCAGGTGGCGTCGTTATAGTATTTGTCGCCGCCGCGCACACTCCATGCCTCGCGGGTTGATGCGAAGTTCCAGTGCATCGGGAAGTCGATTACTGAGAATCCGGAGTATTTGGTGTAGTCGGGAGCATGGTAGGTGTTGCCGTTCAGGAATGCGTTGGTTGAGTTGAATTCGGCTGCACCCTGACCGTCGTAGTCAGCGCCCTGTTTGTCCTGGCTGAGGATGTTGGTGTGTGTGCCACGCTCGTGGTTGATGATTACCTGGCTGTCCCAGCTGGTTTCGCTGTAATCCCAGGCGTAATCTTTGCTCTCTTTCCAGGTGTAGAAGTAGGGAGAGAGCACGTCTTTGCCACGGTAGGTGACGTTGCGGTCACGTGCACACACTTCGCCATACATGAAGAAGTCGCCGCCGTTGCGGGCTGCTTTGCTTTCTTCGGCAATCTTGAGGAACTGGGGGATGAATGCTTTGTTGAAGGTGAGGCGGGAGATGTGGCCGGAGGTGTCGATACGGAATCCGTCAACACCCATTTTGATGAATTTGCCGTAGCAGTCCACGAGGTAGTTTGAGACGGCGGGGTTTTCGGTGTTGAGGTCTACGCAGTCGCCGGCAATCTGTGCGTACCAGCGGCTGGGGTCATCCCAGTTCCAGGCGGTTGCCACGTGGTGGTAGTAGTTGTGGGTGTCGTGGTTGACTCCGTCTTCGTTTTTGAGGGCGTTGATACGCAGGTCGTATGCGTTTTTGGCATCGAAGTCGTAGTCAGCGGGGAGGACGGTGTTGGGATGGAGTTTGAAGGACTTGCACAGGTTTGAGAGGTTTACGTTGTAATCCTTGACGAACATGGGGCAGAGTTTGTCCTCACCGAAGTTGCCGGTGTGGTTGAGCACGATGTCGAGGGTGATTTTCATTCCGCGCTTGTGGGCTTCGTCGATGAGGTCCTGGAATGAGCAGTCTTCGCTTTCGTAGCGGGAGTCAACCTTGTTGAAGTTCATCGCGTGGTATCCGTGGTAGTCAAGGCCTGATGCGTTCTCAACTACGGGAGTGATCCATACGGATGTGAATCCGAGTGCTTTGATGTAGTCAAGCTTCTTGATAAGGCCTTTGAAGTCACCGCGCCATTCGGGGTCCTTCTGGTTGAGGTTACCATCCCAGCAGTAGACGTTGTTGCCGGGGTCACCGTCGTAGAAACGGGTCGTCATCACGAAGTAGATTGACTCGTCGCGGAAGTCGGTTCTACTCGGGAACTGTGTTGCCGCAGTGAGCGAGGCTGTTGCCATCGCCGCTCCGGCTGCAATCATAAAGATGCGTTTCATAAAAAAATAAAAGTTAACACTAAGTTAATAACAGAGCGACGGAGCGCTCTTGAAGCATGTAAGAAAGTTGCTTGTCCGCACAGTCACTGCGGGCAAAATTCGGTTCAAAATTACTGCAAATCCGTGAGGTGACAAAATTTTTCGCGTAGTTTCTGCGTCAGGCGAGGGAAAACAGGTAAGTTTTTCGATTACAATCCCGCAGGTTATACCAAAATTTTGTAATTTTGTAATCTTAAAACTGAAGACACACTCTTAACCGATGATCTCTTAACCGATGACCACTGAAATCTATCATAGGATATGCCATTACCTTCGGCGTCTGATTGCGGGCACGAAGTGGGAGGGTCACGTCTTCACGGTAGGGGGATGCTGCCGCGACCGCCAGCTTGGTCTTGAAATCAAGGATGTTGATTTGGCGGTGGACCTTCCCATGGGTGGAGTTGAGTTCGCCAATTGGCTGTGGAAGAAGCATCTGACCTGTTTCCGTCCGGTTATTTTCAAGCGTTATGGCACTGCTATGACTCGCCTGAAGGCTTTTCCTCATGATGATATTGAGATTGTGCAGACGAGGGCGGAGAAGTATACTGACCGCAATTCGCGCAATCCGGAGACTGCTTTCGGCTCGCTTGAGGATGACTGTTATCGGCGGGACCTGACGATTAATTCTCTCTACTATGACATTTCGCGTGACCGCACGCTGGATTTGACGGGTCGTGCTATTCATGACATCAAGTGTCGGCATATAGACACTCCGACGGATCCGGATTCGACGTATGATGATGACCCGGTGCGCATCCTTCGCACGATTCGTTTCGCGACTCGTCTTGACTGGCAGATACCTCCGCGCATCATGGAGTCGATGCAGCGGAATTCGCCCCGCATGGAGATTGTGAAGATTGAGCGGCTGCGCGGGGAGTTTGAGAAGATGTTGCTGGGTCCGCGACCGGGCAGGGCTATGGAGCTGCTTCGCATGGCTGGAGCTTTGGACTTTCTGATTCCGGAGCTTAAGGAGCTGTTTGAGCTTCCTCTTGCGGGGGAGCGTGGCACGGTGTGGGAGCACACTCTTCGCACCCTGAATGCCATCAAGGAGCCTGACCTTGCTCTTCGCATGGCTGCTTTGCTGCATGACATCGGGAAGCCTGCGGCCTTCACGCTGTCGGAGAGCGGGGAGCCGAAGTATCCGCGCCATGAGGTGCGTTCTCAGGTGCCTGTGGTGAGGATTCTCGACCGCTTGCGTTATCACAGTCCTTTCATGAAGGAGGTTGCGTTCCTGTGTCGGCATCACACTGTGGCCAAGACTTGGGGGAAGGCGGGTGAGAAGATTCCTGACCGGGGGTTGCGTCATCTGCAGTATCATTCGGCATCCCCTTCACGCCTGAAGGCTCTTGTGACTCTGATTGATGCCATCAACCATGCTCATTGTGCGGCATTGGCGAAGCCTGACCAGGCGGCGGCCATTCTGCGCAGGGATGCGGAGCTGACGGCTGCGGGGACTGCGATGTATGACTATCATCTTCCTTTCGGCGAGCGTAGAATCAAGAAGTTGAAGCAGTTGAGTCCGGGTCCTGAGGTTGCTGACTGCATTTCGTTCATGATGAAGCAGGCTTTCATTAATCCGGCGTTGAGTGTCGGGGAGTTTGAGCGGCTTCTGACTCCGTTTGAGCCTAAGGAGCATTCTGAGGCTTCGAGGCGTGGCTACACGACTGCTGTTCAGCCTATGCCTGATGCTTTGATACCTCTGCCGGGTCACAAGCGTGGTGCGGGCAAGGAGTTCGGCATTCCGGAGCCTACCCGCAAGGCTCGCAAGCGTCAGGAAGAGAAGAAGAGGGTCAAGACTGCTGCCGCTAATGATGCCGCCCGGCCGAAAGCAGAGGATGCCTCAGCTCCGAAGCGTCGTCGTCGCCGCCGTCGTCGCCACTGACCATCCCCCACTCACCCATCCCCAATTACCAATTACCCATCCCCCAAACCAAAAAGCCGGACAACCTCAGCGGGCATCCGGCCTTTATTCTTAGAGCCTGTCTTGGATTAAACCGAATTAAATATAGAGCTGATGCCGGATTCTTATTGTTATCTCAAAGGTAAATTTTGGTGATTTTCGCCGAGTCTCATCAGTCGCATAGCCCGCTATGCTCCCTTTTCGACTCGCGAAAATCCCTCAAAATTTCCTCTTTGTGCTAACAACATTTAATCCAAGACAGGCTCTATGTGGATTGTCGTGTTTTTCATAATCTTGGGTTACATTCTTACATGCATTGATGATCAGCTCTTGGGGCTGTCAATCACACTCTTTACATCATCTACATCGGGATTGACTGCCACCACACGCCCGTCGGGGTCGATTAGGAAGGCGGAGCCTGCTCCCACTGAGCCGTAATCTGTCAGCAGACCGCTCAGTCTTGAGTCTTTGTGATAGTATTGGTTAGCCTCTTGCAGTCCGTCAGCTTTGATGATGCTCTCGAAGAGGGAGCGTGTTTCATCGGTGCAGACTGAGATGCAGGCAACTTCCGGGGTTTTGTTCTTGGAGAATGCTCTGTCGTAGAGGGCGTTCGCTATGCGGGACCGAGGGTCGTCGCTGCTCCAGAAGTTAACAATCACATATTTCCCTCGCAATGAAGCCAGCGACACTGAGCCTTGGCTGTTGCGTATCTCCATGGCGGGAGCTTCCTGCCCGGGAGCTGCTGCGGCGCGCTCTGTGGGAGCGGCTGAGCTGAGAAACATGAGAATTGCGGCTGCCAATAATATTGACTTTGATTTCACAATTCATTACTTTAAGTTCTACGTCATCGCCGGCGCATATCTGACACGATATTCTTAGACCCCATTTCATAAAATTTCAGTACCCCGGAGCCAACGAGTCTGCAAGCAACTGTCTTCTTGACACAAAGGGTAGTTTTTAATTTAGTTTGTTTAACCACTCGTACATAGAATATCAGGTTACATTGAAATATCTCAACGAAAGTTACCTCCGTCCGGTTTTGACCGGCGCTTTCCGCCATGTTTCGTCAGTCACGATGCCCGCATCGCTCCTTCCTCAACACGCGAAAATCGCTCGCCCAAAACCGCCCCGGGGTTTCTGAAATTTTATGAAATGGGGTCTTCCGGCGACGCGCCGATTTTCGGCGCTAAAGCTCTGACTCTGAGTCGTCTCTTCGCTCGGTCAGGCTCTTGAATTACAACGCAAAAGTACTGCTTTTGTTTGGACTGACCAAATTTTTCGGCCAAAAAGTGCTATCAAATTATGTTTTACAACATGTTTTCACCTCTCCAGCCCTGTATCCATGCGGGGAGTCGGGGGGGACGAGGGGTTAGAAAATCACGTTGTATTTTTTCAGCAGTTCGAGGGGGTGATAGGAGAGTTTTGCCTGTCGCAGGCCGGGGTCGCCGGCGTCATCCTCGCGGTTGATGAAGCGGAGCTGAGGGTGGCGGGTGGTCATGTCGGCGGCGAATGCTTTGTTAATCATTTCGTAGGCGCCGGGCACTTCGCGGTCAGCTTTTTCGATGTGGATATGGAGGGTGTCTCCCTTGCGGTCGCCGACGGTGAAGGCCACTACCCTCCCCTGCACTCTGAGCAGTCCACCCTCCATCGGGGTTTGGGCGGAGGCCATCAGGCGGAGGGTTTTGCGGGCGAGGTCGCGCTCCTGCCGGGCGGCCGGTGAGGGGTCGGCGCTCTGTTCGAGCCGGTCCATGAAGGCCTGCACGTCGGGGAGGTTCCCGGGGGTGAGGGGTTCATAGGTTTCGGCTCCGAAGAGGTTGAGGTATTGGTTGACGTGGTTGCGCTTCTTGGCCATTTTCTTGCCGGAGAGTGAGGCGAGTTTATCGGCTTCATAGAGATAGTCACCCCAGCCGTCGAGCAGGGCTATGCTGCGGGGGTTGAGAGCCATGAATTCGGCCAGGCTGTATTCGGGTATGGCTGAGAAGCGCAGTGGCATTCCGCGGCTGTCGCAATACTTCTTGAGCAGCCTGACGGCCTGCGGCAGTGGCAGACTGCCTACGGGCAGGGAGAAGGCCACTTTGTCGAGGTCGTTCTCGAGGCGTCCTTTGATGAAGAGGGTGTCGGCCTCGACGGCCATTTCGTAGTGGAACATGTCGACCCACATGAGCACGCCGCCGTAGGAGAAGTCGCAGGTGCGCCCCTGCTCGCGTTGCAGGTAGCTCCATACGAGGGGCATGTCGCGCAGGGTTATGGGATGGAATTCGAGGGTGAGTGTGCAGTCCTGCTCGTCGCAGCGCACGCAGTCATATGGTAGAGTTATTGTGTCTGACATAGTTTACAGGTTTTCTCATATAACGCTGCTGCGGGGGGAATGGTTTAGAATGTGAAGTGGAGGGAGAGGCGCAGGCCTGAGCGGTCGGCGTTGGGGGTGTCGCGGTAGGTCAGGCGCCAGACGTAGTCCACGCGGAGGATGGTCAGGATGTTGTCGATGCCCACCCCTATCTCCATGTATGGGTCGCGCCCCATGGGGCTTGTGAAGGACTCGAAGGGGAAGCGGAAGAGGTTGTTGTTGAACTCGGGGTTGTTCCGTCGGGAGAGGTGGCCGTAGAGCCCGCGGAAGGTGAGCACTTCGCGCAGGCGCAGGTATTTGACAATCGGGATGCGGTTGAAGAGCACGCCGTTGCCCCAGTAGGTGAGGTCCCAGGCGAGGAAGGAGTCGGCGGCAAACTCCATGGGGTTCATCAGGGCGTAGCTTTCGGGCTGAATCGTGTAGGAGAGGTTGGCGTTAGCCCAAGCCAGCGAGGGGTATTGCACCTGGCTCCACACCTTTGCGGCCTTGAGGATAACGTCGGCGTATCCGAACGTCGAGAACCAGAAGCGCTTCTGCGCCGAGAACTCCGTCTTGTTCAGGGTGAAGGCGCTGCCGAGCATCCCTTTGGGTCCATACTCGTGGGTGAGGATGAAGACCGGGGCATCCATATTAATAGGTACGCGCGCGGAGCGTGTCTGATAGAAGCTTTCGCCGGGGGCGTAGCGCAGGCGCAGGGTGAAGGCTGCCTGGTCATAGTGGCCGAAGCGGGTGCCGTAGGCGTTCTCGAAGGGGAGCCAGCGGGAGGGTTCCTGACGCTCATGCTTGAAGCCCAGCTGCAGCGAGAAGCCTCCGGGGCGTTCGAGCGTATAGTCGAGGCGGGTGAGGTGGCGATAGGTCACCTTGTTGCTCTCCTTGCGCTTGAGCGAGAGGAAGATATTGTCGGCATTGGTGAAGAGGTAGTGCTGGCCGAGCATGTCGAGGTCATAGCTGTGGGAGAGCTTGAGCGAATGAATCGGGAACTCGCGGCTGTGCTGCTTCTTGGGGGTGAAGGAGTATTCGAGCTCGCCCCCATACTTCCAGGTGCGGTCCTTGGTGCCGTAGGCCGCATAGCCACGGGCGAAGATGTGCTTGCTCAGGGAGGCCGTGGTCATTCCTCCGAGGCGGAAGCGTGCCCCCTCCACCGTGTTGGCCGAGATGAGCGTATTGACCGGGCCGATGTCGAAGCGTGAGTCGGGGCCGGTGGGGATGTAGCCGGTGACGAGCACTCCGACCACCTTCTCCGTCCAGTAGAACCACTTGCGCTCGCGCAGCTTTGCGAGCAGGCGCTTCATCCCCTGCTCCCTGTCGCGGATGGGAATCAGGCGGCGCTCCTTCCAGAACTCGTCAGGCTGCATGGCGGCCGTCTCGGTCATGAAGCGCGAGCCGGGCTTGTCGAGCCAGCGGGCGTCGTCGGCATCGGGGGGTGCGGAGGAGAAGTTGCCGTAGGCCGTGATGCGGCGGGCATACAGCTCCTGAGTGCCGGGCAGAATCTCCACCTCGACGCTCATGTCGTCGCTCACCTTGTGGCGCTTCCCGTCGGCGTCAAGCTCGAATTCCTGCACTATGTAGAGGCTCTTGATGTAGTTGAGGTTGATGGCCTTGGGCACCTGCATACTGATGCGGCTGATGAAGAGCGTGGAGTCGGTGAGCGGGATATACATCCTGCCGTTGAAGCCCATCGACTCGGGGTTATGGGGGGCGAAGCTGAGTTCGAGCATGCGCCCTGCGGGCAGGTCGAGCGTGTCGAGGAAGAACTTGTAATAGTTGCCGGCTATGCGCGACAGGGGGCTGACGAAGCGGTTCTGCATCAGGGTGATGTCGTTGTCATAGATGTCAACCTCGCGCAGCACATCCTCCACGAATTTCGTGATGCCATCCTGCGTGAGCGACTCGACGAGCGCCTGATTGCGGAAGCCGTTGACCACCTCCTTGTCGGCCTTCGGGTCGCGGCGGAAGAGGCGGCGGCTGCTCGTCTCCTTGACCGTGACGGGCAGTATCGGCTTGCCTGAGATGTCGCTCGTGTCGATGAAGTCGAAGATGAAGTTCATGTGCTTGGCCACGAATCCGCTCTCCTGCGAGGGATTGAAGTCGTTGAGGGCGAGCACCGTCTTGTCATACTTATCGAAGCTGTAATGCGGGAGCTGCCTGGGGTCAGTGCGCTCACGCGTCGCCCTGAGGCGCTCCATCAGCGCCACGGCGGGATTGTTCTTCTTGCTGTATTTCACCTTGCGCGGACGCACCACCACCTCCTCAAGCATGATGGAGGCGGTGTCCTCAGGCTCTGCGGCACGCGCCCCGAGGCATCCGGCCAACGGGATGAGCAGCAGAAGAATATGGCGAAGTAAGGCGGGAAATCTCACAAATAATTGCTAACTTTGTAGAGAAGTCATGATGACTTCGGAATGCAAAATTACTAATTTTCGCACAGACTCGGTTATCCTTTTTTTCTTTTTAATTCCTATGGCACTGGAAATTGAACATAAATATCTCGTGAGCAATGATGAGTATCTGAGCCTCTGCGACCCGTCGCGCACCCGCAAGCTCACTCAGGGCTATCTGAACCGCACGCCGGAGCGCACCGTGCGCGTGCGCCTGAGCGAGCCTGCCGACGGGGCGCAGGCGCAGGGATTCCTGACCGTGAAGGGGCGCAACAGCGGCGACACTCGTCTGGAGTTTGAGTACCCCATCCCTGCCGACGATGCCCGCCGAATGCTGAGTCTCTGCGAGGGTTCGCTCATCATCAAGACCCGATATGTGGTTCCTTTCGCAGGTCACACCTGGGAGGTTGACATCTTCGAGGGGGCGCACCGCGGGCTGCGTGTGGCCGAAATAGAGCTGCCCCGCAGCACGCATGACTATCCCCTCCCCCCGTTCGTCTCCCGCGAGGTTACGGGTGATGCCCGCTACTATAACTCCGCCCTCTGAGAGCCTGACTTGTCTGAGAGCCTGACTTGGACTCACCCCCTGACCGCAGGTGTCCACGTTTGTCCACGTTTGTCCACCCCGAGTGGACAGGCTAAAGCATTGATATACAGACGAATAACCCTAATTTTGGGCGATTTGTCCGCGTCCACGCTGAGGAGGGGGGGTATTCCGTGGACAGGTGGACAAAAGGCCGATTTTCGGGGTTAAACGCTTGATAATGTGTATGTTAGGGTGTCCACTCGGGGTGGACAAACGTGGACAAACGTGGACAGCTGAGGACAGCTCTATCCCCCTGCCAAAAGAGCATCATAGGGGAGTCAGAGAGTGTTAACGAATGTAAAACGAAGAGAATCTCACATCAATATATAGCGTTGATTATCAGAGAGTTAAAGAGTCTATAAAGCTCAATCTATCAAGCTGTTAAAGAGAAGTCTCAGAGATTCTTTGTACCTT
>CANSAP010000039.1 GCA_947644715.1 uncultured Bacteroidales bacterium
TGTCGCCATTGTTGTAAAACTCATGGTTGCCGGCTACCATCAGCACTTGACGATAGCTCTCTGACATCCATTTCCACAAGCGCAAGTTCTCCACGTTCTTATCCACAAGATAGCCCACATCCCCGGCAATAACGAGAATGTCTCCGGCAACCTCAATCGCCGGTTCTTTGGCATTCATCATCCGGAGGTTCTCACTGAACTCCAGATGCAGGTCAGAGCAATATTGAATTTTCATTTCTGTAATTTTTTCCAGTAAGGAGCTATAAAATTTCTAATAGTCCCCATGACTGCATCCAAATCAACGTGCTTGATATCTTCCAACTTGCTTCTGTAACTATTCCATCTTTGTGCAACCAATGGATTCTTTACGAATTCATCGGAAAACAACTGGTGATTGGGAGTATATTCAGTTTTGCGATTTTCAAATGTCGCATAAATGGCCGACATGAGATCATCTTCATTAAATTGATGCTTTAAGATAATGCGATATAGGTCGTAGTAATCTTTCATCCTACTATTGGTATCTCCCCGCTCAATCATTGTCTGAAACTTTTCGGCCACTACAGTTTCAAGTGAATACGCAATCAATTCAGGAGCCTTCATCTCTGAGAATATAACTGGATACTCCATAGACAAGGGTCGTGGCTTAATGACATCGCCAAAGCCGATGTCAAATGTCAATTCCTTCACCACTGTATCAAGATGAGCCTCTACAGTAATCCTGACACCGGGATATTTCTTCTCAACTGCAATGTCGGAAGCATCAATACTGTCTGCGATAAACACCACACCATCGTCTTCCACGGTTATTTCTGCAATCTCTTTGAATGCATCTATTATCGATGACTTGTCATTACTTATCCCAGTGCCCATAAAGTCAATATCCAAAGTGGGACGAGGCAGAAATTCATCGAATGCATATAGCAACGCTCCTCCTTTGAGGATGAATTTTCTACTATATGGACTCATGGAAAGACGTCGCAGAAAACCTTCTTGCATATAACGAACCAATAGTTGCTGGTAGCGTCGGTTGTTGTGGTCGCTTGCATTCAATAGTCTCGCCTTGATTGAATGCCCTATATTTTTTGCCATTACAATTTCACGTTTAGGTAGGTTGACAGCGTATTGAACACTCTAAGTTTCTTTGCGTATTCTGAGAGTAGATACAGATTTCTGTGCTCGTACTTGAGATATGCATCAAGGATCTCAGCCATTACATCGATTCCTATCTTATTGCGGTATTTAATCGCATCGCAAACACATCGTTCACGATTATATATATTTATTTTTATTCCCTCTATTTCTTCCTGTATTACTCCAATACCGAGTATGGAATCGGATTGATATACAAGTTTTATGTCCAACATATCCGGGACTTTCACCCCCCTTTTTCGATTGATGGCAACATAAAACGCATCCGGGATCTGAGTAGTCATGTGATAAATGTGCCATGCGGAATAGAGACAAATAATGCCTCCAGGAATGATTTTTTCAATGTCGATCATTCCTCCAGTCAAGCTGTCAATAGTTCCGTATACGCCGTTCCGAATCTTAATCAGATTGCCGTCGCGAGCTTCTTGAAGCAATGCGCGATAGGTCATCTCATCAGTTCTCTCGGCCTTTATAAAATGGTTCATTTAGTCCTTATATTAATTCCATTCACAAAATTACGGCATATTTCCGAATTTGCCAAATGTTTGTGAATAAAACTACATTGTAAAATCATCATTTCATGTTTGGGCATTAGGCAGTCTATTTCCTATTTTTGTAGAATTCTACAATTTTTGGCTCAAATTTTAGAGAAATATGGTATTTTTCAGCTCAATCTGAGCCGATTTTACGTGGATTTTTATTAACTTTGAACTGATAAAAGAATCTGAACCAACTTCTTTTCGCGGTCAAAAGCCAGTTCTGATACACTAAGCTACAGATGAAGATAACAGAAAAAGAATACGAGGCATCTCTCAAACGAATTGACGAACTGCTGCCGTTGGTGACAGATGACACTCCCTATAGCGACCCCAATCTAATTGAATTGTTGAAGGTCTCAAATATCGTTGAGGAGTACGAAGACGTGCATTATCCTATCCCGGAGATACAACAATCAGATGATTAACAGCGTTAAAGATAGCAAATCAGTTGGCTGTCTGCCGGAAATTTATTAACTTCGCATAAGGTCAACGACCGCATGTCCGGCATAGGTGCCGCGCATGTTTTCAAGTCCGCAAACCGACAGTAGAAACACCTCGGCTGAGCCACTTGTACGGCTCTTGTACGGTTTAGATTCACACACCGTTGTAAATCAACATTTTAACTATTTCTGCATTGGCAAGTAAGTTAGTTATCAACAGCCATCACAGTTTAGCATAATCTATTTACGCGAGTTCGGGATAAGTAGGCCGTATAGTCCATCTTTGACAAAACGCAAACAGTATCGAGTGGCCATTAATTTTGATCACCTGTTTTTTATAATCCGCAAAGATTATTGCCATCGGACGTGTTGTCCGTAAGATGGTGCAACGTCAAAATCGAAATTGGCCTCAGGTTTTACTGCAAAGAAACAGTAAGCCCCAATACGGTTCAAATAAGGCTGTCATAGGCATTTACCGTGTGTGTTTGACAGTATAATCCATTGCTGTTTCAGAAAAATTTGGTAACTTTGCATTCTAACGGCAACCGACGCTGAAAATGACCAAGAAATAGAAAGACATACGGCGAGAGCCGAAAAAACTTTGAGAACTCCCATGCAGTCCGTTACAGGCTTTGGTCGGCCTTCAGATGCTGCGTGGGAGTTCTCGTTTTTGCAAAATGGCAACAAACAAGAACGCAATGATACGGTATCAGGTTTTAGACCGATGCCTTCGTAATCGATATAAGAGATATTATATCGAGGATCTTGTTGCGGCTTGTAATGAAGCTCTCCTTGAATACTCTGAAAAGAATGAACCGGTGAAAGTCAGGCAGGTTTACAAGGACTTGAACTTCATGGAGGAAAAATGGGGTACTATTGAACGAATCCCTGACGGACGGAGAAAATACTTTCAATGGGAAGACCCTAAATTTTCGATCTCCAATCAGCCATTGAACGATGAAGAGGTTGACAAGCTCAAAGAAACAATCTTTATGCTTAACCGCTTCAAGGGAATGCCCCAGTTCGAGTGGATGGAGGAACTATTGTCACAGTTGGAAGACCGATTTGCGCTCAAAGGACAGACTAAAAGCGTTATTGGATTTGAGCAGAATCTCGACTATACTGCTGTCAGACATCTCTCAGGCCTGTTCAATGCCATCATAAATAAACAGCCGCTGAAAATTGTTTATCAAAAGTTCGATGGTGGCCAAAGGATATGGAATATACATCCATATTACATCAAGCAGTATAATAATCGATGGTTTCTTTTCGGGCTTAATGACGAACGTAAGTTAATCACAAATCTTCCTCTTGACAGAATCAAGGAGATTCAAGACATTGGTATTCCATACATTGAATCAGACATTAATTTTGAAGAATATTTTGATGATGTTGTCGGAGTGACGATTCAAAATGCTCCCACTGAAACAATCGTCTTGAAATTTGCACCGGAGAGGTACCCATATGTGTTTTCCAAGCCTCTGCATGGCTCTTCAAAATTTCCGGATCCGGACAATGGCATCGTAGAGATTGAAGTTATACCCAATAGGGAACTGGCATCACTTATTCTCTCCTTTGGTAATCAAGTGGAAGTTCTTTCACCCCCTTGGTTTAGAGAAAAGATTGCAGCTGTCGCCAAGTCAATGTCAGACATTTATTCGACTTCTGCACTATAAGTACACAAGTTCTTATCATCTTTGTAAATTCGATTTCATAAACAGAGTTATCCTGATAACATATGAACCAGTCACAATATAACCAGCTGTTTAATTTCCTTTGGAATATCGCTAACGATGTTCTTGTGCAGGCTTTTGAAAAGGGCAAGTACAAGGAAATAATCATGCCAATGCTGGTGCTTCGTCGCCTTGACATTCTTCTTGAACGCACCAAAGAGGATCTATTAAAGCAAAAAGAAATGCTTGACGCCAACAATCTCCCGGAGGTCTCAAAGCATCAGCTGTTGATGGCTGTGACCGGCCTTCCATATTACAACGTCTCGCCATTTACAATGAAGTCTCTTCGCGGAGAGAATAACAGCCAACGATTGCTTCAAAACTTCACGGCATATCTTGACGGGTTCAGTTCTGATGTGCAGGACATCATCAACAAGTTTGACCTACGCCATCATGCCGAAAAGCTTCATGAGGCTAATCGCCTTGGTGCTGTGATTGAGAAATTTACCGACGAGCATATCAATCTTGGCATAACTCCGGTTCTTGATGAAGATGGCAATGAACTGCTCCCGGCTCTTGACAACCATGCCATGGGCACATTGTTTGAACAGTTGCTCCGCAAATTCAACGAAGAAAACAATGTCACTGAAGCCGGAGAGCATTTCACGCCTCGCGATTATGTGAAGCTGCTGGCTGACCTTGCTGTTCAGCCTGTGGCCGAGAAAATTGAAAACGGCACATATGAAATTTATGACGGAGCTTGCGGCACCGGAGGCATTCTCTCTATTGTAGCAGACAAAATTGATGAGATAGGCAAGGAGCTCGGAAAGAGAGTGAAAACAAATCTTTATGGTCAGGAAATCCAACCCGACACCTTCGCCACCTGTAAAGCTGACCTGATGCTCTCGGAGCAGATTGAACATTTCGACTATACACACAATGGAGAGACACGAAACCGAATTGCCTTCGGCTCAACCATTTCACAAGATGGTCACAAAGATAAGCTCTTTGATTTCTGCATCTCAAATCCTCCTTTTGGCACTCCGTGGAAACGGGACCTTGAAAACTGGGGCCTTAAGGAGAATCAGAAGAAAGATATAGTTGACAAGCGATTCAAACCCACAGTTAACGATGTGATGTGGGATTTCGTTCCCGGCATCGGCGACCCACAGATGCTGTTCCTTGCCAACAACATCAGCCGCATGAAGGAGAGCACAGAATTGGGCACTCGTATTGTGGAAGTCCACAATGGTTCCTCGCTTTTCACCGGCTCGGCCGGAGGTGGCGAGAGCAATCTGCGCAGATACATCATTGAGAACGACCTGCTGGAGGCGATAGTTGCAATGCCTGAGAATTCATTCTACAATACCGGTATAGGCACCTTTATTTGGATTGTGACCAATCGCAAAGAAGCTCGTCGTCGCGGGAAAGTGCAACTCATTGACGCTACAAAAATATCGCGGCCACTCCGCAAAAATCTCGGCAACAAAAACTGTGAGGTCGAGAATGACCAAAGATCTGAAATTCTTAAACTACTCACTGAGTTTGACCATCCCGAGAACTCCGAAGTCAGCAAAGTATTCCCCAATGAAGAATTTGGTTACCGGCAGATAACAGTTGAGCGACCACTCCGACTCCGTTACGAAAACCTGACATTCACAGAAGAGAATGCAGCCAAGGTCAGAAACAAAGATGACCGTGAGTTGCTACGCACCATTGCAAAAGTATATCATGACTTATTCGGAGAGGCTGCTGTCAGCGATCTTGAGTTCTTCACGGCCTTGAAGAAAAATAAAATCAAAGTTGCCAAGACAAAACAGAAACTTGTGCGTAACGCCTTCGGTATCGTTGACCCCTCGATGCCTGAAGCACACACCGTAGCCGCTGACCCTGATTCGCAATTTGAGCCGGATACCAACCTGCGTGACAGCGAGCAGGTACCATTATTGTATCCCGGAGGCGTCGAGGCCTTCATGGAAAAGGAAGTACTTCCCTACAGCCCGGACGCATGGATTGACTGTGATAAAACCGTGATTGGCTACGAGTTGTCCTTCACAAAATACTTCTACCATCCGGTAGAACTTCGGCCGCTGAGTGAAATTCGCGCAGAAATCCGAGAGATAGACAGCCGCTGTGAAGGAATCCTTGACGAAATACTTGCTGACTGATGAAAAGATACGAAGAATATAATGACTCCAACATCCCTTGGCTCGGAAAAATCCCCGGACATTGGGAAATGAAACCATTTTCTCGAATAATGAGTCGTAGGCAAACTTCCTCATTAGATAATGATAAAAAGATAGGATTAGAGAATATTGAATCATGGTCAGGAAAGTTTTTAGAAACAGAGAGTGCATTTGATGGGACAGGTCCTCATTTTACTATAGGTGATATTCTATATGGGAAGTTACGCCCATATCTTGCAAAAACTTGGGTTGCCACTTTTGAAGGTCAGGCTGTAGGAGATTTATATATTTTTCAAACCAAATCAAATGCCCTCCCTCATTACATTAATTATGTTCTTTTAAATCCAAAATACGTTTATCTGTTGGACAGCTTTACTTACGGAGCTAAAATGCCCAGGGTAAATTGGGAAGAGATGGGGAGGGTAGTATGCCCAATTCCTCCCATCGAAGAGCAGGAGGCAATAGTTGCTTTTCTTGACAGTAAAACTTTAATAATAGATAGCTATGTTGCAGAGAGAGAGAGAGTTACGCGCGCTCGAAGAGCTAAAGCAAGCAGAGATTGCATCGGTTGTCACACGAGGTTTGAATCCCGATGTGCCGATGCGTGATTCCGGCATCCCATGGCTCGGCCAAATCCCCGCCCATTGGGAAACCAAACGTATTGCATTGCTTTTTAGTGAAAACACTAAAAAGAATGCTGAATATGCCTATACCCATGCAATGAAATTCAACTATGGAACATTAGTACCCAAGTATGAACAAGGTGATGTTTCCGATTTGAAAGAAACCTATGTTGGCTATACGATAGTCAATAAAGGTGATATAGCATTGAATGGTCTTAATCTCAACTACGACTTTGTATCTCAACGAGTTGCATTGTCTCCGACGAAGGGCATAATAACTTCTGCATATCTGATTCTTTCCCCTCGAAAGAATACCAACTCCGAATATTTCTCCCTTTTATTCAAGGCAATGGATTCCATGAAACTATTTCATGGAATGGGTACAGGCATAAGACTTACTTTATCTTATGCTGAATTGAAGAAGCAATTACTTCCAATTCCACCCATCAAGGAGCAGCAAGCCATCGTTGAATACATCAAAGCCAAGACCGCTAAGATTGACGGATTAATAGCTGACCTTTCAGCTCAGATTGAAAGGCTTAAGGAATATAAGCAACGGCTGATTTCGGATGCGGTTACCGGGCAAATTGATGTCAGTGACTATAAATCCTCGACCTCTGCACAATGAGTGCACAAGTTGGTTTTAACTTCGCAATGTAATCAAAAAAAATAGTTCTCACGATGAGCACAGATATATCGGAAAAAGGTTTGGAAACCATCATAGTAAGTTATCTTCGTGACATTAACGGTTACGAGGAAGGCCGCTCTGACGATTATAATCCGGCACTTGGATTAGACACTGCCCGACTTGAAGCGTTTCTCTGTGCCACGCAAGGGAAAACTGTTGAGAAGAGCGGCATCTTCTCAACTCCGGCGAAGCGCAAGGCGTTTTTTGAGCGTGTACGTGACCGTATCACTAAGAATGGTGTGTTGAATGTGCTCAACAAGGGTATCCAGCACAACACACATACTTTTATTCTTTACTATCCGCTCCCTGACAAAGGGAATGCGGAGGCGGCGCGTCTATATGGTGAGAACAGGTTCTGCGTTACTCGTCAACTCCATTTCAGCAGTAAGACTCCCAAGGAGTCGGTTGATGTTATGCTCAGCATAAACGGTCTGCCGGTCATTACGATGGAGTTGAAAAACAATCTGACAAAACAGAACGTCGAGAGTGCCGTCTTCCAGTATCAGCATGACCGCGACCCGAAAGAATTGCTTTTTGCTCCAAAGCGTTGCGCCGTTCATTTTGCTGCGGATGATGAGGAGGTGATGATGTGCACCGAGCTTCGCGGCCCTGAGTCTTGGTTCCTTCCCTTCAACAAAGGATTGAAAGACCCGTCAGACCCTCTCGGAGCGCAAGACGGAGCCGGCAACCCTGTTAATCCCGGCGGACTGAAGACCGACTATCTGTGGCATGACATTCTGACCAAGCATCAGTTGAGCCGCATAATTGAGGAGTTTGCCCAAGTAGTAACGGAGACTGACGCTGATACAGGCAAGACTACGGAAAAATGTATATGGCCTCGCTATCACCAGCTCGATGCTGTTCAGCGTCTGGTGGCCGACACCGCCGACGGCATTGTGGGGAAGAAATTTTTGATTCAGCACTCGGCCGGGTCCGGTAAGAGTAACTCTATAACCTGGCTTGCATTCGCTTTGAGCAGCCTCAAGACAGCCAATGGGATTGATAATCTATTCGATTCAGTGTTGGTCATTACAGACCGAGTGAATCTGGATAAGCAGATAAAGAATAACATCCTCGCATTCGTTGACAATGCGAGCATAGTTGGCTGGGCCGATAGAAGCAAGACTCTGAAAGAGGAACTGACAGCAGGGAAGCGAATTATCATTAGCACGGTGCATAAATTCCCTGTGATAATGCAGACTATCGGCACTGAACTCAAAAACAGGAAATTTGCCATCATTATCGACGAGGCTCACAGTAGCCAGTCGGGGTCTATGGCCACAGATCTTAACCGAGTTCTGTCCGGCTTGGGATGCAAAGCCGCTGACATTGAAGATAACGAGGATGGTCTGAATGAATTCCTAAAACAGGTTGTTGAGGGCAAAAAACTTGCACCCAACTCCAACTTTTATGCCTTCACTGCAACACCTAAGAACAAAACGCTCGAAGCATTTGGTGTGCCATATACCGATGCCGAGGGGAACGTAAAGCATCGCCCCTACCACAACTATTCGATGAAGCAAGCCATTCAGGAGGGTTTCATTCTGGATGTGCTGAAGAATTACACGCCATATCAAAGCTTCTACAAAATCAAGAAGGAGGCTACCAACGATCCTGAATTTGAGAAGAAGCAGTCGCAGAAAAAGCTTCGCTACTGGGTGGAGTCCCAACCTGCAACTGTAGGGAAAAAGGCTGAAATCATTGTTGGGCATTTCCACGACAAAGTGGCCGGACTGCTAAAGGGTCAGGCTCGGTGTATGATTGTCACTGCGGGCATAGAACGCGCAATCGACTATTTTAAGGAAGTCAGCCGTTTGCTGCGTGAACAGCATTCTCCATATAAGGCTATCATCGCATTTTCAGGAGACAAGACCATTGATGGCGTTACTGTCAATGAAGCAACTTTGAATGGATTTCCGTCAGCAAAAATAGAGAAGGAATTCCGCAAAGGGGAATATCGCTTTCTGATTGTAGCCGACAAGTTCCAGACCGGCTACGACGAGCCGTTACTGTGCGCAATGTATGTTGACAAACCACTCAAAGATGTCAAGACAGTTCAAACACTTTCACGCCTCAACCGTGCGAAACCGGGCAAGAAAACCATGATTCTCGATTTTGTGAACAATGTTGAGGATGTGAAAGCAGACTTTGAGACATATTACCGCACAACGATTCTCTCCGGAGAAACTGACCAGAACAAGCTGAACGACTTGATTGAGGTTGTAGAAGATGCACATCTATACACTGCTGCTGAGCTACTGGATTTCAACACCAAATTCTGGGCCGAAGCAGACCGTGACCGGCTCGATCCGATTTTAGACAAAGCCAAGGAGCGGTTCGTTGCGCTTGACAGTGATGATACAAAAATCACTGTCAAGAGTGCAATGAAGAAGTTTGTGCGCACTTATGAGTTCCTCGTGACCATTCTTCCGGAGGCAAGTGTTGAATGGCAGAAACGCGCCACGTTCTATCGTTTCCTCGTCAATAAACTGCCCGCACTGAAAATGGAAGACCTCACGGAGGGGCTTATCGAAGCAGTAAGTTACCAAAACTATCGTTCGCAGAATCAAGGTACGACCGACATAAAGCTCGATGACGCAAATGTGGAAATAGACCCGATCCCCACCTCTGCTGCACCTCTTGGCATCATTCCTCCTGACATGCAGAAATTGAGCCGTATAGTTGATGATTTTAATGCCGTATGGGGAAACACGGAGTTTAAGGATGAAGATGTGGCACGTCTTCAATTCCAAAAAGTTATTGATGCTGTTACCGGTGACGACACTGTTATCGATGATATGCTCAATAGCGACAGTGATGTTGCGTTTCAGTCAATTGAAACAGCGACTCGCGGGGCGTTTGCCAATGTCAACGCAGCCTCCAACGAGTTGACCACCCGCTTCTGGATGAATCAGGATAATGTGCAGAGCAAGATTTATAATGTCATCTTCCAGCAGGTGATGAGCAGAGTCAATCCCCCCATTGATGAGGTTGACCTTATCGCCAAGATGAAGACAGACCTACAGAATGACTTCGCACAACTATGTGGCGTTTACTATCGTGAGCTCGACGAGGTGCTTACAGTATTTTTCAAGGCCGTCAACGCACAGACCACTGACAATCTGGACGGCTTGAACAATTCTCTTCGTCGCACCCTCAATTTCATTTACCGCGCAGAGATGTCGCGCGACGAAGATAACAGAGACCGATTCCGCACCCTTGTCACTCAGTATGAAGCATTCCTGAAGAAGCTCTATTATCTTCGTGAAGGCCGGGAATTCACCAGCGATAACCCTCGAAGTGGTTTTGTAGAGATAGTCCGTCAATTCCCCTCTTTACAGAGACTATACAGGAATACGGATGACCGTTATGCCCTTTTCAAAAACTATTATGATATGGTTTATGAATGGCGCAACAACGATTCGCACTCAGCTCCGGTTTTGCCGGAAGCTGAATTGCCGGCAGCAATTCACATCATCGTGGCGATGTATGTATATGCCACCATGATTTCAGTGACTGATATAGAAACCGCAGTAGCCTGAATGATAGATTATTATGAAGACAATAACTGGATATGACGTGAAGATATTCACGGACAACATCGATGAAAAGGCTTTGGAGCAGGTAAAACAGCTGCTCTCGATTGACGTGTTTTCCGACAAGAAGATACGCATAATGCCTGATGTTCACGCCGGAGCCGGATGCGTCATAGGTTTCACCGGAAACCTTGGGGATAAGGTAATTCCAAATATTGTCGGTGTGGATATAGGCTGCGGTATGCGTATCCTTAATCTTGGACGGATTGAGGATATTGATTACCATGCTTTCAACGAGCATATCAGGGCGAACGTTCCTTCCGGAATGATTGTGCGCGAAGATAAATTCGATTTCAAACCGCTTGAGCTTGAGGAGATGGATATCTACCGGGAGGCAAAGAAGTTGGTAACTGAACTTCGTTGCTACCGTGAGTTGAAATATTCCGATCGGATCTATAAGGCCATCGGCTCACTCGGTGGTGGCAATCACTTTATCGAGTTGGATAAAGATGATGAGGGCACGGTTTATCTCGTAATCCACACCGGTTCGCGCAACCTTGGCAAGCAGGTAGCCGACATTTACCAGAACCGAGCCATCAAGCACATGACCGAAGGCGCTGATGATTTTGAGGAAACAATCAAACGCACAATCGAGGAATATAAAGCCTCCGGTCGTCGGTCTGAACTTCAGACGGTAATAAAGAAGATGCGAAAGTCACAGCAGAAGGCAGAACCGAGTCTGCCTCGAGACCTTTGTTATGTTGAGGGTGTAGCCCGTGAGGACTATCTCCACGATATGCGAATCTGTCAGCGCTGGGCTGTGCTAAATAGAAAACTCATATCGATGTTGCTTCTTAAATTCTTCCGGAACGCCAGCGTTATTGAAGAATTTGAGAGCGTCCATAACTATATCAGCGATGACAATATAATCCGCAAGGGTTCTATTTCTGCTGCTGAGGGTGAGCGTTGCATCATTCCGTTGAATATGCGCGACGGTTCACTGCTTTGCACCGGCAAAGGGAATTCCGATTGGAACTGCTCAGCCCCTCATGGTGCCGGACGTGTTCTGAGCCGAACACAGGCATACGCAAAAATAAAGATGGAGGACTTTGAAGCGTCAATGGCAGGAATATACTCCGAAAGCGTCAATGATTTTACCCGCGACGAGTCTCCGATGGTTTACAAACCTGCAGATGAGATTATTGCCAACATTGGAGACACCGTGACCATCGACACAATCATACGACCAATCTTCAACTTCAAGGCATCAAAATAAAATCATATCAATCGAATCTCCTGAGGGAGTAAAGCTCCGATGCGAAATTGACTTCGTTTCCAAACCGTAATGAAACAGAGAGCTAAGAGTGTGTTCAAGCCAAGAATCATCCAAGAAAACTCGAAAATTAAATTCGATTGAAATGGCTCAGAAAAGGGTTCAAGCACTTGAAGTAGATTATGCCTGCGTTTTATGGGACGCCGACATGCGATACGATGATTGCAAGTGGTCATTCTGGAAATTCAACGGTAAGACACGATGGATTCCGGAAAAGAATACTGAGACACAAAAATACATGCTCAATGCCTACCGCGTACTCCTTACTCGAGCCCGTCAAGGGATGGTAATACGCGTGCCGGAAGGTAATGGCAAGAAAACACCAGAAGGCTTCCCGGAAGATCCGACACGTCTGACAACTCATTATAATTCCACATACGAGTATTTCAAAAGTCTTGGTATAAACGAAATATAAAAAATGAATCCCGGTCATACTCACCGGACGCAATGCGGCGACGCGAAGAATCAGGTTATACTTGCCAAGCAAAACCGCAACTTTCAAGCCAATAGCCGGCAACAGTACATCGCCAACCGCCATGTCCACTCCCCCACCCGCCTGCAACGCATCTACTCCCCGGCGGAAAATCCACACATCGTAGCTCTACACCCGACAAATACCATATTTGCCATGTATTGAGCCACTTTTTTATCCCTCAGCGCCTTGTATTCCTCAAATTAATTTCGTAATTTTGTAAAAGGAATTGAATCCTCTATTGAAAGATAGACATATTACTCGGCTTCATATGGCAAAAGAAATTTTCACTCACATAAACAGGAAAGTTGGTGAACTCCTTTCCGACGTTTTGACCGGCCGCATCGGTTTGCCTGACCTGCAACGGCCTTTCGTCTGGAAGGACACAAAGGTAAGGAATCTTCTCGACTCTATGCTGCGAGGGTTTCCTATCGGCTACGTCATGCTTTGGGAGTCGCCATCAGAGTTTGAAAACAAGACCCATATCGGAGTCAACGACAAAGCTTTTATGCAACCTCGTGACCTTGTTATTGACGGCCAACAACGACTCACCGCACTGTTAGCGGCCATCAAGGGTGTGAAGATTAAGGATGTAAATTACCGCGAACGAAATATCAAGATTTCCTTCAATCCGCTGACACGCGAATTTGCCGTATGGTCTCAAGCTTATGAACGGTCCTCTGAATGGATTAGCGTAATCAGCACTGCTTTTGAAGCTGCCGAACGGCGGGAAGCCACCCATTTTCGCAGGGCATTCATCAAGAACCTGAATGAGACCCGGGAACGCAATCAATCGCCCCTGCTCTCTGACGACGAAGAGATTCTCATTGAACAGAATCTTGCTGATTTGCTCGATTTGGTCTACTATCCGTTGCCCACTCTGGAAATCCGTTCCGTAGCCACAGAGGAAGACGTTGCCGAGATATTCGTACGTGTGAATTCCGGCGGTCAGAAACTCACTGAGAAAAACTTCATCGAGACATTATTGTCTGTGTATGACAATGAAATGCACAGAAACATCAATAACTTCTGCCGCGATTCGCGCATTCCGAAAGAGGGCACCTCGTTCAACCACATTATTGAGGTGGACCCGGTTCACCTTATCCGCGCATCCGTGGGTCTTGCTTTCCGGCGTGCCCGACTAAAATACGCCTATATGCTGCTTCGCGGTAAGGACCTTGATACGCAGCGCACATCAGCTGAGATACAAGCTGCTAATCTTGATAAGTTCCGCAACGCTCTCGCTGTGGTAACAAACTTGAACGATTGGCATACGTTCATGAACATAATGGCGGCTGCCGGATACCTACGCAGCAGTCTTGTCTCTTCGCAAAATGCCGTCATTTTTTCTTATATGCTCTATCTCATCGGCAAAACGCAGTTCGGAGTTAAGCCTCTTGAATTGCGGCAGATTATGTGCCGATGGATATTCATGTCGACAATCACAGGTTATTTCACTGACTTGTCAGCCGAATCAACCGTAGAGCGGTTGCTCACTGACATGCGCTCACTCACCACTCCGGAAGATTTCATTAACCTGCTTAACAGGGAAATCACTGACAGGTTCACCGACGATTACTTCAAGACGAATCTTCCGCGAGACATGGTGACCTCTTCAACCGGTTCCCCTATATGGAAAGGCTATCTCGCTGCTCTTAACGTGCTGCATCACAACCTGCTGTTCAGCAATGTACCCACCCTTGCATTCCTCACTCCGGGCGCAAGCGGCACAAAATCAGCGATTGATGTCCACCATATCTTCCCCAAAAACCACCTCGCAAAACTCGGTATTGAAGATGACCGCGATCGCAACCAGATTGCCAACTATACTTTCCTCGACTATCAGACTAACATTAATATCTCTGACGATGCCCCGGCAATCTATGCGGCCAAACAGCGCAATCGGCTTGGGAATGAAGCCTATGCCTTGTCTCTCTCCCAAAACGCCATTCCTGAAAACTTCGAGAATATGACCTATTATGAGTTTCTTGAGCAGCGTCGGCGTTTGATGGCAGGAATTATCAAGAAAGCTTACGCACTGCTCTCCGCAACATAAGAGGGTGTGCCAAAAGTTCGTTTGAAGCAAACGTGTGGCGCTCCGCGCCTTCGGCATCTGACTCCTGTCTTGGCACACCCTCTTCGGTTTTTATGTCAGGGGCGATAGCTCGGCCTGTATCCGGACAAGCGCAAGAAGACTTCCGCCACCGGATTTGTTCTCCTCAATTTATGCCTCACCCGTCGCATCCGCACTATCGCTGAGACTGCGAATCATCTCATCATTGGTGCGCTGCGCCTTGCGATATACCAAAAGGATTACTCCTATGGCCACCAAAAGGATACCGCCTGACATAATGCCCATCACCCATTTGAACATCTCTTCGCTGAGAGAAGGGGCACAGTGCTTCAGATACTCGTAGACAAACCAGATTACCCAAGGCATCATCAGTGAGGTGGAGACAATAGTCTGGCGCCGGCGCTCCTTCTTCTGGCTAATGAGCCTGCGACTCAGCCCCACGAGGGTCTCTTCCTGAATCCAATGCTTGGAGACAGCGAAAGTTCTGAGGTCAAGAAAAGTGTCAGCAAACGCCACTATCGCGAAGACGACGATGAGCCAAAGGTTCATGCCTGTGGCAAGCGCCATTGTGGTCAGAATGATTGTTACGATAGGCAGGGTAAGGAATTCCCCTATAACCACATGGTTCATCCATATGCTTTTGAGACGCATGGCCTGCCGGATCTCCCTGTCACTTATGAGTCCTGAGGAGGGCAGATGGTTCTTGAGAGCCTCCATGCCTGCGCGGAGATTTGAGAGTGTGTCCTGCGGAATATTGTTGTTACTCATTGTTGCTAAAGGTTTTTAAGTTTGTTTTTAATGCGTACGAGCCGCACGCCAATGTTCTTCGCCGCAATCCCTACGATTGCTCCAATCTCCTCATAAGACATATTTTCGAGCCAAAGCAAAACGATAGCCCGGTCGAGATAGTCAAGCCGACAGAGGCGTTCATGCAGGAGGCGAATCTGTGTTCCCGCCTCAGGAGAGGCATCACTCAATTGCGGAATGAAGCTTTCGTCTACCGTGGGGAGCTGCTTCTTGCGTTTGAAAGAGATGCAGGTGTTGATGGCCACACGCGTCACCCACGTGCGCAGACTGCTGTCGCCGCGAAACTTATCGAGGCCATTCCAAAGATTGACGAGGGTTTCCTGCACCAAATCCTTCGCCTCATCTTCGGAGCGGGAATACATGTAGCAGATCGAATAGATGGTCTGCTCATACTCCCGCACCAGCCCTGAGAATCCTTTTTCTGTTTTTTCCATTAGTTAAGCTGTGAGAGTGTTCATTGTGAGAGAAGTTATCCCGGCTCCACTCTTAATCGGCGAGATGGCTGCCAAAATAAGCAATGCGATTGTGATACAAATGTCTGTCATAGAGCGTTAAGCTATTTGATTTTAACTCTTAGACGCTACTGGATAGTTAAAAACTACACCGCCACACCGTTTTTTTACTCTCGCTCCGCAAAATTAAGAAAAACCTCCGACAGAATCCGCCGGCGCCCGCCCGTCCTTTGAGACTCTCTGACCCGGGAATATGTTCTACAACATATTATGCAAATTTTTATTAAATTCTTTTGGCAGGACGGAATTTTACCTCTAACTTTGCATCACCTAAAACAATCTTTTTTACCTTAAGATTTCTATACATGTAGAACTTATCATGAAGGGAGCGACCGCCGAGGTTATCTCCCTTTTCTTTTTATGCTAACACTCCAATGACCGGGAAGACCGGAGGAGAGAAAAGCGTCTTGCAGTGACTACGCCGCTGAAAACTATATATGTCTGATTTTTTTCGTAATTTTGCACCAAGCTTTTTAGCGCTTTATTACCTATGAATGAAAACTCTGCTTCGGCCTCTGAGGTGCATGACGCTTTTGACCGCGAACATCTCTGGCATCCATATACATCCACTCATGACCCCCTGCCCACTTTCAAAGTGAGCGAAGCCCGGGGGTGCGAAATTACACTGGCCGACGGCCGACGGCTGCTTGACGGCATGTCTTCCTGGTGGTGCGTGATTCACGGCTATAACCATCCGGTGCTTAACAATGCCATGAAGGAGCAGATAGACCGCATGAGCCACGTAATGTTCGGTGGCCTTACGCATGAGCCTGCAATTGAATTGGGCAAGCTCTTACTCTCTATACTCCCCCCCTCGATGCAACATATCTTCTATGCCGACAGTGGCAGCGTGGCTGTGGAAGTGGCGCTGAAGATGGCTGTGCAGGCTCAGAATAATCCCCGCCGCACGAACTTCGCCACTATCCGCTCGGGTTATCACGGCGACACGTGGAACGCCATGAGTGTCTGCGACCCCGTGACCGGAATGCACAGTGTCTTCGGCTCAGCACTGCCGGTGCGTTACTTTGCTCCGGCTCCCCGCTGCGGATTCAGGGATGAATGGGACCCGGCTGACTTTGAGCCTATGCGCAAGCTGATTGAGGAACATGCGGAGGAGCTTGCCGGAGTCATCGTGGAGCCTGTCGTGCAGGGCGCAGGGGGTATGCGGTTCTATCATCCCCAATATCTGCGGGAGCTTTCGGCCACTTGCCGTGAGCATGGGCTGCTGCTGATTTTCGATGAGATAGCCACCGGCTTCGGGCGCACCGGGCGCCTGTTTGCATGGGAACATGCAGGTGTAGAGCCTGATATTATGACCATCGGCAAGAGCCTCACAGGGGGCTATATGACCTTCTCTGCTGTGGCAACGAATAAGCGTGTGGCCGATATGATTTCCGGAGGCAAGGCCGGAGTTATGATGCATGGGCCGACGTTCATGGGTAATCCGCTGGCATGTGCAGTGGCCTTAGCCAGCACACGCTTGCTTCTCTCCCTGGACTGGCAAGGAAGAGTGAAGCATCTGGAGGCTCTGATGGCATCGCGCCTGGAGGCTGCCCGCAAGCTGAAATGCGTGACTGACGTGAGAGTGCTGGGAGGCATCGGAGTGGTTGAGCTTGACCATGATGTCGACCTGGCCCGCTTCCAGCAGGAGTGTGTGAAGCGAGGTGTGTGGATTCGTCCCTTCGGGCGCAATGCCTATATCATGCCCCCATATTTGGCTGTCACAGATGAGCAGGCTTGCCATTTGGCCGACACGCTGGTTGCCCTTATAGCCGAAGGTTATGCATGACGATTATTCCCGGGCGCTTCGAGCGCTGCAAACAGAGAGCCGGCTGCGTGCCATTCCCCCTTCGATGCCGGAGGGAATGATTGACTTCACCGGTAATGACTATCTTGGCATTGCAGCCCGCGGAGAGCTTCAGAGCAGCTTTCTGGAACATCTTGCGGAGCAAGCCGGGACACCGGCACTGACCTCGGCAGCCTCCCGCCTGCTGGCCGTGAAGCAGGAGGAATATTCAGAGCTGGAGCAGTATCTCGCCCTGGCTTACGGCTCCCCTGCCCTGCTCTTCAATTCCGGCTATCATGCCAACACGGGATGCGTCTCAGCCCTGTCTGATGCCGACACGCTTATCGTGGCCGACAAACTCTCGCACGCAAGCATTATCGACGGACTGCGTCTGGGAGGGAGCCGGTTTAAGCGCTTCCCTCACAATGACCTTAACAGCCTGCGCAGGGTGCTCGAAAGAGAGGCCAAGGAATACAGTCGCATTTGGGTGATTGTGGAAAGCATTTACAGCATGGATGGAGACTCAGCCCCTCTGTCTGAATTAGTTGAGATGAAGAGGGAATTCCCGCAGATGAGGCTATACGTGGATGAGGCTCATGGTTTAGGCGTGCGGGGAACCACAGGTCTCGGGCTTTGCGAAGAGCTTGGAGTGCTGAGCGATGTTGACTTGCTCATTGGCACCTTCGGGAAGGCCTGCGCGTCAATAGGGGCGTTTGCCATATGCTCTGAAGAACTGCGCAGCTATCTTCTCAACACAGCCCGCAGTTTCATTTTCTCTACCGCTCTTCCACCTTTGAATGTGGCCTACACGCTGCATGTGCTCAAAGCCATGCGCTCAATGAACGAGGAGCGCATGAAGCTCCGAAATCTGAGCCAACGCCTGAAAGAGGGGCTTGAGCGTGTCACAGGAAAATGCTGTCCTTCCACTTCACAGATAATTCCCTGGATTACGGGCGACAGCGCTTTGGCAGTCGAGTATGCCTCCCGGCTGCGCAAACTCGGATTCATGGCTATGCCCATCAGGCGCCCCACAGTGGCCGCAGGCACGGAGCGCATACGCTTCAGCCTCTCGGCTGCTCATGAACCGGCGCAAATCGATAGCCTGATTAACGCAATCGCGACCACTTATGAGAATTGATTTCCTGACATGCGACGGCTCTGACCGACTGATTCTCATCTTTGCCGGATGGAGCACGGATGCAGCTCTATACGCACATATAGCTGTGCCCGGATGGGACGTGGCCGTGGTCAGCGGCGATGACCTCTTGCCCCCTGACTGGAGCAGCGTTGCTGCTTACGGCACAATCTATCTATACGCTTGGTCAATGGGGGTGCACTTTGCTATGCGACTGCTGCCGGAGGAGATTCAGCCGGTGGCTTGCTACGCTTTGAACGGCACACCCCTCCCCTGCCATGACACTCTCGGCATTCCGCGCAACATCTTCCTTGGCACTGCTGATGGCCTCACGCCCCGCTCGCTGGAGAAGTTCCGGATGAGGATGTGCGGCTCGTCAGCTCTATACCGGGAATTGGCCGGTCGCTTCACTGAGGTGAATACAGAGCGTCTGGCCTCTCAGCTCCGGGAGGTTGCCGCTTATTCGGGACCGCTGCGCAAGCTTCCCTGGCGAGCTGCTTATGTGAGCGAGGATGATCGTATCTTCCCTCCCGAGAACCAGCGGAGAGCCTGGAATGGTGTGGCCGAAATCCGCTCTTTAGAGGGAGCGCACTATGCTGACCTTGGCGATATACTGCGTCTGACGGTGTTTGACACCGGGCGTGTGGGGAGTCGTTTCTCACGCAGCATGGACACCTACACGCAACATGCTCATGCCCAGCGCATGATAGCCGAAAGGCTGGCCTCGATGCTGAGTGAGCGTGTGCAGGAAGCCAGGATTGACTCTCTGATAGAGATTGGCTGCGGCACAGGACTTTTCACCTACGCCTGGAGCCGCTTGCTGACCGCTCGCAAAGCTCACTTCATGGATCTCTGCGAGCTTCCCCGCTTCGGAGTGAGCGAGGAGGAGCAATACACGACAGGGGATGCTGAACGAGGGATAAAGGAGCTGGCTGCCGAAGCTCCCGGAAGTGTGGATGCAATTGTGTCGGCGAGTGCCATTCAATGGTTCAGTAACCCGGCTGCATTCCTTAGAGATTGCCTGAGGCTGCTGCGTCCGGGGGGTGTGCTGGCTGTATCAACCTTTGCTCCGGGCAATCTTCCCGAGCTGCATGGCCTGCGACCCGACCCCATGCACTACCCCTCGGCTGAAGAGCTGCGCGACTATCTGAAGGACTTCTCGGAGGTCAGTGTCTTTCAAGAGAATGTAGAGATTGATTTCACAACCCCGCTGGAGGCTTTGCGGCATCTGAGACTCACCGGAGTGACAGGCTCGGGCGCACAGGCAGGCGCGGCGGGCATACGCCGTTTTGCAGCCAATTATCCTGTGAATGAACGTGGTCGTTATTCGCTGACGTTCAAGCCCATCTATTTGTTGGCCCGACGCGGTTTCTCTCGCTTGGATAGGAAAATATAGACCAGGCAGATTATCACCGCCTCCACACCCAGAGTGCCGAAATAGCGCAGGTAGTCATGTTCGACCAAGAGCACATCGCGGTTGAGCAGCGCCACGACTGCGGCATAAAGCAGCAGGGCGAGAGTAATTATCAGCGGACGTCGGGAGGGTTTCTGTGCCATAAAATCTTACTTAGAGTGTGTCTAAAAATATATGTTAAGACAGAGGCGGCTGATTTTTAGGGAA
>CANSAP010000040.1 GCA_947644715.1 uncultured Bacteroidales bacterium
ATGCGGATATGATTGTCGCTACATGCTTCCCGGGGGCTGATGCGGATATGATGCTGGTGTGGTGCTGATGACGCTATTGTTGCTGATGGTATTGCGGCGTATGGTTGCTGCGGATGGTATTGCGGCGTATGGTTGTTACTGATGGTATTGCGGCGTATGGTTGTTGCGGATGGTATGTTGTTTAGGCTACGGCTATTGTTGAGGTTGTGGTGACTGCTGACGGTACATTTCTCGTCGCGGAGCGACATACCAATTATTAGCCCCGGGTTGGCGCCGCAAGGCGTTAACCCGGGGTACAGGCAGCAGGCGCGCCTAACCCCGTGAGGGGTTGGCCTTCATGTGTAGGATTCCTCGGCCTGCGGACGCAGGTCGGGGAATAGGGGTTGATTTGCAACGTGTCCACGTTTGTCCACCCTGCGTGGACACCTTAACATGCACATTATCAAGCGTTTAACCCCGAAAATCGGCCTTTTGTCCACCTGTCCACGGGAGACCCCCCTCCTCAGCGTGGACGTGGACAAAACGCCCAAAATCGGGGTTATTTGTCTGTGTATCAATGCTTTAGCCTGTCCACTCGGGGTGGACAAACGTGGACACTTGTGGACACTCGACCTGCGGCAACAGCCGATGAAACAGCAGGGGGGAGGACGCACGGCTTATTCGATGCCGAGCTTGCGGTGAAGCTGGATGGAGAGGGTCCAGCGAGGGTCGGCCAGCACTCGGTCAATCGTGCGGCGTTCGGCTTTCTGTGCCTGCTCAGGGTCGGGATGCCAGCAGGGTTGCAGATAGAAGCGGGTGTTGCTTCCGGCCTGAGGAAGATGGAAGTATGGCTCAAGGTCTTGTCCGCAGTCAACCACCTTTATTTCGTCGGCACGCTGCAGGCGCAAGCGAGAGGCTATGGAGGCTGTCTGAGGCGTGGTCAGTCCCCCTTTGGGGGAGAGGGTCACCCAGTCGATGTCAGCGGGGAGAGGATTGGTGCCGTTAGTCTCGATGGCTATTTTCATTCCGGTGCCAACGTGCAGAGTGTGAATGAAGTCAGCATCAATCCATAGCGATGGCTCCCCACCGGTGAGAATAATCCATTCGGCGGGGAAGGTCGAGATGTATGCCACGATTTCGGCGTCGGTCATCGGAGTCCCCTGCTCATGCTTTGTGTCGCAGAAGGGGCATCGCAGATTGCATCCGCTGAAGCGCAGAAAGACGGCAGGGGTGCCGGTGTGAAAGCCCTCCCCCTGAAGAGAATAGAATATTTCGTTTATGCGGCGCATCAGTCCTTCTCGTAGGTGGCGGAATTCCCTTCGCTCTCCTGCACTTCGCAGCGGAAGCAGTTGGGCACATTGTCCACAATCCAGCGGGCAATCCGTTCGGCTGTGGGATTAAAGGGGAGCACGTCATTGAGCACGGAGTGGTCAAGCTGCTCCTGCACGAGCTGCTTGATGTGAGTGAAGTCAGTCACCATGCCGTCAGCGTTCAGCTCCTTGGCCTTGCATTCCACGGTGACAATCCAGTTATGCCCGTGCAGCCGAGTGCATTTGCTCTCATAGGAGAGTGTAAGGCGGTGAGCAGCAGATATTTCGAGACGTTTCTTAACGTAATACATCAGGCGTCATAGATTGTGGGGTCAGTGATTCCGGCAAACTGCATGGCCTGCTTGCGCTCGATGCATGTGCCGCAGAGGCCGCAGTGGTGGTCTCCCCCCTTGTAGCATGAATATGTCAGAGAGTAGTCGATGCCGAGGCGTCGGCCGCGCTCCGCGATTTCCCCTTTTGTGAGGTTCACGTATGGGTCGAGCAGCGTGATTCCCGGATATGTGCCGAGGCGCATTGCCTCGCTCATTGCGCGGGCAAACTCAGGGCGGCAGTCCGGATAGATTGCATGGTCACCTCCATGGTTGGCCATCATCACATGTTTCAGCTCGCGCGACTCAGCCAGTCCGGCAGCTATGGCAAGCATGATGCCGTTGCGGAAGGGCACCACGGTGCTCTTCATGTTAGCGTCGGCATAATCACCTTCGGGAATAGCCTCGGCGCCGCTGAGCAGAGAGCTTTTGAAATACCGGCCCATGAAAGCCAGGGGAATGATGATATGCTCGATGCCGAGAAGGTCGCAATTCAGAGCGGCCATCTTCAGCTCGCGGGCATTGTGATTGGAGCCATAATCGAAGCTGACGGCCAAGGCGATGCGGTCAGCCATTTCATGGAGAAGGGTAGTGGAGTCCATGCCTCCGGAGAGAATCAGTACGGAATCTTTCATGTCAGGATATTTTGAAGTTTTCGAGCCGGCGCATCTTCACGAGGTCGAGATGCTGCTCATCACCTTTATTGGCGAAGGGATAGATGCTGATTCCGCCACGCGGCATGAAGATACCCTTCACCTCAAGATAGTGGGGATCCATCAGCTCCCAAAGGTCATTCAGGATGATATTCACGCAATCCTCATGGAAGTCACCATGATTGCGGAAGGAAAAGAGATAGAGCTTGAGGCTCTTGCTCTCAACCATGCGCTCGCGAGGTATATAGGAAATATAGATGTGTCCGAAGTCAGGCTGCCCGGTCTTCGGACAGAGAGTCGTGAACTCAGGGCAGTCGAAGGTCACAAGATACTCACGGTCAGGGTGTTTGTTCTCAAAAGTCTCGAGCAGCGAGGGGGCATAATCGGTGGGGTAAGTGGTGCCCTGATTGCCCAGCAGGGTCACACCTTCAAGTTCTTTATCAGTACGCATAAGAGTAAGAATTTCTATGGCGGGCTTTACTTCCGCGGTGATGCCGGCGAATATTCGCGTAGTGCAAAGTTAGCTATTTTTTGTGGATTGGCAAATTTTCACTACCTTTGCAGAGATAATTGTCCGTAAACAAAGACCCGTAAAGAAAAAAACAATGGCAAAACAGGAAGACGTGTTTAAGACCATCGTGTCTCATGCCAAAGAATATGGATTTGTATTCCAGTCAAGCGAAATCTATGACGGCCTCTCAGCTGTGTATGACTACGGTCAGAACGGCGTCGAGCTGAAGAACAACATAAAGCGTTATTGGTGGGAAGCCATGACCATGCTTCATGACAACATCGTGGGCATTGACTCCGCCATCTTCATGCACCCCACAATCTGGAAAGCTTCCGGCCATGTGGATGCCTTCAACGACCCTCTGATTGACAACCGCGACTCAAAGAAGCGCTACCGCGCCGACGTCCTCATCGAAGATGAGATTGCAAAGATTGACGACAAAATAGCCAAAGAATGCGCCAAGGCCGCCAAACGCTTCGGCGACAGCTTCGACGAGCAGATGTATCGTCAGACCAACCCGCGTGTGCTCGAACATCAGCGCAAGCGCGACGAACTGCATGAGCGCTTCTCAAAGGCCATGAACGACAACAACCTCGAAGACCTCAAGCAGATAATCCTTGACTACGAGATAGTTGACCCCGTCAGCGGCACCAAGAACTGGACCGATGTGCGTCAGTTCAACCTCATGTTCAAGACCGAGATGGGCTCCACGGCTGACGGCGCAATGGATGTCTACCTCCGTCCCGAAACAGCTCAGGGCATCTTCGTCAACTTCCTGAACGTCTACAAGACAGGCCGCATGCGCCTCCCCTTCGGCATCGCCCAGATAGGCAAAGCCTTCCGCAACGAAATCGTAGCCCGTCAGTTCATCTTCCGTATGCGCGAATTCGAACAGATGGAGATGCAATTCTTCGTGCGACCCGGCGAAGAACTCAAATACTTCGACTTCTGGCGTCAGACCCGCCTGAAATGGCATAAGGCTCTCGGACTGGGCGACGACAAATACCGCTTCCACGACCACGAAAAGCTGGCTCACTACGCAAATGCAGCCACCGACATCGAATTCCGTATGCCCTTCGGATTCAAAGAAGTCGAAGGCATTCACTCCCGCACTGACTTCGACCTCTCACAGCATGAGAAATTCTCAGGCAAGAAAATCCAATATTTCGACCCTGAGCTCAACAAAAACTATGTGCCCTACGTAATCGAAACCTCAATCGGCGTCGACCGAATGTTCCTCAGCGTGCTCTGCTCCGCCTATGAAGAACAGAAACTCGAAGGTGGCGACACCCGCGTAGTGCTCCACTTCCCCCCGGCGCTCGCCCCCGTGAAGTGCGCAGTGCTCCCCCTCGTCAAAAAAGATGGACTCCCCGAAAAAGCCCGCGAGATTCAGCACCGCCTGCGCTTCGACTTCACTTGCCAGTATGACGAAAAAGACTCCATCGGCAAGCGCTACCGCCGCCAGGATGCAATCGGCACCCCCTTCTGCATAACAGTAGACCATCAGAGCCTCGAAGATGGCACCGTAACACTGCGCCACCGCGACTCAATGGAACAGCAGCGTGTAGCCATCGCCGACCTCGAAAACCTGCTCAAAGACCAAGTCAGCCTCAACGCCCTGCTGCGCAAACTCCTCTAAGAATGTGTTTGGATTAGCACAAAGAGGAAATTTTGTGCTGAAACCAAGAAAGATTCAAACAGTCTCAAAAGTTAAATTCAAACACACTCTAACACACTGACGAATGAAGAAATCTTATATTATAATTGGTGCCATAGTAGCGCTGCTGGTCATCCTCGTCATATGGATAGCCTCAAGCTATAACGGCATGCTCACCCAAGAGCAGAATGTCGACACCGCCTGGGGCAACGTCGAAAGCCAATACCAGCGTCGCAAAGACCTCATCCCCAACCTGGAAAACACCGTAAAGGCCTACACCAAGCATGAGGGAGAGACATACATCGCCGTGACCAAAGCACGCTCCGCCGCAATGCTCGCCCAGGAAGACGCACAGAGCGTCTCACAGGGTGAAGCACCCTCCGACGACACCCAGATGCAACGCTACATGGATGCGCAGGAGAACGCCCGAAAAGCGCTCGACATATACGTCAACGCTGTCAAAGAAGCCTATCCTGACCTCAAAAGCTCACAAAACTTCGCTGACTTCCAGGCGCAACTCGAAGGCACCGAAAACCGAATCCAGGTGGCCCGCGAAACATACAACGCAGCCGTCAAAGACTATAACATCAAGGTGCGCAGCTTCCCCGCCGTGCTCATCTCAGGCATGATGGGATTCCAGAAGAAATCAATGTTCCAGGCCGAGGCCGGCGCGCAGCGTGCTCCTAAAGTATTTGAAGAATGAAGAAACTGCTCTATCTCGTGGCAGGGGTCATTGCACTCGCCGCGACAGCCGGTTTGACCTCATGCCTGGGCGACGAACCCGGAGCCGATAACTCCTGGCGCGAAAAAAACGACGCCTACATGATGGAAAAAGAGGGCGAAACCGACGCTGACGGACAGAAAGTCTATACCCGAATCAACTGCAATTGGGACCCTAACGGATACGTGCTGATGAAATGGCACAACGACCGCAGCCTCACATCCAAAGAGCTTGCACCCATTGCAACATCCACCGTCGACGTGATTTATCGCGTCCGAAACATCGACGGACTCGGACTCGACAGCTCATACTACAACACCACCCCCGCCGACAGCATCTATCGCACAGTGCTCAACCAAAACATCCAGGGATGGGTGATAGCACTGTCAAACATGCACATCGGCGACAGCTGCACAGTGCTCATTCCCTACAATCAGGCCTATGGACTCAACTCCAAAGGCAGCATCAAAGCTTACAGCGACTTAGTGTTCGACGTAAAACTCGTGGGAATCCCCGGCTACCTCCGTCCCCTCAAATAACATACAGAAGTCAAGATGACTTCGCAGTCCCACTCAACGAGCGGCACAGGCATGGCACAAAAGCTGCGCCCGTGCCGCCCTCCATTTCCCCGGCAACAGCCGGAGAAAGCAGTAACCATGCAGAAATAATTGTCGCAACCGACGCAATATCTCCTGAAAAATTACTACCTTTGCCATTGATTAAGTAGATGTCAGATTGTAAACCTGATAACTACAATGCAATGAAACAACTAAGGCTGATATGCCTGCTCCTCCCGTGCCTGCTGTGCTGCTCATTAGCCGCGCGGCAATACTCCGCTGCGTCCGAACGATTGCTCCGGCAGCTGGACTCAACCATAGCCGTCAAAGAAGACTACACGCGGCTGCGGCGCGCGCAAATATCTGATGCATTAGCCCGGCTCAGAACAGACTCCACCGACCAAGAGCGCTATTCCACACTCCGCACCCTCTTCGGCCATTACAGAGCATTCATGGGCGACTCAGCAATGTGGGTGGCAGAGAAGCGCCTCGAAATTGCACGTCGGCTCAGAGAACCCGCAAAAATATATTCCGCCTCGCTGAACCTGGCTGACAGCTACACCCATTCCGGAAACTATCACTCAGCCTTCGGAATCCTCGACACACTCCCGCGCAATCAACTCGCACCATACCAGCTCAAATACCTCTATTCAGTCTATGGCCGAGCATTTTCAGAAATGGCTCTCTCCGACGGTGTGCAGGCTCATCGACTCGGCTTCCGGCGAAAAGTGCAGGAATATCGCGACTCAGCCATGCTCCTGCTGCCTGACACCACCCGCGACTACTTCAACCTCCAAGCCTGGAGACTCATGGATGCCGGACACTGGAGTGAGGCACTCGAAGTCATGAACCGTGCAAACAAAATATTCGGGTCGAGAGGCAGAGCCGCAAGCATCTCGCAATTGGCCGAAATATACCATAACCTTCAGAACAACGATGCCGAAATCGCTTGCCTTGCCGAAGCTGCCATAATCGATTTGCAGAACGGAGTGCGCGATTACACATCACTGATGACCCTCGCAATCCGTCTGAACGAAAATGGAGATGTGCGACGCGCGTACGCCTACATCCGTTGCGCCCTCGAGGATGCATATCTCTCGCAAGCAAAATCCCGCACAACCAGTATTCTGGAAATGGTTCCCGTCATCGATGCCGCCTACAACGCTGCCGAGCAAAAACGAGCCTCCAACCTGCGACTGTTCCTAATCGTCATCTCAATCCTGGCAATTGGCTTGGGAGCTGCCTTATTTCTGGCACACAAGCAACTACGCCTTAACCAACGAATAAGACTCTCCCTCAGGCAGAGCAACCGAGAGATTCAGGAAATCAACACCCAATTGAAAGCCTCCAACGAATTGCTCTCAGAAGCCAACCATGCGCGCGAAGGCTACATCTCAACACTCTTTGATGCACACAGCGGCTACATCAACCGAACCCTCCGCCTGCGAAAGCAAATAACACGCCTGCTGAAGGCAGGACAGATAGACAAAGCACTTGACACAATCTCCTCCGGCAAGGACGAGAACGACGAACTGAAAGCCCTGTATTCCCGCTTTGATGAAATATTCCTCAGCCTGTACCCTCGTTTTATCGCCGACCTCAACAACTGCCTCAAACCCGAATGCCGATTCAACGAAAACCTGACCTCGCTCACAGCAGAGCTCCGTGTTCTGGCTCTGATGCGCATCGGAGTGACATCCAGTGCGCGAATAGCCGATTTGCTCCACTATAATCCGCAGACCGTCTACAATCACAAGTCAGCAATCCGCAGCGCCCTGAGCATGGATAAAGAAGAATTTGAACGACGAATCAGCTCTCTCGGAGAATGATTCAATCTAATCCAAGGCAAAGAACAGTCTACTTATTTAGTATCACGCAGTCACTGCAATCCATTGATTATCAGCGCTATATAGATATTTGGCATCTACTTGCCGGCTCTAATCATATGCCCGATGACACATTTGCATGAATTAACTTTGTGAAGCATTTACTTAATCAACGTTTCACTAAAATCTATTACATGCAAATCAAAAAAACTCTCTTGGCCTGTGGCTGCGGATTGCTCCTGACAGCCCCCGCTTACAGCGTCACACTGCATGTCTCGGTTCCGGCAGGCACAAAAGCCTGCTACGTCTCCGGAAAATTTAACGACTGGAGCGCTACCGACGCAGTCCCGATGCTCCCCGACGGTGCGGGAAAGTTTACCCTCGACCTCCCCGACGTATCTACTGCCGCAATGGCCGAAGGCTACAAATACCTGAGTGGCCCTGACTGGAAATACGTCGAAAAAGATGCCTCAGGCGGCGAAATCAGCAACCGCACAACTGTTTCGTCAGAAGACAAAGTAGGCAGCTGGGCGGCACTCTACAATCCCGACATTGTAGAAACCACAATCAACATCGGAGGCTATGACCGCAAAGTGCGCATCTCCCTGCCCGAAGGTTACGCCTCTTCCGGCAAAAGCTACCCCGTGGTCTACATGGTCGGAGTCCAGCAACGCTACAATGATGCCGGCAGCGACGACGATTGCGGCGACGACTTCTTCGGAGAAAAGTCCTGGAACATGGTCAACACAGCCTCCGAATTGCAGGCAGCCGGGACGGATGGCTGCATCATGGTTGCCATGTATGGCTTCGTGGCCGAAAACATCCCCTTTGCCCATCCCGACTACGCAGGCAGCGGAGCATCAGCCGAATTCCTAACCGAATATATCGATAAGGTTGTGGGCTACGTTAACTCCAAATTCCGCACCCGCAATTCCGCAGCCTCCACAACCATCATGGGCGCAGACCTCGGCGGCGTGCTGAGCCTCTACGCCGCTTTGACACATCCCGAAGTCTTCGGACGCTGCGTGGCCATCTCCCCGATGCTTTGGATTAACCGCGACGAAATGAATACCCTTGCGGCACAGTCATCCTCCGATTCGCAATTCCTGCTGACATATGGCAGCAAAGAATTAGCCCTCATAGCCGACGATGTAAAAACATTCGCCTCCGCCTTGAGTGCCGGTGCCACAGTCTCCGAAATGCAGGGAGCATATCATGATGACGAATCCTGGAGTAAAGTCTTCCCGTTGCTCTATCCTCTGTTCTCAGCAGATACATTCTCATTACCCTCAACCGTAACGCTTTCTGTCCCCTCTCGCGAGCGCTCACAGCGGGTTGCTGCCGACATTACACAGTCAAATTACGACTTCTATTACAAAGAGGGAAGCACCGGCGTTGTGCCCGACAATTCCGTTTCATTTGCGCTGACCGACAGCTTTATCCTGACCGACGGCAGCAGCACAAAAGCTCAAGTGCTGATTAAACAGATACCCAAGACCGTTACCAACGTGACAGTCTATTGGAATGTGGCACGCCGAGAGGCTGACGGTTCCACTGTATTCCTTTCCGACACACCGAAGAATGTGGCCTTTTCCGCTAAGAAGACCCACGACAGCTGGCTGCGTGTGGCCGTGCGTGGAGAAGAAAGCCTGGATGCCAAAGCCGTATCCTCAGCAGGATTCAAAGTATTCGCTGCCGACGAGAACGTAAGCATGACAGGCACCGGAGACTACATGCTGACAGCGACAGTACCGTTCACCGGCGACGACAAAAGCTTCACAATTCATTATGGCAGCGTGAACACACAGACCGACATGGGCGCTATAACCACAATGTATTCCGTCTCAGAGAATTGCACAGAAGCCGTAGTGACCTACGATTTCGCAACCAACGCCGTCAGCGTCCAAGAGACAAAATGGGGCGAGACAATAGGCAAAGTCGGAGTGACCGAGTTTTCTGCAGTGCCGGCCGTCACCGTAGCCGGAGAATCCTCAGAGATAAAAGTGCGGTTTACTCCCGATTCAGGATGCACCCCGACACTCACCTATACTTACAACTACGGAAGCGCCAAAGAACTCACACTGACAGCTCATCCCGACAGCGAAACATGGACTGCCGTTATGCCCGATCTCAGTGCCGGCATCTATCACTTGCAAGTGAACGCCATCAAAGGCACCTCTGTTAAAGAAGATGTCGGAGAAATATGCATAAAAGTGCTCTCAAGTGCATCCGGCTCCGAGCAGAAGAAATTGACCGTCAATGCCTACGATGGTGTCGATTGGGAGAACGTCGGTCGTTACAAAGCAAATTTTCACACCCACACATCACAATCCTTTGACACCAAGTTTAATACGGACTACGTAGTGGATGCCTATGCCAAAGCAGGATACAAGATTCTTGCCCTGACCGATCATGACGCCAACCCCTATCCCTGGCAGCTCTTCCCGCTCTATAACCCCGCTTCCGGCTCACGCTCTCCGGAAGAACTGGGCATGATAGCAATTCCCGGTGTGGAGCTAAGCAAAGATAACCGTAACAACTGGAATGAGGCTACCGGAGGAGAATTCAACCATCATAATGATTTCTTTACCGGCAGAAAAGGGCAGGAGTTCGCTTCACTGCGTGAGTCTTATGCTTACACTCAGAAGCTTGGCGGACTTCAGATTATCAATCATCCGGGTCAATACTGGAGCCTGGACAAGGAATACACGCCCGGCGAAAAGAACTCACCGGAATGGCATGCTGAAAACTTCACAATGTTTGATAGCCTAATCGGCCTGGAGGTCTATAACCAGGGAAACCGTCGTCCCAACGACCGAATTCTTTGGGATCAAATCCTCGACATCACAATGCCGACGCGACCCGTATGGGGATACTCCTGCGACGACACTCACACTGCCGAACAGTATTTCCGCAACTATCAGTTTATGCTCATGGATGAATTCTCTGTTGATGCATTGAAGGATGCCATGCGCAACGGCCGCGAGTATTTTTCATATGAATACACCGGCTCAGGCGAGGCAAAAGCACCCCGCATTAATTCTATCGCAGTAGACAATGATGCAAATCTGATTACAATTGATTCCGACACCGACGAAATCTACTGGATATGCTCAACTGACCGGAAAACAGGGGCTTCAGCTTCGACTCGCAAGAGCACAGTCGTAGGACGAGGCAAAAGCTTCGACTTTACAGGATTCCGTGGCAGCTATGTGCGTGCTTTGCTTAAGAACAATTATGGCGAAACCTGCACCCAACCCTTTGGCTTTTCCTCCGCTCCGGTAGTAGCAGTCGACGCAGTCATCTCCTCTGACTCACAGGGGGTAAGAATGTGGCCGAATCCCGCTGATGCCCTGATTAACCTCACATGCGATGAGGTGATGCGCTCTGTTGCAATCTATTCATTGTCCGGACAGCAGTTGCTTACCGCCACCCCTGACAATGTGAGCACACAGCTGGAGACAATATCCCTGAGCACAGGCATCTATCTGGTCAAGGTGAACTGTGATTCCAAGAACTATACTCTTAAACTAATAAAGAAATGATGATACGAAAATCTTTTTTCCTCACGACTTGCGGACTTCTGTGTGCCATAGCGGCTCACGGCGTCAACCCGACAGCCGAGGACCGTGCTCGCTGCTTCATGGATAATGCAGAAGACAGAACTGTAACCTTCATTTTCGACAACAACCTTTGGAAGACATCCGGAATTCAGAAACTGCAGGTGTTCGGTTCATTCACACTGTGGAAAGCCAGTGATGAGTTCACCATGACCTTCGATAGCGAAGGAAACTTCTGGCATGTAACAGTGCCCTATGCCGATGTTAAGATACCGGGTAACAGCGGTCAGCCTGAATTTAAGTTTGTCTCTAACGGTTCAAACTATCTCAGCGGTGGCTCCAAAAGCTTTATTCCCGAGGGATACATTTTCCTCAACGGCGATAAAAACAACATCGTGGTCTTTCATGATGATGACTTCGAGACCATCAAGGAAAACAGTAGCACGGCCAATGTGCTGAAGAAAGTGACTGATTTCGACTTGACCACCCGCGAGGGACAAGAGGCCATATCCAATTTCCGCCAAGTGCCCGGTACTTCCGCACTCTTCCGTTCTTACCACCCCTATAAACTGACAAAGACCACTAATGCTACCGAACCGGTGCGCATGGAATATCTGACACGCTTGGCTCTGGAAGAGGGAATCCAAAGCGATATCTGTCTCTCGGAAAACGAGGAGAAAAATCTGCTTAGTTTCACAATAAGCGGCTCAAAATACACTGAGCAGATACCTGAATACTATCAGAACATCATTGACAACAAAAGTGTGCTCTACGTAGGAGCAACCAACTCCGTGCCAACTTATAACGTGGTCTATTACACTCCCGAGTCAGAGAAGTTCGGCAACTGGGTGAAAGAGGTAGTGGAATTCATCATAGATGATGCCCACAAAGCTCCCTTCTTGATCCACTGCCGCATAGGCACAGACCGCACCGGCGCATTCAGCGGCCTCCTCGGTGCCCTTTGTGGTGCATCCTGGAGTGAGATTGCTGCTGATTACCAGCTGACTAACCGAATGGGCATTCAAGAATTCCGCGACTATCATTTGTTGCAGTACGGTTTCCAACGTCTGCTTGGAGTTGACGACATCAATGACGTGCCTGACCTGCAAAAGGCCATGAGCGATTATTTCGTTGAGAAAGGCTATCTGACCGAAGAGCAGCTGACTCGCCTTCGCGCCAAGCTCGCCTCGACGACTGACGTGCAGACCCTGAATGTCAATGATGGTTTGCGTTTTGATGCAGCCTCCGGTCTGCTTCACACTTCGGGAATGCACCCGGTAGACCTCTTCTCCGTTTCAGGCACACACATTATGAGTTGCTCTGCTGAAGAGACGAATATCAATCTATCCTCTCTTCCCTCCGGGCTGTACATCGCAAAAGCCGGAGAAGAACATCTGAAGATACTGATAAGGTAACGGAATTCATCCAACTGTATTTGTGAAAAAAGATGTCGGCTCCCAAGCTACTGAAAGGCGGGGAGCCGACACTGTAATTATATGTGTCTCAGAAGAAAAGGCAACTTGCCGGTTACTTTGCCACTCCGGTCAGGAAGCAGCGCACTTGTCCTATGGCAAGCGTGCCAACGAGCTTGACGGGTATATGCTGCTGGTCAGTGGTGACCCATGCGTTCATCGGAGCCGAAGACTTGGTGCCACCACCGGTAGTGAATGTGAATTGCAGATGATAGCAAGGATAGGATTTACCCGACGGCAGTTTGACGGTTTCCTGCCCCACACATTTGATTGTTATAACTTCCGGAGCTGAACCCGAGAAAATGTTGGCTTTCACGACCTTGCCCTTCATCATCAGCGGATAATTCAACGTGCGGATATAATAAAAGATGGAGAGCATATCGTAAGTAGGACCTGTGGCAGAGCAGTTAACTACGCTTTTGAACATCTTGGTGCCGGGATTCTGCTTCCAGCGCGTGCATTTACCGTAAGCGTGGTTCCCAACGTAGGAGTACACAAGCCAATCCTTGCGGTACTTCTTGTTTTCGTGAGTTATCTTGGTGTAAGACTGAGGCTTAAAGGTGGTCTTCGAAATAACCGATTTAAGTGTGTCCTGCACCGGAAAAATACTGTTTGCCCAAGGGAGAGTGGAGGCCGAAAGCACAATGTTGTAGCTTGAAGCGGTATTCGTCAGCTTCAATTTGGCAGTAGCGGCATTCTTCTGAACCAAGCCCCATTTATACTGAATGACATAAGAGAGGGTTTCATTGGGGAAATTGGCTGCTGTCGCTGATAGTGCAGCCAATATCATAGCAAAGAAGAGGGTAACCTTTTTCATAATAGAGAATATTGTATTTTAAGGTTAACATCGGAGATACGGAAATTGTTCCCCGCGTGTTTTACCGCCGGAACCAATTGCGCAGACTGTTGATTGCCGGAGTAGTGGCAATCGAGGTCGAGAGAGGGTCAATCGGGGTGGGCAATTCAGCCTCAGCCCCAAACTGCTCAGGATAAATAATCAGCAGGTTGTGGCGTGAGAAATAACGTGAAAGCCAAGAGGGCATAGCCTCAAGGTCATTACTATAAGAGACGGATGTCTGACGTGCACCGATGACAGTCAGCAGATCATCCTCCGTAATGTCTGCTGAGGCACGGATAACATCATCCCAGTCTTGAAGAGTGAAATACTTGAGCCTAAGGTCGAAACCCATGGATACCACTGCACCCTGAATATAGCGCACAGTCTCCGGATAGGCCACAAAAAGCATTTGACTGCCAATCTGTTGAGCAAGAGTGCAGATGCGTGTTAGCCAAAGAGAGAACCCTGTTTCGTATTCAGCTTTTGCTGGCACTATGACCACGATGCGGCGCAGTGTGTTGACCGGCACGAACAGACGGCTCATGATAATCATGTGGTTATTGGTTCGCAGCAGCTGCTCAAGCATTGAGCCATAGAAAGTGTCGACTATGTTGCTCTTACGGTGCATACCGAGCACTATTTCTGAACACCCACGTTCCTTCATGACATTCGACAGACCGGCCACGATATTAACATCATAGCGCTCAACCTCGTCAACCTTTACATCGACCGAGACAGCCACTCCGGAAATGGCTTTCAGTGCGGCACGCCCCATGGATGCCGTGGTGGCATCATCACTGCTTCGGATATACAGGCCGGTCACAGCGTGGGTATTAGCCGGATGACGCATGAAAAGAGCGAGACGCATGATGCCTTCGGCGGTCATGGGATTGGCTACTGCTACCAGCTGGCGAGCCATGCGTGCACGCCCTCGGCTGCCATCCCGTTCCATATTCTCGCGGGCTATGCCAAGCCGCATTGATTTGGCTGCCCGTTCGGTGGTGATGGAGGCCACTGCGCAGCATATAAGAATCATGATGACAGCGCCGTTCATAACATCCTCACTCAGCAACCCATATCGATATCCCACCATCGTGGCGGCAATCGTGGCGGCAGCCTTGCCTGCGGTGAGACCGAACAGCAGGTGGCGACCGGTGGCTGACAGATGCATGGAGCGGGCAGAGAACCATGCTGCAATCCATTTCAGCATCAATGCTGTGATGCTCATGACAAGAGCTACGATCACCACGTTCCAGCCGTTGATGATTACGCGCACATTCATCAACATGCCAACACCAATCAGGAAGTAAGGAATAAAGATGGCATTACCCACAAATTCCAGACGCGTCATCAGCCCGGAGCGTGCCGGGATAAAGCGATTCAACACGAGACCCGCATAGAATGCGCCCAAGATAGCCTCAAGCCCTATGAGCTGCGCAAGCAGTGAAGCAAGCAGCACTTCAGCAAGAATAAATATGAATTGCGTGACACGGTCAGAAAACCGACGAAAGAATTGGCGTGTCATCCAGCGGAATCCCCACCACACAGCTGCGGCATACACCACCATCCATAGCCCAAGCATCAGCAGATTGCCGGCGTCAATGCTGCCATGCAGCCTCACTGCGACTACCTCGGCAAGCATTATGAGTGCGAGCAACACAGCGACAATAGTACCGCATACGGCCACCACGCTTGCTCGCGATGCTGTCAGTCCGAAGCGGGTCACAATCGGATAGGAAATCAATGTGTGAGATGATAGCATGGAGGCAATCAGGGATGCTGTAAGCCATGAAGTGTCAAGCAGATAATGACTTACGAGTAACCCCCCAACCATAGGAAGCATGAAGCTCAGCAGACCGAATTTAATGCCGCTTTTCCAATTGCGTTGCAGACCGAGCATGTCAATCTCAACTCCGGCCAGGAACATGAGATAGAGAATGCCCACCTGACCAAAAATCTCAAATGAAGCATCCCTGGCCAGCAGTCCGAATCCGTGAGGCCCGATGATGATGCCGGCTAAAATCATCCCCACAATGTGGGGAATGCCCAGACGGCGCAGCAGAACCGGAGTGACGAGAATCATCACCAAGACAAGCAGAAAAATTGCTACGGGTTGCTGCAGGGGAAGTGCCATATTGAAAGTCGGTTAATAACTGGAGGCTCGTTTATATAGGAAAACACCGATTATGAAGTAGGCCACATTCGGTATCCACATTGCTATCTGAGGGGAGGTGGAACCGCTTACAGCGAAAGAACTCGTCACCGAGGAGAAGAGAATATACGTGAAACTGAGCACCAGTCCGATACCGATATTAATGCCCATACCCCCTTTCACTTTCTTTGCCGAGAGGCTCATGCCGATAAGAGTTAGAATGAACGCGGCTGCAGTCATGGCATAGCGACGTTCTTTCTCAATCTCAAACTGAGAGATATTTGCCACGCCTCGTTGCTTTTGTTTTTCGATGTATGAAGCCAGTTCCGGGGTGGTGAGAGTTTCCTGGTCATTACGCGAGATGATGAAGTCACGCGGCTCTATGGCTATAACCGTATCAAGCCGTTGACCGAAACGCACACTCTCGCGCATCCCGTTGAAATCTCGAATCATGTAATTCTCAACCGTCCAATTATTCAGAGTGTCATACTTAATTGTACGAGCTGTCATGCGGCTGACCAAAGTTTTACCCTTGAACTTATCGAGGGAAAACTGATATCCTGTTTTGGTCTTAGTGTCGTAGCGAGCCATGAATGCCACAACACCCGGACTGGCCATGAGCTGCACGTTCAGTCCCTCTTCGACCTTGCGGTTCTTGACATACTTGTTGGTGTAAGCCAGTCGATTGACATTAGTCGGGGGGATAATGTAATTGCTCAGCGCAAAAGTAAGGGCGGCAATCACGGCTGCACCGGCCATATATGGCACCAGCAATCTGCGGAAACTGACTCCTGAAGCAAGAATTGCAATTATCTCACTGTTGCCGGCCATTTTCGAGGTGAAGAAAATCACGGAAATGAAGACAAACAGGGGGGAGAATTGATTGGCAAAGTAGGGGAGAAAGCTCAGGAAATAATCGAAGATGGTTTCCTTGAAAGGTGCCGACAGGAAAGCGTCAAGTTTCTCATTGACATCGAACATAACTACGATTGCCAAAATGAGAATGATTGAGAAGAAATATGTGCCGAGAAACTTGCCGAGGATATATCGGTCAAGAATTGTAGGGGTCAGGCGTATCCGGCCAAAGCTTTTTTTTGCTTTGGCAAGGATGCGTTTTGAAGCAGGTTTTCGCTGTGAGTTATCTGTACTCAATGTCTAATGTAAGAGTTTAGAGACGTCGTGTAACATTCTCAAGCATAGCTGGTTTCCATTGAGCAAAGTCGCCGGATATGATATGCTTGCGGGCTTCCCCCACGAGCCAGAGATAGAAGGCTAAGTTATGGATGGAAGCAATCTGCATTCCAAGAAGTTCGCCGCTCACGAAAAGGTGGCGCACATAGGCTCTCGAGTAAGCCTCATCCACCCAGGAGGCACCCCCTTCATCAAGCGGCGAGAAATCATCCGCCCACTTCAGGTTGCGCATGTTCATGATGCCGTTGCGGGTGAAAATCATTCCGTTGCGACCGTTGCGGGTCGGCATCACGCAGTCAAACATATCAACGCCGCGGTCAATAGCCTCGAGAATATTCGCAGGAGTGCCTACACCCATCAGGTAACGCGGACGGTCCTTGGGCAGAATCTCGTTGACCACCTCAATCATTTCATACATCTTCTCAGCCGGCTCTCCGACGGCCAAGCCACCGATGGCGTAGCCGTCAGCATCATACTCAATAACGCGACCGGCCGCCTCCCGACGCAAGTCGGGATAGACGCAACCCTGAACAATGGGAAAATAGCTTTGATAATAGCCATACTTGCCTTCAGTCTGGGAGTAGCGTTTCCATCCGCGGTCAAGCCAACGAAGAGTCAGGTCAAGACTTTTTCGGGCGTAGGAATAATCAGCTGTGCCCGGGGTGCATTCGTCAAGAGCCATCATGATATCAGCGCCGATAGTGCGTTCAATATCAACGACCCCCTCCGGCGTAAACAGATGCTTTGAGCCGTCGATATGGCTGCGGAAATGCGCACCCTCCTCGGTGAGTTTGCGTATGCCTGTCAGACTGAACACCTGGAAGCCACCGCTGTCAGTCAGGATGGGGCGTTCCCAACCATTGAACTTATGCAGGCCTCCGGCTCGTTCGAGTATATCGAGGCCGGGACGCAGATAAAGGTGATAAGTATTGCCCAAAATGATTTGAGCCTTTATATCTTCGCGCAGTTCGCGCATGTGCACTCCTTTGACCGACCCGACAGTGCCTACCGGCATAAAAATGGGGGTGCGCACAGAACCATGCGCGGTATCAAATTCTCCGGCACGTGCAGCTGTGCCCGGAGCAGTAGCTTCTACTTTGAATTGCATCGATAAATTACTAAGAGTGTGTCTAAAAATATATGTTAAGACAGAGGCGGCTGATTATTAGGGAAATCGCATCTAAGGAGAGGGAGCATAGCGGGCTATGTGACCGATCCGCTGATGCGATTTCACAAAAAGCAGCCGGACATTGGCTTGGAATCCAAGCCGCATTTCTGAGTGAGGCTAAAAATAAATGTTCTGTCCCGCATCTTTAAGCGTCTTCAGCCCTTTGGTTCGGTCACATAGCCCGCTATGCTCCCTCACCTGCATGGCTGAAGCCATCTTAAAGCTGCGGCCTCTGTCTTAACATATATTTTTAGACACACTCTAAAAGGCTCTGCAAAGTTAGCGCTTTATTTTCGATTCTTAAAATGTGGCGACCGGTTTTTACCCGCCGGCATACGGGTTGCGCCCGGGAAAGTCGCAGGTGTGACCATCCCGAGCGCAGCAATAAAGGGCGGAGTAATTTTAGCCGCAATGCCAGAAGCGGCGAACTATTTCAAGCATTTTTTCTTGAGATGCATTAGCCTCATCACGCATGTTTGCGTCATTCTGATTGCGCAGGGCGGTCAGAATGCCGTCAATCATCTGTGGTGAGAAGATTCCGGCTTTCTCAAACACGGCACGATTGGCTTCCAAAGCGTCGGCTGAGGCTACGCAGCTGTCAGGCAGTGTTTTGAGCGATGCGAGTTTCTGCTTATTCTCGTCGTTGTGGATGTTGACAGCCACATACATTTCCTCAGCCTTCTTCAGAGCGTCCGGCATCTCAAAACCATGGCGAGCAGCAACCACCATGCCGGCAATGAGCTGATACACGTCGGCAGAGCAGTCGGCAGAACGCAATTCAGCTGTCTGCTTCTGGGGCTGCGGAAGAATTGAGTCAGCTTCCAAAGGATTGGCCTGCATGCACATGTCGGCTTTGCCGGTCCATCCGAGCGGCACACGCACAAGCACAGAGCGGTTGCGGTCACCCCAACAGATGTTGGTAGGAGCCTCCTGATGAGGCACAAGGCGGAAGTAAGAAGTGGGCACCTTGTTGCCGAAAGCTGTGATAGCAGGCGACATTTCCAAGATGCCGGCGATGGCCTTGCGGGCCTCATCGCTCAGGCGACCCTCTGCGGTCATTACATTTTGGTCGCCGTTCATCAGCTTGAAGTGGATGTGCAGACCACTGCCTGCCTTGCCGGTAGTGATTTTCGGTGCGAAAGTAACATCGAAGCCCATGATGGCGGCGAGATTACGTATAATCCACTTGGCTACCATCAGCTGGTCAGCAGCTTCCGTGGCGGGAACTGGCAGGAATTCAATTTCATTCTGTTCATAAACTTTTCCGTCGAGAGTGAAATTACCCACCTCATTGTGGCCATATTTAATCTGACCACCAGCCTGAGCAATATACTCCATGCATTTCTGGCGGAAGTCATTGTGCTTGGCATAGGGCGCGCTCTCGTGATAGCCGCGCTGGTCAGTGGCAGGAAAAAGACCGTTGTCGGGAGCTATTACATAATATTCCAGCTCACCCATCGCATGAAACTCCAGACCGGTCACGCGCTTGAACTCATCACAAGCCTTGCGCAGTGTGTATTCCGGAGAAGACTCAAGGGGCTCTCCATCTTTATTGAAGAAAGACGCGAGCATGGTCAGAGTCGGCACCTCAGCAAAGGGGTCAACAAAAGCGGTCCGGTAGCGGGGAATTACATAAAGGTCAGAGTTTCCGGCTTCGATAAAGGGGAAGAGGCTGGAGCCGTCTACACGCTCACCGAACGTGAGAATAGATTCGAGGTACTCCTCAGAATTGATTACAAAATTCAGGGTCTTCAACCGATTGTCGGCTGCCGGATACATGAAGTTAATCATCTTAATGTCGTTCTCGACAACAAAGCGGATGATGTCAGCCCTGCGGAAGTCTTTTGCAGGCTTCTGCAAATATTGCACTACCTTGTTCGGGCAAAGTTCAATTGAAGGGTTCATGTTAATTTTACAGGTATTAGAATGGTTAGAAATGTTCTAAGAGTGTGTTTGGATTTAAATGGTTTTAGCACAAAGAGGAAATTTTGAGGGATTTTCGCGAGTGGAAGAGGGAGCATAGCGGGCTATGCGA
>CANSAP010000041.1 GCA_947644715.1 uncultured Bacteroidales bacterium
CGCTCCGCGATAGGAATGCTTCGGTCGTGTGGTGGCTGATGCTGATATGATGCTGATATGATGCTGGTGTGGTGTTGATATGGTGCTGGTATGGTGCTGGTGTGGTGCTGATGACGGTATTGTTACTGATGGTATTGCGGGGTATGGTTGCTGAGGATGGTATGTTGTTTAGGCTACGGCTGTTGTTGTGGTTGTGGTGACTGCTGACGGTACATTCCTCGTCGCGGAGCGACGTACCAATTATTAGCCCCGGGTTGGCGCCGCAAGGCGTTAACCCGGGGTACGGGGTAGCAGGCGCGCCTAACCCCGTGAGGGGTTGGCCTTCATGTGTAGCTGCGCTGGGGAATAGGGGTTGATTTGCAACGTGTCCACTCTTGTCCACCCTGCGTGGATACCTTAACATGCACATTATCAGGTGTCTAACCTCTAAAATCGGCGTTTTGTCCACCTGTCCACGGGATACCCCCTCCCTCAGCGTGGACGTGGACAAAATGGCTAAAATCGGGGTTATTCGTCTGTATATCAATGGTTTAGATTGTCCACTCGGGGTGGACAAACGTGGACAAACGTGGACACCTGCGGACGGGCGGTTTATGCGTCTCCCATTCCGGGGAAAGCGTTCGGGTCATCCAAGCCCTCGGCATAGGGGTAGGGATAGCCGTTAGGCTCGATGGGGTCGTCTATGTCGATTATCGGCTCAGGCTCAATCCATGGATCGATGGGGGAGGGGTCAATCCAAGGCTCCGGCTCAGGGTCGGGAATAGGCTCGGGTTCGGGTTCAGGCTCCGGAATAGGCTCAGGTTCAGGTGTGGGTTCGGGTGTGGGTTCAGGCTCCGGTTCGGGAGCGGGTTCGGGTTCAGGTGTGGGTTCGGGTTCGGGCTCGGGAATAGGCGCAGGCTCCGGTTCGGGAGCGGGCTGCGGGGTAGCCGGACGGGGTGCGGGGGCAGGTTGCGGTGTGGGGATTATCTCAATCGGGGTTTCCTCTACGGTGGGGATTGCCGGGTCGGCGGCATCGTTGCTATGTTCGGAAATTGCCCGGGCGGCATAGGCTGCTCCGGCGCCTGCTGCGGCTGCTCCTACGGCGGTTGCCGCGCGCTTTGCTGTCGTGTGGTTGGTCTCGGTATTGTAGAGCTTGGTCTTGTCCATAATCAGTTTTGTTTTTGGTTTGATGTTGCAAAGTTAAGCAGCCGGAGGCAGGGATGCAAGTGTTTTGCCGCTTTCGGTTTGAAAGGGGTGGATTAGCTGATGAACATAGCTGATTCCGGGGGTATTGTCAACACCCTCTCAGAAGGTGACGGAGCCTCCCACGCCGACGGAGATGAAGTTGCCGGTCATGGGGTCGGTCATGGCAGCCGGGGCGAGCTCCACATTCTTCATGAAGGGCTTGGTGCAGAGCAGGCCGATGGCGGAGCCTATGGCAGCGCCGGCCACAACGTCCCACACGTCATGCTTCTTGCCGTAGACGCGCCCCCAGGCCACGTAGGTGGCGAGCGCATAGGCCGGCACGCCGAACTTCCATCCGTAGCGGCGCATCACGAAAGAGGCGTCGGTGAAGACCAGCGAGGAGTGTCCCGAGGGGAAGGAATGATTGTCGCTTCCGTCGGGGCGCTTCTTGTGAATGGCATATTTCAGTCCGTAGGTGACGGCCAGCGTTCCGGCGCATTCGGCTGCTCCGAGCCAGATGCCGTTCCAGTCCTTCTTGGCGATAGCCAGGCCGAGCGTGGCGGCGGGCATGGCTATGAGCACGACGTCGGTCGAGGTGCGCACAGCCTTCTGCGAGCGGGAGAGTTGAATCTGCGGTTCGCCGCAGTAGGCGCTCAGCGAGGGGAGCAGCAGGAGCAGCGGCAGCAGGAGGCGGAGCAGGGTGGGGCGGGTCATAACAGAGCGATGATTTTGGGAATGAATATGATGCAGCCGGCGATGAAGGCGGCTATGGCCATGAGCAGCACGGCTCCGGCGGCTATGTCCTTGGCGCGGGCTATGAGGGGATGCTTGCCGGGGCTGACCATGTCGCAGACAGCCTCCACGGCGGAGTTGAACCCTTCGGCCATCAGCACGCTGCCGATGCAGATTACGATAGCCACCCATTCGCCGGCACTGATGCGCAACGCGAAGCCGAGCACGATGGCCGCCACGGCGAAGCCGCAGTGCAGCCGGGCGTTATGCTCTGTGAGCAGGAGCGCCCGCACCCCGCGCCCCGCATAGCGGAAGCTGCGGGCGCGGGCGCGCCAGGAGAAGGGGGTCTTAGTAATCATAGGAGAGGCTGTAGTCGTCAATGAGCAGTGTGGAGCCGGTGCCACCGGTGAAGTAGTCACCATATTTGGAGGCGGCTGACACGACCAGAATATACCTGGGCACGCGGTTGGTGGCGCGGTAGTTCAGCTTGACCTCGAAGGTCTCCCAGCCGGAGGTTGCGGTGCCGCGGGTCAGCTCGCCGTAGGCAATCACATAGTCGGCATTCTTATTGAAGAGCTGGAGGGTCTTGGGATTGGTGCGTATCTCCACCGGGGTGTCGCAGTCAGCGAGAGCCACCCAAATGTGGCAGGAGTCAGGCTTGCCAATCATAGACTTCCATTCATCGGAGGCATAGTTGACGGGCTGCGGGGTGTAATTGTAGTAGCCGCGCAGCGCCGTGGGGCGGGCTGTCCAGGGGCGGCCGAAGTCCAGGATGCCGTTGGTGCCATCCACCTTCCGGAAGGAGCCGGCGAAGATGGAGCCTGCGGCCAGTTTGCCGATGGCGCCAATGCCGACGAAGCGGGTCTCGAGGCGTGCGCTCTGTCCCTGCCCGGTGGGGGTGTCGGTGCTGGGGGTCACATTGCTTTGCCCCAGCGTGGAGGCGCCGGTGTTGCCGGTGTCCCACCAGGAAACACTACCCTCAGCCCAGGGGCACCACACCTTGCCGTTGAGCCACCATTCGTCGAAGGAGGCGTCAGGGAGCAGCTCGGCAGCGCCGGTGGTGACGGTCATCTCATTGCCCTTGTTCTCGTCGGAGGTGGCGCGCACCTCGTAGGTGGTGAGGGGCTTGGCGTGAGGGATGCAGCAGGAGAAGGCACCCCCGTTGCGGGTTATCTGCGATTCGGGCACGACGGTCCAATCAGCGGCACCCTGCACTCGATACTCAAAACCGTTGTCGGCATCCTCAGGCGCCGCGCCATAGACCCAGAGCACATTGACCCAGGCGTCGGCCTGCGTGGTGGTGACGATGGCCTCAGTGACATCCACATAGATGTGCCAGGTTTCGGTCTCGCCCCAGGCGGTCACCTTCACCTCGATGGGGTCGGTGGCGTTCAGCACGTCGCCTGCCTTGAGGTCGGGCACCATGGTGGTGTGCCCCTCCGGTCCGAGCTTTATTGAGGTGAGCGTGGCGGCGGAGCGGTCAGAGGTCTCAGGCACGTAGAGCACCACGCGCTTGCCCGGCACGTCGATGGCGGTTGAGCCTATCTGTCCGGCGAAGGTCACATAGCGCTCGATGTCCTGAGTGGCCGTGAGAGTCCATTCATAGTCCTGAAAGCGGGAGAGGGTCAGCGTCAGGGGCTTGGAGAGGTCATAGGCCCCCTCAAGCAGGTTGAGCGAGGACTTACCCTCCTCCGAGATAGTGAACTCCGTGAACTTGACGGAGCGGATATTGACATCCTCCCCGAGGGTGACGGTTGCCGTCAGGTTCTTGTCGTCGATGGATGCGGGGGAGACCTCCCCCTCGGCAGCCAGCGTCAGGATGTTCTGCTGGATGCGGGGGTAGGGTATGTCGTTGTCGATGCAGGCTGTGAGCAGCACCGGGAGCAGTAGCAGAGGCAAGAATTTCTTCATATCAGAAGTGGACACCGAGTCCGAAGTTGATGTTAAAGATATTGAAGCGGAAGGATGCGCCGGAGGTGAAGCGGTTGGCCGTCTCGTCGGGATAGAGCTCTGCATCCTCGGGGTTGAGCATGTAGGAGCGCTGCTTCTCGTTGCGCAGATAGAAGCCGAAGACGCCCAAGGAGATGTTGAAGCTCACCTGGTCCATGATGAACACCGTCAGGCCGGGGGAGAAGTTCAGCTTGGCGTTCATATAGGTGGTGTGGGTGCTCTTCGGGCGGTCGTCAAACATGCGTCGGAAGTCGCTGTTGCCGGAGCCGAAGGAGAGTTCCATCTCGTTGAAGACGCCGAAGCGGCCGCCGCGCGAGAGGCCGATGTATTGGCGCACGAAGAAGGCCGAGGAGTAGGCCTCGTTGCGGTATTGCACATCCTTGAGGTTGAAGTTGAGGTCTTCGTCGAAGTCCACCTGCATGTTGTCGATGCTGCCCCGGGTGTTGGAGTAGCCGAAGCGCAGGCCGACGGTTATGTTGTTGCGCACGGCGTAGCTCACGTAGGGGTTCACGGAGAAGGCCGAGAGGCCGAAGTCCAGGTCGCCGATGATGTCGAGCAGCTGGAGGTCGGAGGCGGAGAAGGAGCCGTAGGAGGCGGTGATGCCCACCTGCCACGCCCCCTTGGGGATGAACAGATAGTTGAACAGGCCGCGGTCAAATCGGCTTCGGGCCAGGTTGCGGTCGCGCAGCACCTGGCTCACGGTGTCGCCGCGCACGATGACAAGGTCATGCGCCGGGTCGGGAGCATGGAAGTGCACATCGGCCTCGCCGCGGATTACGCCGCGCACATCGCGCAGCATCGAGTCAGGCACCCACACGTAGCGCCCCCCGGTGGGGAGAACCGTCGTCAGGGTGTCGTTGGCTGCCGGAGCCGTCTCACCCTCGGCCATAGCCGGGAGCGCTGCGCTCAGGAGCAGCAGAGCCGTCAGGGCTTTTCTCAGATGGTGTAGCAGTGTGTTCATAGATAGAAGGTCATGCCGAACATGATTGAGAAAAGGTTAATACGGAAATTGGCTGACTTGCTCTTGCGGTGGCTCTCGTAGATCTGGTCATTCAGCTGCTTGGTGGTGGTCAGGCCGAAGCCGAGCACTCCGACGTTGATTTCCATGGCTGAATAGTTGTTGAGAAAGACGCACACGCCCGGAGCCACACCCACATTGAAGTGGAAGTTGGTTTCATAGGCACCGGTGAGAGCTTCATTCTTGCCCTTCATCAGTTTGCTTTGCCCTCCGGCGAACTCCAGCTGCAGCTCATTGAAGAAGCCGAAGCGCTTGCTCTTGCCGATGGAGAAGTAGTTTCGCATGATGGCCATGGCCGAATAGGTGTGCGAAAGGCGGTAGAGGTTCTCCACGGAGTAGGAGGTCTCGGAGTCGAGCACAAAGTCGGTGTTCTCAAGCTTGGTCAGCGCGCGGGAGTAGGCGAAGCGGCCACCCAGGCCGAGGTCATCCTTCACAAAATACATCAGCATCGGGCTAACCTTGAAGTTATAGGTGTCGCCGCTCAGATGCTCGATGATGAAGAACGTGTAGTCATTCTGAGTCGTCTGCGAATAGTTGATGCTCACTCCGGCTGCCCACTGCCCCTTGGGAATGAAGACTGTGCTCTCGAGCTTGCGCTTGAATTCGGGTATCTCTTCAGGCACCGAGTCGGAGGCAGCGTCATAGACCAGCTCCGCCGGCAGCGTTAAAGAGGCGGGCGCCGCCCCCTCCTGCGCTCCGCACAGGAGGCAGGAAATGAGCAGCGCCAGCGTTAAGGTGATTCGTGTCATATACTGAGGTGGTCAGGCCTCATGTGGCCGTTAATAAACGAGTTCGAGGTCGTCAAGATACATCACGGAGCCGTCGGCACCGGCGAAGAAGTCGCCGTAGCGGGAGGAGGCGGCGGTCAGGATGATGTGGGTGGCGCGCTGCTGATTGTAGGCTGCCATCGGCTGAAGCTCAATCTCGAAGCGGCGCATTTCGGAGGTGGAGCCGTATTCACCGGTGAAGACCATCTCGCCGTAGGCAATCACTCCCTCGCCATTCTTGTCGAACACCTGAGCGGAGTTCTTGTTGGCAATAATCTCGGAGGTGCCGGTGGTGAGAGCCACATAGATGATACCTTGGTCAGAGTCGCCGGAGCTGATGGGTGCCTGCGAGTTGGTGTAGTTCACGGTCGCGGGCTTGTAGTAGCAGTAGCCCACAAGCTTCACGGGGCGGGAACCGTTGAAGGGGCGGCCGAAGGTCAGCTCGCCACCCATGGTCGACGTATTGGTCTTGTCGTAGGTGCCGGCGAAGATATTACCGGCAGCGAATGCTCCGATGGTACCGAAGCCCACGAACATGCTCTTCATGTAGACGGAATACTGGCCGGAGTGCTTAACATCGCTTGACTTCTGAGTCAGAGTCTTGCTCAAGGTGGCGGAACCATGGTTGCCGCAGTCCCACCATTCAACGTTGCCGGATGCGGAGGGGATGATAACCTTGCTGTTGGAGGAGAGGGTGCTCCAATCCTCGAATCCGGCGTTGGGGATAGCGAAGATGCTCTCGGTGGTGAAGGTGAGAGTGGAGGTGTTCACTGCAGCCGCACTCTTGGCCTGATACTCATAGACGGTGCCGGGGGTGAGACCGGTCAGCGTGGCTGAATAGCTGTTGCCGGAGGCTGTGCCTGCCACCTCAATCCATTCCGAAGCACCCTGCTTGCGGTAGCGGAAGCCGGGGTCGGAGGCGCTTGCTTTGGTTATCTCGCCATGCAGGGTGGCCTTGGTGGCGTAGATCTCCTGCCAGGGGGTCTCGGTGAGCTTCACGTCGGCATCCGTAATCTGAATGTTGATGGTGCGCACACGCTTCTTTCCCTGAGAGTCAACGGCGGTAAGCTCGATGGGATACTCGCCGTCGGGGAGGCGGTTGAGCATGGCAGCCTCCAGGAAGATACGGGCGTTGCAGTATTCACCCTCCTCTGCATATTCGCAGCTGATGCCGGCCTCGGCAATGCGGGCACGCTGGGCATCATCCATAGTCATGAAGTCGAAGTCGGAGGCGGGCAGACCCATGGCAGCGCTCTGCTCGGCGTGCACCTTCAGAGAGGTGAGCTTGCCGAAGGCCTGCACATAGATGCTGCGGCGTTCCCACTTGGCTGACTCCCCGGTGAGGCCTGCGTTCAGGTCGAAGCCCACACCCTGAATGGAGGGGGCGCCGGTGATGGTCACCACATCCTCCACCACGAGGCAATTGTCGTCGATGGTCACATTGATGAGTGCGCCGCCGAAGGGGTCGGTCTCACCTGCGGAGTGGGTCATGTTGATGATATACTCATGCGCGCGCTGCACACCCTCAATCACACCCTCCTTCTTGAAGGGATTGCCGGCCATGTCCTCGCCGGTGATGGTCCAGGTGAGGGAGCTGTCCTCATCGGGCATCATGAAGTAAGCGCGGGTGGCGGCATCCATGTCGGAGGTGAAATCGAGAGTGGCGCGGGAGTGACCCACGGTCACGGTGTAGTTCTTCAGCACCTCGGCTATGGATTCGTCAGCCTCCACGCCTGCCACAACGTTGGCTATCGTGCAGTTCACTGTGACTGAAGAGGTCTCTGAGCGCTGCACCTCGAAGGGCTGGTAGCCGCGATAGAACTTCTTGTCGAAGCTGGCGCTGACGGAGTCGCCCGCCCAAGCCTCGGCCACGTATGCACCTGACTTCAGGGGGATGAGCGCGGGCACATTGTCAACACCCGTGCATTTGAAAATCAGACCCTTCGAGGAACTGAGATAGACGGTGGCGCCGTCGCGCAGCTCCTGCACATTGTCGGGGGTGGAGCGGGTGAGTGTGGTGCTCACCTCCATCTTGAGTTGCACAACGCCGTCACCCTCGCCGAAGTCATCGGTCTGGCAGGAGGTGAATCCCCCCGCCGTGGCGCCGCCCAAAAGGAGCAGAGCGCCTATCTTGCTAATATACTTGCTGTCCATGTGAGTTTATTCGGAAATGAGGGTGAGAGTCTTAACAGTAGTGCCGTTGCCGTCGGAGACGGTAATCTTGAACTTGTGAGTGGCTGCACCATATATGCCGAGCAAGGAAGTGAACTCGGAAATATCCATGACGGCCGGGTCTTGTTGACCTCCTACGAAGGTGGGGAATCCGAGACTGGCAAGGCCTGTGGCCAGGTCACCAGGGTTAACGAGGTCAAGGTGGGATGCCAGACCTACGCCGCTGAGCACCTCGGGAGTAAGAGTGTTGGAGTCAATGTCCACGGTGAATGCCGTGAGTCCCTTCTCATGGTCAGAGTGTACGGTCACCTGAATGTTCATGCCATCGGCAGGCACTACGTGCGGCTGAGTCCAAGCCACCTCATCGTCAAGGTCACCGGAGCATTTTACGGTGGGAGCATCTCCCCCCGGCTCGGGACCGGGGCCGGGACCGGGACCCGGGTCCTCACCCTGCGTGGGACGGTCGGTGTCGCTCAGGATAGGGTCGTCGTGGTCAACGTTGATGTTCAGGTTCTCGCTGTTGACGGTGGCATCCACATAGACACCGGTGGTGATGTGGCCGTTCTGGTCAGGGGTGTCACCCTCCACACCATGCAGCGTGTAGGTAATGATATAGTGGTTGCCGGGAGCTACGGAAGTGTAGGTGCGGAAATTCTGCTCGAAGTTTTCATCCACAGTGCCGGAGAAAGTGGCCACGAGAGTTGACTGTCCGTCGGCCTCCTCATAGCGGAAGAAGCCGGAGCGGGTCTCATTCTTGGAGTAGGTGAGCGATGCGCCGGTGCCGGTCTCCACCTTCACCTTGCAGTCCTCCTCCATGACGGCGAGCAGCTTGGAGTCGAATTTGATGGTGACCTTCACGTTGGCCAGCTTGCAGACCACAGTGTCTACGTAGGTAACCTCGTTCTCCTTCACATCAAAGGTCTGCGAGCCTTCGTAGTAGGGGGAGTCCCAGGCCGCAGCAGGGTTCTCGGGGCTGTGGACAGTCACCTTGAAGCCCTCGCCCACGGGCATTGTGAGCACCTCAGGCATGTCGCCGAGCGTACCGTTGTAATAGGTTTTGCCGTTGCCGGTCACCTCCACAGTGAAGGTGTTGACATTCACCTCGGCATCGGCGGCAGAGCGCACGAGAGTCTCAGTAGTGTTAACCTCCACACCATTCTTCTTCAGAGCGGCGAAAGAGACAGTGCTGTGAGGCTTGTCGGCATCATCATTATCGAAGAGCCGCTCCTTTTCGCAGGAGGGGAGCAGCAGAAGTGCTGCCAGCATTATCGAAAGAATGCTATATATCTTATTCATGACAAATGAGTTACAGATTAATAGGAGAGGTTGATGTCGTCAATGTAGAGGCGCGAACCGGAGTATTCGCCGCGGCTTGTGTTGGCAAATCCGGGGCCGTTGAGCCAAGAGCTGTTTTTGGTCAAGGCATCAGCCACGTTGGTCGACATGAAGCAGACGTAAATCTTGGCGGCCTTGGGTGCACCGAAGGCATAAGTCAGAGGAATGGATTTCTGAGTCCAGGCGCTTTGACTGCCCAACTCCAGCTGTCCGGATGCAATCTCGCGACCGAGGGAGTCATAGACTTTGGCGATAGCCACACCATGGTCAGCAGAGTTTTTGGCTTCATACTTGAACCAGAACTGAACCGCAGAGGGGCGTGAGGCGAATGCGTAGCCACAGTTGAGGTCGTCAGTGTTAAGCGGTCCGGAACGGCCTGTGTAGCCTGCGGGACGGGCATTGCGGGTGTCACCCAAATGCAGCAGACCCGGATCGATGAAATCGCAGACCCCGTTAACACCGAAGAGAGCGGAGTTTTGCGGACCCCAACCCTGAGTGCTGATGCAGGCCGCTTGACCTGAGGAACGACCGGTCACAGGTTTCGTGCCTGAGATGCAGTCATAGGCATATCCGTTTTTGATTGCAGTGGGATAGACCGGGTGGGTAGTCATGTAGTTGTTGGTGCCCCATACGCAGCTCTCTGCCGTGGCAGCGGGATAACGAAGCTCCCAATGAGCGCCTGTTTCCGTCACGCACCAATCCTCGAAGGAGGCGTTGGGGAGCTGGAGGGCGGTCTCGGTGGTGAACTTGCAGGGAGCGAGGGCGGTAGAGGCATCGGTGCCTTCGTCGGCCTTCACGCTGTAAGCGGTGCCGGGGGTGAGTCCCTTGAAGGTCACGCGGTCGTTAGCGGCATCAAGGGTAACATTGTTGGTGGCAGCGAAAGAGCCGTTGCCGGGTGCCGCGAAGTAGTTGAGCGACGAGAGGGGTACATTCGGGTTGTGGGTCACCTTGAAGGTGGCGGTGGAGCCGAATACGTGGTTCTCGCTTTCCAGGGAGAGGATGGCACCATGCTTGGCAATGTTGCCGGTGGCTTTCACCTGACCCTTGAACTTGACGCGCATCTGCATGTCGGCAGGATCGGCGGGTATATTAAAGGTGAGAGTGTAGTCTTTGGAGACGCCGGGAGCGCGGTGGCGAGCTGAGGCTGCCGGTGCGGCTGAGATGAGCTTCGCCTCACTCCAGGTTCCGAAATTGTAGACCTCCACGGAGAGTGCCCCGGTGGGGTCAGGAGCGTCGGTAGTGATTGTGGCTGAGGCCTGAGTGGCATCGATATAGACTGAGGGCACAGTCTTGAGCGAGAGGCTTACGGATGAGGTCTTGGCCGTGAGGGTCACGGGGAGGTTGACCTTGCCGATTTTGTCTTTCACCACGAGAGTGAAGCTGTGGGTGCCTTCGCCGGAGAGGTTCTTGAAGATGTCAGAGAAATCAAGCACGGCCATCTTGTCGGGGTTCTGCCAAAGACCTTTGACATCCAGCCCGAGAGTCTTGAGCAGAGCCTGCTGCGAGGGGTTGGCACTCATCAGGTCGATTTCAGCGGGGAAGCCTTTAGAGAGGAGCAGCTCGCTCTGAGTGGTGAGTGTGGCGCTGCGCAGTCCGCCGGCAGCGGCCACGGTCATGCGCAGAGGCTCGGAGGGCGCTGAGAGTTCCATGGTCTCAAAGGTGGTGCCCGGGGTGAATCCGGAGGCGTTGACCACAGGCTCGGGGGCGGAGAGGATGTCGTCGGAGAGGTCGACGGTCACATCTTCGCTCACGATTGAGTCGTCGAACACCACTGCGAGTTGCGCTTCGCCCGTCTCGCCGCTGTTGACGTCGAGCGTGATGTGATAGTGATGGCGTGCGAGAGCCTCGAATTCAGCGGGCTGGATGGTGGCTGAGACTCCGTTGAGCTTTGTGATGGAGAGGGTTACGGTCACCTTGCCGGGACGCAGATAGGCGGGACGTTCCTCGTCGGAGATGAAAGTGATGAAGTCACCCCCCTCAGAGTGCAGCTGTGAGCTGTATTGAGAGAAGTAGTTGCGGAAGGCCTCGGTGTAAGCGATGCTGACCATAGTGTTGGCGAGCGTTGCGGTGAGGTTCACCTCGGTGGTGCCCCCCTCTTCAACGAGCAGGTCGGCAGTGCCTTCATAGTAAGGTTTCTCAAAGCCCTCTTCCGTGGGGTTGCCCCAGAACGCTTTCATGGAGTAAGCGCCGGTGGCGAATCCCTGGTCGGCGGGGAAGTCTGCGGCACTGTTCCAGGTCTTGGAATAGGAACCGTCGTTCTTTGTAAGAGAAAGAGAAAGGTCTGAAGCCTCCGGGACCACAGTGGCCTGCGAGGCTCGGGTTGCCGGAACGGCATCTGTGACATTCCCGTCGAGGTTGAGATGCAGAGCAATAGCTCCCTCTCCTTGACCAAGATTGGGATTGTCCTCGTTTGTACACCCGGCGGCTGCCAAAAGCAGGCAGGGGACAAAGAGCGTCACTAATTTTTTCATATTACAATTAAGTTGTTGATATTATGCAATTAGAATCAAACCCGGAGTGGACTGCAACAGAAGCCAACTGCTTTGAAATAAGATAGATTTTGTGCCCTTATTCCTGAAATATCATTTATAACAGAGGGTTGATGAGATTGCTAAAAATACATTTTTACAGGTCCTGTCACAGGCCAATAACCGTGCAAAGTTACAAAAATATTTTCAGTTCTCCACATTAATTAGTAACTTTGCAGTCAATTCTTACTCCCCGTTGAGAATGAACCGTCAGGTCCTTCTTGTTCTCATGAAATGATCTCACACAGATTACGCAACTATGACTCGAAAATTACTTGAGCTTATCTCTTCCTGGCGCCTTGTGCAGCTTGTGCAGAAGGCTCCCACCCCCCGTTGGGTGATATTTACTATTGACACTGCTATCATAGCGCTTGTGGCGTTGCTCGTCTTCGTATTCCCGGTGGAATACTTCGGCGGGAGCACAGGTATGCGCCAGTTCAGCTATTGTTTGGTTGTGTTAATGTATGCCGTTATGAATATCATAACCGGCTGCTACCGTTGCATTGTGCGTCTCTCGGTGCCTTATGACCTGTTCAAGGTCTTTTGGTGTGTAGTGCTCGCATCGCTCGGTGTGGGAATGGTCAGCTTCGGCTGCTATCTCATCATGGGACGGATGCTGATCGGGGTTATTCCGGTGGTGCTTGTGGGTGCCGTCAGTCTCAGCCTGATGGCCAGCCTGCGCATCATTGTCAAGTATCTATATGGCGAAATCAATACCGTGATTGAGCGGCGCGAACCGGTGATTGTGCTCGGAACATTCATCAACTCCGTCTCTCTGGCGCATACTCTTAAGGAGGAGGTGGAGGGTCACTACAATCCGGTGGCCTTCCTCTCGCTCAGCAACGACCGCAAGTTCAATAAAATCAACGGCATACCGGTGGAGACCTTCTCTGAGGATACAGTGGCGGAGGTCTTCGAACGCTATCAGTCGAGCACGCTCGTCTTTCTTCAGACCCACATGGAGCTGATGAAGTCAGGCTTTGCCGATAATTTCATTCCTCATCAGATCATGCTGAAGGTGTTCAATCAGATTGAAGAGTTTGCTGTGGACGACAAAACACAGGCTCCCAATTATTCAGCTCACGTGAATGCCATCAAGATTGAGGACCTGCTCAGTCGTCCGGTAATCCGCAATGACAATCCGCTGATTAAGGAGCAGATTCATGGCAACACGGTGCTCATCACCGGTGCCGCCGGTTCTATCGGCAGTGAGATTGTGAGGCAGGTGGCTGCCTTCGGCGCAGGATGCATCGTGCTGCTTGACCAAGCCGAGACTCCGATGCATGACATGCAGCTGGAGATGGAGGAGAAGTTCCCGGATGTGCATGTGGAACTCTATGTGGCCGACGTGACCAACCGCCAACGCCTGGAGCAGGTGTTCCGCCGCTTCAAACCTCAGTATGTATATCATGCGGCGGCCTACAAGCATGTGCCTATGATGGAGCGCAACCCGACCGAAGCTCTGCTCACTAACGTGATGGGCACCCGCAACCTCGCTGACCTCGCTCTGCAATATGGAGTGAAGAAGTTTGTGATGGTCAGCACCGACAAGGCCGTTAATCCCACTAATATAATGGGCGCCTCGAAGCGCATAGCCGAAATCTATGTGCAGAGCCTCTTCTTCCGTGCCCAGGCTCAGGCCGGCGCCGACAACCAGCCTCTCTCGCAGTTCATCACCACCCGCTTCGGCAATGTGCTCGGCTCCAACGGCTCAGTGATTCCTCTGTTCCGCCATCAGATTGAGCAGGGTGGCCCGGTGACCATCACCCACCGCGACATCATCCGCTACTTCATGACCATTCAGGAGGCCTGCTCACTGGTGCTTGAGGCCGGATGCATGGGACACGGCGGCGAGATTTTCCTCTTCGACATGGGTGAGCCGGTCAAGATTTTCAACCTGGCCAAGCGCATGATTCTGCTGGCCGGACTGAAACCGGGGGTCGACATCAAGATTGTGGAGACCGGTCTGCGTCCCGGCGAGAAGCTCTATGAGGAGCTGCTCAATGATAAGGAGAAGACTATCCCGACCGGCAATAAGAAGATTATGATAGCCAAAGTGCGTCAGTATAATTTCGATGTGGTGAACGCTCACATAGAGAATATCATTTCGCTGGCTCATGAGGGCAACGTGCATGACATGGTGATGGCCATGAAAGGACTCGTGCCCGAGTTCAAGAGTAACAACTCTGTGTTTGAGAAAATCGATAAGGAAATCACAGAGCAGCACGCACACGCTTCCTCGAATTAAACCATTCCCGAGTCCGGGCGTCATACATCACAGTACACACCAATTTTTCACACTATGCGATTCATTTCAAAAGCAATCCTCACTCTCTCCCTCATATCCCTCTCCTGCAGCGGCGCTTACGCCTGGAATCTGTCAGACCTGCTCGGCAAGGCTCAGGAGTCAATGGGCAATACAAGTGTAGACGGCGTGCTCGGTCTCGTGGATGGACTCTTCTCCAACTCCGATTTCGATGTGGCTCAGCTCGAGGGAACTTGGGAGGTCACCGGCTCGGCCGTGGGCATGAACAGTGACCAGGCCTTGGCAAACATCGGTGGCAAGGCAGCCACATTAGCCATAGAAAAGAAACTTGACCCCTATTTCCAATCTTATGGCCTGACAGGCTCGCAGATTACTTTCGACAAAGAGGGTAACTTCACTCTCAAGCTGAAGAAAATGAGCATCTCGGGCACTGTGACCAAGACCGGCAAGAGCGACTTCCAGACACAGTTTAATGTGTTCGGCTCGACGAAGCTTTCACCCATGGGCACTTACTTCGAGAAGGGTGTCACCGGGAGCACTCTGAGCGTCATGTGGGATGCCAGCAAGGCAATCACTCTGATGCAGGGAATCGCCTCATTCGTCAAAGTGAAATCGGCAAGCACCATAGCTTCGTTGCTCTCCCAGTATGATGACCTCTATGTGGGCTTCAAACTCTCGAAGGTAAAATAATCTGATTCTGAAAAAATGAGAATTGTCACTGCTGACCAAATAGAAGCATTGGGCATAACTCCCGCAACCGCCATTGAGTGGGTGCGGGAGGCTCTGCTTATGAAGGACCGTTGCCAGTTGCCGCCGAAGATGTCGGTGCATCCGCGCGGTAATGATTTTATAACCTCAATGCCCTGCCTGCTGCCGGAGGAATTCAGCCGGTTCGGCTGCAAGGTGGTGTCGCGCATACGAGGAGCGGAGCCTGCTCTGAAGAGTGATATGATGCTGTTTGACACAGCCACCGGTGAGCTGCTGGCCATCGTCAATACCGATTGGATTACGACGATGCGCACCGGAGCTGTGGCCACGTTGGCCATTCAGACGCTCCGCAATTCCCAAGCCCGAATTTACAGCTTCGTAGGGCTTGGAGCCACAGGCCGCTGCACGCTGGAATGTCTGCTCGCTCAAGAGCACCGTGAGGGGATGACCATCCGCCTGAAGCGCTATAAGAACCATGCCGAAAGGGTGGTGGAGAATCTGTCCGGAAGGTATCCGGATGTGACCTTTGAGATTATGGATTCGATGGAGGAACTGGTGCGAGATGCCGATGTTGTGGTCTCTTGCATTACGGATGCCGACGGCTTGCTTGTGGAGGATGCTTCGCTGTTCAAACCGGGTGTGCTGGTAGTTCCGGTGCACACACGCGGTTTCCAGAACTGCGACACAGTCTTTGACAAGGTCTTTGCAGACGACGAAGGGCATGTGCGCGGTTTCCGCTACTTCAGTCAGTTCCGCCGCTTCGGCGAGATTGGAGATGTGTTGGCAGGCAAAATTCCGGGTCGTGAGAGTGACGAGGAGCGAATCCTGTCCTACAACATCGGCCTCGGGCTGCACGACGTGCTATATGCCACCAAGCTCCTCCCGCTGATTGGCGATTAGTTGCGGACTACCTCCTTGACACCCTTGACGGTGGAAATTTTGCGCAGAAGTGAGGGTAGCGATGTGCGGTCGGGAACGCCGATGACGAGGTAGCCCCGGAAGAGGCCGTCGTGGCTGTCGATGGAGATGTTGCGCAGTTGCACTCCCGGCTCTTTGCTGATGATGGAGGTGATGTTGGTCACGATGCCTATGTCATCCTGCCCAAGCACTTTGATTGATACCGGCATCAAGGCTCCGGCGGTGCCGCTCCATTCCACATTAATCAGGCGATAGGGGTAGCGCTCACGTATGTTGCGGGCGTTGGGGCAGTCGTCGCGGTGGATTTTCACTACGCCGTCAGAGCTGATGAATCCAAAGACTTTGTCGCCGTAGATAGGGCTGCAGCAGCGAGCCATCTTGTAGTTCAGTCCTTTGATGCTTTTCTCGCCGATGACGAGTACATCGCCACCGCTGTCGGTGTCCGGTTCCTGCGGGCGAAGTGTGAATTCATCGGCGCCGGTGCGAACTTCGGCGTCGGTATTCTCGCCGGCCTCAAGCTCCAGACAGCCGGTGATGACGCGGTTCGGGTCGAGTTCCTCGGCGGCTATGGCGGCAAAGAAGTCGGTGTTGAATTTATAGCCGGCTTTCTTCATGTAGCGGGCAAGGAGGGCTTCGTCCAGCTCAAGCTTGCGGTTCTTCAGGCGGCGTTCCAGAATCTCTTTGCCGAGCTGGGCATCGCGTGCCTTGGCTTCGTTAAGCGCCTGCTTGATTCTGTTGCGGGCGCGGGAGGAAACCACCACCGAAAGCCAGTCCTGCTTTGGGGTCTGGGTGGATGAGGTGAGAATCTCCACGGTGTCGCCGTTCTTGATTTTGTAAGTGATTTTCTCGTGGCGGTCGTTGACGATTGCACCGGTGCATTTGCAGCCCACGTTGCTGTGTATGTGGAAAGCGAAGTCGAGCACGGTGCCCCCGGCCGGCAGACGGAAGAGGTCACCCTTCGGAGTGAAAGCAAATACCTCGCGGCCGTAGGCATCCATTTTCATGGTGCGCATCAGCTGCATGGGTCCGGAGTCGGCGGTTTCGAGAATGTCGCGGATGTTGTTCATCCATTGGTCGGTGCTGTCGGCATGTCCTCCCTTGTAGCGCCAATGGGCGGCCAGACCCTTTTCGGCCACGAGATCCATGCGCACGGTGCGGAACTGCACCTCTACCCATTTTGAGCCGGGACCCATTACGGTGGCGTGCAGCGACTCGTAGCCGTTGCTCTTGGGCAGGGATATCCAGTCTTTCATGCGCGCCGGATTGGCCGTGTACATATCGGCCAGGATACTGTAAGCCAACCAGCAGTCACTTTTCTCTCTCTCTCGGGGAGTGTCGATGATTACACGGATGGCAAACAGGTCGTAGATGTGAGCCATGTCCACCTTCTGTTTCTTGATTTTTGCCCAGATGGAGGATATGGATTTTGTGCGTCCTTTGATGGAAAATTTCAGGCCGGCCTTTTCGAGTTTCTCTTTTACCGGAGCGATAAAGGCGGCTATGTAGGCATCCCTTTCCCGCTTTGTGGCCTCCAGCTCGCGGGCTATGGAGGTGTAGATTTCGCGGTTAGTGTATTTGAGGCTCAGGTCCTCCAGCTCCCCCTTGATTTTATAGAGGCCGAGGCGATGAGCCAGCTGTGCGTACAGGCAGTTGGCCTCGAAGGCCACGGAGCGCACCCAGCGGTCGTCGGGGTGACGGTTAATCATTCGCATGAGTACCAGCGAGCGGGCAATCATCATAATGATTACGCGGATGTCGCGGGCGAGCGAGAGGAGAAGACCGCGGAAGTTGTCCTGATCGACTGAGACGCCGCGTCCGGCATATTCGTTGACTGTGTTAAGGCCGCTGACGAGTTCGGCTACATCGTCGCCCCACGTCTCGCGTACCTGCTGCACGTCGAGTGCTCCGGAGTGTACGCGGGTGTACAGAAGAATTGCGAGCAGAATGTTGCGGTCCGGCTCAATCATGGTGGCGAAGAGCAGAGCGGTGCGCACGCTGAGCAGAGCGCGGTGCAGCCCATGGCCGTCGCGCATTGACTCGCCGGCAGAAGCGGGAGCCACAGCCATGTCGAAGATGCTGCGGCGCTCTGCCGGGGTGAAACGAGAGCCGGCGTGGCGAAGCAGTTCATGCAGGGAGGCGCGCAGTTCGCCGGTCTCAAGCTCGGTCGCGGGAGCATCTTCCGTGGTGGGGTAAGGATATTTTGCGTTCATACGTCAGTTCAATAAGGTGGGGAAGAGAGATATGGAGCGACAAAAGTAATTAATCTTCGGGAAATGCGCAAATCATTTTGCTGATGTGCGGCGAATGAAGTTGAAAATTGTGTCGTAGGCAGCATTCCGCACTTCGCGACGCGAGAGAATCAGGTCATGGATGCCGCTGTCGATGGTGCTGACCTGCGGATTGTGGCCGAGTTTCAGACCTCGTTTTTGAATCATATCGGGGTCGAGCACAACGTCGGCGCTGTTGCAGGCCTCAGTCCAGCCGCATTCGTTGAGTCCGCGCGAGGAGTGCATGACAAGCACCGGCACGGTGATGTTGGCACCCTTCTTCATCAGTTCGCTTTGAGCGCGGGAGATGCTGCGCACCCAGGAGGCAGTGACCGGCGGGGAGTAAATCATCTTCCAAGCGGTATTGTAGTCCCACTCACCGTGGAACTGCTTGAGCAGCGAATGAGAGTAAGCATCGCAGTGGCTTTGCTTGATTTTCGTGTTGGGACTCAGAGCGCCCCATGCGCTGACTGAGGGGAGCAGGAAGTTGCGGTAGAAGGCATTGAAGTTCCATTCGAGGAAGGGGCTATTGGTGACAAGACGAGCCACTCCGCAGCGTGCTCCCCGGTCGGCAACGTATAGGGCTGTTGTCAGGCCACCGGTGGAATGTCCCGCGAGGGTGATGTCGGTGTTCCCGTCGCGGCGAATCTGATTCAGGGCGGAGTCGATGTCTACGAAATATTCTTTGATGTCACGCACGTTGAACGGATATTGCCAAGGCTGGAGACTGCGGCCATAGCGGCGCAGGTCCACGGCGTAGAAGTTTATGCCAAGTTCGTTGTAGCGCTTTCCCATCTCGCTTTGAAAGAAGTAGTCGTTGAAGCCATGCACATAGAGCACGGCTCGGCCGGAGTGCCCCGGAGCTTTGCGTCGCACTATGGTAGTGCGTACAGGTCCGTCGAAGGACGTTCCTTCGTTGATGAAACGGGCTTCGTAGCCGTCGCCGAGAATGTCTTCATGCCAAAGAGTGTCGGGGGTGGAGAGTCGCGGACCGGTGTAGTCTTGCGGTTTCAGCTCGCGTTGCACAATCAGCTCCACGCTGTCCTGCCATGCATCGATAATTTCCTGTCTCTCAGCTGAGCGTGCTGATGAAATGTCAGGTGTCAGGAGCGATATCAGCAGAATGACTGAGGCTACCAGCGGCAGCGTCAGCATCCCCCGAAGCGGGGCATCAGTATTTCTTTTTTGCTTTTTCATCAAAATCTTAACACATGTCAGGGAGCCAATGTTCGTTGGCAAGGGATTGGGAGCGGTTATTAGAGTGTGTCTAAAAATATATGTTAAGACTGAGGCCGCAGCTTTAAGATGGCT
>CANSAP010000042.1 GCA_947644715.1 uncultured Bacteroidales bacterium
CATGCTCTTTGTCTTGACGGGAGCATGGAATTTGATTTCAACGGAAAGCATTTCACTTTCGGGCGACATGACCTGATGATAGTGCGCAAAGGTGCCCTTGTGGAGAATATGCGACCCTCTGACGATTTCCGGGTAATGGTAATCTACATTGACTACGGCTTTGTGGAACATTGCACTCCGCAGTCAAACTACGGAATGAAGGGTCAACTCGCACTGTTCATGAACCCCGTGATGAAACTCAATGAGGCTCAGTTCTCTCTCTGCCTTCAGGATTTTCAAGGTGTGAAATACCGCTATGACACAACTTGCTTTGTCTTCTATGAGGAAAGCATCCGCTGTGCGGTGCAACTTATGATACTGGACTTCTTCGACTTTCATGCCTACAATTATGGTGAGGACTCAATTTCGCCCCAGTATGCCACAATTGTCAACAAGTTTTTTACTCTGCTCGAAAGCGGCCTCTACCGGGAGCACCGGGAGGTGACATATTATGCCTCTGAACTCTGCATCACTCCCAAATATCTTTCAGAAATCTGCAAAAAAGTCAGCGGACACTCAGCAAACTTCTGGATTAATCGCTATACCTCTCTTGACATCTCCCGTCAGCTTCGGAATAAAAGCCTGACATTTGCTCAGATTTCGGATATGTTCAATTTCTCATCACCAGCCTATTTCAGCCGCTACGTTCAAAACAATCTCGGCATGAGTCCGTCAGACTATCGCGACTGAAAGCACTTCAGAAATTCACGCCAAAATGCAGGACGGCATAAGAGATGTTGTCGCCCACGTATGGAATTGCGAGTTCGGAGGCATTGCGCAGGGTGAAAAATCCGTAGGACAGGATTATGTGGCTTTGGAACTTTTTGGACATTGCCAAATTAATGCCTAAGCCTATAGCGCCGTAAGCTCCACCGGCTGACCCACTGTCAGCCAATGTGTTAAAGGAATAGCCACCCTTAACCTCCACGAAGAATAATGACGGCTCAGAGCGGAATGAGGTGCGCACAAGTGCATAGACAGGCAAGAAGGTATATGAGTTGCCGAATGCTTTATGCACGCCGGCTCCTACGGCAGCCGTTCTGATCAGCGAACCCTTATATCCGAAATATGCATCCAAGTCAAAAGTGGTCATGTCAGAGCCACTGAGATCCACCGATGAACCTATGTCCGCACCCCAGGTGAAATGTGAGCCTACGAGTGATTTGCCCTTGCCGCCCAGCAGAGTATCATGATCATCCTCTTCCACGGGGACAGCAGAGACAGCGTTATCAGCGTAAGCTGCTGCCAAAGAAAAGAGACACGCAAAGAAAAGTAGAAATCGACGCATAAGCAGGATTGATAATAGAGAGAGTTGGAATTAAACAGTAAACCTTGGGCATGTCAGCTCACGAGCTTACAAGTCCAAGGTCATAAATTCTTCTTAAATACAATTATTAGTTGCCGAGATAGCTCTTGAGGAGCTTGCTCTTCTGTCCTTTAAGACGGCGGATAGCCTTCTCCTTAATCTGACGGACACGCTCACGGGTCAAGTCAAATTTGGCGCCAATCTCTTCGAGGGTCATTTCCTGACATCCAATGCCGAAGAACATCTTGAGGATTTCGCGTTCACGGTCAAGAAGCTGACGGAGAGCGCGATCTACCTCTTTGGCCAAAGATTCCTGGTTCAGAGTGGAGTCTGCCATGGGGCTGTCATCATTCGGCAGCACATCCAGCAATGAATTATCCTCGCCATCCACGAAGGGTGCATCCACAGAGATATGACGACCTGAAACTTTCAGCGTGTCGGCCACTTTATCTACCGGCACATCAAGTCTCTCAGCCAATTCTTCAGGCGACGGGCGACGTTCATTCTCCTGCTCAAACTTCGAGAGTTCCTTGCTGATTTTGTTGAGAGAGCCTACTTGGTTCAGAGGAAGACGCACGATGCGGCTTTGCTCTGCCAAAGCCTGGAGAATGCTTTGACGAATCCACCACACGGCATAAGAGATGAATTTGAAGCCGCGTGTCTCATCAAATTTCTGCGCGGCACGAATGAGGCCGAGGTTACCCTCATTGATAAGGTCAGGCAGGGAAAGACCCTGATTCTGATACTGTTTAGCCACCGACACTACGAAGCGAAGATTGGCTCGGGTAAGTTTTTCCAAGGCAGCACGGTCACCCTCCTTGATACGGCGGGCGAGCTCCACCTCTTCACTCACGGTAATCAGTTCTTCTCGACCGATTTCCTGCAAATACTTATCGAGCGAAGCGCTTTCGCGGTTGGTAATTGACTTGGATATCTTTAGTTGTCTCATATATAGCGGTGCAAAATGTCTGCAAAGTTAGCTAAAATTATTGGATTAGCCAAGGCTTTGCCTTAAAACTTATGTATTAACACCCTATATAACGTTCCAACGGCTCTTTAGTGTATTAAGCAACGTTAAAAAATACCGGTTTTCTGCACGTAGGCCGCCACTATCTGACCTATGTACTGGGTATGCAAATCAGTAGGACCCTTAGGATACCACTTGGGCATGATGCTATTGTCCACAAATCCCTGCTCTTCGAGCGGAAGTTTATACATCACGTGGCAGACGATTGTCAGCGTTGCCTCCTGAAAAGTCATGTCGCCGGTCGGAAGCTGAATGGGAGTCAGGCCGCTGTCGGTCATCTTGTTCATCTCTGTGCCACTTTTGGTTCCAAGTTCGGTCAGTATCTTCTTATATTTGTCCGGGAAGAACGAGAGCGTATAGGAATGCGTTCGGTCGATAAACTCCTTGGTATAGCGAGAGGGACGCACAAAGACGGATGTGGCCGGCAGACCCCACATAAAGCCGGCAAAGCCCCAGGAAGCGGTCATCATATTGAAGGATTCCGGAGTGCCGGAAGTTATCAGCATCCAATCCTGCCCTATCATCTTAATGAAATTGCCATCAATTTTGTTGGCATCTATTTGTTTGAGAGTCATATCCTTAGATTTTATAAAGTATTAAAAAACTCGAAGTCCTCACCATGTAAACACACAGTGAGGACTTAAAGTTCGTCAAATCAGCAATGCGAGTTAAAATCACATCGCATCTGCCGGAAGGCGGCTATCAGAGAGGAAGAGCGGCGTTAGTTTTGTGCACAGCCTCTGCGCTCTTTGCGAAGAGAGCCTTCTCCTCTTCGTTGAGGTCAATCTCAACAATTTTCTCGATACCGTTCTTGCCAAGGATACAGGGCACGCCGATGCAAAGATCCTTCTCGCCATACTCACCTTCGAGCAGAGCGGAGCAGGGAATCATGCACTTCTGGTCATGGAGGATAGCCTCAACCACTTCAGCAGTAGCAGCGCCGGGAGCATACCATGCGCTGGTGCCGAGCAGCTTGGTGAGAGTAGCGCCGCCAACCATTGTGTCAGCTGCCACCTTATCAAGAGTCTCAGCGGGGAGCAGAGTTGATGCGGGGATGCCGCGGTAAGCAGCGTAGCGCTTCATGGGAATCATGGTGGTGTCACCGTGACCGCCGATTACGAAACCTTCGATTTCGTTGGGGTTGGCATCCAGAGCCTTGCTCAGATAGTATTTGAAGCGTGAGGAGTCAAGAGCACCACCCATGCCGATGATACGGTTCTTGGGAAGGCCGGAAATCTTGTGAATCAGGTAGGTCATGGTGTCCATGGGGTTGGATACGCATACGATGATTGCATTGGGGCTGTGAGCGAGCACGCTCTCGGTTACCTGCTTTACGATACCTGCGTTAACACCGATGAGTTCTTCACGGGTCATGCCGGGCTTGCGGGGAATGCCGCTGGTGATTACAACCACGTCGGAGCCTGCAGTGGCCTCATAGTTATTGGTCACGCCGCAGATGCGGGTGTTCATGTCAAGAAGGTTAGCGGTCTGCATCATGTCCATGGCTTTGCCTTCGGACACACCTTCTTTGATATCGATCATTACAACCTCGTCAGCGATTTCGCGCAGAGCGATTACGTTGGCTGCGGTAGCGCCTACGTTGCCGGCGCCTACTACTGTTACTTTTGACATTGCTATATAAGTGTTATTGGGTTATGGTATAATTAAGGGTTGCACCGTTTATGCGCCACAAAATTACGCAAAATATTTGGTATCACACGTGGCGCAACACGTTTTTTTTCATTGAAAAAATCTCAAGATGCATTAAATCATAATTCACCTTTGCCTTGACGCAGAATCTTAGGTGAGCCTGAGGTCATGTCAACAATCGTGCTGAGTTCCGTGCCGCCGTCGCCGCCATCCACCAGCATGTCTGCACGACCCTCATATGCCTCGGCAATCAGTTCCGGATTCTGGACGTAATCATCGTCGTCAAGATTAATGGATGTGGTCAGCAGCGGACGCCCCAGGCGCTCCACAATCATGCGGGCGGTGTCACAAGCCGGGATGCGCACCCCGACCTCCTTGCGCCCTTTGAATGCTTTAGGCAGCGTGCTGAGCGCCTTGAACAGGAACGTGAATGCTCCGGGAGTGTATTCCTTCAGCAATCGGAATCCGGAATTATCTATGCGCGCATACTCGGCAGCTCCGGATATGTCGGCACAGACTATGGAGAGATGATTCTTCGCCGGATTGAGCCCCTTCAGACGGCAGATGCGTTCCACAGCTTTCGTGTTAAGCGCATCGCACCCAAGCGCATAGACGGTGTCGGTCGGATAAATGATTACGCCGCCGGCATCGAGCAGATTAACAATCTCCGACAATTGGTCGGAGGAGGGCCTGTCACTCCATATTTTAACTGTACGCATATACGGGTCTGATTAGCTTGTCACGCTATCATAACGCTCAACAAGGGCATTTTGATTGGCGGAGTAATGAATATTTGCATTTTCTTGAGTGCAAAAGTACAAATTCCCGGCGATACTTTAACTCTATTCGGCCGATAATTCGTACTTTTGCACTGACAATTTCACACTCGATTATGATTATAGGAATTATTGTGGCTATGCGCAAGGAGCTGGAGCTTATGCTTCCCCTGCTGGAAAAGCGCGAAAAGCCCGAGGAAATCAATGGATTTGAGTTTCATGCCGGCACAATCGGACGCCATGCAGTAGTGCTGATGCAATGTGGCATCGGAAAGGTTAACGCTGCCATCGGCACCCTCTCTCTCATAGATAACTTCAACCCTGACTGCGTGATTAATTCAGGAGTGGCCGGCGGTGCTGATGCATCAATGCATGTGCTCGACCTGCTCGTCGCTACCGAGGTGGCATACCATGATGTGTGGTGTGGTCCCGGCACAGAATATGGTGCAGCCGCAGGATGTGAAAAGATTCTTTCGCCCTGGCAGCGTATTGTGGACAAAGCACACGAAGTGTTGCCGGCCGATTCCCGACATAAATACGGCCTCATCTGTTCCGGCGACAAGTTCATCTCCAAAGCTGAGGAGATTGCCGAGATTAAGAGTCATTTCCCCGAAGCGCTGGCAGTTGATATGGAAAGCGCATCCATAGCCCAGGTTTGCACTATAAAGAAGGTGCCTTTCGGAATTATACGAGCCATCAGCGACACTCCCGGCGAGGAGGACAATATCAGCCAATATGAAAATTTCTGGACCGACGCACCGGCCGAAACCTTCAAAGCACTTACCGCTATTCTCGCTGCACTCTGATATGGAAAAAATACCTTCATTCACGATTAATCATCTGACTCTGCTGCCGGGTGTCTATGTAAGCCGAATTGACAATACACCCTCCGGCGACAAGCTGACAACATTCGATTGCCGCATGACAGCGCCCAACCGCGAGCCGGCGCTTTCCATCTCAGCGCTCCACACCATTGAGCACCTGGCTGCCACCTGGCTGCGCAACTCCCCTCTTTGGCGTGACCGTGTTGTCTATTGGGGGCCGATGGGATGTTGCACGGGTAACTACCTTATTCTCTCCGGCACCCCTTCGCCCGAAGAGGTGCGTGACCTGCTGCGCGACGTCTTTGCTTTCATATCTGAATATGATGGCGATGTGCCCGGAGCGACTGCACGCGACTGCGGCAACTATCTTCTTATGAATCTTCCGGAGGCTCGAATCGTGGCCACACGCTATCTTAATGTGTTGACTGCGCCTGACTGTCCTCTCGTTTACCCGGATTAAAATTATGAGTCACCATCAGAAACTGCGGCAGACAATCAAGGATTGGATGCTGCCAATCGCCATGGCCGGCGGCGTGGTTTTCTATAAGTGGATGGGCCACCTCACCTTTCTCTCCCCCTATCTGATTTTCTGTATGCTCACAGTGACCTACTGCCGCATAGAGCCGAGGGATTTCAAGATAGGAAAATTTCAATGGGTGCTTTTGGCTGCTCAAATGGCATTTGCCGCTCTTGCCTATTTTGCGTTACGGCCGTTCGGCGCGACGGTTGCCTCCGGCGTATTCCTGTGTGTCTTCGTGCCTACGGCCACAGCTGCACCGGTAATCACCGGAATGCTCGGAGGTAGTATTACGCGCGTGGCCACCTACTCCCTGCTGTGTAACATCGTCGTAGCCTGTGCCGGGCCGGTTGTGCTTGCTGCCATGGGAGTTCACCCCGACATGACTTTCCTCGAATCCTTCCGCATGATTTGCTCCTCGGTTATGCCTTTGCTCATCATGCCTATAATTACTGCGCTTATTCTGCGTTATACATTCAGAAAGGTGCATGACTGGCTGGCATCCTCGCAAAGCATCTCCTTCTATATGTGGGCGGTCGCTCTCTTTATTGTGGTCGGCGCCTCAGTCAGCTTTATAATTAATAATGTGAAGGTGGAGCGCATGAGCGAAATTGCGGCATTGGTGGCCGGATCACTTGTCGTCTGCCTGCTTCAATTCTACATGGGTCGCAAGGTAGGGGGGCGCTTCAACGACAAAGTCTCCGGCGGTCAATCACTCGGCCAAAAGAACACGGTGCTTGCCATATGGCTGGCTCTCGCCTACTTGGATCCAATCACCTCAATTGCTCCGGCCGCTTATGTGGCTTGGCATAACATTGTTAACTCCTGGCAAATTCTGCATCATCATCACCAACCATAACAACCACTGAAATGATACGAACCTCACTCCTTCTCGTCGCAGCCATTCTGCTGGGCGGATGCACAAAGGCTGAAGCAACTCGTGGCGATTCACCGTCCCAACAGTCACCGACAGCAATCAGTGTTGACCCTGTAAGTCCGACTGATTCTATTGCCGATGCCGACTCTCCTCTACCGAAGGCCGCAACCCCTTTGACTTTCGCTTTTACCGGCGACATAATGATGGGCACGACCTATCCGGACGAACCGGCGGGCGCCTATCTGCCTCCGCAAGATGGAGCCGTGCTCTTTCAAGATGTAGCCGGAATACTCTCTTCCGCGGATTTTGCTGCAGGCAATCTTGAAGGCACACTGCTTGACTCGGAAGGGGTAGTTAAGAAATGCGGCAACCCTGAGCTGTGCTATGCATTCCGTATGCCCACTCGATATACCAAACATCTGACCGGTGCCGGATATGACTTCGTGAGTGTGGCTAACAATCACATCAACGATTTCGGTGCTCCCGGACTTTCCTCAACACTAAATGCGCTTGAAGAGGCCGGGCTGCGGTACGCCGGCCTGCGCGCCTCCTGCCCCACCTCTATTATAGAGAAAGATGGTCGCAAGATCGGTTTCGCAGCCTTCGGCCATAATAAAGGGACTCTGAGCATCATGAATATGGAGGAGGTGCGTCGCACGGTCGGGGGGCTTGCCAAAGAGTGCGATATTGTTGTAGTCAGCTTCCATGGAGGGGGTGAAGGTTCAAAATATACCCATGTGCCCCACGCGATGGAAACATGCTTCGGAGAGCAGCGTGGGAATGTGGAGGCTTTTGCCCATGCAGCTATTGATGCCGGCGCCGACGTGGTCTATGGCCACGGGCCACATGTCACCCGCGCCTTGGAGCTTTACAGGGATCGCCTGATTATGTACAGTCTTGGAAACTTCTGTACCCCTTACCGCATGAACCTGAAGGGCATTAACGGTCATGCTCCGGTCGTGACAGTAACACTCAACGCTGACGGAAGTTTCTCCGCAGGCAAGATTCATTCCTTCATTCAAAGCAGCGGCACCGGTCCAAGAATTGACGCTACTCACTCTGTCGCACGCAATATGAAGGCTTTGACGGCATCAGATTTCCCCAATTCTCCCCTAAAAATCGCTGATGACGGCGTTTTAAGCAGAAAATAATCTTCACTGATTCTCAGAGAGTTAGAAATTATTTTCATTTTTGCGATAAAAAAGTTGCTAAAAAATTTGGCCGGTAACGGAAAAGTGCGTAACTTTGCAACGTCAAAACAAAGGAACAACACCTTAAACGACAGCAAAACGGCGAATTAGTGTAGCGGTTAGCACGCCACCCTCTCACGGTGGAGACTCGGGTTCGAGTCCCGGATTCGCTACTAAGACTCAAGACTCTGTAACCGCAGATGCTTGAGTCTTTTTTTATGTCCATACGACTCCTCGTACATGGCTTTCACGACACACTCTCTTTCACGACACACTCTAAAGTAAACACAATCTAATGTCTACCCTACTCAATCGTCTCGATGGTATCGAAGCTCGCTTTCAGGAAGTGGGCACACTCATCACCGACCCGTCGGTTATAGCCGACCAGCCCAGATACGTGCGCCTCACGAAAGAATACCACGATCTCGAACTGCTGACCGGCGCCACTGAAAAGTACCGGCGCTTGCTCTCCGACATAGAGGAGGCTAAGGAGATTATCGGTACAGAGCAGGATCAGGACATGATTGCAATGGCGCGCACGCAGCTGTCTGAGGCTGAGACTGCTCTGCCGGAGCTGGAACAGGAAATCAAGATTATGCTGATTCCCTCTGACCCGGACGACGCAAAGAATGCTATCGTGGAAATTCGAGGTGGCACGGGCGGCGACGAAGCGGCTCTGTTTGCCGGCGACCTCTTCCGAATGTATGAGAAGTTTGCAGAACGCAAACACTGGCAACTGGCTGTCACTTCATTCTCTGAAGGAGCCGCAGGCGGGTTCAAGGAAATTATCTTCTCGCTGACAGGCGAGGGAGTCTATGGCATCATGAAGTATGAAAGTGGTGTGCACCGAGTGCAGCGCGTGCCCTCAACAGAGACACAGGGGCGCGTGCATACCTCGGCCGCTACGGTGGCCGTACTCCCCGAGGCAGCTGAATTTGAAGTTGAGATTCATGAAGGGGCCATTAAGTGGGACACTTTTCGCTCCGGAGGTGCCGGAGGTCAAAACGTAAACAAGGTGGAGAGCGGTGTGCGCCTCCGCTATCCTTGGAAAAATCCGGTCACCGGCGAAGAGGAGGAAATCCTCATTGAATGTACCGAGACCCGCGACCAACCAAAGAATAAGGAGCGGGCACTGAGTCGCCTGCGCACTTTCATCTATGACCGAGAGCACAGAAAATATCTTGATGATATTGCATCCCGCAGAAAAACCATGGTCTCCACCGGCGACCGTTCAGCCAAAATTCGCACATACAATTTTCCGCAGGGACGCATTACCGACCACCGCATCGGCTACACCATCTATAACCTGCCCGGCTTCCTCGACGGCGATATTCAGGGCTGCATAGACCAGCTCACCGTAGCCGAGAATGCTGAAAAGCTCAAAGAAGCTGAATTATAATTGACATATAACCCCTCTAAACAATAATTATCGATGACTCGTCAGCAACTTATCGACGCCATCAAGACCCGCAAGAGTTTCCTCTGCGTAGGTCTCGACACCGACCTTAAAAAGATTCCACAGCATCTTCTCAAAGAAGAGAATCCGATTTTCGCCTTCAATAAAGCGATTATCGATGCCACAGCTCCATATTGCGTGGCTTATAAACCCAACGCTGCATTCTACGAATGTCAGGGACTCAAAGGTTGGGAAGCACTCGAGCAGACGGTTGAGTATCTGCGCAAGAATTATCCCGACCATTTCATTATTGCGGATGCCAAGCGTGGCGACATAGGCAATACTTCAAAAATGTATGCTGCCACTTTCTTTGAGCAGATGAATGTGGATGCTGTGACTGTGGCACCCTACATGGGCAAAGACTCCGTAACCCCCTTCTTGGGTTATGAGGGCAAATGGGTGATTCTGCTCGATCTCACCAGCAACCCCGGCTCCCAGGATTTCCAGACTGTGACTGATGCCAACGGTATGCCCCTTTGGGAACGCGTGCTGAGAGTAAGCTCTGAATGGGCCGGCACAGACCAAATGATGTACGTGGTGGGTGCAACGCGCGGCCGTGCCTTCGAGGATATCCGTCGCGTAGTGCCTGACAGCTTCCTGCTCGTGCCGGGTGTTGGAGCACAGGGTGGCAGCCTGGAGGAAGTATGCAAATATGGAATGACTCCCGATTGCGGTCTGCTTGTGAATTCGTCGCGCGGCATTATCTACGCTGCTAACGACGAGAGCTATGCTGAGGCTGCAGCCGCTGCTGCACGCGACCTTCAGCAGCAAATGGAGACGCTGCTTCCCTTCTGATCCGGAACGTAACGACATATTAAATCCGCCCTATAAATGCTTGCTAACATGCATTTATAGGGCGGATTATTGTAAAGGGGTACGACTAAAGAGCCGGTATAATTGATTGTAGTTTCTGAGCCAAGGATGTGTCGTAGCCCTCACTTAAGAATACTACTCGACCGAAACTGTCGGCCACTATTATAACAGGCAAACGGAAGTTCCCGTCGTCGCTACTGCGCTGCACAGAGGTCCGAAGCATCTTCTCGATACTTCCGTCAGGATCAGAGCCATATCTCAACAAGGGGAGAGACTTCAGCTCCCGGCGCTCCCGGCCAATCACGATGGTCGGTCGCCCCCACTTCTCCAGCACCGGAGCAAGCGATGCCAGTTCATGAGCCGCATGGTTGGAGGGTTCATCAGTGTCACCAAGCAGTGCAATGATGAAATAGCCACGCCCGGTGGTCGAGAGGATGCTCTCCGTTTCGCTTTTTCCGGCAGGCAGATACAGTGCTTCCGGATTCAGGGAGCCGATTACCTCGACTGCACCGGGAGCATGGCGCATTACCAACGGCAATGAGGTTGTCCTGTCAGCATCAATGTTAAAGAAAGAGAGGTGGGCTGACACGGCACCATTGGCTTGGCGTACGCCTGTGGTCAGAAGATAATATCCGGCAGGCAGAGAGGTGCCCTCTTTAAGCACAGAAGCCCAGGACTCGCCCATGTCGTCGCCAAACTCCATCTGGTGCGAGCGACCACCCTCCATGGATGAGATTGAGAAGTGACGATAGTATTGGGGGTCAGACAGGTAGTCAGTCGGAGTATAGGTCGCAGTCAGCAGCCCCTCGGGCTTAGCCTCCATCTTGGCATCAGTGAAGCTCACTGTAATCCAATCCTTACCATCGTGATACTGACATTTGCCTGTTACAGGATTGATGCGGGCTGGGGTGCCTGCATTGCGACAAAGCGCAACAAAGAATATATCTCTGGAATGGCTGTCCGCTTCGCGTGCTTTCCACACCTTGTAAGGCACAATCGGGACCCGATAAGCATTCCCGGCATCATTGACCGTAATATTCTTATTGATAAACTCCATAGCCTCCATGGGGGTTAAGCCGGCCTCTCTGCCTGGCATACGCAATGTCATGCGATAATCAGAGAGTAATTCATTTGAAATGCGGGGATTAAGAACGTAATCCACATACAGTTCATTATTCAGCTGTGGTTCTGTTGCATTCAGCGTATTGATTAGCACTCGAGCGGGAGTGTCGCGCAAATCTTTATCAGAAATTGCGCCTAACATAGCCAGTGCTTCTCCAAGGCGTTCAGCGGGAACAGCATTCAGGAAGTCATAGATTGCCAGCCAATTGCCTTTTGCTTTTTGCAGGAACCAATCAGCTTCAGCAGCCTGCTCCGATGAGAAGTCTTGAGATATGTCAGCCATCGTGCGAGTGCAATATGGCTGTCCCCAAAAGCCCTTCTCATAATCACCACGCAGCAGATTCTCGCGGTCGAAGCGACGCGCATTCTCCTCAATCTGCGCTTCTGTTACCCGCGATGGGATTGGATTTTCTACGGGAGGGACAACATCCAGCTCCATGGTGAATGATTCTCCCAAACGATGATTCAGGCGCAGAGTGGTTTCGGGAGAGTCAATTAGGGCAAAGCCGAAGTACTCACCGTCGCTTGCCCATGCCAGCATGTTGCCCTGCCCTGTTTTCAGCATGGCTTTCCCGGCAGCGTCAGTGCGCATGGACGCGGCGGTATAGAATTCCGCGTAATTATAAATCTTATAGTCTACGGCTATATCCTTGACCGGGCGATTCTTCGCATCCAGCACTGTGACCACTGATTCACGCACAGGGACGTAATTATCAGTCACGTTAATCTCTGTAATTCCTTCACGTACACTGATAATCTGCTCCGGACCCGGATATTGCCCGAATACTCGCGTATGCATCAACATGCCTCGCGATGCAGGGGCATTGAACCATGCGCGGTCAAGTTCTGGTTCCGGCTCACACGCTCCGAGAAAATGCCATTTCCCATCAATCCACACTTCGACCCATGCATGATTATCGTCAGTGTGAGCCCAACGAGGTGTATATACCTGGCGAGCGGGAATACCTACGGCACGGAATGCAGCGACACCTAACACTGACTCTTCGCCGCATCTGCCTTTGGCGGTGCGGATAGTAGACATAGGTGCTGAGGTGCGGGAATCGCTTGGCTCATATGTCACCTTTTCATGAAGCCAATGATTAATCTCAAGAGCTGCATCATGCATGGAAAGGCCTTGCACACGAGCCTTTAATTCCGGATAATATGAAATGCGGAAGTTATCAAGATACTCGTTATTGCTGCGCACAGGCAATACGAAATGTTTCCAGATGTGATCCGGGACACTTTCTCCCCAGGGCATTTCTTTGCGCGCTTGAAGAGTGGTGCGCACATTGCGGATGAAGTAATCTGCATCCATCATTGCCCTGTCACTCAACGGCATTGAGCGATAGAGGAATTCCACTGCATCGCTCTCTTCCGGATTCAGTGAATACACTTTGCCGTTAATCCCTACAAGCTTTGACTCAGTGGCTTCGCCAACGACCGGACATAGCAATGCAGTAGCCAACAGATATTTAAGGAAGATGTTATTCATTTCTCTGCACCGGGAATTTCGTTTTTGAATGTCAGTTCTACCACACGGTCAGGCTGAGAGTCCCGGCTTTCAGGAAGGGTCAGAACAAGCCCCTCGGGTGTCTGGGTACACTTCACCTTCCTCTTGCCTACAAATTCGTTGGCGGCCAAGAGCTTATTGCCACTATAAGGGACGAAGACGACATCGGCGTTGTTGTCCAACACATGCACATACATTGTCTTTCCTTTGCGAGTTGTCACCCCCCACTGTTGGGGTCCGACCGGACCACCGCGCACACCCTGCACCGTCGGAGCATATGTCTGCATCCATTCGCCCATGGCTGCCAGTCTCTCCAATGCCTGCGGCGGGAGTGTGCCGTCAGGCCGGGGTCCGACATTAAGCAGAAGGTTGGCGTCGCGTCCGGCAGTCCCTACGAGGTATTGAATCAGCTCCTCCGCACTTTTGTATTCGTTATCGCGTATGCGATATCCCCAGGAGTTATTCATCGTCTGGCATGTCTCCAGCGGGAGTGGACTGACGTCCTGACCTGAGAGTCCTGCTTCATTCTCGCCCGGTTTGTCACGTTCAAAAATCTGAATATCCTCACCGGGGAACGGGGTCATGTGATGGTTGCTGCCTACCAGACATGAGGGCTGCAACTTGTGAATCAATGCATACTGCCTATCCAGGTTCCACAGCTCCGGGTCAAGACCTCCGGGAAGTTCGTCTCTATCCCACATGCCGTCATACCAGATTGCTCCTACCGGTCCATATTCCGTAAGCAATTCCGTGAGCTGAGCATCCATGAAGTTAAGATAGTCCTGCCAGTTACCGGATGTATCTCGGTTGGGTTCATGTCCTGTGCGACCAATCGGATTGTAGTCAGGGCGTCCCCAGTCAAGCTGAGAATAGTAAAGATGCAAACGGATTCCTTGTCGATTGCATTCTTCCGCTATCTCTTTAATAATATCACGCTTGAAGGGAGTTGCATCAACAATGTTATAGGATGAGGCCTTTGTGCCGAACATTGAGAAGCCATCATGGTGACGCGTGGTTATACACAAATACTTTGCGCCGGCATTTTTAATGGCACTCACCCACTCCGCCGCGTTAAAGCGAGAAGGATAGAAGCCGGATGCCAGATTCTTGTATTCGTCATGATAAATGTTGGGGTCGTTAAGCACCCATTCTCCGGAGCCAAGCATGGAGTATATACCCCAGTGGATGAAGATACCGAACCCGTTGTCCCGAAATTCCTCTTGAGCCTGAATGATTTCCGGAGACGGTTTATAATCGGCTGAAAAAGATGAAATCGGAGTGAGAAGAGAGGCGATAGCGGTGGTGCTAATCAGCATACACCGCTTTATACCAGTCAAGTTCATGGTAGAGATTTATTTGGTTAGAGTTAGTGAGTACAGATGGTAGGGTTACAGATAGGCCTGAATACTCTTCCGAATCAATACTTAAGGATAGCATTACAGGGGTGCAGGCTTTATATAGCACTGCTTCGTCTATGGCTTTAATAAATGCGGCCTTCAGTGATGACTCGGTGGCTTTGCGTGAAAAGACCTGCTTGAAATCATAGAAGCTTACCCCTTGATTCCGGCCATAGCACTGGAGCCCGATTAGGCTTTCTCCGGAAGGGGCCTCTGCCGCTATTTTTTTTGCAAGAGATGCTGTCTCGGGGAGCAATCCCGTATCGGTAACACTTATGGTGCATTGCCGCATGGAGGCATCAGCGTTTGCTGCATACCAATTAAATGTGGCTTGCGCAGCTTTAACCACGCTACCCTCGGAGCTACATAATGCAGGGAGAACGGAATCATAGGGGGCGCCGGTGGCAAGTACTTCCGTGGGATAAGCCACAAAATAATCGCACTTATCTCTGAATTGATATGCCATCTCAATGCTGCCCATCAGGCAACAGTCCATCCATATAAACGAACATAAACCGGAGGGAACTGCTTCCGCCAACGTTGTTACATTCATCTGCCGACCGGCATCTGAGCCGAAACTATAAGCCGGTGCAGAGGCCGTCGAAGTGGCCGGAAGCCAATTGGTCGAATGGCTCCAGAAGAACAGGCCATATTCCTGAGCAGGAGCAATGGTGGTCATATCCCTAATTACCTCGCTTACTCTTGAGGCTGTCAATGAGCTGTTGTCGTCAGGATATGTGCGAAGAGTGGAAAGTGTGGTTACTCCTGCCGGCCCATGCTCCGCACGCATCAGTGCGGGAGCTTGGCCGGTTTCCACATAATAAACGAGTACATTTATATCTTCGGCGGCACACTTGGCAAACCCATCCTTAATCTCATTCAAATCAATTATACTGTTGCCATACAGATTGTTGGATGCAATCATATAAACCAGCACTGTAAGCTTTTCCGAACGTACAGGCTGCGGCTCGGGATTATCTTTGCTGCATGATGTCATCAGTCCACTCATGAGCAAAGCTGCAACTGTTGCAGCAGGGAGCTTGTGGCGCATCGGGCGCCGCAACAGTCGCAAGAACATCGGGACATGGCTGAGAAGTATCAGCACGAGCATAACGCAAATATACGTAATCACAAGATTTTTCAGCCAACGCGAATTGTCTTCGTAATACTGCTGCAGGGACTTTGTGGACCCATCCATGAAATCATCAGTTGGCACAGCCTGAAAAGCATTCTTCCAGACAATTTTTCCATCATTCAGGTACACTACCGCGGGGTTACCGCGAACTACCTCCTTTATAGCTGTGTCTTCAGCAGTATAAATAGGATATTCGGCCAAAGAGAAATCGCGGAACGTCGCAACATCGAGAGAATCTCCGGCAGCAACGGCAATCATGTCGATATCGTGAGCCTTGGAATAGTCGTAGAGCGAGTTTAGTTTATAGTAGTTAGCTATACTTACGTCACGTATCGAGGGGAAAAAGACAATAACCTGTTCCCCTTCAGAGTCAACGAGATCTTCTGTCACATCTTCTCCTTGCTCATAAATAGCCAGCCCTTTGGCCTTTTCCGGTGCTGTTCCCTGAATCTCCACACGCTCGACAAACTCCCAGCCTTCCCCCTCAGGAATACTGTCTGCCGGAAGCGTTACGCGGTGGCCGTCACGAGTCCAAACGCTCTGAAACTCAGGCTCAGTTGAATCTTCATCGAGCAGACTACCCCCGACTGGATACGGGCGATAGTCAATCAGTGGTTGAGCCACATACCCTATGAAACCGATTGCAATAACAAAGGCTGCTGACGCACACACCTCCCACACCTGGAGTGTGGGTATGACAATACATCGAATCCTGTCATTGAATTTCATCAGCCAAGCGCACATGGCAGCCAACACTACGTTCTTCCAAAAAGTCGCCCAATTGCTGAGGACTAAAGCGTCGCCGAAACAACCGCAGTCGGCCACCGGATCAGCCAGGGCAATCCACAGCGTAAGAGGTAGCATGAAAGCCATGAAGAGCATTGAGAGCCGGGGAGCCCAACGACGGTAGGCTCCGGTCACAAGTGCCACTCCGACCAGGAATTCAAAGCTGAAAAGCAGGAAGGCTCCAACAGTAGCCTGCGAGGACAACCAGGGGGCATGCATTGATGCTATATACTCCCGGAATTTATATATGGTGCCCCAAGGGTCAATAGCCTTGACAAAACCTGAGTAGATGAATACTGCCCCCACGACAAAGCGCAGCAGGTAAGTAATCAATCCGATAATCTTTTCCTTGAGGCTTAGTGACTTAAACGGCTTAACTTCAGCGGAGTGAGTCAGTTTAATCTTCGGAGTCATCCAGCTTGATCAGGGCAAATATAGAGTAATTGATAATATCCATGAGATTAGAGTCTATGCCCTCACTCACGCATGTCTTCCCGTCATTATCCTCAATGCGCTTGATGCGATGAAGTTTTGTGAGAATAATATCCGTAAAGCTGCTCACCCGCATGTCGCGCCAAGCTTCATCATAGTCATGATTCTTATCAAGCATAAGGCGGGTGGCTGAATCGAAATACTCATCATAGAGGCGGGTGGCTTCCGTTTCGTCAAGGTCATCGCCACACCCTATCGCAAGCTGAATGCGCTCCATGACCGAGTAGTTCACCAGCCCGATGAACTCGGGCCGGATGCCTTCATCCACGCGGCTCTCCCCTTTCTCCTCAATGCTGCGGATGCGCCGCGCCTTAATGAGCAGCTGATCCGTGAGTGATGAGGGGCGCATCAGGCGCCAAGAGGTTCCGTAATCGCGGAGTTTGTTCACATATATATCGAAGCAGATTGCCTTTATGTTGGCAAATTCCTGAGTAGTATCCATAATGAAAAATAATAACTTTGCAAAAGTAAGAATTTTTTGTGATACCACAGGTGACAAGCAATGAAAATTTCGCGGGAATATTTTGTCGAGATGAAATTAAGTACTACCTTTGCCGCAAAATCTCAGAGTGTGTTTGGACTTAAACCGAATTTCACTTTTGAGTCTGTTTGAATCTTTCTTGGTTTCATCACAAAGGTAAATTTTGGCGATTTTTACCGAGTTTCATCAGTCGCATAGCCCGCTATGCTCCCTCTTCGACTCGCGAAAATC
>CANSAP010000043.1 GCA_947644715.1 uncultured Bacteroidales bacterium
CCGGGGACACAAGGATTTTCAGTCCTTTGCTCTACCAACTGAGCTATGGCACCATTGGGCTTACGGGTTGTTCGGTTGGCTCGCTTGCCTCGTTGTTTCCCGTTTGCGAGTGCAAAGTTACTAACTTTTTTGTTGCTGACCAAATTTTTTCGTGTGTTTTTTTTGATCTTTTTGTTGCGGTGGTGCTTATATGGCTGAATACCACTCGGTTATGAAGTGCTTTGCCTCCGGCTTTTTTGCCGGATTAGGCTCAGCTGCTTAGGTGAGGAGCTTGATGTTTGTCGGAGGCGCGGTGGGGGATGCCGGGAATCAGGCCGCGGCCGCTGTGGGCATGGAGGCTTTGATGCGGCGTATCTGCCACCAGATCATGGTGCCGGTTACGAGCGTCGCGAGGGTATCGCTAATGGGGAAGGCGGTCCAGATGCCGTTCAATCCGAAGTGGCCGGGGAGTATCATGATAAGGGGCACCATGAAGATTACCTGGCGGGTGAGGGATAGGAAGATGGCTTTTCCGGCCATGCCTATGCTTTGGAAGAAGTTGGTGCACACGATTTGGAAGCCTACGAGCCAGAAGCTGATGGTGGTGATGTGCAGGCAGTTGACGGCGGAGAGTATTTGGGCTTCATCCTGCATGAATAGGCAGGCTATCTGGCGGGTGAACAGGGCAGCCACGATTGAGCCTACGATTGTGACGGTCAGTGCGGCGCAGGCGGCGATCATCCAGGTGCGTATCAGGCGGTTGAAGCGTCCGGAGCCGTAGTTGTATCCGAGGATTGGTTGCATGCCTTGGCATATGCCCATGACGATGAAGACGAATATGGTGACGTAGCGGTTGAAGGCTACGATGGCGGCTATGGCGTTGTCGCCGCCATATTCGAGCAGTGAGCCGTTCATGATGGCGTTGATGCCGGCGCTTGCGAGGTTGATGAGGAAGGGGGCCATGCCAATCATCAGGACTGATTTGACGATGCGCCATTTGAGTCGGTAGGTGCCTCGGCGGAATGTGAGTGAGCTGCTTTTAAGGAAGAAGTGGCTCATGACCCATATGGCTGTGATTGTCATGGATATGTCGGTGGCGAGGGCAGCGCCCCAGATGCCCCAACCGAATCCGAAGAGGAAGAGGGGTGCGAGGATGGCGTTGAGGGCGGCGCCGAGCATGTTGGTGTACATGGCTTTGCGGGGGTATCCGGTGGCTCGCATCACATTGTTGTATGAGAATGTGAGGTTGATGAGTACCATTCCGGGGATAATCCATCGCATGAATTCGCGTGCGTAGACGATTGAGGCGTCGGAGGCTCCGAAGAGCCGGAGGATGGGGTCAAGCCAGAAGTAGAAGCAGGTCATGTAGCTCAGGCCTATGATGACCGTCATTACTACGGAGTTGCCGAGAATCATTTCGGCGCGTGGCTTGTCTTTTTGTCCGAAGGCTATGGATATGCGGGTTGCGGCACCGGCGCCTATGAGCATTCCGAGTGCGCCGGAGAGGGTCATTACGGGAAAGGTGACGGCTATGCCGGCTATTACGTCGGGGTCACCTATGGCATGGCCGATTACTATGGAGTCAATGAGGTTGTAGAGGGCTGTGACTACGGTGCCTATTACGGCTGGCAGCGAGTATTTCCAGAGCAGACGACCGATGGGAGTTGTGCTCAACTCCGTGAGGCGGGCGTCTTGCGCTGCGGCGTCATTGTTCTTATTCATATTTTGCGAGTGTATCTTTTAATGCTTGTGAGATCATCAGCCGAAGGGCTTTGGGCTCGAGCACTTCGGCTTCGGGCCCGAGGGAGAGGAGGTGGCGCACGAGGTCATCGGTGAGTTTCATTCTGAATCTGAAGATGCTGAACTCACTGAATTGTTCTTCGCGCTGGGAGTGGTGGAGAGGGAGGGCGCGGAGGTATTTTGCTGACCGTGCGTCGACTTTCATCTTGATGTCCCTTGCCGGGGCTTTACTTTGTGTTATGCCGAAGAGGTCAGCGAAGTAATCGTCGGCGCTCAGTCCGGGAGGGAGTTGGAATGTAGTGGCCAAAGGGGTGAGGTCAGTCACGCGGTCGAGGGCATAAGTGCGCAGTTGGTCGTCGGCCACTCGGTTGCCCACCATGTACCATCGTTGGCGGAAGAGCTTAACGAAGTATGGCTCAAAGATGATTCCGGTCTCCGTGCGTTGGCGGTTGAATGGAGCATAGTCGAAGCTGATTCGCCGGCATTCGCGCACAGCGTCGAGCAGTTCAGCGAGGAATCTGCGGGCTGAGGGAACCGGCTCCACATGTATGCGTTGTGACAGGTCGCGGTTGTCATCAAGCAATCCGCGCATGGCGTAAGAGTCGAGCACCCAATTGCGGAAAGCCTCATCCTGCACGGTCTCCGAGCTGTCGATATAGTATTCATGAGCTCTGTTGCACTTAATTGTGATTCCGAGCTGCGCTTCAATGGCGCGTCGGTAAGCGAAGAAGGAGCGATGGGGGATAGGTCTTCCGTCACCTTGAGCCGAACGCATCCAAAGGTCAGAGAGGGCGGAGCGGGAGATTGCTCCGTGACGATTGATTGTGTCTACTATCCATATATATTTATTCAGTTTGTCGACAGCCATATACCCTTGGAGTTACTGCGTTCATTGCAAAAGTAGGAGAAATTCACGAGATACACAAAAATTAAGATATAGAATTTGGTCTGTCCCGATATTATACTTAACTTTGCGACGTGTAATTGCCTGCAAGAGTGAGGGTAACTGCATTGCGATGCGGGAATCCCCCGCAAGCGCATTAATAGAGCACACAAGCATAGCTTATACCATCTGACACAACCTCAATAACTAATCATTATTTTTTATCTATATGAAAAAAACTTTACTACTCACAGGTTCTGCCATAGCACTCGCATTCAGCGCCATGGCCATGCCTGAAACCATGCCGGACATTGACGTGACTGCGATTTCCCCGAACGGTCGCTACGTTCTTAGTGAATTATATCAGACTCTCACCATTATTGACCTGGAGACGGGTGACCGCACAACATTCTCTGATGACGGCTCCCAGACACTTTCCTATTGCGCCGGTACCGGCAACTGTGTTGCCAACGACGGCTCTTTCCTGGGCAATTACAGCGCCATGTCACCTGCATGCCTGTTCAAAAACGGCAAATATACAATGCTTCCCACCCGCCAGAGGGACCTTCCCGGCTCGGCCAACGGAATAACCCCTGACGGACGTTTCATCTGCGGCACCCAGCACAATCGTGGTGTCAGCGAAATGGACGATGCCATTCTTTCCGTGCCTTGTGTTTGGGAAATGAATGAAAGCGGCTCTTACGGCCTTCCCGTGATGCTCCCTCACCCGGAGCTGGATTTCACCGGTCGTCCCCCCGTGTATGTCACCGCCGTGCGCATCTCTGATGACGGCAGCCGCATCGTGGGTCAAGTCTATGACTTTGGCGGAGCCATGCGTCAGCCCATCGTTTATGACCGTGCTGCTGACGGCACATGGTCTTACACCTTGATTCATCCCGAGCTCATTAACCCCGGCAATGTAGAGTTCCCCGCTTATCCCGGCGAAGGCCCTGAGGCTCCCAACATTACCGACTTCATGACTGCTGAGGAGAAGAGCGAGTATGACCTTGCCGTCAAGGAATGGGAAGAGAACTGTGCCATCACCGGCAACTACGATTACTCCACCTATCCTGTTGAGGAAGACTTCATGAGCGACGACAGCCTTGACAAGTATGATGTAGCCAAAGCTGCTTACGACCGTCTTGCCGAGGAATGGAGCGCCGACTTCATGGCCTTCATCAATGCCTATAACCAGTGTATTAACGATGGTTGCGCATTTGTCTTCAACAACATCTTCCTCTCTTCTGACGGCAAGACCATGGCCATGACCAACCGCAAGAACGCAGGAAGCTATGAGGAGGGCAACCTTGTGAGCTACGACACCCCCTACATCTTTAATCTGGAGACCGGCGCCGTGACTCACAACCCCAACGAACGCAACTCTTTGATTGACGCTATGGCTGACGACGGTACACTCTTCACTCATAACGCCAACTATTATTATGACAATGCCGATGTGCGTCTGCCCGACGGCACCCTCGTCTCTCTCCAGGATTACATGAACACTGCTTCACCCGTAATTGCCAACTGGATGAAGGAAAACATGTATCACGACATGGAGGTATGGAACTACGCCACCATGACCTGGGAGATGAAAGAAAACGTCCCCTGCTACGGTCGTGCCACCTGCACCCCTGACCTGAAGACCATAGCCACAACCGTCTCCAATGAATGGGATGAAACCGCCGGCGTTTCATATTACTCTTACATTCTGGATGTCGAGACCTCCAACGGCATTGATGCCGTGCAGGCCGGCGCCGATGCATCCATCACATGCCTCTCCGGCGGCGTGATTCGCATCAACGGTGCCCTCGCAGCCCTGGAGGTATATGACATGCAGGGTCGCAAAGTCTTTGAGCAGCAGGGCGCTGAAGGCGTAGTAAACACCGGTCTCAACGGTGGCATCTACCTGCTGAAAGCCCGCACTGCAGAGGGTAAGACCATCGGCCTCAAAGCAGCCTTCTGATCACCCGTCACAATAGACACATAAAAAGCCAAGGAGGGAGCATCCATAGAGGTGTTCCCTCCGTTCTTTCCGGCTTAAAATTTTGGCAGGTCAAGGAATTTTTAGTAATTTTACGCCGTCATCCTGCCTGCGGCATGATGGCCTTAAAAACTGACTAATAACCCTATAACCCTGAATAACACAATGCAAAGAGACAAAGAGATTTTCGACATCATCGACCGTGAACACCTGCGCCAGCGCCGCGGTGTGGAACTCATCGCTTCAGAAAACTTCGTGAGCGACGAAGTGATGCACGCCATGGGCTCCTGCCTCACCAATAAATATGCAGAAGGCTATCCCGCAAAGCGCTACTACGGCGGCTGCCAAGTTGTGGACGAGGCTGAGAACCTGGCTATTGAGCGCGCAAAGAAGCTCTTTGGTGCCGAATGGGCAAATGTGCAGCCCCACAGCGGCGCACAGGCCAACATGGCTGTCTTTATGGCTTGCCTCAAGCCCGGCGACACCTTCATGGGCATGGACCTGAGTCATGGCGGTCATCTCAGCCACGGCAGCCCCGTGAACTTCTCCGGACTCGTGTTTAACCCCATCAGCTACACCGTTGATGCTGACACCGGTCGAGTGAACTACGAGGAACTCGAAGCCAAAGCCCGCGAACATAAACCCAAACTCATCATAGCCGGTGCAAGCGCCTACTCTCGCGACTGGGACTACGCCCGCATCCGCAAAGTGGCCGACGAAATCGGTGCCATCTTCATGGTTGACATGGCTCACCCCGCAGGTCTTATCGCTGCCGGTCTGCTCGAAAACCCCGTGAAGCATGCCCACATTGTCACCACCACTACCCACAAGACCCTGCGCGGTCCGCGCGGCGGCCTCATCCTCATGGGCAAAGACTTCGATAACCCCTGGGGCAAGAAGACTCCCAAGGGTGAAATCAAAAAGATGAGCGCACTGCTCGACTCTGCCGTATTCCCCGGCGTGCAGGGTGGCCCGCTCGAACATGTAATCGCAGCCAAAGCCGTGGCATTCGGCGAGGCTCTCCAGCCTGAATGGCGCGAATATTGCCTCCAGATCAAGAAGAACGCCGCTGCCTTGGCCGGTGCTCTGATTGAGAAGGGCTACAAGATTATCTCCGACGGCACCGATAACCACTGCATGCTCGTAGACCTCCGCACCAAATTCCCCGACATGAGCGGCAAGAAGGCAGAGCGTGTGCTCGTGGAAGCTGACATCACCGCCAACAAGAACATGGTGCCCTACGACACCCGTTCACCCTTCCTCACCTCCGGCCTCCGCTTCGGCACAGCCGCCATCACAACCCGTGGTGCCAAGGAAGACCTCATGCTGAAGATAGTAGACCTCATTGACCACGTGCTCACTCACGCTGACGAACCTGAAGAAATCGCCAAGGTGCGCGCACAGGTTAACGAGATGATGAACGAGTATCCCATGTTCGCATGGTAATCCCCCAAGTGCTTTTCGTGACCGGCATCGGGACCGATGTGGGCAAGAGCTGGGCTACCGGCTGGCTTGCCCGCGAGGTTGCGAAGGCCGGTCGCTCCATTATAACTCAGAAATTTATCCAGACCGGCAATTGCGGACGCAGCGAAGACATAGAACTGCATCGTCGCATCATGGGGATTCCCTTGCAGCCGCGCGACCTGGATTTCACCACTGCGCCACTCATTCTCTCTTACCCCGCCAGCCCCCATCTGGCTGCCGAGATTGACCGGGTGTCCCTTGATTGGGAGACACCGATGCGCAGCCTCACGACCCTCAGCACAGAGTTCGACCATGTGCTCGTGGAGGGTGCCGGAGGTGCGTTGGTACCCCTCACCGGTGACTATCTCACGGCTGACTGGGTGGCTGAGCATGAACTGCCGGCAGCCGTCGTGACCAACGGCTGTCTGGGAAGCATCAACCTCACTCTTCTCACACTTGAGTCGCTGAAAGTCAGAGGTGTGGAAGTCGCATTAGTCATCTACAATCCCTATTTCGACAAAGATAAAACCATCAGCACTGACACGCGCAGATATCTGCGCCGTTACATCGAACAGAATTATCCCGGCACCGGCTGGATTGAGATGCCGGAACAAATTCTCTGACCCAACCAACAGAGAATTGGCAAAAGACTTTCAGGGTGCGCTAGTCTGCATTGATTCACCGCAGCATAACGCACCCTGGTTTTTGCATACAGAAGCCAAGATGACTTCACAGCCCACTCTGCCGCCCGTATGAATCCACATTGTTTCTATTGTGCAACATCGGTTGCGTATCCTCGGATACGCAACCGATGTTGATTTAATGACGGTTCAGAGACCGTTACTTTTTCGCCGCTTTGCCGGCGCGGTAGTTCTGAAGGCCGGTCTGGAGGAATTCAATGTAGCGGCTCGGATCTTTACCGTTGTTGTAGTCCATGGGAGAGGACAGCGGATTGCCCTTGTGGTCAAGGATAACGTGATAGGGCTGAGCCATGATGCCGAACTTCTCGCTCTCGAGCAGTCCCCAGAGTTCACCTACGGTCTCCACGATTGCCGTCTCGCCGTTAGCTTTGGTCTTGACGATAGGCTCGGGCAGGGGAGTGCGCTCGTCGACCATGAGAGAGACGAGAATGAAGTCGTCGTTGATGAGAGTGCGCACATCATCGTTGGTCCATACGGCACCCTCCAGTTCACGACAGTTGGTGCAGCCATGGCCGGAGAAGTCGAGCAGGATGGGCTTGTCTTCCTGCACGCCGAGAGCCATGCCCTCCTCATAGTTATTGGAGCGGGGATGAATTTCACCTTCATAAAGAGAGAAGTCCTGAGTGCGGCTCGGAGGAGCGAAGGCGCTGATGGCCTTCAGCGGAGCACCCCAGAGGCCGGGCACCATATAGAGAGCGAAGGAGAGGGAGATGAGGGCGAGCATGAAGCGACCGATGCCGGTCTTCTCCACCTTGGAGTCATGAGGGAAACGAAGCTTGCCGAGCAGGTAGAAACCGAGCAGGGCGAAGATTACAATCCAGAGGCAGAGGAACACCTCGCGGTCAAGTATGCGCCAGTTGCAAGTGAGGTCGGCAATGGAGAGGAACTTCAGAGCCAAAGCCAGTTCCAGGAAGCCGAGCACCACCTTCACTGAGTTCAGCCAGCCGCCGCTCTTGGGCATTGACTTGAGCATGGTGGGGAACATGGCAAACAGGGTGAAGGGCAATGCCAGTGCCAGCGCGAAGCCGAGCATACCGATGGCGGGGGAGAGGAAGTTGCCCGAAGTGGCAGTCTCCACAAGCAGGGTGCCGATGATGGGACCGGTGCAGGAGAAGGAGACGAGTGCCAGTGTGAAGGCCATGAAGAAGATGGAGACCATGCCGGTGGTTGTGTCTACCTTGGAGTCCATCTTGTTGGTCCACTTGGAGGGGAGCGTTATCTCGAAGCCACCCATGAAGCTGATGGCGAAGACCACGAGCAGCAGGAAGAAGAAGACGTTAAACCAGGCGTTGGTGCTGAGTGCATTCAGGGCGCCACCGCCGAAGACGGCTGTAACGATGAGGCCGATAGCCACATAGATAACCACGATTGACAGACCATAGACCACGGCGGAGCGGATGCCGGCGGCGCGGCTCTTGTTCTGCTTCAGGAAGAAGGAAACAGTCATGGGAATCATGGGCCATACGCAGGGGGTGATAAGCGCAATCAAGCCGCCCAGAATGCCGGCAAGGAAGATTGCCAGCAGGCTGGTCTCCTCCTTTTCCTGAGAGAGCTCGCGGAGCTGCGGCTCAACGTTGGCCCAGAGCTGAGAGTCGGTCTGAACCCCGGCCACAGCGACAGCGGCAGAGTCTGCGGCAACGCTGTCAGCATCGGCAGTGAGTGTCGTTGCCAAAAGAGCCTCGGCCTCTTCGTTTACCTCCTCTTTAACCTCCTCCTTTGGTTCCTCTTTGGCGGCTGCCTTGGGGGCATGGCCTTCAAGAATCTTTGCGGAATTGTAGTTGGTGCAGGAGTTGTCGTTGCAAGCCTGGCCGGTAATTTTTACTGTAACCTTATACTTCTCGGCAGTGGGTTTCAGCTTCTGAGTGAAGGTTATGGAACCGGTGTAGAAACGGGCGTTGGCGCCATCTTCGTCAATTTCAGCGATAGGGGCGCGACCGGCCTTGGGAGACCCTACGGTCTGCACACCGTCGCCGCTCACTGAGATGGCAAGCTTGTTCTCCATGCCCTGATGGGTGAAGTCATACAGGTGATAGCCGGCAGCAATGGTGGCAGTCATCTGCAGCGAAGGATGATCAGTGCCGTCATCCACAAGTTTGTAAGACCAGGTCACGGGGTCAGCTTTCACCAATGAGAAAGCGCCTATGACCATAGCTATGAGTGTAAATAGAAATTTCTTCATGTCTTTATGAGCGTGAGGATTATTCTGTTATTGAGGAAAGCAGGTGAGCCTGAAGCACACGGCGGTCGGAGGCGCGGTAAGCGAAGCCTACCACCTGCACATTCTCAGGCACCCAGTCTTGTTTAAGTGTGATTGAAGCCATGCCTGCGCTCTGTGAGCCGGGGATGTGGGATGCGCCGAGGCTTTCACCCCAGGTGCCGTTGATGGCGGCGCGGAGCACATGGTTGTTCTCGTAGTCGTAAATCAGTCCGGTGGTTGAGGCCTGGATGGAAAGAATTCCGTTTTCAACTACCCAAAGTTGCATGTAAACCTCTTCTTGCACAGGATCGTTGTAGTCAACAGTGTAGCTTACGGTCAAATTGCGGGAGGAAGCATCGTAGGTGGAGGTCAGATCGAGAGTCACCGGAGACTGCTCTTTGAGCATCTCGCTGACCACGCCGCTCCAGGTGGGGGGGAGCAGCTGGAGCACAGAACCCTTATAAGGGGTGCGGTCCATCATGGCTGAGGGGAGACCCTTGGAAGTGCCGTCGTAGGCGCTGAAATACTCGGTGGCCTCGGGGGTGCGCAGGTCAGTGGTGATGGGAGTGGTGAGATTCGCCATCTGTGAGGGGTAAAGACTCACGGCCACCAGTTTCCCTTTGAAGGCTTCGCTCTCGAGCATGGAGTGCACGGTAGAGGCGCCGTTGGGACAGTTCACGCATGTTGCGCCGGTAAACTCTTCGAGCAGCACCACCTTTTCTGAGTGCGGGCGCTCGATGGGAATCAGGCGATCCTGCTCATCAATATTGTCGCAGGAGGTGCAGGAAAGCATCATCAGCGATGCGCCTGCCATATATATAAGGTGTTTACGCATGGCTTGTGATTTAGAATGTGTAGTTATAAGTGATGGAGAAACCCTTCGATGCGGGCACCCAGCGGCAGATGCCGCCCGAGCAGTTGTAGCCCTCGCGGGTGCGGCCATAGGCCACATAGAAGCGGTTGCGCAGATAGTTGTAAGTCACGCCGAAGCTGTAATAATTCTTCTTCGTGGGACCAAACTTCGGATTGTCGTTGAAGTTCTGCATGTCGGTGACGGTGAACATCCAGTGGGGCGCGAGCGAGAGCTCCAGAGTGGCGGCCAGCCAATCGCCAAGGTCCTGCTTAGTGTGCAGATACTGCACCTCGAAGCGGAGCTGCGTGTTGCGCTTGATTTTCCACTGACCCTCGAAGATGAAGATGTTGGCATTCACCATGTCGCCATTCACACCGTGGCCAAGAATCACGGCCTGATTGTACTTCTGGAACATATAGAACAATGTGGCGGAGAAGGAGCGGGTGAGCTTCTTATTGATTTCCACATTGACGTCGGCGTAGTTGAGTGAGCCGGCTTTCCAAAAGGGGGCACCGTAGCCGTCGGTGCCGGGGATGTAAGACTCATTGATGTGGGGCACACCGGCAGGCCAGTTGCGGTCAAGAGCCGTAATCAATGAACCGGACACACGGAAATTGGTGCCGTACTTGCCACCCAGCGCAGTGCCGCGCTTGAACAGATAGCGCACCTCAGCCTGGTAGGCCCATTCGCCGTCAGCCTGGGTTGCATAAGGATACATGGCTGCCAGCGCATAGGTCTGCGTCATGGTGAAGGGGGGCAGGTTATTGATGAAGCTGGAGACACCGGTCACATCGCGGTTGGAGCGCCAGCTCATGTTGTCGGAGCGCTTGGCCTGTACCAAAGCCGAGAAGCCGCTGGCAGAATAGGATGCGGAGGCAAGCACTGCAGAGCCGCGACGGTAGGTGTAATTGTTGTCGGCGGAAGGCTCGTTGTTGCGGGTAGCCCCCTCGAAGAGCAGCGAGAAGTCATGCAGCTTCAGGCGGATGCGGGCATCGAAAGCAGCCGTGTTCTCTGGGAAGTGGAGGCGGTGCATGTAGTCCTCAGACTCCAGATAGGTCTCCTTCTCATGCTTGCCGACGTAGCTGAAGCCGAGCGTCACGCCGTAGTCAGAGCCGAAGGCGCGACGGAAGCTTTCCGCCAGGTTCCATTCCACATCGCCGCCCCAGATCCAGGCGGAGTTATGTTCCCAATAATAGCGCTGTTTGCCGGCCAGGGCTGTGAAGCGCAGGCCGGGTGCGGGATTGAGCTTGATGCGTCCGCCGCGCAGAGCGTTGTCGATGCCAAGAGAGCGCTCGGCGTAGGTGCGCAGAATAAGGCCTGAGCCGAACTGCTCGTAGTAGTCACCCACGGTGAGCTGTGCCCATTTATATTTGGCAGTGGCCCAGATGTAAGGCACACCCCAGCCGTCGAATTCCTTCTCGTAGCCGGGCAGAGGCCACTTGGCCCACTCAAAGCGGGCACCTATCGAGAGATAGGGGGCATTGAGCGTAAGGTCGAAGTAAGTGTTGTTGAGCACATCGGCGGCATAAATGTCGCGGTCGTTGTGCATCTGACCGAGCCCATGGTCATCCACCGGAATAAGGAACTCCGTTTGCAGAGTCCCGTTCACGCGTATCTGATTCCACCAGTTGGGCTTGCGCTCCGGGAACGCGGGGCGAGCCATAACGGTCTCACCCATGTAATCGCGAGCCACGAGCGAATCCCCCTGCTCCACGGGAGCGAGAGTGATGTCAGAACCGCCGGCACCGCCGGGCGCATTGTTCAGTGCCTCGACCTGTGCGCCGGCTGTCGCGATGCATCCCGCACTCAGCAGTGCGGCAAATAAATGCTTGTTAATCACTGTTATAAGATAGACTTAAGGTAAATAAAACCAAACGTAGTAACAATGAAAGGGTGTTGCCGTCTCTGCTGTAAGGCAGACTCCGCAACACTCTTCCTTAATTTTATTTCCCGGCGAGCTTCAGCAGCTGGTCGTAGATTTCCTCTTCGCCACCGTCTACGTAGCCCTTGTGGCTCCAAACGATGTTGCCCTGACCGTCAACAATGAAAGCGTGGGGCACCTCAGTGCCGACGATTCCCATCTGGCGAGCAAATTCCTGATTAGTGTCAAGCAGTACAGTGTATTCCCAGCCCTGACCATCCACAAAAGGCTTTACTTTCTGAGCGTTCTGAGCTTCGTCGATGCTGACGGCCACAACTTTCACACCGGTGTCTTCTACCCAGTCAGGGTAAACTTCATGAATTGCTTTCAGCTCGCGCTTACAAGGCTTGCACCATGTTGCCCAAAAAGAGATAAGCATAGGCTTGCCATCATTTGAAAGCGTGGAAGTATCAACAGTGGCTCCGTTCATGTCCTGGAGCATCACAGAAGGGAGAGCGGCCTGCAGGGCGGGTATGGCCAGCAGCATAGCCAGGATAAGTAAAGAGATTTTTTTCATCGGAAAAGAAGTAATTAGTTATTAATCAGTTTGTTACACAGTAATAGCGTCAAGCCTTTATATTCTTGACACAATTCACGGCCTAAAGTTACGTAAAATTTCGCTGAAAAAGCCCTTTTTAACAAACAAAAATAGTTTTCCATGCCATTACACACCTTGTTGGTGCCCCACTTCCCGAGTGGTATGGCGGCAATGGAGTCTGACGCCGTAGTCAATTATGGCTATTTGTTTCTTGATATTCCTCCCAAACAAGTGTCGCCAAATACTTTTCACTGCGGCAGTGCAAATCAGCAATCCCATCCTCTATTAGCTGGGCCGTTTCAGACTGAAAATAGATATTCCGAATCATCCTGTCCGGCTCTGCACTTGGAGACAAATTGCAACCACTCACGATTATAAGAGTCAAATTTAAGAATTTTCCAATCAGCAGGATTAAACACCAGTTCGTACGTTGATAACCATGCCTGCTTTTTCCTTCTCTTGAACTGCTGTGCATATTTTACAGCCTGATCATAAATCGAAGTAAGGTAAAAACCTTTGCCAAAATCCAAGAAGTTCCTGGAGAAAGAAATGTCAGGATACTCAACGGATAGTGTTGAAGAATGGTAAACAATCATACGGGCAATACTCCTTCCTCCCGCATATAATCGGTTAAATCCTCCATCAGATAGCGGGAACTGAAAGTATGGAGCACGTCATATGATGGCACAATGTAATTGTACAAAATGCCGGATTGAAGCAACCGCTGAAATACTTCTTTTTGTGGTATGTTGAGATACTCAGCAAGCTTGCTGATGCAATATGTCGTAAATTCGAGTACGTCCTTGGTCATGATTGCGTGGTTGTTATAATCAGGCATGATGTGTGTCCCCTGTTTGTGTCCGGGCAAATGAGCGTACAGCACATCGTCATGTCGGACAAAGTTACAAAAACTTTTCTATATCAAAAAATTATAAGGTTGAAACAATTAAGAAACAATTTAGAATCCCTGAGGCAGTATTATAACTGACTCGTCGGTTATGATTGAACATTGAAGAAATCATCTGTTGCGACATGCCATTATGCAGTGATATGAAGTGTAGTCAAAACGGCAGGGTTGCACGCAGGATGAAAAAGTGTGCAGAATCTGCGGGTGGATTGGATTTTTTTTGTAACTTTGCGCGAATTATGTTTTCCCGCGAACGGATTGCGGGTCGCTGCAGGGTGCGCCCCGGGCGGCGACGGCATCCGTTAACGTTCTCATTCTGAGAAAAATACTTAACAATATAACATCTCCAACATGAGCTTTAACATTATTGTGCTCGCCAAGCAGGTGCCTGACACCCGCAATGTGGGCAAAGATGCAATGAAGGAAGACGGGACTATCAACCGCTCGGCTCTGCCGGCTATTTTCAATCCCGAAGACCTCAATGCCTTGGAGCAGGCGCTCAGCCTCAAAGACAAATTCCCCGGCAGCAAGGTGACTCTGCTCACCATGGGTCCTCCGCGTGCTGCTGACATTATCCGCGAAGGTCTCTTCCGCGGTGCCGACGGCGGCGTTGTGCTCTCTGACCGTGCGTTTGCCGGTGCCGACACTCTCGCTACTTCTTACGCCCTCGCTACTGCCGCCCGCAAGATGGGTGACTTCGATATCATCATCGGCGGTCGTCAGGCTATTGATGGTGACACTGCCCAGGTGGGTCCCCAGATTGCCGAGAAACTTGGCATCCCGCAGGTGACTTACGCTGAGGAAATTGCCGACATCAAGGATGGTCGCGCCATCATCACCCGTCGCATCGAGAGCGGCGTGGAGACTGTGAGCTGCCCGCTCCCGCTGGTAGTGACCGTGAACGGCTCAGCTCCCGCTTGCCGTCCGCGCAATGCCAAGGCTCTAATGAAATATAAGCGCGCAATGTCGCTGACTGAGGCCGGCGCTGACGAGCAGAAGAAAGCTATGCTGGAGGCCAAGCCCTATCTGAAGGTGGATGAATGGAACGCAGCCTATGTGGATGCTGACCTGGAGCAGTGCGGCCTCGCCGGCTCCCCCACAAAGGTTAAGGCTATCGAGAATGTTGTCTTCACCGCTAAGGACGCACGCAATGTGCCCGCTACCGATGAAGAGCTCGAGGGTCTCATCAAAGAACTTATCGCTAACCACACTATCGGCTAATCGCCCCAAACCATTAAGAAAATGTCAGACCAGAACAATCTCATAGTTTACCTCGAATACGAGGATGGACGTGTGGCCGACGTGAGCCTTGAACTTCTCACCAAGGGTCGCTCACTGGCCAATCAGCTCGGCTGCAAGCTGGAAGCAGTAGTGGCCGGCGATAAGCTTGAAGGCATCGAGGAGCAGGTTTTCCCCTATGGCGTTGACCGCCTTTATAAGGTGGAGGATGCACGCCTGTATCCCTACACCTCTCTGCCTCACTCATCAATTCTCATCAACCTCTTCCGCGAAATCAAACCTCAGATTGCGTTCATGGGCGCTACGTCCATCGGTCGTGACCTGGGCCCGCGCGTAAGCTCCTGCCTGCACTCCGGCCTTACGGCTGACTGCACTTCGCTGGAAATCGGCTCACACACTGACCCGAAAACCAAGAAGGATTACGAGAACCTGCTGCTGCAGATTCGTCCCGCATTCGGCGGCAACATCGTGGCTACCATCGTTAACCCCGAGTGTCGTCCGCAGATGGCCACCGTGCGCGAGGGCGTGATGAAGAAAGAGGTATATGACCCCAACCACAAGGGTGAGGTTATCAACCTGGATCCCGCAAAATACACCTCTGAGGAGGATTACGTAGTGGAGATTATCGACCGCCACGTAGCCAAGAGCAAAGTGAACCTGAAAGGTTCTCCCATCATTGTGGCCGGCGGCTACGGCGTTGGCTCCAAGGAGAATTTCGACCTGCTTCAGCAGTTGGCTGACACGCTGGGTGCCGAGGTGGGCGCAAGCCGTGCGGCAGTGGATGCCGGATGGGTTGACCATGACCGCCAGATTGGCCAGACCGGTGTGACTGTCCGTCCGAAGCTCTACATCGCCTGCGGTATCTCAGGCCAGATTCAGCACATCGCCGGCATGCAGGATTCCTCAATCATCATCTCGGTGAACAACGACCCGAACGCACCCATCAATACAATTGCCGACTACGTAATCACCGGCAACATCGAGGATGTGCTTCCCCGTCTCATCAAGTATTACAAAAAGAACTCTAAATAAGCTATGGCTAATTTCTATACTGACAATCCGGAGCTGAAGCACCACCTCTCTCATCCTCTGATGGAGAAAATCGTTGCTCTCAAGGAGCGCGACTTTGCTGACGCCGATAAATATGACTACGCACCTGCCGACTTCGCCGATGCCATGGACTCTTACGACCGTGTGCTCGAGGTAGTAGGTGAAATCTGTGGCGACATCGTGGCTGAGAATGCCGAGGATGTTGACCACGAGGGAGCATCCTGCTCCGACGGCCGCGCCCACTACGCAGCCGGCACTAAAGTAAATCTTGACGCTACCCGCAAGGCCGGCCTGATGGGCATGTCAATGCCCCGTCGTCTGGGTGGTCTGAACTTCCCTGTGACCCCTTACATCATGGCCGCCGACATCGTGAGCCGTGCCGATGCAGGTTTCGAGAACCTGTGGGGCCTGCAGGACTGCGCCGAGACTATCTACGAATTTGCCAACGAGGATCAGAAGCAGCGTTTCATTCCCCGCGTGTGCGAGGGTGAGACCATGAGTATGGACCTCACCGAGCCTGATGCCGGCTCTGACCTTCAGAGCGTTATGCTCAAGGCTACTCAGAAGGAGGATGGCTCTTGGGTGCTCAACGGCGTTAAGCGTTTCATCACCAACGGTGATGCCGACATCCACCTCGTGCTCGCCCGCTCCGAAGAGGGTACTAAGGATGGCCGCGGCCTCTCCATGTTCATCTATGACAAGCGCAACGGTGGCGTTAACGTGCGTCGCATCGAGAACAAGATGGGCATCAAGGGCAGCCCCACCTGCGAGCTGGTCTACAAGGATGCCCCCGCAGAACTTTGCGGCGACCGCAAGCTCGGCCTCATCAAATATGTAATGGCACTGATGAACGGTGCCCGTCTCGGCATTGCAGCCCAGAGCGTCGGCATCAGCGAGCAGGCTTACCGCGAGGCACTCCAGTATGCCAAGGAGCGTCAGCAGTTCGGCAAGGCTATCATCGAGTTCCCCGCCGTCTTCGAGATTCTCTCTGTAATGAAAGGCAAGCTCGATGCTTCCCGCTCACTGCTTTACGAATGCGCACGCTTCGTGGACATGTACAAGACCTACGAAGATATCGCCAAGGAGCGCAAGCTGACTCCCGAGGAGCGCAAGGAGATGAAGTACTACTCCAAGCTCGCCGACGCATTCACTCCGCTGGCTAAGGGTCTCTCAAGCGAATTCTGCAACCAGAACGCCTATGACTGCATCCAGATTCATGGCGGCTCCGGCTTCATGAAGGACTATGCCTGCGAACGCATCTATCGCGACGCCCGCATCACCTCAATCTACGAAGGCACCACTCAGCTTCAGGTAGTGGCAGCCATCCGCCACGTCACCACCGGCACTTACCTCTCACGCATGGAGGAATACAAGGCAATGCCCTTCTGCGAGGAGGATGCCGCTATCCGTGCTACGCTCGAAGAGATGACAGCACTCTATGCCGCCGCCGTTGAGAAGGTAGAGGCAGGTAAGGAGCAGGCCGGCTATGTTGACTTCATGGCCCGTCGCCTCGTAGAGATGGCCGGCTACACCATCATGGGTTGGCTTCTGCTTCAGGATGCAGCCCGCACCCGCAGCTTCGCCAAGACCGCCGGTGTATTCACCCGCTGGGCACAGGCGCAGGTAGCAGCCCATGCCGATTTCATCAACCGTTTCAACCCCGCTGACATCGAGGCCTACAAGGCTTGATAGCCACGCAACCATACCCCACCAAAAACGCCGCAAATCTGATTTGCGGCGTTTTTGGTGTTATCCTTGTATTATTGTGATTTTATATGAATTGGTTGTCGTATTTCATTCTTCGGCCCAGGACTGTGCAGATAATC
>CANSAP010000044.1 GCA_947644715.1 uncultured Bacteroidales bacterium
TTTCTTAAACATATTAACAAATTCAAAAAGTCAAGATGACTTCACACTCTTAAATATAAGTTAAAGAGTCAGCAAACAGAGGCCGAGATGCTGAGATTCGGGAATTTTTTCGTACCTTTGTGCCGCAATTTCCGGGTACTGATCCCTGTAATTCTTACAGCTACGTTTTCTATAAGAAGACGTTTTATAATTTACAAACCACAAACAATATCTATATATAAATATGTGTGGAATCGTAGGATATGTCGGAGGCGGCTCCGTATATAATGTTCTGATCAACGGCTTGAAACGTCTTGAATACCGTGGTTACGACAGTGCCGGCATGGCGTTGGTGTCTCCCGGTGGTGACTTGCATGTGTATAAGGCTAAGGGCAAGGTCTCCAATCTCGAAGATTTTTGCGCTGACAAGAACCTTGAAGCTGTGGCCGGCATCGCACACACGCGTTGGGCTACTCATGGCGAGCCGTCAGACTCCAATGCCCACCCTCATTACAGCGAAGATGGCGAGCTGGCACTCGTGCATAACGGCACCATCGAGAACTATCAGCTGCTGAAGGATGCGTTGGCGCAGCATGGCTGCAAGTTTCATACCGAAACCGATACGGAGGTGCTTGTGCAGCTCATCGAGTATATCCGCACTACGAATGAATGCGAATTGGTGGATGCTGTGCGTGAGGCTCTGAATCAGGTGGTCGGCGCATATGCAATGGCAGTGGTTGAGAAGGGTAATCCCGACACCATCATAGCTGCCCGCAAGAGTTCTCCGCTGGTGGTTGGCATTGGCGATGACGAGACTTTCCTCGGTTCTGACGGAACACCGTTCATTGAGTACACTAATAAGGTGGTCTATGTTGATGACGACCAGATAGCCGTCATCAAGCGTGGTGAGCCTCTGAAGCTGATTAACCTGAAAGGCTCTGAGGAGAAGGTTAATGTCAAGAAGCTTGAGCTTTCCATCACTCAGCTGGAGAAGGGTGGCTATCCGCATTTCATGCTCAAAGAGATTTTTGAACAACCCAATACCCTGACCGATTCCATACGTGGCCGCATCGTGGAGGGTGGACGTCGCATCATTCTCAACGGTGTGATGGATCACAAGGATAAATTCCTGAATGCAAACCGCATTATCATAGTGGCTTGTGGCACTTCCTGGCATGCTTCGCTGCTTGGCAAGCAGTTGCTTCAGGACATGTGCGGCATCCCGGTGGAGGTTGAGTATGCGAGCGAGTTCCGTTATTCCAATCCGGTCATCACACCGCGGGATATAGTGATTGCCGTGAGCCAGAGCGGAGAGACTGCCGATACGCTGGCTGCCATTCAGATAGCCAAGAGCAAGGGTGCTTTCGTGTATGGTGTGAGCAATGTGGTGGGAGCCTCCATTCCGCGTGAGACTCACTCCGGAACTTATATCCATGTGGGTCCGGAGATTGGTGTGGCCTCAACGAAGGCTTTCACCGGTCAGGTGCTCGTCTTTACAATGATGGCACTCGCCATAGCGCAGATAAAAGGCTCAATGGAGCAGAAGGATATTGAGGCTGTGGCCGGATGTCTGCTCCGTATTCCTGATTTGGTTAAGGAGACTCTGCGTCTGAACGATGATATTCAGCGCCTGTCGCTCATATATACCTATGCACGCAACTTCCTCTATCTTGGTCGTGGCTATTCTTATCCGGTGGCTCTTGAGGGTGCTCTGAAACTGAAGGAAATCAGCTATATACATGCCGAGGGTTATCCGGCAGCCGAGATGAAGCATGGTCCTATCGCACTGATAGACTCGGAGATGCCCACAGTAATCATAGCTCCGAAGGATCACCTGTATGAGAAGATTGTGAGCAATGTGCAGCAGGTCAAGAGTCGCGGAGGCTCCATCATAGCCATAGTCACTAAGGGTGACACGACTATCCGTGAACTCGCCAACCATGTTCTTGAGGTGCCTGATGTGCCCGAGTGTCTGACTCCGCTCATCACCAGCATTCCGCTCCAGCTGTTGAGCTACTACATAGCCATCAACAAGGGCAAGAATGTTGACATGCCCCGCAACCTGGCCAAGTCTGTTACGGTGGAATAAAGCCGCTGTCTCAGATATAATACAACGGAGCCGACTCGCGTTTGCTTGTCGGCTCTGTTGCTTTTATGTCAGAAGAAGAGGTAGGCTATGAGGATTGCGGAGAGGGCGCCTATGAGGTCGCAGAGGAGGGCGTAGCCTGCGGCGTAGCGGGTGCGCATTACTCCGACGGAGCCGAAGTAGACGGCAAGGATGTAGAAGGTGGTGTCGGTGCTTCCGCGCACACAGGCGGCGAGTTTGCTGACGAAGGCGTCGGCACCTTCTGCCTGCATCACGTCGAGCATCATTGCGCAGGAGCCGCTGCCGCTCAGGGGTTTCATAAGCATTGTGGGGAGTGCGCCTACCCATCCGGTGTCGAAGCCGAGCATGGCTACCCCGCTTTCGACCCATGAGGTGAAGATGCCTAATGCTCCGGAGGCGCGCAGCATTCCGATGGCGACGAGGATAGCCACGAGGTAGGGTATAATCATGACGGCGGTTTTGAAGCCCTCTTTGGCTCCCTCGATGAATGTGTCGTAGATATTCAGGCGTTTACGCACACCGGCTATAAGGAACAGAATGATGACCGAGAAGAGCAGGAAGTTGGCAGCGAAGGCTGACCATCGCTGCATCTGTTCGGCAGGCATTGATGCGAAAATCCAGACCACACCTCCCACGAGAGCGGCGATGCCGATGAGCCAGGATATGAGCACACGGTCGAAGCGGATTCGCTGTTTGAGGCAGAGGGCTGTCAGGCCGACGAGGGTGGCTATGGCGGTGGCCAGCAGGATGGGGATGAATACGTCAGTCGGGTTTGCCGCTCCTCCTTGGGCACGATACATCATTATGCTGATTGGAATCAGGCAGAGTCCTGAGGCGTTGAGCACCAGGAACATAATCATGGCGTCGGTGGCTGTGTCTTTGCGCGGATTGAGGGTCTGCATCTCCTGCATGGCTTTCAGTCCCATTGGGGTTGCGGCATTGTCCAGTCCGAGCATGTTGGCCGAGATGTTCATGAAGATAGCTCCGAGGGCAGGGTGGCCGGCCGGGATGCCGGGGAAGAGGCGGGAGAACAGAGGGGCGCAGCGGCGGGCAAGCCAGGATGTCACTCCGGCACGTTCACCTATTTTCATTATGCCGAGCCAGAGAGAGAGCACGCCGGTAAGGCCTATCGAGATTTCAAAGGCGAAGGCAGCCTGCGTGAAGGAGGCGTTCATGACGTCGCTCCAGATGGAGGTCTCGCCGGAGAAGAGGGTGGTGCCGAGGCATGTGAGGAAGGCGACGGCGAGGAATCCTATCCAGATGTAGTTGAGTATCACAGGCAGTCAGAGGGGATATAATGGTGGAGGGCTGAGCAGGCGTGGAGGCCATGGTCAACAATCAGGTGGCGTGTTGCCATGCCTGAGATGATTGACATTTCGTGGCTAACGAGGAGGATGGTGGTGTGGCGTGAGAGGGATTCGATGATGCCGTAGATTTGTTGCTCAAAGCGTTTGTCGACATATGAGAGGGGTTCGTCGAGCACGAGCACTTTCGGGTCTGAGATGATTGCCCGGCCAAGCAGAGTGCGCTGCAGCTGTCCTCCGGAGAGTGTGCCGATGGCGCGGTCGGCTATCGGCTCGCAGCCGACGAGCTGCATCACTGAATGCAGTCGGTCGTAATCCGCTTTGTCAGGTTTCGACCACAAGCCTTTCAGCAGTCCTGAGAGCAACACCTCTTTCACGGTGATGGGGAAGCGTGTGTCAATCATGCTCTTCTGTGGGAGATAGCCGATTGGGAGGTGTTTGACCTGCCGGCCGTTGTCGCGATATATAACGGAGCCGGAGGTGGGTTTGAGCAGGCGCAGAATTACGCGCAGCAGGGTTGTTTTTCCTCCGCCGTTAGGGCCTGTTATGGCAGTGAAGCTTCCCGGTTCGATTGAGAGATTGATGCCGTCAAGAACGGCGGGGCGACCGGGTTCGTAGCAGACACTGACATCCCTGAGTTCAATCAGGGGTTCGGGAGGGAGTCGGAGTCCGGTGGTATTAATGTGTTGTTCAGCGGGCATTGATTGCGGATGTTATGGCACGCGCCTGGGCGGCGATGTCAGGATTCATTACAGCAATCGGGGCGGTTGGCACACCCAGTTCGGAGGCTAAAGTGCGTGCTGCTCGGGAGTCGTATTCATCCTGAAGGAAGAAGACCACCGGTCGGGCGCTTCCGGCCTCGTCGAGCTTTTGCCGCAGCTGGGCGGGAGTAGCCTCCTTCCCTTCATGCTCCATCACGAGCTGGTTGAGAGAATAGTCGCGGGCAAAGTAGCTGAGAGAGGGGTGCCACACGACAAATGCAGCTCCGGCGCGCGGGGCGAGCACTGATGCTATGGAGTCGTCGAGTTGCTGCAAGCGGGTGTCCAGCCGTCGATAGTTGGCTTCATATTCGGATGCTCTCTCGGGGTCAAGTTTCTTAAGCTCGGCGAGCATGTTGGCAGCCATGATGCGGGCATTTCGGAGCGATGTCCAGGTGTGGGGGTCGATGGCTGAGTGAGTGTGGGCATCTCCGGGGTGGGAGGCATGAGTGCCGGTGACCGGTTTGATTCCGGTTGAGCTGTCGATGATTTGCAGTGAGGGGAAGTTCTCTTTGACCTTGGCCAAAGTGGCCTCTTCGAATCCGGGCATACCCACCTTGAAGTAGGCCGAGCTGCGGTCGAGCTCCATCAGCTGCTGCATGGAAGGCTCGAAGGTCTCAGGATTAGAGCCGGGAGGGAGCAATGCCTGCACCTCCCAGCTGTCGCCGGCAATCTGCTCCAGCAGCCATTGTTGGGGAGGGATAGTGACGGTCAGCACGCGCTTTGAGCCCGAACCGCGTGAGCAGCTCAGGCATAGCAGGAGGATGAGGGGGAATAACAGTCTGCTGATTCTACGCATTTCAGAACTTGCGGATACCCATAATTTCACGCACTTCGCGCAGGGTCTTGGCAGCCACTTCGCGAGCCTGTTCGGCACCTCGGCGCACTACCTTCGAGAGATATTCATCATTGTCGCGGAGGTCGAGGATGCGTTCGCGTATTGGGAGAGTGACCTTCAGTATATCTTCGGCCAGTTGCTTTTTGAGGTCGCCGTAGCGGATTGAGCAGTCGGCGTAAGCCTGCTTGAAGTGTTGGAGGGTTGAGGGTTCGCTGACCAGCTCCATGAGGGTGAAGAGGTTCTGAATAGGTTCGGTGGGGGTGGAGTTCGGCTGTTGCGGTCCTTGGTCGGTGACGGCACGCATTACCTTCTTTCGCAGTGTTTTCTCGTCGTCAATCAGATAGATGCAGTTGCCTTCGCTCTTACCCATCTTTCCGGAGCCGTCGAGTCCGGGCACTTTTACGGCGTGGGAGCCGAAGTTGAAGTTCACGGGTTCATGGAAGTAGTCGGTTTTATAGAATGAGTTGAAGCGGCGGCCGAAGCGGCGTGTAAGCTCCAGGTGCTGTTCCTGGTCCTTTCCGACGGGCACGAAGTCAGCGTGGTGAATCAGGATGTCAACGGCCATGAGAGTGGGGTATGTCAGCAGGCCTGCGTTCACGCTCTTGTTAGTCTGATTGCCGCAGATTTCCTTTTCGATTTCCTCTTCGTCCTCGCCTGATTTTGGAGCGATGCCGAGGGCTTTTCGAGCTTTGTCCTTGAAGGAGGCAGTGCGCATCAGTTCGCCGATGCCTGCGTGCATGTTCATGAGCAGATACATCTCTGAAATCTCGGGCACGTCGCTCTGCACGTAGAGTATATTCTTCTCCGGGTCGAGTCCTGCGGCGAGGTATTCGGCCAGGATGCTCTTGACGTTTGAGTGGAGCATGGCGGGGTCGGGATGGGTGGTGAGGGCATGGAGGTCGGCAATGAAAAAGCGGCAGTCGTAGTCGTCCTGCATACGCACGAATTTGTTGAGTGCGCCGTAGTAGTTGCCGAGGTGGAGGTTGCCGGTGGCTCGGATGCCGCTGAGCACCACCTTCTTCTTGTCCTGAGAAATATCTTGAGTCATGACGGGAATTCTTGAGTGAGTTATATTGAATTGATGTGCAAAAGTACGAAAAAAGCGTGTAAATCCCAAATAGCGGATTTGCAAATACATTCACTTTTAACTAACTTTGCAAGGAATAAAAACCTCCGGCATAATGGATATCAGCAATTCTTTATATGAAACCACCACTCCGTGGATGACTTTTTTTACTTCAACGTATAACCGCGTCGGGACGCTTCCGCGTTGTTATGAGTGTTTGAAGAGGATGCGTAAACCGGTCGATTCGCAAGGTAAAGCGCTTGATTTTGAGTGGGTTATCATAGATGATGGCAGTGAGGATAATACTCGCGAACTGGTTCAGCATTGGGTTGAGGAGAACTTGCTGCCTATCAGGTTTCTGAGTGGTCCGAACCGAGGGAAGCATGTGGAGTATAACCGAGCCGTGCAGCTGGCACGCGGCGAGATGTTTACGGATTTGGACAGCGATGACACCTATGTTCCGGAGACTTTGGAGGTGTTTTACAAGGAATGGATGGCCATACCGGCAGACAGACGGGCGGACTTCCGCGGGGTTGCCGCGCGTTGCAAGCATCCGGAGACGGGGGAGGTCATCGGCTCGCCGTTGCCCCGCAAGCCTTATTATTGTTACACGCCTGAGCTTCGCTTCAAGGATAAGGTGACGGGTGATTTGTGCGGATGTGTGCGTACTGATTTGCTGCGCCAATACCCATTTCCGGAGTTTGAGGAGAAGTTAAGTTATTGTCCGGAGAGCATTGTGTGGCTGGAGATGGGTTCCAAGTATTTGGAGACAATCGTTGATGTCCCTCTGAAACTGTATTATTTCGATACGAACAATTCGATTACGGGGGGGCGCAGTTCGAATCGCTCGAAAGCGTTGTATTATCTTTGGCAGTATGAGCTGAACAACTTGGTTTTGAAGTATCTGTTTCACTCTCCGAAGGAGATGATGAAAGCAGTTGTAGGCATCAGCATGGATGGTTTGCGCACCGGGCGTTCACCGCGTCGGATATTGCGCGATGTGACGCCTCGGCGCTGCAAGCTTCTTGTGGCGTTGTTCATGCCTGCCGGTTGGTTGCTGTCCAAGCGTAAATAGCGGGGTCAGAAGGGGTAGCCTATGGCCAGATGGAAGGCGAAGGCGTCCTTGAAGGCTATGTTGAAGTAGTGGGGGGTGCCGGTGTAGTAGGGTGCGTGGAGACCGTAGCCGAGGTCGCCTCGGATTACGATCATGCCTAAGTCAACGCGGAGGCCGACACCGGTGCCGAGGGCTATGTCGCGCAGGAATGTGGAGCCTTTGAGTTCGCCTCCGGGACGCAGCGGGTCATTCTTCAGCAGCCATATATTGCCGGCATCCAGGAAGAGGGCGCCATGCAGTATGCCGACGATGGGGAATCGGTATTCGGCATTCAGTTCCAGCTTGAAGGTGCCTGTCTGGTCGAAGTATCCGTTCACCTGGTCTTTTGGCACGCGATAGGAGCCGGGTCCGAGTGAGCGCACGGAGAAGGCTCGGATGCTGTTGGCACCGCCGATGTAGAACTGTTCGGAGTATGGGACCTCCTTAGAGTTGCCATAGGCGTGAGCGGCACCTATCAGCACGCGGGTGACGAGCCAATGGTCTTTGCCGGCTATCAGGCGGCGGGAGTAGACGAGTTGAGCCTGCCCTTTGATGAATTGCGAGAAGGGGGTGCCGAAGAGTTTCTTCTCACCTTTGACGCCACACAGGGCATATATGCCTGAGAATATGTTGCCGGCTTCGGTCAGAGTGACTGTGAAGTTGATGCCGTTCATGCGAGAGCGTTCCAGGAATTTGTCGAGCGTATAGGTGTAGGAGAGCATCGGGATGTATTGCGAGCGGAAGCTTTCGGCAATCGCGGGGTTGGCGTTCATTATGGAGTCAAACTCAGGGGTTGTGTGCATGAGTTTGGTGTAGGTGAGTTTGAGGGGAGTGAACTGGTGGAGGGTGTTGCGTGTGGCTCTCCATTCGTAGGAAATGCCTGCGCCGAACTGCGCCATCTTGAAGTAGTGGGGGCGGTTTAGCAGGGAGGCATAGAGGTTTATTCGAGTCCAGTTCAGTTCGCGTTGAGTGCGGGGGATGAATCGGGGTGCGAGCAGGCGGGGGAATGCGAGTCCGGCATTGAGCCCCACTTCGTAGCTGTTGAAGACTGAGGAGCGGTTGCGGCCTGTCTGCCATTCGTAGGAGCCGGTGAGTTTGACGCTGAGCTGTTCTCCGCCGCCGAAGAGGTTGCGGTTGGTGAGGCCGAGGGTTATGCCGGGACCCAGATATGAGTTGCTTTTTGAGGTTACGTTGACTTCGGCCGAGGCCTCCATTGGTCGGTCGAATCGGCATTGAATGTCGACGTTCAGGCGGTTGCAGTCAGCGGTGGTGTCGGCCGGATAGGCTTGCATGTCGATGGCTGAGAAGATGCCGAGGCGGGAGAGGCGGGTCTGTGTGCGGTCCATGTTGCGCACGGAGAAGGCTCTGTCTTTGCGGAAGGTTATGCAGGAGGGGATAAGTCCTTTGCGGAGCCTTGCGGGGCGCATGACGACCATCTCCCCTTTGTCGTAGGGGATGGTGTCGGGTGTGCCTGGGTTGCGAGTGGAGCGTCGGAGCACGAGGACATTGACGTCGCCGGTGTACCATTTTCTCAGGGCCTGGGGTGGTATGCCGTCAGCCAACGAGAGTTTGAGGGCAATTGAGCCGGGGTGGATGGTGGAGTCGGCGAGGAATTCGATGTATTCGGGTCGGAAATAGTAGTATCCGCGGTTGCGCAGTTTGTTGGTTATTCGGGTGCGGGCTACGGATAGGGAGTCGGTAGAGAAGCGTTCTCCGGTGTGCAGGTATGGGTCGAGTGGAGCCAGGGAGTCGATGGCGCAGCTGACGTTGCAGGATTCGTCGCCGATGAGCAGCAGAGAGTCAATGAGGTATGGCTCTCCGGTGTGCACAGTGTAGTCAATGCGTGCTTTCTTCGGGTTCTTTTTGTCGGTGAGCAGGTCGTAAGTGACTGAGGAGTTGAAGTAGCCGTTGTTGTCCATGAGTCGCTTCATGACCTCCACTCTGGCCTGCGGGCGCACTGCGGAGATGAGCACCGGTTCTCTGACGAGCTTTCGGTAGAGCCAGCCTTTGAGCCCCTTAGCGGAGTCGTTCCAGTTATTGTAGACCCAGAGGCCGATAGGGAATGGAGTGCGCACGTATGGGCTCATGAAAGGCATCGGGTTATTTGGCTTGACGTTGCCCACCTCCTTGACGGCGCTCACGACGCCGGAGGGCACTTTTTCTCCTTCGGGGGGTATGACGTTGAAGTGCTTGAGGCCTGTGTAGAGCTGCTCACCGTCGGGGATTCGGCGGGTTGTTGAGCAGGCTGCGAGCAGGAGCAGCAGGAGCAGGTATATCGGTGTGGTCTTCATAGAGAGTCGGCGGGGGTTACGGGTGATTCGGTTTGAATGGAGGATGAGTCGGCGGGGATGGTGTCTGCCGGTGTTTCTTTCTTTCGTCGGCCGAAGCGGAACAGGGAGCGGAGGGAGTTTATTTTGCGCTTCATGACGAAGCCTACGCCTGTTTCGGTTATTTCGCCTTCGAGGATGCTCTCATAGCCTGTGTGGCGGAAGAGGCGCAGATACATCGAGGAGGACTGTGTCTGCTTCAGGGAGTATTCAAAGGAGATGTCGGAGATGAGATTCTGCACGAAGTTTTCGTCGGCGTTGGCATCGGTGGAGTATCCGCCACCCACGACAATTTTGAAGCGGTTGTCGAACAGGGACTTGCTCACCTGATAGGAGTAGGAGGTGGTGCCGGAGGTCTGACCGTCGACAGTCTTGTCATATTGGTCGATGCCGAAGCTGAGGTCTACGCCTGTGATGTAGCGTGCAGCCAGGGAGTTCAGCTGGCTTTCGAGCAGCGAATAGAGGGGGTTGCCGCCGAGGTTGGCGCTGGCTTTCACTCCGGGGCCGGTGTAGGTGTTATATAGCAGCAGGTTGATGGCTGAGGCGGAGCGCTGTTCGGCGGTCATGCCTTGCAGTTCGTTCTGCACTGTTATGTCGTCGTCGGTTGAGAGGTCGAAGGATACCTGCGGGGAGTTCAGGGAGCCTCGCACGCTGAGTCCTACGTCGAAGTATATCAGGCGGGAGTTTGCGCCCTCCTGCTGCACGTTGGCCTTCAGATGGTCAGTGGCATCAATATGGAGCTGGGGGTTCATTATGTCGCCTGTCCAGGTGAGGTAGGAGTCAGGATTGATGTTGAAGCTCTTTTCGCCGAGCACCTTGACCGTGTATCGGGCCAAGCCTGAGCCGAGGTTGAGGGTTCCGTTCAGGCGCATGTCGCCCATGTAAGTTTGCAGGTAGGAGAGGGTGCCTGAGGGTGAGATTTGCACCTTGTCGGTGCCGGAAGAGGAGAGGTTGACTGTGGCCTGCGCGCCTGCTACGATGTTGAGCGCAGCGGTGATACGCATGGATGTCGAGGGAGCTTTCAGGGAGTCGGCGGCAGCCGTCTGCATTGTGTCGGCGAACTGCACGAACTTGACGACGTCGGTGGTGTTCTGCTGTGTGAGTTCACCTGTGGATGCTGAGGCGAGGGTATAGAAAATGTTAGTTGCGGGGAGCACCGAGAGGTTGGCGTCGATGTTCATTCGGCTCATGGAGCCTTTGGCTGTGGCTGCGAGGGTTACGAAGAGTTGGCCGTAGATGTCGCTGCCTGCCTTCTTGGAGTTGTTGACGAGCGCCACGTTGGTTCCGTCCAGCGAGAGGTCGAAGAGGATGTCGGAGATGTTTCGGGCATCGACCATGCCGTTGATTGTCAGGGGATTGTCGTTGGCTCCGAAGATTCGGAAGTCCTGAAATGCGAGCAGGTTGTCTTTGACGGCTATTGCGCGGGAGTCGTCGAAGCGGAATGATGAAGCGGCCATGGGGATGTATGCGGCCACGGAGTCGCATGTTATTTCGCCGTTGAGCAGGGGGGCGGTGAGGGAGCCGTTCATGGTCATGTCGCCGTTCAGGTGGCCGGAGAGTCGCGCCATATCGCCGAGGAAGGGGTTGGCCACCGTCAGCGGGAAACGGATTAGCTGCACTTTCAGCTGGGCCTGCTGCTTGACGCCGCGCACTCGGGTTGCGGTGGAGTCGGCCAGGAAGAAGCCGCTGGCCTTGAGCACCTCGCGCTTGTTGAGGGAGAGGCCGAGGGATGCGCCTACGTTGCCGTTGAAGTTCATGCCGGCCTTGAAGTTGAAGTCGAGGTCGCCGACGCGGTTCTTGTTGTAGACGAGGTCACGCACGCCGATGTTGCCGGAGCCGGTTACGGCCGTTCCGCGATAGACGAGGTGCATCTTGGAGTCGATGGCGCCGGTCACCGGGGGTGCGAACGCTGAGATTTGCAGGAAGTCCTGAATCAGGAGGTTGCGTATGTCGACATCGAGGGCGGGGATGGAGTCGGAGGAGGCTGTGTGGAGGGCTATGCTTGAAGCTCCGGAGGCGGCTTCGAGGTCGGCGGCCACGCGCTTGCCGGGGCCGAGGTCGACGTAGTTGTCGTCGTTCACGGTCCAGTTCTTATATCCAATGACGGCGTTGACGGGGGTGAAGTGGAGTGAGAGTATGGAGTCCTGCATGGCGGCTGTGAGGCCGAGCTTGTAGCCGGTCTCCCCTTTGGCGTTCATCTGGCGCACGAAGAGCGAGGCGCGGTTGCCCCCTACGTAGCCGGTGGCGTTGACCGAAGCGAACTCGGGGAGGTTCGAGGGGAGGTTTCCCATGTGCAGACGGTAGTCCATGAGCTTGCCACGCTGCGAGAGGTTGAGCGTGAGGGTGTCAATCTGCATAGAGGCATTGCCGGCCTGCAGCAGGCGTGCGTTGCCTGCCAGGCGGTCGGAGTTAGAGAAGTCAGCCGTGAAGCTTTGCAGGGAGTATCCGGTGCCGTCGAGCAGCTCCGAGATGATGCCTGAGCCTTTGGCATTGACAGCGAGAGTGAACTTCGGCAGCTGCGGCTGGAGCGCCTCGAAGTCGAACTTCATCTCCTTCATCTGCGCCTCGATTGTGGGCATGGCCTGCATGATGTCGCCCATGATGCTGTCGAGCGATGAGGGGGAATCGAAGTCCAGGTCGAGCTCGTCGCCACGCAGGGTGAGGGTGGTGCGGTCAGTCGTGGCCAGGAAGTTGGCATCGAAGGCATGGGGGAGGGAATAGAAGTCGGAGGCATATTCCCAGTCGACATTGTCGAGGCTCATGTCGAGGTCGAAGAGCATGGCCGTGGGGTTGGCGTTGCCGCGCAGGGAGAGCTTTCCGGAGCCTCGGCAGACCTCCTTCATGAGTCCGAGCGCCTGAAGGTCAAGGTAATTGATGTCAGCCGAGAGGTCAGCATAATAGGTGTCACCCTCGATGTGTCCCTGCCCGTCGAAGAGGAGGTTGCACTGCGGGGCTTTGGCATCGAGCTTCAGGTCATATTCGCCGTTGAGGAGTTCAGCCGTGAGCCGGAGCGGTGCGAGGGAATGCCCCTGATAGGACAGCTCCGTCATGTCGGCAAAGAGATGTGTTGAGGCTGCGGGGAGAATCGGATTGAATCCGGCGCCTGAGGCCTCCAGATGGCCGGAGATGGTGCCCAGCCCGAGCGAGGGCATCACTTCGCCGAGGCGGAGGGAGGAGAGGTCGGCAGTGATGTCGTAGCGTTCGGGGGTGAGCGAGAGGGTTCCCCGGGCGGCTGCATTGCCGGCGGAGGTGAGCAGGCTGAGGTCAGCCTTATAGGTCTGAGAGTGCACGGAGGCTGTCCCTTTCAGCTCGAAGGAGGGGACGCGGTAGTCGGCGCTCAGCGAGGCCACGCGGCGCAGCAGTTGCATCGTGGCCGAGGGGTCGCGCATGGCGCCGTCGAGCGTGAGGGTGGCATCCATGCGTTTGAAATCGGTTGGTGAGGTCACGGAGCCTTTGGCCGTGAGGGTGAGGAAGCGCCCCATGGCTAGGCGCAGGCTTTCGATGTCGATGCGTGAGAGGGAGCCTGAGCCGCGCAGGGAGAGCGAGAGGGGGGCCATTGCAGCGGGAGGGAGGAATTTGCCTGCGGTGGCTTTCAGCGAGGGCATGAAGGCGAATATGTCGCTCCAGCCGATTGTGCCGGAGGCGCTGACGGAGCCTGCCGGAGCGCCGGGAGCCATAGCCATCAGCTCAAAGGGGAGGGTGGCGGAGGCTGTCAGCGAAGTGGCCGGAGTGGTGAGGCGGAAGTCGGAGAGGGTGAGCCCCTGCGCGTCGATGGCAAGCAGGCCTGAGGCGTCGGTGATTTGCAGCCCGGAGCGCTCCGTGGCTGTCACGGCATCGAGCGGCAGGCGCAGGGTGGAGGACTGATTGTAGAAGTCATGCGCAGAGATGTTGACGTCGCTCACCTCAATATATGAGGGGTCGAAGCCGGGCTGAGGCTTGGCACCCTGCGTGGCATAGAGGGCGCGGGTGAAGCCGAGGCGTGCGCGCTCAATCTCGACGGTCATCGGGGGGCCCTGCGAGGGGAGCGTGTCTACCGGTGCCGGGTGGGTCTTGATGTATTCGGGGGTAGGGGTGAGATATGTGGCCTGACCGTCGGAGAGGTTGACGTCGCCTATATGAATCAGATTCTCAGTGAGATTGATGCGGGCATCCTTCACGGTGCCGCGGCCAATGAGCAGGTCGAGCGACGCGATGGTGGGGGGCATCGTCATGGCATATGTCACATTGGAGAGGGTGAGGCTGTCGGCCTCAATGAGGAATTTCGTGGGGGTATAGGTGGTGTCTTTCTGCTGTTTCCACACGTTCATGTCGACACTGACGCGGGCATCCCTCAGCTCCGGATTATGGAGCTTGAGGTGCATCTCCTTCAGGTTGAAGTCGGTGCCCTGCTCCGTGCGCAGATACCCTGCCTTGAGGCGCAGGGTCATGGAGGAGTCGGCGGAGAGCATACGGTAAGTGGCATCGCGCAGCACGAGGTTATTCACCTGCGCATCCATTTTCAGCAGGGGGCGAATCTTCAGGTCGGCCAGCAGGGAAGCGGCGGTCACCATCGTGTCGCCTGAGGCTTCGATGATGCGCACCCCGTCGAGCTGCACGTCGAGCGGATAGCGCAGGCGGAAGGTCTCGATGCTGACCTGCATCCCCGTGGAGCGGCTCACAACCTTGCAGGCCAAGTCCTTGAGCAGCGTCTGCACCGGGGGGAGATAGACGAGCACCGGCAGGAGCAGGATGAAGATGAAGATGCCGAGCAGCACCTTGAGCGGCCTGCGCAGCCAGGCGCTCTTGATGAGGTGGCGGCGGGGCTTCTTTCCCTGCGGGGCGGGGGATGTATTATCAGTCGTGTTTGTCATTACCGGATGAGTTGTAGAGAGTTGTGTTTTAACTTAACAAACGTCAATATCCGTTAATAAGTTCACGCCCGCATCCGCATCATCAGCAGCAGGGTGAGGAGCACCCCTGCGGAGTCAGCCGCAATGTCGGCCCACTCAAAGCTGCGCCCCAGCTGCATGTGGAGCTGGAGCAGCTCAATCAGCGGCCCTGCAAGGAGGGCTATGACCGCACATAAAATGGTGACCCTCAGGCGCGGAGGGCGCCAACCGGCACGCACGTAGCCCGCATCGAACAGCAAGGCCGCCATCAGGGCGCCGAACATGCAGGCGTGAGCCACCTTGTCAGCCCCCGGAAAGAGGGGCAGCTCCCTGTCACCCATCGGCTGCGGCGCCAGCGTCAGCCACAGAATAGCAGCCGAAATCACCCCCGTAGCCACCCCGCGCGGCATGAACTTGCGCAAGCATGTAAATAACTTCAATAATTTCATTCTGCAAAGTTACGCTTTTTGCACGGGAAATTTAGTACTTTTGCACCTTAATTGAACTTATATTATGGCCGAGAATCAACCCCGCTTCAACCGACGCCCGCAGAATAATCCGCAACCCCCCGTGACTGACCCCACCGGCAAGCTCCAGCCTCAGGCCTTGGAGCTTGAGGAGATGGTGCTCGGCGCCCTGATGCTTGAGAAGGATGCCTACACAGTGGTCTGCGACCTGCTCGTGCCTGACAGCTTCTATGAGCCCCGCAATCAGAAAATCTATCAGGCCATCTCGACGCTGGGTGCCAATCAGCGCCCCATAGATATGCTGACCGTGGTGGAGCAGCTGCGCGCTGACGGCACGCTGGAGGAGGTCGGGGGAGCGGTGCGCATCACCGAGCTGACGGCCTGTGTGACCTCGGCGGCTCACGTGGAGTTCCATGCCCGCATCATCGCCCAGAAGTACCTTGCCCGCCGCCTGATAGCCTTCGCCTCGGGGATTCAGACCCAGGCCTTCGACGAGAGCGGCGACATCGACGACCTTCTGCAAGCCGCCGAGGGGGAGCTCTTCGAGATTTCGCAGACACAGCTCAAGCGCGAGGTGGTGCAGGTGGACTCCGTCATCACCCAGGCCATGCAGCAGATTGAGGCTGCCGCCAACAGGGAAAGCGGCCTCTCAGGCCTCGGCACCGGCTACAATGAGCTGGACGCCCTGACCTCCGGCTGGCAGAACTCTGACCTCATCATCATAGCCGCCCGTCCGGCTATGGGTAAGACCGCTTTCGTGCTCTCCATGGCCAAGAATATGGCCGTTGACCTCAACATACCCGTGGCCGTCTTCTCGCTGGAAATGAGCAACGTGCAGCTGGTCAACCGTATGATTTCAAACGTCTGCGAGATTAAGGGTGAGACCATCCGCTCCGGCCGACTCTCCGACCGCGAATGGGAGCAGCTCAACGCCCGCGTGAAGTATCTCTTCGGCGCCCCGATGTATATCGACGAAACCCCCGGCCTCTCCATCACCGAGCTGCGCACCAAGGCACGCCGCCTCGTGCGTGAGCATGGGGTCAGGATAATCATCATCGACTACCTGCAGCTGATGAATGCCTCAGGCATGAAGTTCGGCAGCCGTGAGCAGGAGGTGAGCACCATCTCGCGTAACCTGAAGGCGCTGGCCAAGGAGCTGAATATACCCATCATCGCCCTCTCGCAGCTGAACCGCTCGACCGAGACCCGCGAGGACAAGCGCCCGGTGCTCTCCGACCTGCGTGAGTCAGGCGCCATCGAGCAGGATGCCGACTTCGTGGCCTTCATCCACCGCCCGGAATACTACACCCGTTCCAGCGTCGACGCCAACGGCAACGACATCAGCGGCCTGGCAGAGTTCATCGTGGCCAAGCACCGTAGCGGTCAGGTGGGCACGGTCAAGATGCGCTTCACCAGCCAATACGTGCGCTTCGAGAACTGGGACAACGGACGCCGTGTGGTGCAGACCACCGTGCAGAGCCGCATGAACAGCGAGACGCCACCCGCCGACGACGCTCCCGCACCTGCAATGCTCGGACCCGCCCCCGATGCAGGCATCAATCCCTTCAGCAGCGGTCCGATGCCCGACATCATGCCGACCACCCCCGGCGAACAACCCCCGTTCTGACCCGGCCTATTGACCGTGCAGGTGTCCACAAGTGTCCACGTTTGTCCACCCCGAGTGGACAGGCTAAAGCATTGATATACAGACTAATAACCCCAATTTTAGCCGTTTTGTCCGCGTCCACGCTGAGGAGGGGGGTCTCCCGTGGACAGGTGGACAAAAGGCCGATTTTCGGGGTTAAACGCTTGATAATGTGCATGTTAGGGTGTCCACGCAGGGTGGACAAGAGTGGACACGTTGCAAATCAACCCCTATTCCCCGACCTGCTCCGCAGGCCGAAGCATCCGCCGATGGACTGTTTGTTCCCCAGCGCAGCTACACATGAAGGCCAACCCCTCACGGGGTTAGGCGCGCCTGCTGCCTATACCCCGGGTTAACGCCTTGCGGCGCCAACCCGGGGCTAATAATTGGTATGTCGCTCCGCGACGAGGAATGTACCGTCAGCAGTCACCAGAACCTCAACAATAGCCGTAGCCTAAACAACATACCATCCGCAACAACCATACGCCGCAATACCATCAGTAACAATAGCATAATCAGCACCACACCAGCATCATATCCGCATCATATCAGCACCATATCAGCATCAGCCATCACACGACCGAAGCATTCCTATCGCGGAGCGATAATCCAACTATTAGCCCCGGGT
>CANSAP010000045.1 GCA_947644715.1 uncultured Bacteroidales bacterium
TGATACGATTGCCCGTCTGCTCCGTATGTTTACTGAAAATTTCATCTCAGAGGAACAGCTTGTAAAGGAACTCACATTCTCGCAAGTAACCTCACAATACTTTTTCCATACGGAGGCAGCGATAAAAATACTGAAGAAATTATGAAAGACCGCAACGCACGTTTTTTATTTGAGGGCATATCTGCCGATGTTGTCCGCTATCTTGTGGAACGGGAAGGAATGGAATTGACGGATGCAATCTCCACTTTCCACAATTCGGAGACATTTTCCAAATTGGAGGACTTTCCCACAGGATTGTATATCGAAAGTCCGGCATACGTCTATGACTTGCTGATGTCGGAACTGAAGAATGGCCGCCTTGTGCCATAACCGATATCTGATGACAATTTTTAACGCCGTAAACAGCCGTAAATCAGACTATTATTGCTATCTTTGCGTTATAGATATACGAAGAACATTGAAATGAAATTCGCGTGTGAATCCTTAGCGCATGTCAGCCGAAGGCTGGTGCGCGATGCCGAAGGCAAAGGAATTCACCGCAAATGTCCGGGTGTGCAAAAAGGGAACAGCCGTGATTTTCGGAAATTCTAAAGTATTGATAGACAAGATACTTAACCCCACCGCAGATAAATCTCTCCGGGGTCACTTATCAAGGCCACTAAAAATGGAAAATCGCTGAAAATAAACTATTTTCAGCGATTTTTATTTTGTCCCTATCCCCCGAAAACGGCAAACCAAAGCGTCTGTACCCTAAGAATCGGAATAAATTACTGACGAATTTACTTGATGAAGCCGGGACTAACATGCAGCCGGAGTGTCAGTCGCTGGTCTGGCACTCCGGCTTTGGGCGTTTATGTTAGGTACATGCTATTTCGTCCAGATGGTTTGCAGGGGATAGATGGTCAAGTCGTAAGGTGTGCCGGCGGCAAGTGAGAAGAAGCCGGCACCGGTGGCATCGGCAGCAGGGAAGGTCAGGGCGGTCATTACGCATTCGCCGTCGTTAGCGTAAACCTCTATCAATGACTTGTCTACAAAAATGTCGAGGGTCAGAATATCATTCACCGGCTTGACTTTCGCAAAGGCTATGCGCTCGAATTTGGGAATGTCGCAATCCGTGGCCCGGGTGCGATCCAGCAGGAGCGTATGAGACAGCGCATCGTAGGTAAGAACTACCCGCATATCGGAGGACGCACAGAGATTCAATCCCACCCTATTGCGTTCCTTGGTGGAGATGCGAGCCTCCAGCTCATAGCAGTTGCCAAGTCGGGACATACCTTTAAGAGGTATCACTCCTGCTTTGGTTTTGCCGGAGAAGTGAAGCGGCTTGCCACGAAGTGACCGCAATGCGGAGACCGGGCGCTGATACAGACGCAGACCATCTGAGGTCTTGCGCAGCTCCAGTTCCCGAGGGAGTGACCAAACACCTTTGCCATACTTCGTGGGTACATGCTGCGCGTAATCCCAGGTTGAGACCCAGCCCATGGAGTAGACGCCGGGCAGAGAGCCGTCATAATCCTGAAAAGTGCGGGAGGCATAGTAGTCGAGTCCGGAGTCCACGTAAAGCGGCTGACCGTCAGTAGAATCCGGAATGAAACGGGTACCGTCAAATTCGCCGACGAAGTACTGTTCACGAGCCCAGTTGACGGAGACCACCAACACCCATTTGGTTTCGTCAGTGCCCTGCACCGGCAGCCGGAACATGTCCGGGCATTCCCAGGATTTTTCACTGTCGCCGACCGGCCCGAAATCGCTCAGCCATTCCCAGTGCTTGAGATCGACAGAGGCATAGAAAGCCACCTTCTTTTCCAAGGCTTTGGCCACAAGCATAATCCAGCGGTTGGTGCGTTCGTCCCAAATCACTGTGGGGTCACGAAACTCCGTGCTCCAAGTGTCAATGACCGGATTTAGGTCATAGTATTGAAACGTGCGCCCTGCGTCATGACTGAAAGCGATGGACTGCGACTGCTTTTTGGTGGCTTCATCAAACGAAGTGAAGGCTGCGATAAAAGCATCAGCTCCATAGCCTGCCGTATTGTTGCGGTCCACCACAACGCTGCCGGTGAAAGGAGCCGAGCCCTTAGGAAGACCTGTGATGGCATTATCATTGATTTCCGTCCAATGCAGAAGGTCGTCAGATTCAGCCGCGCCCCAGCAATAGGCATGGAATTTCCCGTTGAAGTGCACGAGTCCGCAGGGATCCCCTATCCATCGGTGAGCCGGAGTGTAGTGGTATTGCGGTCGCCACTGCTCTGAATAGTCGGAGGCTTCAGCCTTCAGACCGACTGCGCAACAGAGCGTGGCGAGGGTAATAAGAATCTTTCGCATGAGGGTCAGGCCGTGAACTCTTCAGGCAGGATAGGCATAGCTCCCTTGCGGGTGCAGACAAAGGCTGAGGTTTGCACGGCCAGCGCGTGAGCCTCCTGCACGCTTTTCCCCTTGAGAATGGCTGAGATGAAGGCTGCGGTGAAGGAGTCGCCGGCACCTACCGTGTCAGCCACCTCCACCTTCGGAGTGGGTTGGAAAGAGACGTTCCCGGGAGTGAAGACATAGCTGCCGTTGATACCGCAGGTGAGAATGAGCATCTTCAGATTGTATTTGCCGAGCAGTATCCAGCATTTATCCTGAAGGTCGATGCCGGGATAGCCGAACATGCGGCTCACTGTTATCAGCTCCTCATCATTGATTTTCAGGATGTTGCAACGCTGCATGGAGTTGCAGAGGATATCCTTGTTATAGAAGCCCTGACGCAGATTGACGTCGAAGACAATCAGGGGTTCGTTGCCCGCGGGAATAAGGTCGAGAAAGCGATTGATGGTCTCGCGCGACACCACATTGCGCTGCGCCAGCGAGCCGAAGCATACGGCCTTCGTGCGTGTTGCCAGCTCTTCGAGCGCCGGAGTGCAGGGTATATTGTCCCAGGCTACATTCTCCTTGATATCATACTGCGGGATGCCGGCCTGGTCGATTTCCACCTGCACGGTGCCGGTGGGATAAGGCACGGTCTCAATCATCTGGTTCAGACCTTTGGATGTGAAGTTCTCGGTAATCTCATGGCCAAGAGGGTCATCGCCGATAGCGGAGACCACACAGCTCGGCAGTCCGAACTGCGAGACGTGATACGCGAAGTTGGCGGGAGCACCACCGATTTTCTTACCTTCGGGCAGGACATCCCAAAGAGCCTCACCCATTCCTACTACTATATTTTCTTGATTCATGATTTTTTGATTTTAAGAGTGTAAAGCATTAGATAAATAACCCCAATGGCCATTACAGCCACAGCGCCATGCTGGCCGCCGAGGAAGTCGCTGGCGTAGCCCATGGCCAAGGGGAAGATAGTTCCGCCGAACAGGCCCATAATCATCAGACCGGAGACCTCGTTCTGCTCCTTGGGAGAGTTGTTCAGAGCCTGGGCGAAGATGATTGAGAAGATGTTGGAGTTGCCGAAGCCAATCAGGGCTATGCCGGTGTAGATGAGTTCAAGCGAGTTGCAGAAGAGCAGGATGCCCATTGCGGCGAGCATCATCAGGACGCTGAGAGCGAAGAAGATGCGGGGAGCCACGACGCGCAGGATGATTGCGCCCGTGAGGCAGCCGGCCGTGCGGAAGATAAAGTAAAGTCCGGTGGCGAACCCTGCCTCGGAGAGGGGCAGATTCAGGCGCTCGATGAGAATCTTGGGTGCAGTGGTATTGGTGCCCACATCAATGCCCACATGACACATGATGCCTATGAAGCAGAGCAGGATGAAGGGGCGCCCGAGCAGCTTGAGGCATTCCCCGAATCCGGAGGCCTTGTCGGCGGCTTTCTCCTCAATGGGAGTTGCGCCGAGCATGGCTATCGAGAGCACACTCACAACGGCGTATATGGGGAAGAGCACACGCCAACCCAATCCGAAAGTAAGAGAGGCGGAGGTAGCACCCCAAGCAGCGAGAATCGGAGCCAGGAAGGAGGCGATGGCTTTCACGAACTGGCCGAATGTCAGAGTCGAAGCTAATTTGGAGGGGGCAATGAGATTGCTCACCAGCGGGTTCAACGAAGTCTGCATCAGGGCGTTGCCTATACCCAAGAGGGAGAAAGCGGCAAGCATCGCGTAGTAGCCTTCGCCGAAGATGGGAATAATCAGCGAGAGAGCCGTCACCACGAGACTGATTAGCACTGTGCGCTTGCGTCCGATTTTATTCATCAACATGCCGGTGGGCACGGAGAAGATAAGGAACCAAAAGAAGACGAGCGAGGGGAAGAGGTTAGCCTGAGAGTCGGTGAGTCCGAGATCCTGTTGCACATAGTTGGAGGCTGTGCCCACGAGGTCCACGAAGCCCATGGCAAAGAAGCACAGCATCACCGGCAGAATCTGCATGGCTGCGCTTTTGCGGCTCATGGTCAATGTCTGTGAGTTTTCCATGATTGTCTTATTGTTTTATTGAGTAAATTTCCAATTTGTCGAGAGATGCCTTGCCGCCTTCAGCCTTGAGGCTCAGTGTGCGGTAAGGGGTATTCGGGAAGACGAGGTTAGTCAGCACGAAGTTGCCCTCGGCGTCAAACACCTCTATGCTTGAACGGTCGATGAAGATGCGCAGCGACTGAGCAGCGGAATCGCGCAATGTGGGAGCGGTGACTACGGCCGGGAAATCATGGTTGAAGTCAGTGATTCCGCTCTGAGTGCGGTCGAAACTGAAGGTGGATTCAGCCGGATTGAAAGTCATGTCAACCTTATCCCCCTGCTCGTTGGAGAGGGTGATGGTCACGCTTTTAGCCTTCCGGGCATTGAGAGTGAGATCAATCTCGCAGATGCCGTCGGCGGCTGCGGGAAGCGCGAACTTGGCGGGAGTCTTACCTATGGATTTCCCCTTGGCTTGCAAGGTTTTACGGTCGCGCAGAGCGAGAGTTTCGGGAGAGGGAACGGTCTTCAGATAGAGTTGACCGTCGGCAGCGCGGAACAGAGAGATGTCGCGGGGCAGAGTGTTGGCGCTGCGGAACTGCATGGTGGGCACCTCAGCCGCATACTGCCAGTTGCTCATCCAGCCTATCACAACATTTCGACCCTCAGGCGCACCGCTCCAGGAGACGGTGGCATAGTGGTCCTTGCCGAAGTCCATCCACTTGGTCGGCACGGCGCCCGAGGCATCAGTGTCGGCAGTGAAGGTATGTCCGTCGAAGTCTCCCACGAAGTATTGGGTAGCGCTGCCACCGAAGGGGCCGCCGGGATTCAGATTGCAGATGAGCACCCACTTCGATTCATCGGTACCCTCCACGGGCAGACGCATCAGGTCAGGACATTCCCACACACCATCCTGCGCCCCCAGCCCCTTACCGAAGGCGCTTTGCAGCGTCCAGGTCTTGAGATCGGGAGAGGTAAAGATGAGCATCTCCTTGTCGAGGGCATGAGCCAGGAGCAGATTCCATTCGCCGGTCTCTTCGTTCCAAAACATATTCGGGTCGCGAGCCTCGCTGTCGAGCGTCAGCACCGGATTGCCGGGATAGATGGTGAAGGTTTCGCCGGAGTCGGAACTGTGGGCAAGGCTCTGAATCTGATTGACCCCGGCGGAAGTGTAGAGAGCAATCACGGCATCCTTGCCGAAGCCTGCGGTGTTCTCCTTGTCCACGACGCAGCTGCCGCTGAAGACGGAGCCAAGCCCATTCGGCTCAATGGCGGGAGTGTGGTGCTCCCAATGAATAAGGTCAGTGGAGGTGGAGTGTCCCCAGGTCATGTTCTGCCACTTGGAGCCGTAGGGGTTATATTGGTAATAAAGATGCCAGACACCATCCTTGAAAAACATGCCGTTGGGGTCGTTCATCCATCCGTAGAGAGGAGTATGGTGGAAGGCCGGGCGGAAACGCTCGGTGTTGGTCGTGTCGAAAGAGTCGCTCAGACTGATTGCCTCCCAGCAGGCGTCCTGACTCGCCTCACGCACTGAGGAGCGACCCTGAGGAGTGACAACATTGAAGAGCAAACTGTGATTCTTATAGGGAGTGAGGTCGAAGGGCACATAGTAGTCCACCTTATTGCGCGCCAGCCGTACATAGAAAGTCTTCTCCTGCTTGCCGTCGAGCAGAAGATTGAGGGTGGCATCATCCACGCTTTCCTCCACGGGAAAGAGGATGTAGCGGGCATCATCGCTCACACGCACGAGCGTATTATTGACTCCGAGATGTTCTATGGAGACACCGTCGGCGCCCTGCACAGCCTGTCCGGCTGCGAGTGTCAGGAGGGTGCCGAGAGTGAGTCGGGTGAGATATTTCATGTGTTGAAAATGATTTACGGTTTTTTACGCTGCAAAGCTACCAATAAAAACGGGTAGAGGGATAACAATAATGTTGCATAGCATGTCAAATTTGTTGTAGAGCTTCATTTTTAACATGTTACGCATCAATTATACTATATATTCTTTGTAACTTTGCGACACCAAGAAAAACTCTATCAATGAAAATAGGACTCAAGATTCTCTCTGCCCTGCTCTGTTTCTCTCTCGCTTTGGCTACACTGGGACTGTCCGGATGCAAGGACAAGAAGGTGTATCGCATCGGTGTCTCCCAATGCAGCGCCGACGACTGGCGCGCCAAGATGAACGATGAGATTCATCGCGAGCTGATTTTTCATGACAATGCAGAGGTTGAGATACGTTCGGCTAACGACAACAGCGCCAAGCAGATAGCCGACATTCGATATTTCGCCGACAATAATTTCGACATAATCATAGCCGCGCCCAACGAGGCCGAGGCTCTGACCCCCGTAATTAAAGAGGTGTACGAGTCAGGCATCCCGGTCATCGTGTTCGACCGCGACATCAAGGGTGACAGCTACACCGCCTGGCAGGGTGCCGACAACCGGGCCATAGGCCGGTCAGCAGCTGAGATGGCTCATTCCATCGGGGGTGACGGATGCAACATTCTGGAGCTGCGCGGCCTGCGCGGCTCCACCCCGGCCGAGGGGAGACATGAAGGCTTCGCGCAGGGAATAGCTCAGCATCCCGACATGCAGATTATAGCCGAGGCTTATGCCGACTGGGTGCCGGAGACGGCCGCCCGCAAGACCGACTCTCTTCTCCGCCTCTACCCGCAGACAAATCTGATTTACGCTCACAACGACCGAATGGCCATAGCCGCCTCACAGGTGGCGCGCAAAGCCGGACGCCGCGACATCAAAATTATCGGCATTGATGCCGCTCCCGAAATTGGTATCCGCGCGGTGGCCGACACCGTGATTGACGCCACATTCCTCTATCCCACTGAGGGTTACAAGCTGATTCGCACTGCCATGGCCATACTCGAAGGAAAGCCCTACGACCGCATCACGAGTCTGCCGGCATCATCCGCCGTTACCCTCTCCAATGCCGAAATTCTTCTGCTTCAGAATCAAGAACTTACCGATGAAACCGGAAAAATCACCTGGCTCAAAAGCCGTGTGGATGAATATTGGGACAAACATTCGGCTCAGACCACTCTGCTTTATGCCGCCATTGCGATAGTCGTGCTGGCCTTCCTGCTGATATTCGGATTGCTCCGGGCCTATTGGTCCAGAAAACGACATCAGCAGGAGCTTGCCGCACAGAACCGACAGCTCGAGGAGCAACGCGACCGCATGATTGCTCTCAATGAGCAGTTGCAGGAGGCCACGCAATCGAAGCTGATGTTCTTCACTAATGTCTCGCATGACCTGCGCACTCCCCTGACCCTCATAGCCGGACCGGTGGAGCAGCTCGCCTCCGCCGACAATCTGACGCCTGACCAAAGAGCCGGTGTGACTATCGCACAAAAGAACATCAAGATTCTCAAACGCCTTATAAACCAAGTGCTTGACTTCCGCAAATATGAAAACGGAGCTTTGCGCCTGAACCTCGCCGAAGTCAACCTGGAGACCCTGATGAAGGACTGGTGCGAATCATTCCGCAACATAGCCCGCAGCAAGGACATAAAGTTCAGCCTGCATGTTGACCCGGGAGCGGAATATACCTTGGCGCTCGACGCTGAGAAAGTGGAGCGGGTCATGTTCAACCTCATCTCAAATGCTTTCAAGTACACCCCCTCCAACGGCTCCATTACAGTCACTCTGAGCAGAACCTCCGACCATATTATAATAGAGGTGAAGGACACCGGGCGAGGCATCAGCGCCGAAGACCTCTCGCACATCTTTGAACGCTTCTTCCAGGTCGACAAGATTCACCCCAACGGCTCCGGCATAGGTCTCTCATTGGCAAAAGCATTCATCGAACTGCACCACGGCTCAATTGAAGCCGAGAGCACACCCGGCGAAGGCTCATTGTTCCGGGTAACTCTCCCCCTCACGCATGTCGAAGGGGAACTGACACCCCACTCCCCCTCCATCCCGGCTGACGAGGTGAGCCGCGAGCTGGAGGAGATCGAGATGCTCCCCGCTGAGCCGGACAAGGACAAGACGGTGGTACTCGTCATCGACGACAATCCCGACATGCGCGCCCTGGTGACCTCTGTGCTGAAGGAGGACTACATGGTGCTTGCTGCCTCCGACGGAGTGAAGGGTCTGAAGATGGCCGCCAAGTATGTGCCGGACCTGATTCTGTGTGACGTCATGATGCCCGTCATGGATGGGCTGGAGTGCTGCCGACGCCTGAAGAGCGAGCAGTCCACCTCTCACATTCCCGTGCTGATGCTGACGGCCTGCTCCATGGATGAGCAGCGGATTCAGGGATATGAATGCGGCGCCGACGCCTACCTGTCGAAACCCTTCAACACCGGAGTCCTGCTGGCCCGATGCCGCTCCCTCATTGAGAACAGACGACGGATTCTGTCAGCCTCCGGAATTGCCGGCAAGACCGAAAGAGAGCCGGTGGAGCATCCGGTGAGCGACATGGACAATGAGTTTTACGAGCGCTTTGTCAAGCTGACAGAGGCTGAGATGGGCAACCCTGACCTGACGGTGGATGGCATAGCCCGCCTCATGGGGCTTGGCCGCACTCAGTTCTATCGCAAGATTAAGGCGCTCACCAACTATTCTCCCGTGGAGCTGCTGCGCAACATGCGCCTCGAGAAGGCTCGTCGCCTGCTCTGCACCACTGACAAGTCAGTCTCCGAGATTGCCTACGAAGTCGGATTCTCCTCCCCGGCATACTTCGGCAAATGCTACAAAGACCGCTACTCAGAGACACCCTCTGACATCCGCTCCCGCCTCAATCGATAATGATTACTGATAAAATTGTTGCGAACTCTGTCACATTTGATGCCACGGAGCAAATAATGATATGCCGTGCAACATAAGTAATAGCCTATAATTCAGCGCGATAGTAGTTTTGCAGCAAAATTTTTAACCAAAACTATAATCATGAAAAGAATTATACTCTATGCAGCCTTTCTGCTCCTGGCAGTAATAGGCGCACAGGCGCAAAGCATCACGGTGCATGGCACGGTTCTCTCGGCCACCGACGATGAACCCCTGATTGGTGCGAGCGTCATCTCGAAAGCCAAAGGCACAAACGGAGCCGCCACCGACATGGATGGACGTTTCACGCTGACCGTGCCCGAGGGTTCCGAACTCACCGTCTCATATATTGGATATAAGACCAAGACAGTGAAAGCCTCTCCGGAAATGACCATCAGCCTCGACGAGGATTCCGCCGTGCTGAGCGAGGTAGTCGTAGTGGGCTACTCCTCTGAGAAGAAATCTGACCTGACCGGTTCCGTATCAGTAGTTAAAATGAAAGATGTGGCCGACACCCCCACCGGCAATGTGATGCAATCGCTCCAGGGTCGTGTGCCGGGCATGACTGTCACCACCGACGGCACTCCGGGCGGTCTCAGCACAAGCACCTCCATCCGCGGCGCATCCTCGTTCCGCGGCGATGCCAACGGCCCCCTCTACGTGATTGACGGTGTGATGACCCGCGAGAATCCCGGCACCATCATCAACAGCAACGACGTTGAGTCAATCCAGGTGCTCAAGGATGCCGCCTCGGCTTCCATCTATGGTGCGCAGGCGGCCAACGGTGTTATCATCATTACCACCAAGCGCGCCAAGAAGGGTGAGGCTCACGTGACCTTCGACGCCACTCTCACCGCCCAGACCTACACCAGCGGCCTCGACCTGCTCGACGCCTACCAGTGGGGCGACGTCTATTGGTCAGCCTACAAATATGCCCACAACGGTGCCACCCCCTCCTCTGCTATCTATGGCAACGGACCCACGGCTGTGCTCCAGACCTATAAAAACCTCAACGGAGTGGATGTGCTCCCCCAGACCACTGACTGGGAAAAAGAGATTCATCGCACCGCTCTGATGCAGACTTACAGCATCGGCCTCTCGAAAGGCTCCGAGAGCGGCTCCTCTTCATTCTCTCTGAGCTGGCTTGACCATGACGGCATTGTGAAAGGCTCTGACTACAAGAGAGTAAACGCCCGCTTCAGCTCCGACTATGGCTTCCTTGGCAACCGCCTGCGGGCCGGCGGCAATGTGGCTGTCAACTGGTGGCGCGCTCACTACATGCCCGACGGCGCCGAAGAGAATGCAGTCAAGCAGCACCCGGCCAAGGCCGTATATGATGTTGACGGAGTCTTCGTAGACCAGATTAACGATGTGCTCGGCGATGCCCCCAACATGATGCGCCTCATCGAAAACAACAAGGGCAACAAGCATGAATACTGGCGAGTCTTCGGCAATGCATACCTGCAAGTGGAGCCGATTGCCAACCTGATTATCAAAACCAACTTCGGTGTGAACTACTATAACGAGCTTAACAAGACCTTCGAGCCGGCCTGGCTGCGCGACGATGTCAACAAGCTCACTCAGTCCACAGCCCAGAACGTCGACTGGGTCTGGACCAACACCGCCCAGTATAACATTGACCTCGGCCTGCATTCACTCATGGCTCTGGCCGGCGTGGAGGCCAAGCGCTACCACAACGAAAGCTTCTTCGGCTATGGCACAGGCCTCACCATCGAAGACCCCAACTACCTGTACCTCGGCAACGTGACCGGAAACAAGAATGTGGGCGCAGGAGCCTCTAACTACTCCATGTTCTCCGGCTTCGGCAAACTGAATTACACCTACGACAACCGCTATCTTGCCTCCTTCACCATCCGCCGCGATGCCTCCTCTCGTCTGGCCAAGGGGCACAACTACGATTGGTTCCCCGCCGTCTCCGCCGGCTGGCGCATCTCGCAGGAGCGCTTCATGGAGAACACCCGCAGCTGGCTCTCCGAACTGAAGATCCGCGGCTCCTGGGGTATCAACGGCAATGACCTGATTGACAACGAAGCCTTCTATGCAAAATACCTGATGAGCCTCGACCGCGGCTCCTACAACATGAGCGGCGACGGCGTGACCCTCTCCCCCGGCGCTTACCGCATACGCACCACCAACCCCGACCTGAAATGGGAACGCACATATCAGACTAATGTCGGCATCGACGGCGCCCTGCTCGCCAACCGCCTCAGCTTCTCTCTCGATTACTTCTACAAGCACACAACCGACATGCTCGTCGAGAAACCCTACATCGCCACAATCGGCGAGGGTGGCTACTGCTGGTATAACGGCGGCGAAATGACCAACGAGGGCTTCGAGGCGCAGATTGACTGGCGCGCAACCGCAGGCAAGGACTTCAATTACAGTGTGGGTCTGAATGTCACCGTATCCAAGAACCGGGTGACCGACCTGCTCGACGATATCTATTATAACTACGGCGGAGGCTATGCCGGCCACTCCCTCGTGGGACAGGCGCTCGGCTCCTGGATGGGCTTCAAGACCGACGGTGTCTTCCACACTCAGGCTGAGGTTGACGAGTATTGCAGCAAGTATCAAGTGGAATTCGGCCACCCGGCTGTCGGTCGCGTCAAATATGTTGACGTGGATGGCGACGGCAAAATCAATTACAACGACCGCACCTGGCTCGGCTGCGACCTGCCCAAGGCTCAATTCGGTCTCAACCTGGGTGCCAACTGGAAGGGCTTCGACCTGAGCATGTTCTTCTCCGCAATCATCCGCGACGCCTTCAATAACTCGAAGTATTACACCGACCTGTTCCAGTGCTGGAACGGCAACCATGGTGTAGCTCTGCTCGAGGCTGCCGAGGCTTACGACCGCTATCTCGAAACCGGCTACTATGACTGTGAGACTCCGGCACCCACCACCGACAATAATAACAATGAGCATGAGGTGTCGCAGTTCCATATCGAAGATGGCTCCTTCCTGCGCCTGAAGACTCTGACGCTCGGCTACTCTCTCCCCGCCTCCGTGCGCGAGAAGCTCCGCCTGAGCAGCGCCCGCGTTTACTTCCAGGCTCAGAACCTCTTCACCATCACCAAGTATTCCGGCGCTGACCCCGAGGGTCTCGGCTATCCCTATGCCCTCCCCCGCTCCTACACGCTCGGCATCCAGTTCGGTTTCTAATCCACTCAGTTAACTCACCATTAAAATTGAAAATCATGAACTTTCGTCATATATTACTGACTCTCGGATGCACTGCCCTGCTGGCAAGTTGCAGCGACGATTTCCTGGAGAACAAGCCCCAGGGCAGCCTCTCTGACGGTGTGATGACCTCCACCGAAGCTATCGACCTGCTGGTCAACTCAGCTTATGCCGGTCTCTCCGGCTTCACCAACGAACAGGGCGACCCCTGGGTGCGCCCCACCTCCAACTGGAGCTTCGGCGAGGTGCGTGCCGACAACGCCTACAAAGGTGGCGGCGGCGAGGGTGACCTTTGGGATATCCATGCCATGGAGACCTTCCAGGTGCAGTCTAACAACGGCAACCTCGACGGCAAATGGTTCAACCTTTACAGCCAGATTTCCCGCTGCAACGCTGCGCTGCGTGTGCTCAATGAGGCCGACGAGAATGTAGTGAGCGTCAAGAAGTCCCGCATTGCCGAAATGAAAGTGCTCCGCGCTCACTTCTACTTCGAGCTGGTGCGTCTCTTCAACAAGGTGCCCTATATGGATGAGAACCTCCCGGAAACCGAATATGTCAATGTGCCCAACGATGAGTTCACACGCGAGGAGCACCTGGCCCGCATCGCCTCAGAACTGCTTGAGGCTGCCGAGTCGCTCCCGGAGCGTCAGGACGAGGTGGGGCGCATCAACAAGAATATCGCGTTGGCCTATGCCGCCAAGGTGAAACTCTATCAGGCTTACGAGCAGGATTCGCAGACTCACGCCGTCGTGAACATCGACAAGAATCTTCTCAAGGAGGTGGTTGCGCTTATCGACCGGGTGCAGGGTTATGACCTCTTGCCTGATTTCCAGGGGCTCGACCTCGTGGCCAACGAGAATGGTCCGGAGTCAGTCTTCGCCATCCAGTACTCCATGAACGACGGCTCCGGCGACGCAGGCCGCGTGAACTGGAGCAATCTGCTCAACTCCCCTGCCGGCAACAGTCCCTATCATGGCGACGGCTTCTTCCTCCCCTCGCAGGACCTCATCAATGCCTATCAGACTGATGAGAACGGCCTTCCCGTCTTCGACTATCAGAGCCGCCCCGACTACGGCGTGGTGACCTTCATCGACGATGAGCATCAGACCCTCTCCAACACCGAGCCGAACGTAGACCCCCGTCTGGACTTCGTCACCGGCCGTCCCACAATCACCTATAAGACCTATCGCGAGACCCCCTGCCAGTCCTGGGTGCGTGACCGCGGCGTCTATGGCCACAACTGCGCCAAGCGTTTCTGGGTGTCACCCGAAAGCTCCGACATGTATCAGGGATGGCCCTGGGGTGCTTCGCAGCTCAACTGGCAGATAATCCGCTACGCTGACCTGCTCCTCTACAAAGCCGAGGCGCTGATTGAGATTGGAGGCGACGGTCTCGAGCAGGCGCGTGCCCTCATCAACCGCGTGCGTCAACGTGCCATGAACAGTGCCTACGTCAAGGACTTCAACAACCCGGCCAAGGATGCGGCCAACTACAAAATCGGTCTCTATCCCGCTGCCGGTTGGACTCAGGACTACGCCCGTCGCGCGCTCCGCACCGAGATGCGTCTGGAGAAGGCACTGGAGGGTGAACGCTTCTTCGACCTCGTGCGCTGGGGCATTGCCCGCGAAGTGATGACCGCCTATTTCAAGGCCGAGAAGGACACCCGCATCTACTATCAGGATGCCACCTTCGATGCCGGCGAGGAATACTATCCCATCCCTGTGGCGCAATACAACTTCTCGCAGGGCAAGTACACCCAGAACCCCGGCTACCCGGCCTTCTGATCCGGCTTACCTTCATACAACTTTTTCATAATCAAGAGGGTGTGTCAAAATGTTAACCCGACGCTGAATGGCGCGGAGCGCCTGTCCTCTGTTAGCCGGGGGGCTTCAGCCCCCCGGTATGCATGTAGCGACAACCCAGCCCCGGAAGGGCTGCCCTATATCGTTGGTTGTCAATGTATTGGGCAGCCCTTCCGGGGCTGGATCTGTCTGCCGGGCGACCGGGGGGCTGAAGCCCCCCGGCTAACAAGGGATAGGCGCTCCGCGCCATGCGTTTGCTTCAGTAAGAATTTTGATACACCCTCTTTTAATTGCGAAGCCATCTTGACTTCTGCGTCAGGAATCCGGAGACTAACCCACGCTGTCGGGAGCGACAGTGGCGGCCTCAGGTGCGGCTGCCGGGCGAGTGGCTTCGGCGTTCTTTACGTCGCGCAGCATTTCGCGGGCTTCGTTGTGTGCATCCTGAATCTGCTGTTTGTCGGCATCGGAATGGCTGCCGCAGGAGGTCAGCGCCAATGCGCCGAAAAGGGTCAATGTCAAAAAGATTTTTTTCATTATTTGAAAGTGAAAGTGATAATCTGATGATATTCTTCGCCGGGGCGCAGGAGCTGCGAAGGGAACTCCGGACGGTTAGGCGCATCAGGCATACCCTGCATCTCGACCGCAACACCGTCGTAGTCCTTATACTCCCCGCCGTTCTTCGAAAGAGGGGAACCGGTCAGCCAGTTGCCGGTGTAGACATGGGCGGCCGGCTGCGTAGTGCCAATCTCCAGGCGGCGTCCGCTCTCCGGGTCTTCGAGCACAACCACTGACTCCTGGAAGAGTCCGGGCTGCCAGCCGTCAACCACCCAGGAGGAATCATAGCCCTTGGCATACTTCAGAGCCGGGAACTCCTCGCGTATGTCGCGGCCAAGCTCCTTGGGAGCGGTGAAATCCATTGGAGTACCGGCCACGGGAGCCATCTCTCCGGTGGGGATGAGAGTGTCGTCAGTGGGGAGATAGCGTGAGCACTTCATGGTCATCAGGTGGCGCAGGGCTGAGCCGGAATGCTCGCCGCGCAGGTTCCAGTAAGTGTGGTTGGTCAGGTTGACCACGGTGGGTGCCGAAGTTGTTGCGCGCAAGTCGAGGTTGAGGCGGTTGAATTCCTCATCCACCGTATATTCCGCCACCGCCTTCAGCTCACCGGGATACCCCTCTTCGCCGTCGGCGGACGTGTAAGTGAACCGCACCCCGTTGGGGAGCAACTCCACATCCCAAAGCCGGTTCTGGAACCCCTCGGGGCCTCCGTGAAGCGCGTTCGGGCCATTATTGATGGCCAAGGTGTACTGCTTTCCGTCGATGGAAAAGTGACCGCCGGCAATTCGGTTGGCATACCGGCCCGGCACCTTACCCATGCAAGGGCCGTCGTGGCTGTAATCCTGCGGGTTGCGATAGCCGAGAGCCACGTCGGCCAAACGACCCTGCGCATCGGGCACGACACAGCTCACTATGCCGGCGCCGAGATTGCTCAATTCAACAGTCAACCCCTTGGTGTTGGCTATGGTAATGAGGCGTATGCCCCCATCAAGTGTGCGTTCTTCAATAGTCATAATATCAGACAGTTATGCCTCCAGGCGGCGCGCGCCGTCGGAGATTATTACATCGTAAACCTTCGGCTCATGGCCATACTTCTCGGCGAAGCGCTTGGTAGCCTCGGCTATAAACTTGTCATGCAGGTCCTTGCGCACGAGGTTGATGGTGCAGCCGCCGAAACCGCCACCCATTATGCGGGCACCGGTCACACCAATCTCCTTGGCCAGGTCAGCCAGGAAGTCCAGCTCCTCGCAGCTCACCTCGTAGTCCTTCGAGAGCCCCTCGTGAGTGGCATACATCATGCGTCCAACCTCGTCGTAGTCTCCACGCTCGAGAGCGGCGCAGACGGCAAGCACGCGGTCACGCTCCTCAATCACATATTTCGCGCGGCGGTAGTCCTCATCGGAGATAGTGACCTTCACGGCGTTAAGCTCTGCCAGCGACACATCGCGCAGGCTGGGAACACCCAGTGACTTGGCCACACGCTCGCAGCTCTCGCGACGCTTGTTATAGGGGGAGTCCTTCAGCTCATGCTTCACGCGGGAGTCCACGAGCACCAGAGTGTGGTTCTCGGGAGCGAAGGGGAAATATTCGTAAGAGAGGTCGCGGCAGTCGAGGCGAATCAGATGCCCCTTCTTGCCGAAGACGGAGGCGAACTGATCCATGATGCCGCAGTTCACTCCGCAATAGTTATGCTCGGTGCTTTGGCCGATTTTCGCCAGCTCGAATTTATCGATTTTCCCGTCGTTGAAGAGTTCATTCAGCGCGAAGGCGAAACAGCTCTCCAAAGCGGCTGAGGAGCTGAGTCCGGCACCTAAGGGAACGTTGCCCGCAAAGACGGCATCGAAGCCCTGCACCTTGCCGCCACGTTTGATTATCTCGCGACAGATGCCGAAGATGTAGCGCGCCCAGCTCTGCGAGGGGGCATCCTCCTCACGCAGCCCGAACTCGGCGTAGTCATCAATGTCGATTGAGAAGACACGCACCTTGTCAGTGCCGTTGGGGCGAATCTCAGCCATTATTACTTTGTCAATGGCTCCGGGGAAGACGAATCCCTCATTGTAGTCAGTATGCTCGCCGATCAGATTGATGCGGCCGGCTGAGGCGAAAAACTCACCCTCAGGCGCGCCGAAGCGTTCGGCGAATTTGTTGCGGATATGTTCTTTCATTTCCATGGCAGAAAGGGGTTAATAAGATATTAAGAATATGTTTGCGTAACAAGTCAAGATGACTTAGAGTGTTGTCTAAAAATATATGTTAAGACAGAGGCGGCTGATTTTTAGGGAAATCGCATCT
>CANSAP010000046.1 GCA_947644715.1 uncultured Bacteroidales bacterium
AGCGGAGGCGGCGCATCAGCGCCGCTCACAGGACACTCAGCTTTGGGGATTCGCAGGACACTCGCCTTTGGAGATTCGAATTACGCTCAGCTTTGAGGATTCGCAGGACGCTCAGCTTTGAGGATTCGCAGGACACTCAGCTTTGAGGATTTGCAGGACGCTCTATATTTGGGATTTGTTGGATAGTCTGCTTTGGGTGCCATACTTTAGGTTCTGTTGGTGAGTTTATAGCCTATGCCGCGGATGTTTAGTATGTCGAGTGAGGTGGAGCGGATGTACTTTCGGAGTTTGTAGATGAATCCGTGCAGGCGGTTGAGGTTGTTGTAGTTGTCGTTTTGCCATATGCGGTACATCAGCGTGCGTGCCTCTACGATTTCGTTTTGATGATGGAAGAGTTCATTGAGTATTACCGCTTCTGTGTGGGTGAGTTCACGAGTTTCTTCTTTAGTTGTCAGCTTTTGGGTTGCGAAGTTCAGTGTGCATTCGTCTATGGTTATGACTGTGTCTTCCTGTTGACCGGTTCTTCGGTTAAGCAGAGCTTTTATCCTAGCGATTAGTTCGGCTAGTTGGAATGGTTTGCGCAGATAGTCGTTTGCTCCGATTTCAAAGCCGTGGAGCAGGTCGTCGAGGGCTGTGCGTGCGGTTAGGAATATAACAGGAGTCTGAGGAGCTTTCAATCGAATCAGTTTAACCATTTCGAAGCCGTCCATTTTGGGCATCATTACGTCTGCCACGACGATGTCGGGATTGAATTCATCGTGCTTCTGAAGCCCGTCTTCACCGTTCCGGGCTGTCTTCACTTCAAATCCTTCGCGTGTGAGTGCATCTTCGATTATGAAGGACAAAGTGGAGTCATCTTCTGCTAATAGTACTTTATCTTTTCTCATTGCTGCTGAATTTAATGGTGAAAGTGGATCCTTTGTTTTCCTCGCTGGTTACTGATATGCTCCAGCCGAGTTTTGAGACAATTTGCTTAACGTAGTAAAGTCCTAAGCCGTAGCCGCCGACTTCGTAGCGATTTCCGTTGGTCACTCTGTAGAACTTATCGAAAATGAGAGGTAAGTTTTCTTTTGATATTCCTATTCCATTGTCGGAGATGGAGATTTGGTGGCTGTTGCCGGTGATTGTGATTGTAACGCTGTCTGCGGAATATTTTATTGCGTTTTCGAGGAGGTTGGATATAATGTTTCCGAAGTGCTGAGGGTCAGTTTCAATAAATATTTTGTCCTTTATAAGAATACTTATTGTAAGAGGTTTATCGGCTTTCATTTCTGTCATACTTACGACTTCTTCCACGAGGGGAAGTAGTTCGACTTTTTCGATGTTAAGGTTCATGGTCTTGAATCGTTCCATGCTCATTGACAGAATATTTTCAATCATGCCACTCAGGTAGTTCAGCCTCTGCAAAATAATGGCAAGAAGCTTCTTATTTCGATGGTCATCACTCCGGTCATAGTATCTCAGCATGGAGTCGGCGGCGGAGTATGCAACAGCCACCGGTGTCTTCAGCTCGTGGGTCATATTATGAGTAAAGTCATCTTTCATCTGCTCGATTGACCTTAGTTTGCCAACCCAATGCAGCAGATACCAAATCAGGAACGACATGAGAATCAATATGGCCGCTGAGGAGATTATGATTCCGGCCATCCTGCTCAGGATATAACCATTCAGGGGGGAGATGTAGCAGCTGATCAGAGGTTCGTCTGACAGACCTTTTGCTGAGACATCCCAAAGCTTATTCACGTTGCCGGAGGTGAGGACACTGTCAGAAAGAAGAACCAGCTCGGGATTCAATCCGACGGTCTCCAATTCTTTTCTGTATATTTGTTCCATCTTCGCGAGATTACGCCGGGGCATTTCCGGGGAGTTAGCGGCAATGAGATGGAAATAATCGCTCATAGTACGGTCAATATTCTTAAGCAAATTCGGATAATTGTAGCTTCCGTCTTTCGATTTTTCACCTTCAATCATCAGAGTGAGCCGGATGAATGAATCATCGGAGCCGTGTGAAGTGCTCTTCATACGTGATATAATCTCAAGAATGTCTGCGCGACGCAGCGCTTCAGTGGCAGTTTGCATGGACTGTTGCTTTATGGAAATATATAGACCATGCAGATAGACGATATTCAGCGCCACCATAATAGCAATGGCAGTCAGTGTTAGTATTGTGATTGAGCGGAAACGTTTCATACGGCAAAAGTAATCATTAAATTCATAATCCGGTAATGAAATAAGACTAACTAAGACTAAAGGAGACGCAACTAAGCATAGCATCAGGATTCCACAAGTAATTTTGCAGCAGATAAATCAAACTACTTAGGATGATGAAACAATTTCGTGTGATTCTTTTCGCGATTGCGTTAAGCCTGCTCGCCTGCAGTTGCAATTCTCTGAAGCCGATAAATTTCGCAAATCGAGAATGGCATATCAGTGAATATTACGGCCAAATAATAGACCGGGATACAACTTATCGCATGACTTTTGGCAATGTAATAATCCCGGAGAATCCGGCAATAATATCATGTGCCGATTCGGCTGCCAAGTATCCGGGTATGGGAAAATTTCTTGCCGAAATACTCAAGACGTCAGGACTGGAGAACGACGAAGTCCTGTTTTATTCCCCGGACCACGGGAAAATATTTGTGAGGCTCACAGGCAGCGCCCCGGCGAAACGGCCATCATCTGTCTCGGCGGATATGGATGAGGAGCATCCTTATACCATGTGGGTCTATGAGGACGATATGGAGAATTGGAATCGCAAGAGGGGAGAGATGTACACGTACACCTATTTTGACAGGAAGAAACAGCGTGTGCTTGTTGTGGACTACTACGATTATGGTGACACACCAATTGCTGAAGTCTTCGTAATTCAGTCAAGAGCAGCCGAAACAGACAAGATGCAGCTGCCTGCTCAGGGTCAGCTTTGGGATTTCTCCAAGCATAAACTCAAAGATTATGAGCGCGACATAGAATTCTGGTCTCATCAGATAGATATTCATCGGGAGAATGCCTTTGCCAATTATAAAATCGGCCGAGAACAACAAAAGAGAGGAAAATGAAAAAGCTGTTGCTAATCATGCTCCGCAAATAAAGGAGCAATACATACAGCACACTCTTATTAATTAGCGGGATTTCTTTTTGCGGACAGAGAAGCCGAAATGTCCAAGCGAGGGGGTGAGGCCGTGATATTGGCCATGGCTGTAAGCCAGGAGCCGGGCTTTCTCCAGCTCGAATTTTCCGGTGACGGGGTCTATGTATCGTTCGTCGGCGCGCACACAGAGCACATCGGCGAGCATCATATCATGGCTGCCCAGGCGCATAATCTCCTTGACGCGGCACTCGATGCTTAACGGCGATTGCTCGATAGCGGGCGATTTCACCATTTCGCCGGGCAGAGGTGTCAGGCCGGTTTCTTTCCATTTATTGTATTCACGTCCTGAACGCACGCCTGCCCAGTCGGTTGCGCGAGCCATCTCCTCGGTAGTGAGGTTGATAGTGAACTCCATGTTGCGTTCTATGAGGGCATGGCTATGGCGCTCGGGACGCACGGAGATGTAGCACATCGGCGGGTTTGTGCAGATGGTTCCTGCCCAGGCCACAGTGAGCATATTCCATTCCTCGGGGGTGGCGCCGCAGGTCACTAAAAGAGCGGGGAGCGGATTTATCATCGTGCCCCCCTTCCAAGTTACTTTTGCCATTACCGGTTATTTCAGTTCGATTTTGTCGCCGGAGTATTCATGTTCGCAGTAGCAGCAGCGGAGCGTTACAGGCTCGCGGCTGACAACGCGGAAGCGGGAGCGCATCGGCTCGTGGCATGAGACGCACTTGGGGTTAGTGCAGCGTACGAGGTCAATGATTTCGTCGGGCAGGCTCACGGCTTCTTTGCTGACCACGGCATAGTCGTCAATTACGTTCACGACCGCCGTAGGGGCAATGATGGCAATCCTGTTGATGACCGCAGGGTCGAAGATCGTGTCGGCCACTTTGATGATGCCTTTTGTGCCGAGCCGCTCAGAGGGGAGGTTATTGCCGACGGTTACAGCTGTGGGAAAATCCTCCAGACCGAGCAGACGCACTGCTTTGAAGAGTGAGCGAGAGGGGATATGGTCAATCACGGTGCCGTAGCGCAGAGCTGAAACGGCGAGTTCTTTCTTGTCAGCCATGGGTTCAGTTGTTCTGTTTTGGGTTGATGCCGAGGCATTTGCAAATCATGGCCTGACGGGCGAAGAGTCCGTTCTTGGCCTGCTGAAAATAGTAAGCCTTGGGATTGTCGTCGACATCCACATTGATTTCATTGACGCGGGGAAGCGGGTGGAGGATGCGCACATTCTCGCGGGAGCCGTCGAGCATGGCGTTATGCAGGGTATAAAGGTCTTTGACGCGGTCATACTCGGCCAGGTCGGCAAAGCGCTCGCGCTGCACGCGGGTCATGTAGATTATATCGGAATTATTGATTACCTCCTCGGAAAAGTCGGTGCTCTCCGTGAAATCAATATGATTCTCCTTGCAGAAAGTTATGAACTCGCGCGGCATGCGCAATTCGTCGCAGGCCACGAAGTTGAACTTAACTCGGAAGTGACTGAGGGCTTGCAGCAGGGAATGCACGGTGCGGCCATACTTCAGGTCGCCCACCATGGTCACGGTTATATCATCGAGCCGACCCTGAGTCTTATAAATGGAGTAAAGGTCGAGCATTGTCTGCGACGGATGCTGGTGGGCACCGTCGCCGGCGTTTATGATTGGCACGTCAGTCACTTCCGTGGCGTACTGAGCGGCACCCTCCAGATAGTGACGCATCACGATGAGATCAACGTAATTGCTGACCATCTTGATGGTATCCTTTAGGGTCTCCCCTTTTGAGGTGGATGTGGCTGCCGGGTCAGAGAATCCGATGATGCGGCCGCCGAGACGGTTCACAGCTGTCTCGAAACTGAGGCGGGTGCGTGTGGAGGGCTCAAAGAACAGCGTTGCTATAACCTTGCCATCCAAGATTTTATGATTGGGATGTTGCTCAAACCAGGCGGCATCCTCCAGCAGCGAAAGAATCTCCTGCTTGGAGAGATTGTCAATTGAAACTATGCTTTGTTTTTTCATCATAATGCGCATCTTCTTGCGGATGCGAAGTTACGAAAAAAAATTGTGCCGCCCAAAGTTTCGGGAGGGTAATTGTAATATCGGGTCTTTTTAGACGTTTAGAAATAAAATAATGTCTGCACAATGAAGATTAGTTTTATCGTTCCCCCCTGCTTTGATCATAAGCAACCGGCTGAGCGTACGGCCGGCTGCACACGTGTGGTCTATCTTGCTCCCAACACGTATGAGCTTTATGTGGCTGCCGTGGCGGAACAGGATTCGCGTAACCGGGTAGAGTACCGGGACTTCGTCAGTCATCCATGCAGCGAGCGGGAGTTTGCAGACTTTTTCAAGACTGATGACTCAGAGCTCTACATGATATGGACTGTGAACCTCTCCATCTCGACTGACCTCAAGGCCATCGAGTATATTCGCGCGGCGAGGGGTGGTGTGAAGGTTGTGCTGATGGGCCCCGGCCCCACACATTTCATCTCCCGCTGTCTGCCTGACAAGGATGTATTCGTAGTCAGGGGTGAGCCGGAGGAGACCGTCCGTGAGCTGCTTGTGAAGTGGAATGACGGTGAAGCGGTGGAGCAGGTGAGGGGTATTTCCTATCTGGATGCAGAGGGTAAGGTCGTGAATAATCCGGCTCGTCCGCTCATCAAGGATTTGGACACGCTTCCTTTCCCGGCACGGCATCTGCTCGGCGATGTGCGTTATCACAATCCGAAGCTGAAGACCGGTCCTTACACCACAATGATTACCTCGCGCAACTGCCCCTATAAGTGCATCTATTGCGTGCCGTCGTCGCTCACGTTTGCCCGCGAAATCGAATACCGGCGAGACCATGGACGCAAACCCACCATCGGCTTCCGCTCCCCGGAGAATGTTGCCGCGGAAGTTGCCGAGCTGGCCGCTCAGGGATACAAGGCTATCGGCTTTATGGATGACAATTTCATCTGGAACGAGGAGCGCACCGCAGCCCTTTGCGACATTATGAAGCGTCACGGCATAGTCTGGGGCTGCGAGGCGCGAGTGGATGCCATCACCGAGCCTATTGCCAAGAAGCTCGGCGAGAGTGGCTGCATGTATGTGGATCTGGGCATTGAATCGTTCAGCGACGAGATTCTGGCATACGTAAAGAAAGGTATCACCACAGCTGATATTTACAGAGCTGTCGGCCTGTTGCAGAAATACAAAGTGCCGGTGAAGCTCAATGTGCTCATCGGCAGCAGTCCGCTGGAGACGCGCGAGACAGTACTTCACACCCTGCGCGAGACAAAGAAACTGAAGGTGGATCAGGTGATGTTTAATATCGTGTCACCCTTCCCCGGCACTGAATATTACAAGATTTGCAAGGAGAACGGCTGGATTGACGGCGGGGAATATGTGCCCACCGACGTTCAGCGGCAGTCAATTCTGAATCTGCCCAATATCTCCTCACGCGAGATGGAAAAACTGCTCTTCCGCAACAACCTGAGCTTCTTCCTCTCACGCCGGTTCATAGCCCGGCAGTTGCGGCGCTTCCGCTCGATAAGCGAATTGCGAGCAGCCGCCCGCGCATTGAAAATCAAGCTTTTCGGATAATCAGGGTGCGTCTCTCGGTAGTCATATTGACATGCAATCAGCGCGCGATGACGTTGCGCTGTCTCGAGAGTCTGCGTGAGTTAACAGAGAGGCCTGACTGCGAGATTATTCTTGTGGACAATGGTTCGGCTGACGGCACCTCGGAAGCCGTGGCCGGTCGCTTCCCGCAGGTGCAGGTTATCACGCTGACAGAAAACCTCGGTGTCTCCCGCGGACGGAATTGCGGATTGCGCCGGGCACGGGGGCGACTCCTTATGATTCTTGACAACGACACCATTGCTGAGCCGGCCACACTGCTTGCCATGGCTGATTACATGGACTCGCATCCTGACTGCGGGCTCCTCGCTCCTCGCCTGGTGTCACCCCGTGGACGCACGCAGGCCAGCTTCAAACCATTCCCCGGACTGGGAATTAAAATACGCAACTTCTTGAATAAGAAGGCTGAAACCAGTTATGCTGCCGAGGTGCCCGCCGGGGAGGTGGAGCCCTTCTATGTGATAGGCGCCGCGCAGATGTTTCCTGCGGGCATATTTGAGTCCATCGGTGGTTTGGACGAGAAAATTTTCTTTGGCCCGGAGGATGCCGATTTCTGCATGGCAGTTAGGGCCGCAGGCAAGCGGGTTGTTTATAATCCCGCCTTCACAATAATTCATGAATGGCAGCGGGCCACCACCTCCCGCCCCTTCTCCCGCGCCACCCGTCGGCATATCGCCGCTCTGCTGCATTTCTACGTGAAGCACCGGCGTCTGTTCTAATTTTTGCGCGGGGAAGCCCCCTGTTTTTCACAGATTTTTAGTACCTTTGCCGATTGAACGAAATCTGATTCACTTATGGCTCGAAAACCATATTACTATAACACAACCGACGGCCGTCCCTCTCAACCCCTTCAGCCCCTCGATCCGAAGGCGGTGCGAGCCCGTCGCTCCCGCAAAATCGTAACCTGGCTTTGGGTGAGCTTCCTCTCGGTAGGCACCCTTGTTTTTCTGCTCTTATTGCTGATTTACAATGGAGTAATTGGCTACATGCCCCCGATTGATGAACTCGAGGACCCGCATGACAATTTCGCATCCATCCTCTACGCATCCGATGGCAGCACGGAGCTGGGACGCTACTACGAATCGAATGCCAACCGTGAGAATGTGGAGTATTCGCAGATTTCTCCCAACGTAATCCATGCGCTGATAGCCACCGAGGATGTGCGCTTCCGCGAACACTCCGGCATCGACTTCATGGCGCTCGGACGCACCGGCGTGAAGACCGTGCTGATGGGTGACCGCAGCGCCGGTGGAGCATCAACCATCACTCAGCAGCTGGCAAAGATTCTCTATTCAAAGCGCAACGTCCGCGGATTGAAGCGTGTGCTTCAGAAGCCTATCGAATGGATGATAGCCATCAAGCTGGAGCGTGTTTACACGAAAGAGGAGCTACTGAAAATGTATCTCAACCGCTTCGACTTCCTCAACAACGCGGTCGGCATCAAGACGGCCGCCGCCGTCTATTTCAACAAGCTCCCCTCGCAGCTTGACATCCCGCAGGCTGCCATGCTTGTCGGAATGCTCAAAAATCCATCCTACTTCAACCCCTTGCGCTATCCTGACCGCACGCTCGGTCGCCGCAACACCGTTATCGACCAGATGGTTAAGGCCGGCTATCTTTCTGCCGCCGAGGCTGATATCTATAAATCACAACCCCTCGGGCTTGATTATCACCACGTGGTGCGCAACGAAAACTCAGCCACCTATCTGCGCGAAGAGATTCGTCGCGTCATGTGTGCTCCCAAGCCTGAACGCCCCGTGCGCTCCAACTACAAGAGCGAATATGCCTATAAGCTGGCCATGGGCAAATATAACACCGACTCACTCTACTGGGCCGATGATCCCCTCTACGGTTGGATTGAGAAGAATCCGCGTCCCGACGGAGAAAAGTATGACCTCTTTACCGACGGCCTGAAGATTTACACCACGATTGACACCCGGATGCAGGAGGCAGCCGAAGAGGCAGTCTATGAGCAGATGGGTGGTGTGCTGCAACCCGCATTCTCCGCAGAAAAGCGAGGTATGCCTTACTCCACCAACACCGCCGAACTCTCCGTTTCGGAGCGTAACCGCCTGATAGAGCAGGGCATCAAGGCCACTTCCCGCTACAAGACCATGAAGGCCGGCGGTTGCTCTGAGGCTGAAATCAAGCAGGCGTTCAACACCCCCCGGCAGATGCGCGTGTTCGCTTACGTGAAGCAGAACGGCAAGTATCGCCCCGGCTCAAAAGATGTTACCATGACCCCGCGCGACTCAATGCTCTACATGAAGAGCATTCTGCGCATAGGCATGGTCAGCATGGATCCCGCCAATGGCTACGTGAAAGCTTACATCGGCGGTCCGGACTACAATTATTTCCAATATGATATGGCCGGCCAGGGGCGCCGTCAGATTGGTTCAACCGCAAAGCCCTTCCTCTACACCCTGGCAATGGAGCAGGACTATACCCCCTGTTCAACCGTGCTGAATGCCCAACCCACCTACGGAGGCTGGAGCCCGCGCAGCTCGTCGGGCGGACGCGCCGGCCAGATGGTTGACCTGAAATGGGCGCTCACCACCTCCAACAACTGGATATCCGCCCGCCTTACGGCTGACCTGCAGCCCGCCAACCTGGCTAACAAGATGCGTCTGTTCGGACTCTCTGGCCTGATTGAGCCTACCATGCCGCTCTGTCTCGGCCCGAATGACGTGAGTGTGCTGGAGCTGGTCGGTGCTTACACGGCCTTCCCCGGAAAGGGCATACGCACCACCCCGGTGCTCGTGACCCGAATCGAAGATGAGAAGGGGAACGTAATCTATAATGCCGTGCCTCACCGCACAGAGGTTATGAGTGAAAATGCAGCCCTTCAGATGATTACGATGCTCATGAGCGTAATCGACCATGGCACAGGCTCCTCCATACGCGGTCGCTACGGCATCACAGCCGAGATGGGTGGCAAGACCGGTACCACCAACTATAATGCCGACATGTGGTTCGTGGGCTTCACTCCGCAGCTTGTGACCGGCATATGGGTAGGTGGTGAAGAACGTTATATCCACTTCCTGAGCATGGCATACGGTCAGGGTGCGCGCGCCGCCCTTCCCGTGTATGGCTCATATATGAAGCGCCTCTACTCCAACCCGAAGCTCCCCTATAAGCAGGATGCCAAGTTCGACTTCCCGGCAAGCTTCCAACCCTGCGACGGTCCTGACTACTGGGCCGTAGGTGGCGGTGGCGGCGGCGATGCCGATTACGAAGGAGAAGAGGAAGTTGTGGAAGGCGCCCTCGAATAAAAACATTTGCAGAAGGCCGCGCGTTTATCCTTTTGGAGAGACTGCAGCCTTCTCCATATAATTGCGCAGTGAGTCATATTTGCGCAGTGAGTCGAAGTCAAGATGACTTCACTCTTAAATATCGAAACATCCTGTTTCTCAGTAGCCAATCATTCAAAAATTCCAGATATGAAGAAACTAATTCTGCCGGCACTCTTTGCCGCTGCACTCCCGGCCCTGGGCGCCATTCAGGTCTCTTACCCCTCGAATCCCATAGCCACCGTCACAGTAACGGAAACCCCTATCGGTCAGGATTCCATCGTGGCTGAAACCACAGTCACTCTTAAGGATGGTAAAGCCTCCTACACAACCCAGTCACTTGGTGCAGCCACCGTGCGCTTCTCCATTGATGACCGCCGCTTGGGCACCGTGTATTCCTCCGCCCCTGCCGAACTGATTACCATTGATATTCCTGCCGACGGCATCGCACAGTATGGCGGTTCCCAACTCATGCAGGATATCAACCGGATTAACAACGCCGCCGCTCCGCTTGAAGCTGAGTTTGCTGACCTGCGCACATTGGCTCAGACCAACCCCGAAGAGGCGCAGCAGAAGTATGAGGCTTGGGTGCCCCGCTACTACGCAGTGTTCAACGACTTCATCGCTGCCAATCCCGAGTCAGTCGCAGTCCCCTATGCTATCCTGAATCTTGACACAGAAACATTCATGGACAACTACAACGCCCTCACTCCCGGCGCACGCACATCCATCCTTATGCCCCTGCTCGACCGTCAGAAAGAGAGCGTAGAGAAGCAGTTGGCCGCCGAGAAGCGTATGCAGGAGATGCAGTCCGGCTCATATCCGGCTCCCGCTTTCACCCTTCCCAACCTCGAAGGGAAGCAGGTCAGCCTGGCTGACTTCCGTGGCAAATGGGTTGTGCTCGACTTTTGGGGTGCCTGGTGCCGCTGGTGCATCAAAGGCTTCCCCGATTTGAAAGAGGCTTACAAGAACGCCGCCGGCAAATTTGAGGTAATCGGTATTGACAACCGCGACACCCCCGAGCGCTGGAAAGAGGCCGTGGCCAAATATGAACTGCCCTGGGTAAATGTCTATAACGACACCGAAAGCCCCGCCGGAGCAGCATTGCTCGAAAGCTATGCCGTGCAGGGTTTCCCCACCAAGGTTATCATCGATCCCCAGGGTGTTATCCGCAACATCACCGTGGGTGAAGACCCCAACTTCTTTACCATCCTCGGCGACCTGCTGAAATAATAGTCAGAAGTCAAGATGACTTCTCTCCCCTGATTTTCCTGACCAAGCGCCCCGTCATCGCAAACTCCGATGGCGGGGCGTCAACTTTTCCGGGCAATGCATACCTGCCTTGCAACCTGCGCCGGCGGGTTGGGGGAGCCAACAACAAGGGCGTCACCTCGCGGTGACGCCCTCATTCAGTTCATATAATAGTTTCCTATCGCGTTATTTCACTATCACCTTGTAGGTGGCATTGTCGATGCTTACGACATAGATGCCGGAAGCAAGCGGAGTGGAAGCACGACCGGCGGCTACCTCTACGGTTGCCATGTGCACGCCGGCGGGAGTGTGGATGCGGGCAGTGCAGGGGGTGGCACTTTCAATCACCAGAGCGCCGGGAGTGCTGTAAAGTCGGAGTGTGCCGGCGTCGGCTGCGTCGATGCCTGAGTTGGCCTTCTGCACACCGTTGGTTATGAAGCTATCAGTCACGAAGCCATCGGGATAGGTCACGTTGATGGCGTAGCGGTAACGTCCGGCTTCCAGGTTGTCCCAGGCAGAGTCAAACACACTGGGCTCACCGGTGTAGTCAGTCTCAACCTCAGAACTGTTCTGGTTCTCATCAAGGCGCGTTACATTATACGTAATCGCGGGCTCGGCATAGCCGGCAGCCGTGTTGTAGTAAGCAGCATTGATGCGGATCATGAGGTTCACGGCTCCATCTTCGTCGGTGAGCGGAGCATAGCCATTGCTTGAGAGGTCAATCAGATAGGAGTTTGCCAGCGGCTGGTCATCCTGTGAGAGGCTGATGGACTCGGGCGCCGTGAAGGCCACGATGCAGCCGTAAGGCGCGAACAGAGGTTCGTCAAAGCGATACTCATTCCAGGCATTCTCCGTGTTGGGCACATTCTCTACGTGAGTGAGCAGCGTGGTGGGAGCACCGCTCTCATTCAGACCATAGACATAGATGTCGATATAATCCACAGAGCCGGCTTCAGATTCAGCTGCATGCCACTGGGCGTTGTAGACAGCCAACGGACCATCAAAGCGTTTGCCGAAGAGGTAGAGACCGTAAGTGGGGCTCTCCACAGCCATGAAGGGACGGCCATTGTCAGAGATGTGATCAAAGCCGAAGTGCACAGGCTCCCAGAAGATATTGGCTTTGCCGGATGCTATCACGGCGGCAGCCTCGGTCACGGGGTTATGCAGTGCCTCTACCTCAAGGTCGAGCGCGGCGGGGGCATCGGCCGGATAAGCCTGCTGCTTGTCGGCGCGGGTATAACCGGGAGCAAACACGCTGATGCTCAGGTTGTCATGCTGATAGAGCTTCGGGAAGCTGTAAGCACCCTGCTCATCGGTGGTGACAGTCTGGCTTATCCATGAGGATGCCACGACGGCAGCACGCGGCACGGGATTGCCCTTGGTATCCTTAATCACACCAGAGAGCGGAGCCGAGGGACGGGCCGGCAGACTAAAGTTGAAAGTAGTGGCCGCATCGGCTACAATGGAAGATGAGCCGGTGGTCAGCAGGGAGGTATAGTCACTCGGAGTGACGGTCATGTCGTAGGCTCCGGCAGGCAGCCAGCTGAAGTTGTAACGGCCAAGAACATCGGTGGCTGTCTCAGTCTTCTTGCCATCGAGGGTAACCACAGCATTGTAGACGGGGAGACCGTCGGCATCGGTCACAGTGCCGCCAAGGCTGCCTCCGCCATCGGTGTTGAACACGAGCGTGATGCAGGGAAGCATTGAGGACACCATGCCCTGAGAGGGATTAAGCACACCGGTGCTGTTGTAAGAGATGAGTGTGCGGGGAGTCTCGGGGAAATTCTGAGCAGCGAACGTCACTCGTAAGCCGGTCTGAATGTCATGAATCTTCTCGGTGTAAATGAGCAGGTTGCCGCCGGCATAGGGGAAGGGCTCGTCGAGAGTGAGTGTAAGAGTGTTTTCGCCAGGCAGGAAGGATGCCTTGCCGTCATAGACGAGTTCGCGCTGTTCGGCCGAAGTGAATGTCAGCGAGCTGACGGGCATGGCTGTGTTGGCCATATAAACCTTGATGTCCTTGTCATTCAGAGCATCGCCGGGGTTATTGTATGTCCAGGAGATTTCCTTGATGTAGCCGCCGCTGATTCCAATCTCATTACCGGAATAGATGGACTGGGCATAGCTGTAAAGGTCTTCGAAATTGAAGGGGAAGCTTCCCGGGTTGGAGTCATGTTTGCCCACATTCACAATGGCATCATCCGGATTGAGGAAGCGGATTGCGCGGGGAGCGGAGAAGTCGTTGACAGTGTTGACGTCGCCCTCTTTCTGCACTCGGGCGCGAATCTCCTTAACGTTTGCATTGAGCGGAGTCCAGGAAATGCTTACCGAAGTTGTTGCGGCAGGCTCAAGGGTGGCATCGCTCTGAGTGGAGGCAAGGAGATTGCCCTCTGCATCCACGAGGGAGAGGTTGAAGCCGATTTGAGCCTCAGTGCCGTTGTTGGCAACCTCAACATTGAAGGTAGCCTCCTCACCCACAGTCAGATCCGTTTCGCCTGAGAGCTCGTTAACCTTGAGGTCAACAGCACCCACGGGCTCGATGCTGATGTTGCTGACAATTAAAGCCCAAGGATCATCGCTAAAGGTGTTACAATAGAAGCCAAGAGTATAGGAACCTGAAGTCTCAACAACTAAATCCTCGGTTAAATCCTTACTCTTCAGCATGAAATTGTGTTCCTCATGCAGAATGCGGGTTTGCGATTCCGGCGTAACGTCTGTGCCGAATGTCAATCTGAAATTTTCATCAGCAAATCCCGGAGTTCCAAGTGTATATCGTAACTTATAAGTTACTCCGGCTTCCAAATGCAGCGGGGGAGTAATCAGCCAGTCATCAGCAGCTGCTCTCCAATTATTAATGGTATTAATCTCAAACGTGCCGTTCTTTGGTATCCAAGAGAAGGAGTCTTCATCCTTATCCAGGACAGTGAACTGAGAGGTGGTGGCGGCATCTGAGAGATTGGGATACCAAGGCATCTGAAGAGCCGGGCCAAGGGTGACGGTCAGGGATGCGGGAGCACCTTCGCCACATTCGTTGGAGGGGTAGACGGTGTAGGTGTAAGTGCCGTACTGCGCAATCTCATTGTCAGTGAAGGTGGTGCCGCTGATATCTTTCCATTCCTTGGCGCCGGGGGTGCGCACCACGCGATACTTCAGCGCTGAGGCATCATCAATCGGACGGCCGTTGCGGTCAACCGTGGGGGCGTCCCAGGTGAGCAGTGCATCATTGCCGGAGGCGGAGGCAGCAAGGGAACCTACGGCTGCGGGCACATCGGCACCGAGATGCACAGTGGTGTAGCAGGAATAGCCGCGGCGCCCATCCTGGTCATAGCAGGTTATGGCATAGCGCAGGTCAACACCCTTGGGTGCCTCTGTGTCGGTCCAGCTCTGCGCGATGGCGGGAGCTACGTTGTCATAGCTCTTTACGAGCTCGCCGGCACGACGCACCTCTACGCGCATGGGCTGCGTGAGGGTAGTGCCGTCGATGGCCATGTCGGGAGTGGTCCAGGAGAAGCTGACCTGCTCGTCAGTAGCGTTGACGGTGAAGTAATCCACACGGTTGGGCGCTGTGCCGTGAGGATCGTCAAAGGGGATATAAAGGCCGCCGAGCAGACCGTTGCTCGTCATCGTGTGCTTCGAGAGGATCGCACCGGTGGTTTTGTCGAGTTTAGCAATCTGGGAATCTTCGTTGGCATCAAGGAAAGACCAGTAAAGCTCGCCGGTCTCGCGGTCAAATTCAAGCGATTGAGCCTGTGACGTGTCAGCCACCACACCGGTTGAGCCTATCGGGGTCACACGGCCGGTGTTCTGGTCGATACGGCAGAGGGTGCCTGTGGAGCTCATGGCATACATGTTACCCCAGAGGTCGCAGGCGAGCGCATGGAAGCGTCCGTCGAGAGCGGAGACGGAGGTCATTTCGCCGGAGGGAAGCTCAATGCGCACCAATTGATGGGGGATGGTGGTGCCGTTCTGCATGGATAGGATGCCGTACATCTGACTGGAGGTGTAGTCGTAAGTCAGGTCGGTGCATCCGTAATCCACGGTTTTCGTGTAGTCGCGCGACCATGTGGTCGGGTCAAGACCGACGAGACCCTCCATCATGTTGCCCGTTACGTCTTGGGAGAGGAAGCACCAGTACATGTGCTGCCCGTAAGCACCTCCGAACAATGAAAACATCATGGGCTGCACGGGCGTCAACTCTCCTTTCACTTCAAGCGGCGTGGTGTAGATGCCCGGACTGATCATCTCGTTGCTGCCGGTCAGAAAGCCGGTAACATCCTTCGCCGATAAAGAAGAAACGGCAAGAGTCATGGCAAGCGTCATGACTGAATGTCGAAATTTTCTCATAGATAAATTATTATGGTAGTTAGTAAATTCTTGGCGCAAAACTAATAAAGACAGTGAAGTCATCTTGACTTATTTTCAACATACAAAATACAATAAGGAGTGTTAAGT
>CANSAP010000047.1 GCA_947644715.1 uncultured Bacteroidales bacterium
CTACGGCTCCTCCCGTTTCCCGGGTAAACCGCTGGCTCGACTCGGCGACCGGGAGGTTATCAACCATGTGTGGATGCGTGTGGAAGAGGCCGGAGTTCCGGCCGTAGTTGCCACCGACGACGAACGGATTCTCCGCTGCGTGGAGCAGGCCGGAGGCCGGGCTGTCATGACACGCGCCGACCACCGTTGCGGCACTGACCGCCTTGTGGAAGCGGTGCAGACACTCGCCACCGATGCCGACGTAATCATAAATGTGCAGGGTGACGAACCCTTCATTCATCCTGACCAGATTCGCGCTCTGTGCGACATATTCCGCTCCGCGCCCGACACCCGCATAGCTACCCTCGCCCGTCCCTTCCCGAGCGATGCTCCGGTGGAGCGGCTGATTGACCCAAACCTCGTCAAGGTTGTCTGCAGCTCACATGGTGAAGCTCTTTACTTCTCTCGCTCCCCCATCCCTTTCCTGCGCGGAGTGTCACAACAGGAGTGGCCTGCGCGTCATAACTACCTGACACACATAGGCATCTACGCCTACACGCGTGAGACACTGCTCACTCTCCCCACTCTGCCCCCCTCCCCGCTCGAACAGGCCGAAAGCCTCGAACAGCTCCGATGGTTGCAGGCCGGTCTGCGCATACGTGTGGCTGAAAGCTCTCACCCAACCATCGGCATCGACACTCCCGAAGACCTCGAGGCCGCCCGCAAATTCTTAGAAACTGTTTAAGTTTATGTCAATGCAATTTTGAGAGGTGTTTTTGAGTGATTTTCGCGAGTTGAAGAGGGAGCATAGCGGGCTATGCGACCGATGAGACTCGGCGAAAAGCGCCAAAAACAGCCTCAAAATTCATTGATAACAAGCTATAACAATATTTTCGACATAAACTTAAACAGTTTCTTAAAAACAGAATCAATAATCCTCTCATCGCTCTCAGTTATATCATCACTCTCAATCTCACCAGACTATGTCACAAGAAAACCACGAATTTGAATACAAAGGGATGTGCATCAATGGCTTTGCCATGATTTTCTTCACCTGGATATTAGTGCCGCTCATCATGCTCGGCCTTGCCATGCTTGGAGGCGAGAATAACCTCGGCATATCAATCGGCTGCAACGTGCCCATGTTCATACTCTTCATTCTCGGCTGCTGCGGCTACTTCACTCAGGAGCCGGGCGAGGCACGCGTAATGATATTCTTCGGTCGCTATGTAGGCACCTGCCGCCGCGTGGGCTACTTCTGGGTAAACCCCTTCCTGACCCGCCGCAAACTCTCCCTGCGCCTGCGCAACATGGACATCGAGCCTATCAAGGTCAACGACAAGGTTGGCAACCCGGTGCTCATCGGCATGGTGCTCGTCTGGAAAATACGCGACACCTACCGCGCCGTCTTCGACATTGACTCAGCCTCCTTAGGAGCCGCCAACACCACTGGTGTTAACGCCCGTGCTCTCGAGCACTTCGTACGCATTCAGAGCGACGCCGCCCTGCGCGAAGTAGCCGGCCACTACGCCTACGACGACACCGGTTCCCACGTCGACGAACTCACCCTGCGCGACGGGGGCGAAGCCGTGAGCGCCCTGCTCGAAGAGAAAATCAACGAACGCCTGGCCATGGCCGGCATGGAAGTGGTGGAAGCCCGCATCAACTACCTGGCCTACGCCCCCGAGATAGCCGCCGTCATGCTCCGCCGCCAGCAGGCCGCCGCCATCATCTCCGCCCGTGAAAAGATAGTGGAAGGAGCCGTGACCATGGTAGACCTCGCCCTGAAAAAACTCGAAAAAGACGAAGTCTGCAACCTCTCCGAAGAGCGCCGCGCCACCCTCGTCAGCAACCTCCTCGTAGTCCTTTGCGCCGACGAACCGGCCCAGCCGGTCCTCCCCACCGCCTCCTGACCCCCTGAAGCCGACAACCTCCAAACTTGCACATTCAAAGCTTTTTAGTTAACTTTGTCCCGCACAATGAAAGAGAATCCCGACATAAATCCTCAACCACTTTCTTCAGAAAGTTTTGAGTTTTCGTATGACGAATACCTCGCGCCATACAGGGATGCTCTTGACACATTGTCAGCACCTGAGATACCTCTTTACAGATGGGTGCATAATCCGTTCATTGATGATGATGCTCTTCCCCAGATATTCCAATCAAGCGATCCTCGCACTCCGGAAGACCTCACTCCGCCATCTTCTGACGCACCCATCGATGTAAAGATATCCTACATTAACAACTTTGCGCTTTCGCATTTCATCTCTCCGGAAGTGGCAATTGCCCGATTTCATGAGTTGAGGAAACGACTGCAAAAGAAAAAAGGTGAGCTCGCAGCAGCGAAATTCGCTGAACATGTTGGTCAATGGATTGTTAAATATCAATATACCTCGGATTCTGCACGTGTAGGAGAAACCGATAAAAAAGGTCATGTGAATGTCTTCATCAAAAAGGATGTTGATATTAACGATTTCAGAGACAATACGTTTAACCCTATTAATACGCTTGAATATGACGATGCAACTTAAATTACTTGGCGTGCTGCAAGACTTTGGCACTCCATATGCGTCTCTGTATCGTCAAGATAACAAGGATACCCTTTTTATTGCTATCGAGCAAGGACGCGAAAACGGATATTTCAAAGCGCTTCTTCTTCAAGTGGGATGTTCAGATGTGCGACAATACATTAATGGACATACGGCGTTAAGCACTCTGACCCGCAATGCCTCCGCTACCTTTCTTTGGAAGCGAAAAAAACATGAACGGGGAATCATAGCCCCAATGTCCAAAACACACGCATTGTCGAGCGTGAATGATGACGAACCATTTGATGCCGACTTCTGCTCCGACATTTCTCTTATTAACTATAACCTGGATCTGATTGGCTGCACAGCCTGATGCAACCTTTCTTCATAACTGAAATACTCTATGCATAATATATTTCTGCTTGATCTCGAAGATGGCGCGCTCGAAATGCCTGAAACCATTGAGCTGCCATCCGATCTCTCCAAAGCCAACATCAAAATAAAGCTCAAACTTTCGGTGCACTATACTGCTACCGAAGATATTGTGATGGAGGACTTGATTGTGTCATATATCCGGAATGATGCACGAATCCTAACTTACGGTCTGAGAGCTGTTTTCAACATCGACGGTTGGGCGCAGACTCTCAAAGAAGCAGCCGACTCAGAATCACTCAGACAGAATTCTGAATTGATCGAATCGGTTAAGATTACTCTTGGTGCTCTCCGAGGTGCATTGTTCGCAAAGACTCAACAAACCCCGCTGAACAAACTGTTCCTGCCGCTGGCTGACATCTCTCGCGTAATGGCTCACGCCGACCTGAACCTTATTACAAAATAATCCTTCGGCACCTGCGCCTCACGCAGGTGTGCGTGCCGAACATGCATATCCCCCGTCTGCATCCGGTATCGGTGCGAACGGGGGATATAATGTCTTCCGGCTTATGTCGGGATTAATCTACATCGAGGTCGGGATCGTCGCCGTAGGGGTCGTCGAAGGTTCCGTCTTCGTTCGGAGCATCAGGGTCAGTGCCGTCAGTCTCGTCAGATTTCTTGGCGGCCTTCTTGGTCAGGTAATCGGGGCCGGCCTTACGCAGCGCCTCGCGGATGCGTTCGCTAAGCTCTTCCATCAGTTCCGGATTATCGAGCAGTGCGCGGCGGGCGCCCTCCTTACCCTGCGCGAGCTTGGAGCCTTCGTAGCTGAACCAGGAACCGCTCTTCTTGATGACACCCAGGTCAACACCCAGGTCGAGCACCTCGCCGGTGCGGCTGATACCCTCACCGAACAGTATGTCGAACTCTGTGCGGCGGAACGGGGGAGCCACCTTGTTCTTCACTACCTTCACCTTTACTGTGCGTCCCAGCACATCGTCGCCATCCTTAAGCATAGTGGAGGGGCGGATGTCGAGACGGATGGAGGCGTAGAACTTCAGGGCATTACCGCCGGTCGTTGTCTCCGGATTGCCGAACATCACTCCAATCTTCTCGCGCAGCTGATTGATGAAGATGCAGGTGGTGCGGGTGCGGGAGATGGCACCGGTGAGCTTACGCATTGCCTGACTCATCAGACGAGCATGCAGACCTACATTCTTGTCGCCCATCACACCCTCAATCTCCGCCTTCGGAGTCAGAGCGGCCACAGAGTCAATCACCAGAATATCCACAGCGCCGGAGTTAATGAGCTGCTCGGCAATCTCAAGAGCCTGCTCGCCGTTGTCGGGCTGGGAAATCCAAAGATTCTTCGTGTCCACGCCGAGCGCCTCCGCATAGAAGCGGTCGAAGGCATGTTCGGCATCGATGATGGCGGCCACACCACCCTGCTTCTGAGCCTCGGCAATCGCATGGATGGCCAGCGTGGTCTTACCGGACGACTCCGGGCCGTAAATCTCAATGATACGTCCACGCGGATAGCCACCCACGCCAAGCGCCAGGTCAAGACCGATGGAGCCGGAAGAGATAACCTCCACATCCTCCACGGCATCGTCGCCGAGCTTCATGATGGCACCGTCGCCGAAGTCCTTGTGGATATGCTCCATGGCGCGTGAGAGTGCCTTGAGCTTTTCGTCAGGCTCGTTGATGCGACCCTGCTCTATTTTCTTATTAGATTTCTTAGCCATTATAGTGTGTGTATTTGTTTCTTATTGAAGTTTACGCTGCAAAGTTAACGCTGAAGATGTGCAACCGGTTTGCACTCACGCGTTAACAGACGTTAAAGTATCAGAGCGTCACTCCCCCCAGTATTTTGAGGAACCAGGTGGCGATATTCACATAGATTATCAGTCCGACTATATCGTTGCTGATCTGAATGAAGGGGCCGGTGGCCAGCGCAGGATTGATATGCAGCTTCTCAAGCGTGAGCGGAACGACTGTCCCAAGCACGGTGGCAAACATGACCACGATGAACAAACTGACGGCCACTGAGACCGTCACGGCAAATTCACCGGGAATCATTATCAGATTGTAAATGAATATGACTGAGGCCATTATGGTGGCGTTCAACAGTCCGATGCAGACCTCCTTACCCATCTGCCGCCCGAATTCCTTGATGTCGAGGGTGCCATTGGCAAGACCCTGCACCACAATTGCTGAGGCCTGAACACCGACGTTGCCGCCGGTGCCTCCGATGATGGGAATGAAAAGCGCCAAGGTGGTGACGGCAGCCAGCTGATTCTCGAAGCCTCCCAGAATAAGAGAGGCTACAATGCCGGAGGCTATGCCTATGAGAAGCCAGGGGATGCGGGCGCGTGTCTGATGCAGAATATTATCGTCGGCATCAATATCGGAGGCAATACCTGAGGCCAGCTGATAGTCACGCTCGCTCTGCTCACGCACCTCATCCATAACGTCGTCCACCGTAATCTGCCCCACCAGGCGCCCGATACTGTCGACCACGGGCATAGCCACGAGGTCATACTTCTCAAAGTCAAGAGCAAGGTCATCCACCGGAGTGTCAGTGTGCACACTGACCGGATCCTTCTCCATAACGCGCTTGATTTTGCTCACCGACGGATCCGTTATCATTCGCTTCAACGGCAGGATGCCGAGCAACCGCTCGTCATCATCCACGACATAGATATTGTAGATGTCATCGAGTTCCTCGGCCTGCGTGCGCATCTCCTTGATGCAGCGGGGCATACTCCAGTTCTCGTTGACCACAATCATCTCCGTGCTCATGATACCGCCGGCGGTATCCTCGTCATATTGCAGGAGGTCGACAATGTTGCCGGCCTGCTCCATGTCGTCGATATGCGAGATTACCTCCTCCCGGTCCTCCTTGTCGAGTTCCTGGATAAGGTCAACGGCATCATCAGTATCAAGCAGGTCAATGAAATGGCCAATCTGTTCGGGATCCATTCCCTCAAGAAGTTTCCGGCGGTCATCCTCATCAAGTTCCATGAGGACATCAGCCTTCACCTCATTGTCAGGCAGGAGCGAGAAGAGCCACTCCGCCTGCTTCAGATTCAGCGTGCGGAACAGCTCGGCAATGTCAGCCGGATGCAAGTCAGTGATTTCAGCACGGGCCAAAGCCTCGTCCTTCTCCTCCACCGCCTGCTCGATGCGCTCAATATCTTCGTCGGTAAACTCCTTCATTGTCTACAAAATTACACCTTTTTTCCCGCGCGACAAAATCCCCGGCACAAAAAAGTGCGGAGAGGTCCTCGAGGGGCACCTCTCCGCACTTATATGCGGGTTAGCGGGGAATTACTTCACGAGCACTTTCACGCTGCGACGGCCGATGCGCACGATGTAGGCTCCGCGCTCGGCGGGTATCAGGCCGCAGCCGCCGCTGTACAGAACTCGGCCCTGCATGTCGATTACGCTCACAGCGTCGGTCGCACCGCTCACTTCAATGGCGCCGGTCAGACCCTTGACTGTCACACCCTGAATGCTCTCCACGGAGTTGCCGCGCGGATACATTATCTGTGAGGCGGCTGACTCACCGGCATTATAGACGGCAGTCACTACGTAGGCTGCTCCGGGCACATCCTCCGAATCGGTGAACATGGTGTCGGTCAGCGGTTTGTCATTGAGCTTGACTCCGTCGCGATAGACATTGAAGCCAATCAGCTCAAGAGGTTCAAGATCAGCCGGCACGAAGGTCACGTCATCCACGAGCACCATGAACTGGTCATTGCTTGTGTAGCGGATAGCGAAATACTTGGCACCCTCGGGCACATCGAACGTGTATTCAGTCCAGTTGCGAGCGGCATCAGTGGCAACCTTGTCAATCACCTTGACAGCCACGAAGTGCTGCGGATCGGCGTCAGTAGTGCTGTAAAGCACCTGGAGAGTCTCATCAAACTGAGTGTCGTAGCCACGGGCATAGAAGGAAATTGTCTGAGCCGAACCGTCGAGCTCGGGAGAGATTGCCCAATCGTCATTCTGACCGCCGTCGCAATAGAGCGCTGCCAGATACTTGGAGCCGCTGTGGGCGCCGAAAGAGAGATTGAAATCCTTGTGAGAGCCGTCGAGCACAAAGAATGAGCCCTTTTCGCCCACCGGCACATTCGGAATGTCAAGATCCTGCAAACCACCCGTGGGTAGTCCGTCCATATCACGGAAGGTCCAGCCATTGGTGTTGCCCTGATTCATTGTGGCAAACGGGTCGCATGTCTCGAAAGTCTCGGTGTACTTACGCTGATAATCGGAATAATCGGGAGCAGCCCATTGGAGTTCCACAGCACCGGTCTCGCCAATGGAGGCTGACAGATTTTCAACGCCGGGATAGTCGGGGCGCATCACATTCACTCGCTGAACGAGCGACATGTTGTTGGAATGGTCACCATCAGGGCCATAGACTGCGCGCACGCAAACCTCTATGGTCTCCTGCACGGTGGTGGGCACATGATAGTTGAAGCTGACAACATTGTTGGCCAGCGAGGGGAGAGTCGCGTTGATATTCTTGGTCTCAACCACGCGGTTGTCCACAATCAGCTCAACGCCATACTTGTCGATAGCCTGAGTGCCGAAGTTGGAGATAATGGCAGTCACGGGCAGGTCAACATCAATCATTGTGGTCTCGGCCACACGCACGGAAGCAGCCAGGTCGAGAGCCTTCATGTCGGCCACACGCAGATTGTCGACCAAGGTGCCGGAATAAGAGACACGCACACCCTGGAGGGCAATCTGAATATCCATGCCTTTGAAGCGGCTCAGGTCAACCGACACGCGGGACCAGTCGCCCGGAGTGCCGTCACCCACACGCTGGGAATGGATGGAGGTGAAGCCGCCGCCGGCATCCACGAGCACATCCATTGTGTTGCGGTTATCGGCACCGGTGCAGAAGAAATAGTAGGAAAGCTCAGGGTTCTTGGCATCTTCGGGGATAGCGATGCGACCGGTGAAGAGGCGGGCGGTATCACCCTCGGCTTTGCCGAAGAAGACCATGAATGCATTGTCGCCATCCTGGCAATTTATGTCAACGAAAGTTGAGTCGCTTGCAGGTGACCAGGAGCCTTGACCGGCAATAGTCTGAAGGCCGAGGATTGAGCCGAGCATATCGTCATCACCATAAGCGAAGCTCTCGGTGTAGGGCAGTTCATAGGGCTTGCCTACGCAGATAGCGCCGGAGGGGCGGGGAGCACCCTCACCCTCGGGGGTCACGGCCCACACGGCGAACTGTGCAAATGCCTGTTCGGCTGTGGCCGGGCACACACGGTAAGTGCATTCGGTCTCAGTCAGATTTGAGGCCACTGTAATCAGCTCCCCATCGAGGTTGAACATGCCGACACAGTAACTAACCTCCTGAAGATTCAATCCATTGATATCCTTGGTGACGGCCGGCCAGGTAATCACAACCTCGCCATAGTCAGCACCATTTTCGAGACTCACACTGCGGGGTGCTACGGGAGCGGCCAGACCCACGAACACTTTGCCGCTGACCATCATGCCGTCGCCATCCTCATTCGAGGGAATAATCTGATAAACCACTTCGCCAATGCCGGCGCCCATATCTTCAAACTCCACTTTTTCACCGGGAGCGGGGCGCACACTCTTAACGAACTGGTCGTCGCGATAGATGTCAATCTTCGTCAGCGAAGCGAGCGGCTTGCCTTGCAGATCCACCTTGGGAGCTGTGAAGTTGACCATTACAATCGGCTCACCATCCATATCAGGAGTCAGGGTAAGATCGGTCACAGGGCCGGGAGCAGTCACGGCAGATGCACTGGAAACCTCAATGTCGGCCACAAAGTTACGATACTGGTCAAGCTGAGAGCAGCTCTTGATTGCGAAGTAGTAGACACCGTCGGCATCCGGAACGAAGCTGCCCTTGAGCAGAGTGCCTTCATGAGTGCCATCCTCCAGCAGGCGCATCTGAGTGCTGTAAGAGGTGGGAGCGATAACCTCGGTTGTCAAGGCCTCAACCTTGGGCTGGCGACCCACATACATTGCGGAGGTCTCGGTATAAGTGTCATACACACAACCGGCCACATAGCTCAGATGATAAATCTTGCCCTTCTCCAGCATCAGGCCGGGGAGCACGAGCCAGTCATCAATCTCAGCGTCAAAGGAGTCACGGCAATAGGCCGCCTGCATATTGCTGTCATAGAGCCAGGAACGACCGTCGCCGTTATTGTCAATCACAATGTAATTATTCTCGAACGAGGCAGCCGTAGCGAAGTTGTCATCATAGGGGGGCAACAGGTAGCCCAGCATTACCTTGTTGGAATTAGTGGGGAGCGCCGAGATGCCGGAATAGCTTGCCGTCACAATGTAGTAGACAGCCTCTATGCCTGTTTCCGGCTCCGGATAAGCCTCTGTGTAGCTCGTGCCGGTCACGGTGCCCATAGCCTTCTTCTCGCCGTTCACAACGCGCGTGATGGCATAGGTCACTTTGCTCTGGTCAATATAGCCGTCATTCTCGCCACGGAGTTCATCCCAGGTGAGGGTCATGGTGCCGGAAGCATAGTTCAGGACTACTGACTCGGCGGCCAACGGCACGTCGGGACCGATATACTTTGTAGTTGAGATTGAGGCGCCGTTACCATTGGCGTTCTTGCAGTAGATGCGGAAGTTGTGCAGACCCACACTCTTCACGGCCACGGGCACGGAAACGACTGCCGCTCCGAAAGATGTATTGCCGCCGGCGGCCGTCTCACCATCCACCTCCACTACATAGCTGATCGGGCCGGTGGCGGCGGTGCCGTCGAAAGTGGTTGCCGGGGGAAGGAACGAAATATTGCCGGAGAGGGCACCTCCGGGGAAGTCGATATTCATCTCCGAAGGAGCGGCCGGAGCATTGTCAGCCGCCTCAGGCAGAGGAATATAGAGCACACGTATCTCGTTATTCGTATCAAAGATATAGCGCTTGGTGGCGGTGGCTGTCACCGGGTCGATGCAATAGAAGTCACTCTTCTCCGTCTCGTAGCAGGTGGGGTAGTAGATCACACCGTTCTTGTCGTCATAGCAGAGCGCGGTCGGATATTCGGTAGCGGCGCCTGTGCTGCCTATCTTCGTACAAGTGTAGTCAGTCATGCTGATAGTGTAGAGGTCGCCGGAGGCGGTCAGGCCATACACCTTTCCGGAGGCATCCACCGTGAGACCACCGTCAAAGTCGAGCGAACCGGTCTCGGCCAGCTTCTCGACATTACCGGTCAGGCTCACACTCATCAGTATATGCTTGCCCAATGCGGATTCCACACCATAAGCCAAGCCGCAATTGCGGTCAGGCAGATAAGTGGCTGTGCGCATGGTCAGGTCAAGCGTGAAGTTGGTGTTCACAACCTCATAGCTGCGGTTGCGCACATCAACCTTCGTGAAGTTGCGGATTATCATGAAACCCCAGTCTTCAATCACGGGAGCATAGACATATCCATTGGCATGGAAACCGGTGGTGCTCAATCCCTCGCTGCATGAATACAGAGCCTCCATGTCGGCCGGAGAGTCGGTCGAGAGTCTGTAATAGGTGGGGTTTGACATATTCCAGGTCTCGTCATAAGTCACGCCACCCTCCAGAATAACACCGAGCGGAGCGGCCTGCAGCGGAGCGGCAGAGACTTTGCGGGACGCGAGGCGTCGGGCAGTCTTCTCAATGAATAATCCGGCCGAGCCGCGACTGTGTTTTGACACCTTGCCTCCACTCAGATTCAGATGCGTGTTGGCGGGAGCCTTGGCATCCTTCATTCCTGCGAAGGAAGGCGCCTGCGACGACGTGCTGTGCAGGCGATGCAAGCAGGCGTCAGGATTGACCGGTGGTGCAGCCGAAAGCGAAACGGCCGCTGCCATCATGGTCAAAAAGGTAAATGCCTTTTTCATAAGGTAGATATTTAGGTTTAGTCACTATTTTTCAATGCCGCAAATATACAGAAAACTTCCAACGTGCCAAAACATTTTAACATTCTTCCTCTCTGTTTTAGCCGATTCAGTGTTTCTGACCATATTTTTGCAAGGAAAGAACAGCGGACTCCACCTTTTCCGGTGAAGTCCGCCATTATTTATATTTTGAATAGTTGACCTATGTCAATTATTTCACGAGCACCTTGAAGGCCATGCCTGCCATGCGCACGATGTAAGCGCCGGCGGGAAGCTCCACACGCTCTGCCATGCCGTTGTAGACTGCACGACCCTGAAGGTCATAGATGCCATAAGGCTGAGCAGCGCCGCTCACCAGGATTGCGCCTGCAATGCCGCGCACGTTCAGGCCGGTCATTACATTCTCAATGCCGGTGCTCAGGGGATACACTCGGTTGGAAGCAGCTGACTCTCCCTGTGAATACTTGGCGGTAACCACATAGCCACCCTCCATTACGGGAGAGTTGTCGACAAACTTGGTGTCAGTAATCGGGGTATCGTTCAGCTTCACGCCGTCGCGATAGATGTTATAGCCCTCAAGAGCCAGAGCGGAGCTGCCGGCGGGAGCATACACGACATCGTCGATGAAGAGCATGAAGGTCCAGGTGCTGATGAAGCGGAACGCGAAGTACTGCGCACCCTTGGGCACATCGAACGTATAAGCGGTCCAGGCGTAATTCTCGTGTGAGATATTGGGGATTACGCGGATTGACTTGAAGCTTGCCGGGTCATCATCGGTAGTGCTGTAAAGCAGCTCCAGAGTCTCGGGATAGTCGCTGTCATAGGCACGGGCATAGAAGGTGATTGTCTGAGCCTCGCCGCAGAGTTGGGGGGAGATTGCCCAGTCATCGTTGGTCTTCTTGTCGCTGTTATAGAGGGCGGCCAGGAACTTGTTGCCTGTGTTGGCCAGCACAGAATTGTCGCCGGTGAAGGGGCTTACACTGTTGTCAAACACGATGAAAGAACCGGGTTCGCCGATGGTCACATTGGGAATGTCGCGGATTGCGAAGCTACCCTGGCCACCGCCATCCTTGTCCACAAACTTCCAGTCACCCTTATTGCCGATATTGATGGTGGCAAAAGAGTCATAATCCTCGAAGCTCTCCTTAATCTGAGTGTACACATTCTCATATTTGGGAGCCGACCAGGAAAGAGTTACAGTGCCGTCGTTATGCTGTGCATCAAGATTGGCCACTGCGGGAAGCACTGAACGCTCCACCTTAACATATACGGGAGAGGCAGTATTGTTAGTGCCGTCAACATCGCCGTTGAAGTTAACATAGGCATGCACCGGAATAATCTCATCGGAATCAGGACCGATGGTGTATTCGTAAGTAAGGGTCTCGCGGGCGCCCGGCTCGATAGCCTCGCCGGTCTGGGTGCCCACCTTCACATCATTCACGAAGAAGTCCACGGAATAATCCTGAGCAGCCACGGCACCGAAGTTGTCAACATGCGCAGTCAGAGTAATCTTGTCGCCCACGGCAGCAAATTCCGGAGCTACCACTCTCACGGTCAGGTCACGCTCAGGAGCATCCGTCAGGCTCATGTTGTCAATAGCTGTGTACATGAGGTCGATGCCGGTCATCACAAGCGCAATCTGCACACTCTTGCCCTTATAGGCCGAAAGGTCAACGGAAGTGCGGTTCCATTCAGCGAGATTGCCGGCGCCGGTGTTAATCGGAGCGCCTACATTCACGTAGCCATTGCCGTCGTTCACCTGCACCTGCACCGTGTTGTGGGAATTCAGGTCAAAGCAATAGTAGAAGAATGAGAACGCGGGGTGAGTTGCATCGGAATCAATCGTGATACGACCGGTGAAGAGGCGCACACTGTCGCCATAGTTGCTGCCGGTGAAGAGCATGCACTTTCCATCCTGGTCCTGGCTGGGGAAGTAATATTCGGGCACAGCCTCCAAAGTGGGTTCACCGCTGAGCAGCTCCATGCCGACAGCTGTGTAGAAAAGGAAGCTCTCGTTGAAAGGCATCGTGTAAGGAGCGCCCACAGGCACCATGCCGGTCACACAGCCCTCGCCGATGCCATCGTCGGTCACACCGAACACACCATACATTTCAAACGTCTGCTCAGCATCCGCCGGGCAGGCAACCACGGTATAGGAGCAATCGGTCAGCCCTTCAGCCACCGGCTCCATGTCGGCATTAATCTGCGCGCGGGCAATAGTATATGTCACACCGGTGATGGGGTCGCCGTTAGCGTTGGTGGTCACCGGATTCCATTCCATCATAATTTCTCCATAATTGTCGCCGGGGCCGAACACGAATCCGGTGGGCTTTGCAGGGAGCAGACCATAGTCCACATCCTCCTCGTCAGCTCTGAACAAAGGAGCTTTCGCGGGAGCCTTAAAGAAACCTGCGGGAGATTCAAAACGGGCAGTTTGGTTGAGGCTGAAAGGAGCGATAGAGCGCAGAGTGCGCGCTGCGGAGGGCACTGTCATGCGACTCTGAGCCTCGGTTGCGGGAGCAGCCATCGCCGTTCCGGCCATGGCCACCGTTGCAAGATAGAGTAAAGTTTTCTTCATAGGTAGCAACCCCGCAAAACGGGGCTAAATTAGGTAAATGATAAATGGTGAAAAGCAATTTCGCCACAAAGATATAAAAAAGATTTAACCCACCAAAATTTAAGTGCCTGTCTTGGATTAAATGTTGTTATCCCAAAAAGGAAATTTTGAGGGATTTTCGCGAGTGGAAGAGGGAGCATAGCGGGCTATGCGA
>CANSAP010000048.1 GCA_947644715.1 uncultured Bacteroidales bacterium
GTTTTTTTTTTTGTTTTTTTTTATCGTGGGCTGGTAACAACCCGGGGGGGGGGGCCCCCCCCGCCCCGCGTCCCTACAAGGTGTATTGTGTAGCGTTGCCAACCTTCCGTCCAATTACGCTGCATTTCTCGTCGCGGAGCGACATTCCAATTATTAGCCCCGGGTTCGCGCCGGCGAGGCGCGTAACCCGGGGTCAAGTCGCAGGCATATCATCAACTCCGGAGGAGTTGGCCTTCAATCCAAAACGCAAGCATGTTTATTTGTGGCTCTGTTGCTGCAAAAGAATCAGGCCGCGGGAGAAGACTCCTGCGGCCTGATTGTCGGGGTTAGGCGACTCGAACGCCCGACCTCTACGTCCCGAACGTAGCGCGCTACCAACTGCGCTAAACCCCGAGTGGTATGTTCCGGTCACGCCTTGCGGGATGACCTTCGGCGGCAGACGGCGGATGCCGTTGCGGGTGCAAAGTTACGCATTTTATTCGTTACGGCCAAAATTCTGCTTAAAAAATGTGGCCGGACGGAGGGGGACCTTAGCGGATAATGCGTTTGGTGGTGCGGCCTGCTCGGCGCTCGATGCAGATGGTGCCGGGAGCGGGATTGCGCAGGGGGCGACCGAGCATATCAAAGTATTCTGCCGGGAGCGCGTCGGCATCGATTCCGTTTATGCCGGTTGTGCCGGGGAGACTCACTCGCTGCGGGGCGGAGTGAGGGGTGCGGTATTCGCCGTCGGTGGCGCTGACAGTATAGAAGTAGTTGCCGTTTTCAAGCGCAGTGAAGCGGTAGCGGTTCTCGCCTGCGGTGGAGGGGACGGTGAGCACCAGACGATCGGAGCGCCCGGCGGTGATGACGATGTCGTCGATAGAGAGGTTGCCCTTCTGCTTGTGCCAGATGAATTTAACGGCTCTCACACCTTCGGGAATGTTGGTCACGGAGGCGTCGGCAATCACATTGGTGTTCTCCGGCGAGAAGGTGTCGAGTGTGCGCCAGGTGCCGTCGATGAGTCCCTGCACTTCGAGCGATGAATCAACGGCCTGCTGTCCCTTGCACCAGAAAGTGATGGAGGTGATATCGGTGTCGAATCGGGCGGTCTCGATCCATGCTCCGTCGGTTGAGAGTTTGAAGGAGGGGGATGCCTGGCCGTAGTTGGAGGAGGAGGTGTAGCCGGCAATTGCGCTTGCGCTCCAGCCGGAGGGGAGTGAGGGGTTCTTGCCGCTGCCCATGTCGGCGGTTACGGTCACGGGTTCACCGTCGGCCTCGGCGTAGAGTTTTACCTCATAGTCTGTGGCTCCGGCCACAGACTGCCAGGAGGCGAGGAACCAGTCTTCGCCTGTCTCCAGGGGCTCGGTGGCCACGGGTGTCTCGATAGGGGGTGGGAGGGGTGTGCCTCCGGCCACGTTGAAGGTTATGACACCGTCAGTCTCAGCTATCTCAGTCAGGGGGAGATTGATGGGGGTGCCGCTCCATTCCTTGAAGGCGGGAGTCGTGGAGGGGGTGAAAGAGGTGGCTCCGGAGGTGCCGGGCCAGGGGTAGCCGGCCATGGCGGAGAGGGATTCGTTGTTGGGATAGTTGTTGGCCTCGACAATGTCTACGTACTGATGGGAGACGGTGTTGTTGACTTTGTTGGAGTCAAAGATTCGTTGGTCGTAGTCGATGTGCCAGATGAGCATACCGTGTCCCGGAACGTAGGCATCCCATCCGGACTGCTGGCGGTTTTCCAGGAGGAAGAACTCGTTTTCCTTCGAGGTGGTTATGATGCAGCCGTCGTTGGAGCTTTTTATATCTTCGAGGGTGATGGAGCAGGCGTCGTCGATGAGCCGGGGCTCGAGCCAGGTCATTGCGTTGCGCTCATAGATGGAGTAGGCCGGGGGAGTGCGGCCGTCGTTGTTGTAGGGGCCGTAGTCCATGACGCTCCAGGAGCCCGGGGTGTCGGTCTCGGCGTCGGAATAGTCGGTGCAGTAGAGGTCGGGCAGCCCCATCACATGGCTGAATTCATGGACGAAAGTGCCGATGCCGTCGGGGCGGTTCTGCTCCCATTCGTTGGAGCAGGCGTAGCGGCTTATGGTCACTCCGTCGAGTTTGAATGCTTTACCTGCGGATGTGAGATTCCAGGCGTGGGGCCAGACGGAGTCGTCGGGGCCGTAGGAGGCTTCTCCTTGTCCGGCATAGAAGACATAGACATTGTCGACGTATCCGTCGCCATCATTGTCATACTCCGAGAAGTCAACCGTGGAGTCGAGAAGTTTGCAGGCATCCACAATCATGTCTTCGGCAGCTATGTCCTCATCGTAGTAAGAGTCGTTGCCGCCGTAGTATGCGCGGTTTTGAGGGAGTTCCACGGGGCCGTAGAGGTCGAACTGCGGGCGGAACTGTCCGAGGCTGTTGTCGCGGAAATAATCGCGGCAGGAGCCTGTGCCACCATATTGGCTGAAGCCCTCTTCGTTGAGCATGGCCTCGAAGTAGGCCCGGGGGTCGGAAAGGGTGCATTTCACATCCTTGTAGTTCACAAGGATAATGAGCACTTTGACATCACCAGTGAGGGGAAAGTCGCCGGTGAATCGGCCCATTCCGTTCTGGGCGATAGCGCGGCGCGGGGAGCGGCGTGCGCTTTTGAGTATGGAGTTTGAGAGAGGTGTGGCGGCTTCGAGTTGACGGGTGGAGCGCAGGCCGGGGTCGGAGGCGGTGACTCCGGTTGACTCGATTCGCCCTGCGGAGTTCATGCGTGCGAACTCGATGAAGCCTGTGGAGGGATTGGTGGTAAGGAGCATTCCATCCTCTGAGAGGAGGAAGTGGCGGAACTCATCGCCGGTGCGGCGCACTTTAATAGTGGTGCCGTCGGGCTGGGTCACTGTGCGCAAATCGCGCTTGGCGGGCACAGCCTCGGCGGATGCGCACGCAAGCAGAAGGCCTGCGGCAGCGCAGGCGAGTGATTTGGTGTTCATAGTGGATTGTAGGAGAATTAGTTGAAAGGGAGTAAGTCGTTATTTTTTAGCTTTGGCACCGCCGGCGAGCATACCGCAGGCAGCCTCGATGTCTTGGCCGCGGGAGGCTCGGATGGTGCTGATGATACCTTTGGAATTGAGGTAGTTGCGGAAGATAATCATTTTCTCCTCGCTGCTGGGGGTGAGCTCCACACCCGGGATTGAGTGGAAGGGGATGAGATTCACCCGGCAGGGGATTCCGTCGATGAGGCGGGCGAGCATGTCGGCATGGGCGAGGTCGTCGTTGACGTTGCGCCACATGATATATTCGAGCGAGAGGCGGCGCTGGTGGGCGAAGTCGTAGCCCTTGAGGAGCTTCATGACGTCGCGCACGGGCCAGGCCTTCTGCACCGGCATCATCGATTCGCGCTGTGCGGCCTCGGCGCTGTGCACGCTCAGAGCCACATGCACCTGGGTCTTCTCCAGCAGCTCCTTGAGAGTGGAGAGTTTGCCCACGGTGCTGACCGTGATGCGTTTCGGACTCCAGGCCAGCCCCCAGGGGGCGGTCAGAATCTCGATGACCGGGAGCAGCGCCTCCATATTGTCGAGCGGTTCACCCATGCCCATGAAGACAACGTTGGTGAGTTCCGTCATGGGAGCCTGTCCCGGCTCCGGAGCGGGGGGAATGGAGAGAATCTGGTCGATGATTTCGGCTGCGGTGAGGTTGCCGTGGAATCCGCCGCGACCGGTGGCGCAGAAGTAGCAGTTCATTCGGCAGCCCACCTGCGAGCTGACACAGAGCGTGGCGCGGTCGCGGTCAGGGATATACACACTCTCCACGCGGCGACCGTGGCCGAAGTCGAAGAGGTACTTCACAGTGCCATCCTGCGAGCGTCGAGCCTGCGCCGGGGCGGTGCGTCCCACCGTGTAATAGGTCGCGAGCCATTCGCGGTTCTTCTTTGAGATGTTGAGCATTTGGTCAAACTCGGTGACCTTCTTGGCATAGAGCCAGTCAGCGAGCTGTTTGCCCACGAAGCGGGGCATTCCCCCTTGGCGGGCAATGTCGGTGAGTTGGTCGAGCGAGAGACCTATGAGTGGAGTTTTTGAAGCCATAAGTGTAAACACGCATAAGTGTAAGCACGCAAAGTTAGAAAAATTAAGTGGTACACACAAACATCTTTCGGCAAAAATGGCTAACTTTGCGTGCTTTACCGAAGAAAACCCTATGCAGACACTGAAAGAAGCCATGGAGCGCTTTGCCTCCAAGGGGCGCAGGGATGCGCTGAAGACGCTTGTCGCCTCCCGGGGACCGCGTCGTTTTTTGCTGCGCGGGCTCCCCGGCTCGTCGGCAGCTATGGCCTTTGCGGCACTTCCGGCAGGGAAGCAGGCGGCGCTCGTCGTGACTGATGATGCTGACTCGGCCGGGTATATGTATTCCGACCTCTGCGCCCTGCTCGGCGAGGAGGCTGTGCAGATTTTCCCTTCGGGCTATAAGCGGGGCATACGCTTCGGGCAGCCTGACCCTCCGCAGCAGATTCTGCGCACGGAGGCTTTGGCCGCGCTCGGCAGCAAGGTAACCCGCTTCATCGTGACCTGTCCGGAGGCGCTGGCTGAGAAGGTGCCGGCTCCGGGACGCCTTGACTCCCTTTCGCTGACGTTGCGCAAGGGGGAGCGCCTGTTGCTTTCCGCGGCAGTAGAGCGGCTGATGGAGCTGGGCTTTGTCAAGGTGGATTATGTATATGAGCCGGGTCAATACTCCGTGCGCGGCTCCCTGCTTGATGTCTATTCATTCAGCCATGAGCTGCCGTTCCGCATAGATTTCTTTGATGATGAGATTGACTCGCTGCGCACCTTCAATGTGGAGACGCAGCTGAGCGAGCAGCAGGTGGAGGAGGTGCGCATAATGGCTACTGATGCCGGGCAGGGTGCCGACGGCATGGTGAGCCTGCCTGAATTCATGGGAAAGGGCACATTGGTGCTGGTGCATGACGCGGCCTATACTCTCTCAAAAATCAAGGAGATAGCTGCTCAGAGCCTTTCGGCGTCAGCGCAGTATGCCGGCGAGGGGGATGCCTCTGCCATGGATAATGTGGTGGATTATGATGCGTTTGAGGCGCGCTTTATGGATATGCGTCAGGGCGCGTGGGGCGTGAACCCCGTCAGCGACGATGCGCAGGCTCCCTCGCTTGACTTCGGCTGCTCGCCCCAGGGGCTGTATCATAAGAACTTCGAGCTGATATCCCAATCGTTCTCAGAGCTGCTTGCCAAGGGGTATTCTCTCTATATTCTCTCTGACTCAGCCACCCAGTTCTCCCGCCTGCGTGCCATCTTTCAGGAGAGGGGGGATGATATTCCGTTTCAGCCGGCCATGCCTACACTGCATGAAGGCTTCTCCGACCCCGGCAGCAAGACATGCTATTTCACTGACCATCAGATTTTCGACCGCTTCCATAAATACAACCTGCGCTCCGAGCGCGCCCGCTCCGGCAAGGTGGCGCTGTCACTCAAGGAGTTGGGACAGATTGAGGTGGGGGACTATATAGTGCATATCGACCATGGCGTGGGGCGCTTCGGGGGGCTCGTGCGCACTGATGTGGCCGGCAAGCCGCAGGAGATGATTAAACTTATCTATGCCGGCGACGACATTATTTTCTGCTCCATTCATGCCCTTCACAAGCTCTCGAAGTATCGCGGTAAGGAGGGGATTCCACCGAAAATCAACAAGTTAGGCACGGGTGCCTGGCAGCGCATCAAGGAGCGCACCAAGGCCAAGATGAAGGACATCGCCCGCGACCTGATAAAGCTCTACGCTGCGCGCGGGCAGGAGAAAGGATTCGCTTTCAGTCCCGACACCTATCTGCAACATGAGCTGGAGGCCTCCTTCATCTATGAGGATACCCCGGACCAGGTGACCGCCACTGCAGCCGTGAAGGCCGACATGGAGAGCTCCCGCCCGATGGACCGCCTCATCTGTGGCGACGTGGGTTTCGGCAAGACCGAGATAGCCATACGCGCCGCATTCAAGGCCGCCGTGGACGGGAAACAGACCGCTGTGCTTGTGCCGACCACGGTGCTCGCCATGCAGCACTACCACACCTTCCGCGACCGCCTGCGCGACCTCCCCGTCAGGGTGGACTTCATCTCCCGCGCCCGCAAACCCAAGGATGTCAAGCAGATACTCGCCGACCTGGCTGAAGGCAAAATTGATATCCTGATTGGCACACATAAAATCATTGGCAAGAGCGTGAAGTTCAAGGATTTGGGTCTGCTCGTGGTGGACGAGGAACAGAAGTTCGGCGTCAGCGTCAAGGAAAAACTGCGCTCCATGAAGGTGAATGTCGACACGCTGACCATGAGTGCCACCCCCATTCCGCGCACGCTGCAATTCTCGCTGATGGGGGCGCGCGACCTGAGCAACCTCAATACCCCTCCGGCTAACCGCCATCCGATTCTGACGACCGTCTCAGTGGATGACGAAGACCTTGTGGCCGAGGCTGTTAACTTCGAGGTGAGCCGCGGCGGACAGGTCTTCTACATCTGTAACCGCATCGAAACCCTCTCCACCATAGAGCATCGCCTTCGTCGCCTGGTGCCCGGCATACGCATCGTCACCGGCCATGGTCAGATGCCCCCGGAGCAGCTGGAAAAAGCCATAGTGGATTTTGCCGACGGCGCCTACGATGTGCTCCTCTCCACCACCATCGTTGAGAGCGGCATCGACATGCCGAACGTCAACACCATAATCGTAGACAACGCCCAGAACTTTGGCCTTTCGGAGCTGCATCAGCTGCGTGGCCGCGTGGGGCGCTCCTCCCGCAAAGCCTTCTGCTATCTGCTTACTCCTCCGGGTAAGACCCTGACCGATGTGGCGCGGCGTCGCCTGCAGGCCATCGAGAGCTTCTCCGACCTTGGCGCCGGCATACACATAGCCATGCAGGACCTCGACATCCGCGGTGCCGGCAATCTGCTCGGTGCCGAGCAGAGCGGCTTTATAGCCGACCTGGGCTACGAGACCTATCAGAAGATTCTCAAAGAGAGTATCACTGAACTGAAGACCGAAGAGTTTGCCGACGACTTCCCTGCCGAGGCGGACAGTGCCGAAGCCTACGTGGCCGACTGCGTTATCGAGAGCGACCTGGAGCTGCGCCTCCCTCCGGAATATGTTCCGCAGGAGGGTGAGCGCATAGCTCTGTATCAGGAGCTTGACAACATCAATACCGACGAGGGTGTGGCCTCCTTCCGCGAGCGGCTGATTGACCGCTTCGGGCCGTTGCCGCATGTCTCCGAGGAGCTGCTGCGCATTCCGCCGCTGCGCCGCATGGCCCGCTCCCTGGGCATCGAGAAGCTCTATCTGAAGCAGGGGCGCATGTATCTCTATTTCACCGGCGACGAGAACCGCGCCTACTATCAGAGTGCGGCCTTCGGCCGGGTGCTGACCTTCATGCAGACCAATGCCGCCCGTTGCCAACTGCGCGAGAAGCAGGGTCGCCGCTCAATGGTGATGGAGGGTGTGCGCACGGCAGAAGCCGCCACCGCAGCCCTCTCGGCCATGCTGATGCTCCCTCCCGCCTGAGCCGGAAATATAGAGGAATTTTGCGGCTGAAGAGTCAAAAAAAAGTCTGACTCTTTGGTTATTAGCTAAAAAGTGACTAACTTTGTGCACTTTTTCAGTACAGGCCGGGCTGCGAAGGTGGCTCGTGTGTGTGCAGGAAGAGTGCGCAACTCAGTGATAATCAAGTGCGTAAGTCTCATGCTCCCCGTTCGGGGTGTGGGCTTTGCGCTATGTATAGGTTTATTGCCAGTGAGCAAGTTCAAGCAATACAGGCTGATGTTGGCCTCGCTGCCCGAAGGGGTGAGCGAGCATGACTTCACGCTTGACTCCGAGTTCTTCCGGAACATGGAGAATCCCGATGTGCTTGGTTCCGATGTGCAGGTTCATCTGCGCCTGGAGCATAAGAATGACGCCTACTATTGTCATTTCACGCTGCGGGGTTCGATGCAGATTCCCTGCGACCGATGCCTTGACCCGATGGAGCATGAGGTTGACACGGAGTATGACCTGGCTGTCAAGTATGGCCCGGAATATGACGACTCCACCGACGGACTGCTCATCATTCCTGACACGGAGGCCACGCTCGACCTCTCTCAGCTGCTGCATGACACGGCGGTGCTCACCATCCCGATGCGCCACGTGCACCCGCAGGGGGAATGCAACCTGGCCATGACCGAACTGCTGCGCGACCATCATGCCGGCGAAGACGCCGACGAAGATGACGAACTTTCAGAGCCTGACCAGGGTTAACCTGCCCGGGCCACAGATATAAGCAATAACAAAAAAGAAAAATAAAAAACAATGGCACATCCTAAACGCAAACAATCGAAGACCCGCACTGCCAAGCGTCGCACTCACGACAAGGCTCTCGTACCCACTCTGGCTGTATGCCCCAACTGCGGCGCATGGCACATCTACCACACCGTGTGTGGCGAATGTGGCTACTACCGCGGCAAGGTAGCCATCGAGAAGGCTGCCGTCTAATCGACTGTACCACCAATCGAGAGTGTGCCTGAATATTTCTGCGGCGTGTTCATGCGCCGGAGAATCATATTCAGGCATCCTCCCACATTATTAAAAAGCCCCGCGCCGGGGCAAATCGTACCGCAGGTTTTTTCAGGAGGATAAGACCTGCTTCGCGTCCGCAATTTTTCGCGGGACGCACGATGACCGGAGTGGAGCGCTCGCAATTGCAGTGGCTGCCGATGGACTGCCACCCCGGATTGTGAGCCAAAATTACGTATATATAGCATCATGCTCAACGCTAAAATCACGGGCATCGCATCCTATGTGCCCGATGACATACTGGACAACGACATGCTCTCGAAGATGGTCGACACCAACGACGAGTGGATTACCACCCGCGTCGGCATCAAAGAGCGCCATGTGCTGAAAGACCCCGAAAAAGGCTCCAGCTACATGGGTATCAAAGCCGTTGACAAACTGCTGAAGGAGACCGGCACCTCGCCCGAGGAGATTGACCTGATCATCTGCGGCACCTCCAATCCTGACTATCGCTTCCCCTCCACCGCCTCAATAATCCAGCACGAATGCGGCCTGACCAATGCCTATGCCTTTGATATTCAGGCTGCTTGCGCAGGATTTATCGTTACGTGTCAGGCTGCACGCGCCTATATCCTCTCCGGCCTCGCCAAGAAAGTAATCGTGGTGTGTGCCGAAAAGATGACCTCGATGACCGACTACACCGACCGCGCCACCTGCCCCCTGTTCGGCGACGCTGCCGGCGCCGTGCTCATCGAACCCACCGAAGAGGAGCTGGGCATCATGGATGCCGAAGTGCACATCGACGGCTCCGGACTCAAGCACCTGCTCATGAAGGCCGGCGGCTCTGCCCGTCCCGCATCGCATGAGACTGTGGATGCGCATGAACACTTCGTGTATCAGGAGGGGCGCGCCGTCTACAAGCACGCCGTCACCGACATGCTCACCTCAACCCTCTCGGTTATGGAGCGCAACGGCCTGACCGTGAATGATGTGGACTGGCTCGTGCCTCATCAGGCAAACCTCCGCATCATCGAAGCTGTCAGCAGCCGCGCCAACTTCCCCGAGGAGAAAGTGCTCGTGAACATCCAGAACCACGGCAACACCTCGGCTGCATCCATACCCGTTTGTCTGGACGAATACAAGAATCGTCTGCACAAGGGTGACAAGATTATGATGACCGCCTTCGGCGCCGGTTTCACCTGGGGTGCAATGTACCTCATCTGGGCCATCGACCCGAAGTAACCGAGCCGCATCGCAAGATATTTCCGGGCGGTCAGCACCTCAACAGGGGGCGCTGACCGCCTTTGCATATAACCCGAATATAACCCGAATATCAACTCCTGCCGAACTATGCACCCCCTGCCGGCGTTAACTATATTGAGCGCGCCCTGAGAGACCACAGTCTGTTCAGGCGGCTTCTGATTATTATTACCTCAACCGCAAAAAATCATGGCAGAAGAAAGACTCATACCCTCCCCCGAGGAAGTGGAAGCCGCTGACACTCTCAAGCTCCCCCAATCCATAGTTGAAGACAAGCTCACGGTAGGCGAGGCTCCCATAGTGGCTGACGGCCATAAGGCAGGCTTCGTCAATATTGTAGGCAACCCGAACGTAGGCAAGTCAACACTGATGAACGACCTCGTGGGTGAGCGCATCTCAATCATAACCTCCAAGGCGCAGACCACCCGCCACCGCATCACAGGCATTGTAAACACTCCCGGCTATCAGATTGTCTTCTCCGACACTCCGGGCGTGCTAAAACCCAAATACAAGCTCCAGGAGTCGATGCTCGACTTCTCCGAAGGGGCGCTCACTGATGCCGACATACTGCTGTATGTGACCGACGTCGTGGAGGATCCCACAAAGAATAAGGAATTCCTCGACAAGGTGGCTCGCGAGAAGATTCCCGTGCTGCTCGTCATCAATAAGATTGACCTGCTGAAGGACAACGCCCAGCTCGAAGAAATCGTGACCCGCTGGAAGACTCTGCTCCCCAATGCAGAAGTATTCCCCTGCTCGGCCAAAGAGCGCTTCAATGTCGACAACCTGCGTGCCCGCATTGTCGAACTGCTCCCCCTCTCGCCCCCCTTCTTCGGCAAGGATGCGCTGACCGACAAGCCGGCCCGATTCTTCGTCACTGAAATCATCCGCGAGAAGATACTGCTTCAGTATGACAAGGAGATTCCCTACTCGGCCGAAGTGCTCGTAGAGAAATTCGAGGAGAAGGATCATGCCATCCACATCATGGCCGTAATCTATGTGGAGCGCGACTCTCAGAAAGGAATCCTCATCGGCAAGGGTGGCGAGAAAATCAAGAAAGTGGGCATCGAGGCCCGCAAGGATATCGAGAAGTTCTTCGACAAGCGCGTCTATCTCGAACTCTTCGTGAAGGTAGAGAAGGACTGGCGCAACCGCGAGAACAAGCTCAAAGCATTCGGATACATAGAATAATACTTATAATGAGTAAATTAGTAGCAATAGTAGGGCGGCCCAACGTGGGTAAATCCACGCTGTTCAACCGCTTGACGCAGACCCGTTCAGCAATCGTCGACCCGACGGCGGGCACAACCCGCGACCGCCAGTATGGCAAGGTTGACTGGTGCGGACAGGAGTTCTCAATCGTCGACACCGGCGGTTGGGTGGTGAACTCCGACGACATCTTCGAGGAAGAAATCAACAAACAGGTGCACATTGCCATCGAGGAGGCCGACGTTATCCTCTTCGTGGTCGATGCCTCAAACGGTGTGACCGACCTCGATGACCATGTGGCGCAGATTCTGCGCCGCTCAAAGAAGCCTGTGATTCTCGTGGCCAACAAAACCGATGTTGGCGACTCCCGCTTCAATGTGCCCGAGTTTTACAGCCTCGGCCTGGGGGATCCCATCGACATCAGCGCCGCCAACGGATCCGGCACCGGCGACCTGCTCGACATCATTGTCAAGGACCTTCCTGAGGATGACCGCGAGGATGAGCATGACCTCTCTATTCCCCGCTTCGCAATCGTGGGACGTCCGAATGCCGGTAAGTCCTCGATTATCAACGCCTTTGTAGGGGAGGACCGCCACATCGTGACCGACATTGCAGGCACCACCCGCGACAGCATCTACCACCGTTACAATAAGTTCGGCTTCGACTTCTATCTCGTGGACACCGCCGGTATCCGCAAGAAGCAGAAAGTTAACGAGGATATTGAATACTACTCAGTAATCCGTTCCATCCGCGCCATTGAGAACAGTGACGTCTGCATTCTACTCATCGACGCCACCCGCGGCATCGAATCGCAGGACGCTAACATCTTCTCGCTCATCCAGCGCAATAAGAAGGGTCTGGTGGTGTGCGTTAACAAATGGGATATAGCCGAAGACAAGAGCCTCGATGCCCAAAAGCGTTTCGAGGCGGCCATACGCGAGCGCTTCGCCCCCTTCACCGACTTCCCCATCATCTTCGGTTCAGCGCTGACAAAGCAGCGCATCTACAAAGTGATTGAGACAGCCGTAGAGGTATATCAGAACCGCACCCGCATCATCCCCACCTCGCAGCTCAACACCTATATGCTTGAGGTCATCGGCACTACGCCTCCCCCGAGCAACAAGGGCAAGTTCGTGAAAATCAAGTATGTAACCATGCTGAAGGATTCCGTGATACCCACCTTTGTCTTCTTCTGCAACCTGCCGCAGTGGGTCAAAGAACCTTACCGCCGCTTCCTGGAGAACAAGATTCGAGAGCATTGGGACTTCCATGGCACCCCCATCTCCATCTTCATGCGAGAAAAGTAATGTTCAACATAACTACCTCAAGAAGTCTCCCCGCCGGAGAGTGCGTCAGCTTCAGCTTCGCATCCTCCCGGTGGGGAGACCTGCTTTTTGCCTCCACCCGGCGGGGGCTCTGTGCTCTAACCTTTGCCGCAGACCGGGCTGAGGCGCTCTCCCGGCTCGCAGAGCGTTTTCCTCACGCCTCGCTTGCAGAATCCCGCCACCCGCTGCATGATGCGGCTCTGAGGCTTATAGAGAGCGGCAGCGAGCTTACGAACGAACTCCCGCTGCACCTTGTAGGCACCCCCTTCCGGATAGCCGTGTGGCAAGCCCTGCTTCGAGTGCCGCGCGGCGAGACGGCCTCCTACGGCGACCTCGCAGCTATGGCCGGCCGCCCCGCCGCCTTGCGAGCCACAGGCACCGCCGTGGGAGCCAACCCGATAGCCATCCTGATTCCATGTCACCGCATTCTGCCCGCCGGCTCCATTGGTCGCCCCCTGACCCTCGCCACCGTAGGCCGCTACTTCCATTATCCTGAACTGAAACTCGCCCTCCTGCTCGCCGAGGTGCCGGATTGAAGGCCAACTCCTCCGGAGTTGATACCTCGCTACATACAACCCCGGGTTCGCACCGTCAAGGCGCGAACCCGGGGCTAATAATTGGAATGTCGCTCCGCGACAGGGAATGTACGTTAGCTTGGCAGGTTGAAGCTGAGGGGGATTGTAGTGTTCTCTTGTAGGGACGCGCCGCGGCGCGTCCACGTCCGTATGGATTGGCCCCGGACCTCCGATACATAAACCCATACGACATAGCATTTTATCTGCCATTGTCAGCGGGGACGCGCCGCGGCGCGTCCCTACAA
>CANSAP010000049.1 GCA_947644715.1 uncultured Bacteroidales bacterium
CATTTCACCGCCGACCGACATTCACACCGATGCTCGCTTCATTTTCATGCCCATACATATGGCACTCCAAACAGAGCCTCCGAAGATAGCATCGGCCTGAATGGCATCATAGCGCACCTGCACAATAGCCGTTCCTGCTTTATGCGCTGAGAGCAAACCGTTTGCATCGACTGACACCACTGACTCGTCCGGCATAAAATCGGTGTTAAGAACAGTGTAGTTATAGTCCGGCTCAAGGAAATAGTTGGCTGTTGTTGAATTAGTCAATTGCCAAGTGCGGAGATTGACAATCTGAAAGGAATCCCCCTCACTAAGACGGAGATGCCCGGCCTCGTTGATATTGAGATAGATATCGGCATAATTCAACTGGCCGTTCTCCTCTGTGTCATGATTGAAGTATTGAGATGAGTAAGCCGACAGCTGCTCATCAGTCACGGTCACAGTATATGCTCCATTCTCATCGAAGTCAGAAGAATAGATTAGGCCGGCCATAGTCATGTCTCCCGGGCGTGATATGCGGTAATTATACGCACCATCTGACACACGGAACCGATATTCCTTATTCCCATCGATTTCCTCTTCTGAGTCGGCATAAAATTCAGTAAAAGGCACATAGTGATGATTACCCGGTTTCTGTCCCACATATAGCGAAGCATCAGCAGGTATGGTGAACGTAATGTCGCGGAGAGGCAGAAAATCCACAAATAATCCCGAGGGGACTCTACCAATAGTTCCGGATTCGATAACTTCTCCGTATAATCCCGCTTTATCACCAATCGGAACGAAACATACTATGTAAGAGTCGTAAGGCATAATAGGAACATATACCAGGTCTCTTACCTTAGTACTAACTACCCCAGGAAAGACCTTGCGTATCTCGCCATTTTGACTCATAATCTGAATGCGGTCAAAAGGTATGTCATAATCCACCCCGAGCTTGACACTCACATCTGACGTTTGGCAACTCAGGAGTTGAGTAGTTATTTCTTGTTCTTCTCCTTCTACGGCAAGTTGGATGCTCCCGTAGACGCTATCGTTTGCAGGGTTGAATATTGTTATCAAGTATTCACCTTCCGCACAATCGAACTCGTAAAACTTGTCAGTTCCTTTCTCTCCGATTTCGATGGTCTCACCGGACAATGTCGTAACTTTTGCCGCTCTGAGCGATGATGAGCCCGTACTCAGTCTGACATGCGTGGCCAAAGCCGGGAGTCCCAACAGGAGTGCCAGGAGAACCGTCAGTGGCCTTAGTTGTTTAATCTTCATTTTTTTTAGAATTTGGTTATAGATAGTATTGATTATCAGATGGAATAGGTCAGGGAGAAGGTGAAGCTGCGTCCCGGCATCGGATAGCGGGGCACATGCTCGTATTGCTCGTCGAGAAGGTCGTTGATTTCAAGCGATGCCGTGAAGGAGCGCCACACGCCGGTCAGTTTCAGGTCGATGTTATTATAGGGCTTCAGGACATCCTCGGGGTCGGCGTAGGACCACATTCGCTCCCCGACATAGAGGTGAGAGAGGGTGAGCGACAGCATTTTCCAACCGGCTATTGCTGTTATGCCGCTGGAAAAGGTGGGTGAATAGCAGATCGGTTGGTTATAGGAGCGGCTGTCGGGATCAGTACGGTTAAGGTCGCGCTGCCAAGTGATGGAGGCGAGCAGCGAGAAGTGCCAGCTGCCGGGTGCGTATCCTCCGGAGAGGGTGGCGTTCAGGCCACGGCAGTAGGTCTTGCCATAGTTCATCATGGTCCAGGAGTAAGTTCCCTTCAACGGCAGACAGACTATGCGGTTGTCAATACTGTTGATATATCCGTCGGCCTGTGCTGAGGCGGTCCACTCAGCCATGTTGTAATGATACTCCACTCCGATATTGTATTGGCGGGTGTATTCGGGCTTCAGGTTGCGGTTGCCTACCTGTGTATAATACAGGTCGTTGAGTGTGGGCACACGGAAAATTTTCTTATACCAGGCGCGGAATGAGAAGCCTTTCAGGGAGTATCCGAGCGTAACCGAGGGGGTGAATTTGCTCAGCGGGTCAGCCGCGCCGGCATGAGTGCGTGTGTGGTCGCGATAGTGCTGATAGAGCATTGATGCCGCCAATCGCACGCCGGCATATTCCGCCTGTAATGCCAAGACGGCCTTTTGGTCAAGGCGGCGCACTGTGTGGAAATTCCGAAGGTCGGCCTTGAGCCAGGAGAGGCGGGCATCGTAGCCTATGTTGGCCGACACCCACTGAAGCGGGGTCCACGCATAGGCTGCCGATACGAACGCATCCTTCTGCCAATAGTGGTTATTCACGCGGGCTGTGTTCTGATTCTCCGGATAATCTGTACAGTAGCGGAGATACTCCTGCGTGTATTTGGCATTGAACTGCACCTGATGGGCGTTGAAGAACCGGTGTGACCAGGATGCCTGCGCAAACCAGTCTACATCCCATTCCCGGCCGACGTTGGTGTATTTATCCGAAAGGCGACGGACGATGCCCCCCGGCACACCTCGCTCCGAGACATAGCAATAGAGATGAGAGGAAAAGCCTTTATGGAAGGCCGCCCCCTCGATGCGATAGTATTCTATATCGGAATTTCGACGGACACCTACTGTATCCTCATATTCTGATTTATAGCGGAATTTGTAGTCACCCTTGGTGTTTAGATATTCTCCATCGATGAATCCGCTCCAACCCCCTCTGCTGAGCTGAGCCGTCACTCTCCCCTTATATGTATGGAAGGAGCCGACGGCTCCCATCACCGAGAGGGAATCACACTCGGGGCGGCGTGTGCGCAGATAAACGGTGGCACCGGATGCAAACTCGGAGGCTGACTGGCAGCGGTCAAGTTTATTGGCGTTGTAGAGTGAAACTGACTCAAGAGTGGATAGGGAGAATTTGCCGAGATCCACTGTGCCGTTCTGCGCATTGGTTATCCGTATGCCGTCAATATACACCCCCACATGCTGCGCACCCAGGGAGCGCACGTTCACGGTCTTCAATCCGCCAAGTCCTCCGTAATCCTTAATCTGCACTCCGGCGAAGTATTTCAGTGCATCGGCTATTGAGGTAGAGGAAAGCGACTGAAGCTGCGCGCCCTCCAAGGCCTGCACTGTGGCAAGGGGGCGGCGAGTGGCTGTAACCACCACCTCTTTCAAGAGCCGGGTGGAATCGGTGGGCGCCGGAGCAGCCGTCTCTGCGCTCACAGGCAGGCTCATTCCGACCACAACAAGGCCAACAGATGCCACGGCACGCAGTCTGCGAGCCTGACTCCTGATGAGCCCGGCGAACGATATGTTATGTGGTTGGCTGACCATGCAGGCGATATCCCGGTTAAATTTTGACTAACGATGTAGTCTTACCTGAAGTTACAGGCGGGGATGCCCTGAATGGTTAATTCTATAAATACGATTCGCGCCCGGCCACGAGGCCGGCGCAAGAATCTACCTATTTTCCCGCAGGTGTCTTCTTGATGTGTTAGAAACTTAAACAGTTTCTTAATCCAAGGCAGGTCTTCTGACTTTTTCCTTCGACGTCTCACCTTCTCAGAGCCATAGGCTCCAATGGTTTTCGGCGACATCTTAGGCCGGACAATCCGACCCGGAAATTACAGCAGCGGGCACTGTTCCGGATTCTCACCGGATTCCCTATTAAGTCCGCACCTCTTTTCAAGGCGAAGGACACCTTTTTCCGCGGCAAAGTTACGCAATAAATTCGGACCCGCAAATAAATGCCTGTTAAAAAAATTTCATAGCGCAAGCTGCGCTTCTCTGCTGCATGTTGCGGATCAGTCTTCTGACCCGGGAATTAGGATTTATTGCCTCTATCGTTAAAAAAGTTATATTTTATTTGGTGGTTTCAGAAAAGAATTTTAACTTTGTGGCGTTGCTGACGCCGGTTTTGTGGCGCGGGACTCATTATACTACCTGATTTTGTACATAGATTTATACTTATAACAACATTTACCGCATGAAGAAATTCTACACCCTCGCGCTTTCCGCCCTCGCCGTTCTCTCGGCTTCGGCTCAGCAGCGCCAACAGCCCATCGCATTTGATGCGTCTACTCTTGCTCCCCGTGCAGAAAGACAAGTGAAGGCTCTGCCCGCTCTTGACCTCAAGGCTCCCGCAAAGGCTTCCATGAATCCCACCACAATCAATGACTATGCCGGCGACTACATATGGAACTGCCAGTCATTGCTGTCAGGCGGTGGCTCCATGACCAATGAGATTACGCTGATTATCACTGACGCCGATAAGGGCAAGGTGGAGCTTTCAGGCGTATTCGCTTACGGCAACATCCCCGCAACTCTCGATGCCGCCACCGGCACCCTCTCAATCGACAACAAGATATATCTGACCAACGACTCCGACGGCCCGATTTATTTCTACCTGAAGGATGGAGAAACCGGCCTCAACTCAACTGCCTCTTCCACTAAGGCTACCCTGGGCAACGGCGTCTTCACCTTTGACCCTTATGAAGTGTGGGCCGTTGGTGACCCCGACCAGGAGGATCTCGGCTTCTACTCTCTGACCTACTTCAACACATTCACTGTGGTTCCGGAATCCGCTGACCCCAACGAGGGATGGGAGTCACTGGGCATGGCCACCTTCCAGGATGGCTGGCTGCTCCCCGCTTACAATGTGGACCAGACCAAGGAGGAGAACTGGTATAAGGTTGAGCTGCAGCAGAACATTCTCGACAAGAACATCTATCGCCTGGTAGACCCCTACCGCGGAGAGTTCCCCTTCGCCGACGACAATAACTCCACTGCTGCGCATGGCTACATCCAGTTCAATGTGACTGACCCCGACCACGTGTACTTCGATGCCGTGGATGCCGGTTTTGCCAACAATGACTTCGGCCTCGTTAAATTCTACTGCTACAACGGCATGACCTATTGCATGGGCAACTTCAACGCCTCTGCTGCTGAAGTAATCGCTGCTCTGGAGAGCGAGGGTGAAACCTCCTGGACTACATTCAAGGATGGAGTGCTCACCGTGCCCTGCGAATATGATTCAACTCAGGGCTGGATCAGCGATGCTATCTTCGGCGACCAGACCAACAAGTATGGCGGCTGGGTTTGGAATGCTGACAACAAGCCCGTAAACATGGAGGCCAAGATTTTCTTCCCCACCACCACTCCCGGCAGCGTTGAAAGCATCAACAGCTCTGACAATGCCCCCGCAGTTTACTATAACCTTCAGGGTGCACGCGTGGAGAATCCCGCCGGCGGCCTTTACATCCGCATCCAGGGTGAGAAGGCAACCAAGGTATTTGTAAAGTAAAACCACAATAGCACATTCCATATCGACCCCTGCGGACATATACCCGCAGGGGTCGTTTTATACCACAGCGCTACGGATACGTTTCAGATTGCTCCATCTGCACATGCGAGCGCAGGTCTCACCCTGTCACCCGGAGTTAATAAAGTGACCGATGCAGTTACCATTTCCGAATTGATTTAAGTCAAAATCACGGGGTTAAAAGCACTAAAACATGAGTGTTGGGGTGATTTGTTGTTAAAATTGCTAAAAATTAACGTGCAGAGTTGGGACTTTATAGAATTTTGTGTAATTTTGCAGTGTATTAACCCGGCAACTATTTGCCACCAGTCCATTAACAACTCTCTCAAACTAAAAAAGTATCCCCATGGCAATTGACAAAATTGACAATCTTGACCGCAAAATTCTCAACATTATCATGAACAACGCCCGCATCCCCTCCAAGGATGTGGCTATCCAGTGCGGCGTAAGCCGTGCCGCCATCCACCAGCGCATCCAGCGTCTCGTTGACCTGGGCGTTATCGTGGGCAGCGGATATAATGTTGACCCCCGCATGCTCGGCTACAACACCTGCACCTACGTAGGCGTTCGCCTGACCAAGGGCTCAATGTACCGCGATGTTGTTCGCGAGCTCGACAAGATTCCCGAAGTAGTGGAATGCCACTACACCACCGGCCCCTACTCCATGCTCATCAAGGTTTACGCCAAGGACAACCAGCACCTCATGGAGCTGCTCAACAGCAACATCCAGCACATCCCCGGTGTAACTGAAACCGAGACTCTCATCTCTCTCGAAGAGAGCATCCAGCGTCAGATCAACGTGAAGATCGAGGGCGAAATCCGCACCCGCCACAACCGCAACCAGGTGCTTCCCCAGACTCCCGCTGACATCTAATCGCTAATCATTGCTACCCGCATAACTGATTAATTCTCACCTTTACCAAGCGTCGGACTCATGACCTTGGTAAAGGTTAGATTGTTTTTTGACACCTATGAAGCGCACATATCTTTATTCGCTGCTCAGCGTGGTTATTATGGCTCTCGTGGCTTTGGTCTATTTCTATCCCGATGCTATTGACGGCCGTGTGCTTGAGCAGCATGACATTCGCCAAGGCATAGCTAATGGTCAGGAAGCCAAAGAGTTTCATGAACGCACGGGAGAAACAACCCGCTGGACCAACGCCCTCTGCGGCGGTATGCCTACGTTCCAGATTGCTCCCTCCTACGCATCTGCTCCTCTGCTGAACTGGATTGCAAAGGCTTACAGCCTCTGGCTCCCCTCGCCCGCTAACCTCCTGTTCATCATGATGACCGGATTTTTCATCATGGGTCTGTGCATGAAGATGCGTTGGTATGTGTCGCTTTTCGGAGCGATTGCCTGGGCCTTCAGCTCCTATTTCATAATCATCATAGGCGCCGGCCACATCTGGAAATTCGTGACCCTCGCCTATATTCCCCCCACGCTCGGCGGCATCTTCCTATGCTATCGCGGGCGCTACCTGGCCGGCTCCGCCCTCTCAGCACTCTTCGGCGCTCTGCAGCTGATGAGCAATCACATACAGATGAGTTATTACTTCTTCTTCGTGATTGTGGCCATCATGATTGCCGCCTGCGTGCGTGCCGCGCGTAACGGCGAGCTAAAGAAATGGGGCATTGCAACAGCGTGCATTCTCGGCGCAGGCATTGTGGCCGTGGCAGCCAACTCGGCAAACCTCTATAACACAGCTCAATACTCAAAGGAAACTGTGCGTGGCCGCGCCACTGACCTCTCCACACCCGGTCAGCCGGTCAAGGAGGGTGCCGACTTCGACTTTATCACTCAGTGGAGCTACGGGGGTGACGAAAGCCTGTCGCTCATCGTGCCCAACGTGAAGGGTGGAGCCACAATCAAGCCCGTAGCCGGAGCCTCACAACGCCTCGGAGTGATGGATACCCCCGAGGGAGCCAAGTCACAGCTCAGCGCAGAGGAGGCTCAGTTTGCCAACCAGTTCCCGCAATATTTCGGCAACCAGCCGATGACCAACGGCCCGGTCTACGTCGGCATAATCATCTTCATGCTTGCCCTGCTGGCAATTCCGCTCTGCAAGCGCTCGGCGCTCATGTGGGCGCTGTGGGCTGTCAGCCTGTTGGCCTGGATGCTCTCGTTAGGTCACAACTTCGAATGGTTCTCGCGCCTGTTCATCGACTATTTCCCGGGCTACAACAAGTTCCGCGCCGTCTCTTCAATCCTCGTGATTGTGGAGTTTGCCCTCCCCGTGCTGGCCATGATGGCACTCAAGCGCATCCTGGAACTGACGGCTGCTACTGACGCTGACGGCAAACTGAAAAAGCAGGCTGTCGCTCTGCCGAAGCTCGTGTTGGGTTTCGGGGGCGCGCTGTCGTTTATCTGCCTGTTGCTCTGGATGTTCCCCTCAATGATGGGTAGCGGACTGACGGTGAATGAGACCGAACAGCTCTCTGACATTCTTGACGACCCGATGTACAGCCCCGTGCTCCGCGAAATCAAGCGTCTGCGCCTGAGCATGGTCAGCGCCGATGCTCTCCGCTCGCTCGTATTCATCCTGATTGGCACGGCCATCACCTGGCTCTTCGCCACCCGCCGCCTACGCCAATCCTCCCTGTTCATCGGAGCAATGACTCTGCTCTGCCTCATCGACCTTTACAGTGTGGACAAGCGCTACGTCAACACTGAGAATTTCACTGATCCGCAGCCCGCCGAACAGACTTTTGAAATGACCGATGCCGACCGTCAGATTCTGGCTGACACCGATCCTGACTTCCGCGTCTACGACATAGACGACTTCGGCGGGGCCCGCTCCTCTTATTTCCATAAGACCATCGGAGGTTATCATGCCGCAAAGCTCACCCGCTACAACGACCTGATTGAAAAGCAGATAAGCAAGCACAACATGAATGTGCTCAATATGCTCAATGCCAAGTATTTCCTCTACATAGCCCGCGATGACCAGGGCCGCATGATGGGCGACGAACTCGGCAATCCCCTCTGGGTGGCTGAAAGGAATCCTGATGCGCTCGGCAACGCATGGTGGGTGAGCAGCATCAAATATGTGCCTGACGCCAACGCCGAGATGGCCGCTCTCGACTCTCTCGACACTCGCCACATCGCCGTGGCCGACAAGAAGTTTGAGAAAGTGCTCGGCCAAGCTGCCCCTGACAGCACTGCAACGGTTGCGCTGAAGTCCTACGAGCCTAATCATCTGGTTTACACCACGGACTCCCGCCAACCCGGCGTAGTGGTCTTCTCAGAGGTTTACTTCCCCTGGGGATGGGAGGCTACGATTGACGGCCGCCCCGCCGAGATTGCGCGAGCAGACTATGTGCTCCGTGCGCTTCAGGTGCCTGCCGGCAAGCATGAGATTGTGTTCACGTTCAACCCCAAGTCGCTGGACGTAACCAACGGCATCTCCATCGCCTCGGTAATCGTGATATACATCCTGGCAGCCGGGGCTCTTGCAATGTGGATTATCGGTCTGCTGCGCTCCCGCAAGCAGGAAAACTCAAGCAAATAAATGAGTAACGTTTGGTCGCGCATGAGGCATCGCTTGGGGTTCGGAGTCCACTCCCCCTTTGCGTTCCGCTTCGTGCGCGACATCGTTCAGCCCCCGAGGGGATGCGGCTATTACTCATCCTTCAGGCTGCGGCGGCTGCTCGCCCCGCTCCCCTCCGGTCTGCGCAAGGAATATGCCCTGCTCTTCAGGCTCGCTGCGCGCCTGCACCCGCGCGCCATCTATCTTCAGGACTGCACTGATGACCGACTCGACGACGCTCTGCACCTTGGCTGCACCTCAGTCAAATGCCGCCACAGGCTCCCGAAGCATGATGTGACTGACGCTCTCATTATCTGTGCGGCGGCCGGAATGGATTGTGAGAGGGCCGCAGCGCTGCTTAACTCCGGCAACATCCTCGTGCTCAGAGACTTGCACGGAAATCCCTCATTATTGCAATCGGCCGTGGAGGCTATGCCGGGTGGATGGACCTTCGAGGACACTCGCCTGGCCATTCTCGTCAGTTCGCCTAACGAACCCCTTAACCGTCTATCCATCAAGCTGATATAATCATGATTGAGGATTCTTCGCGCACTCCCGCGACGCCTGACAAGCTGCTGCGTGATTTCACGGGTTATCTCCGCCTGGAGCGCGGCATGAGTCAGAACACTATTGAGGCTTATGGGCGCGACGTCACTCACCTGCTCTGCTGGATGGCCGGCAACAATGTGAGTCCTGAGAGAGCTGACGCCTCTGATGTGGAGCGCTTCATGGCCGACATGCACGACATGGGGCTGACCGGCCGCTCGCAGGCTCGGCTCTTCGCCGGCGTGCGGCAGTTCTTCAAGTTCATGCGTCTCGAAGGCTATATGACCCACGACCCTATGGAGCTGCTCGATGCGCCGCAGCGTGGAGAGCATCTGCCTGACGTCCTGACCGTTGCTGAGATTGATGCCCTCATCTCTGCAATCGACATGAGCAAAGCCGAAGGGCAACGAAACCGTGCGATAATTGAAACTCTCTACGGGAGTGGCCTGCGGGTCAGCGAACTGCTTGACCTCTCGATTGACCGCCTCTTCCTCGACGAACAATACATCATCGTAGAGGGAAAAGGGAGCAAACAGCGTCTGGTGCCGCTGTCTCCCGTGGCTGTCGAGCAGATTACCCTTTGGCTGGAAGACCGCGAGCGGCTCGACATCAAGCCTAAAGCCGCCCACCTTCTCTTCCTGAACCGACGGGGCAACGGCCTGACCCGCCAAATGATTTTCCATATCATACGCACCTGTGCCCAATTGGCCGGCATTCAAAAGACTGTCTCTCCCCACACGCTGCGCCACAGCTTCGCCACCCATTTGCTGGAGGGGGGAGCCAACCTCCGGGCTATTCAGGAAATGCTCGGCCACGAATGCCTGTCCACCACTGAGCTCTACGTGCACCTCGACCGCTCACGCCTGCGCGCCGAACTGCTGGAGCATCACCCTCACTTCAAATCTTGATTACCACTCAAAAAAACTAACACCGTCCGCGCATGGTCAGAGCCAAAGCGCGGACGGTGCCGGTTTATATCTTACCGCAGAAATCAGTTGCGGTTGCCGAAGAAGCGGAGCAGATAGAGGAAGAGGTTAACGAAGTCCAAATAGAGGTTCATGGCGCCCATGGTGGCGAGCTTGTCGGTGAGTGCCGGATCAAGGTTCGACTGAGCCATCTTCTTCACATACTGAGTGTCCCAAGCCGTCAGGCCCACGAACAGCAGTACTCCGACGATTGAGATAATCCAATCGAAAGTGGAGCTGGCCACGAAGATGTTAACCACGCTGGCAATAATCAGACCGAAGAGAGCCATCAGGCAGAAGGAGCCGATTTTGGTCAGATCAGCCTTGGTGAAATAGCCGTAAAGGCTCATGGCGCCGAATACGCCTGCCGTTATAAAGAAGGTGTAAATGATTGAGCCTAAGGAGTAAACGATGAAGATGCAGGATAGTGATGCTCCCATCAATGCCGCAAACAGGCAGAAGAGCACCAGGCAGATCGTGCTGCTCATCTTCATAAGGCGAGCCGGGATTACGATTGCCATCACAATCATTGCGATGAACATGCCCCAGTAAACGAGCTGGTTGCTGTAAATGAGCATCAACATGCTCGGTGAGGAGGCTACGCCAAGGGCGCAGAATGCGGAGATGAGCAGACCGATGAGCATACGCACATACACTTTGCGCATCACGGCTGACACCTGATTGGTGACCGAGTAGGAGTCGCTGCCGTAGTAACGGGGCGGCTGCGGAGGAGTTTGATAGTTCATATTATAATATTTTTAAGTGTTGCAAATGAAATTACATGCGCTCAGGCATCTCCATGCCGAGCAGTGCGGTGGCTGCACGCAGTGTGCGAGCTACTGTGGCTGAGAGCAGCAGGCGGGAGAGGCGCAGCGGCTCGTTCTCTTCGCGCAGGATGGGGCAGTCATGATAGAACTGATTGTAGAGCTTGGCCAGATCGTAGGCGTAGTTGGCAATCAGAGCAGGAGAGAAAGAGCGACCTGCTTCCTCAACAACCTGCGGGAAGTCAGCCAGACGCTGGATGAGTGCCACCTCCTTATCGCCGGGAGCGGGTGCATCAGCACTCTGCGCCGCAAGCAATACATCAAAATTCTCCATGCCTGCTTTGCGCAGCAGGGAGCAGATGCGGGCGTGGGTATACTGGAGGAAGGGGCCTGTGTTGCCGTTAAAGTCGATTGACTCCTTGGGATTGAAGAGCATATTCTTCTTGGGGTCAACCTTCAACAGGAAGTATTTCAGAGCGCCGAGACCCACCATGCGGGCGGTGTCGGCAGCCTCCTCTGCGGTCATGGAGTCAAAGCGACCCTCGGCAGCTTCGGCTGCGGTGCGCACCATCTCATCCATGAGGTCGTCGGCATCCACCACAGTCCCCTCGCGGCTCTTCATCTTCCCCTCGGGAAGCTCAACCATGCCGTAGGAGAAGTGAACCAAATCCTTGCCCCACTTGAAGCCGAGGCGGTCGAGCAGCAGCGAGAGCACCTGGAAGTGGTAGTTCTGCTCATTGCCAACCACGTAGACCATCTTGTCAATGGGGAAGTCGCGGAAGCGGAGCTTTGCGGTGCCAATGTCCTGAGTCATATAGACCGAAGTGCCGTCAGAGCGGAGCAGCAGCTTATGGTCGAGGCCGTCGCCGGTGAGGTCAGCCCACACGGAACCATCCTCCTTGCGATACATCTTGCCCTCTTCAAGCCCCTTGAGCACCAAGTCCTTACCTTCAAGATAGGTGTCGCTCTCATAATAAATCTTGTCGAAGTCAACGCCGAGGCGCTTGTAGGTCTCATCGAAACCGGCATACACCCATGAGTTCATTGTCTTCCAAAGCTCACGCACCTCGGCGTCACCCTGCTCCCAACGGCGGAGCATGTCGCGCGCCTCAGCCATGAGTTCAGACTTGGCGGCAGCCTCCTCCTCGCTCAAGCCCTGAGCCATAAGCTCTTTCAGCTCAGCGCGGTAGTGCTTGTCGAAGGCCACGTAGAAATCGCCTATGAGGTGGTCCCCCTTCTTGCCGGTGCTTTCCGGGGTAGCCCCCTCGCCCCATTTCTGCCAGGCGAGCATGGACTTGCAGATATGAATACCACGGTCATTCACAATATTGGTTTTCACCACCTTATGACCGTTGGCGGCAAGAATCTGCGCCAGCGAGAAGCCCAGAAGATTGTTGCGCACGTGACCCAGGTGCAGCGGCTTGTTGGTGTTAGGAGATGAGTACTCCACCATGTAAAGCTCGCTCTGTTCGGTCACAGGCTTGATTCCGAAGCGCTCCTGCCCGGCGATGTGGCGGAGCACCTGCGCCCAGTAAGCGGGGTCAACCGAGATGTTGAGGAAGCCCTTGGCCACATTAAACTTCTGAACAGCCGGCTCATTAGCTGTCAGCCATTCACCAATCTCAGTGGCAGTAGCCTCCGGACTCTTGCGTGAGGTGCGCAGGAAGGGGAAGACAACCACAGTAAAGTTGCCCTCGAATTCCTTGCGGGTTGCCTGCACTTGTATGTCAGCGGCGCTCACGGATGCGCCGTAAAGCTCATTAACAGCCTTGGCCACAGCCTCAGCTATAATCTTGTCAATCTGCATTGCGTAAGTCTAAGAGTGTGTCTAAAAATATATGTTAAGACTGAGGCGGCTGGTTTTTAGGAAAATA
>CANSAP010000050.1 GCA_947644715.1 uncultured Bacteroidales bacterium
CTTAACGGAAAACTGTCGCAATCAATCCTTGACTGGTTTTCAAGCATCGAGTATATTTCCGGCATGGACGGAAAAGAATATGCCGGCAAAACATTGGAAATGTTGTTCTTGAATAAGCAAGGCGCAACCGAGATCAAACAACTTTTCACTGAAACAAATTTAGGTTTCATGGACATCGACATCGAGTTGGTAGATTCTGAAACACTGAAAATGAAAGCGGAAAGCGTTCATAAACTTTTTGATCCGAACGGCCGCATGATTGGTGTTAGAAATTTCTCCACCGACAAGATGGAATCAGAAGGCACAAAGAAGATGATTGAGATTGCAGGACCACTTGTTGATGCAATCCTTTCAGGAAAAATCCTCGTGGTTGACGAACTTGATGCAAAACTTCACCCGTTCCTTACACGCAAAATCATCGGGCTGTTCATGGATAGCGAGATTAACCGCAACGGTGCGCAACTTATCTTTGCGACACACGATACAAATCTTCTGAATCTCCAATATCTGCGCCGCGATCAAATCTGGTTCACTGAAAAGGATAAAACCGATTCAACTGAATTGTATTCACTGGTTGAATTCCGTGACGATGCCGGAAACAAGGTGCGAAATGACCGCAACATTGAGAAAGATTATATCAATGGTCGATACGGTGCAATACCTTTTATGAGTTGAGAATATGGGACAGCTGCCAAAATCAAAAATCGAGCGACTCAAAAGGGAGAAGCGCGAGGCAAAGGCCGCCAAAAAGCGTAAAATTGCCACAAGAGAGAAGATTGTGCGTTTCCTTGTAGTCTGCGAGGGAGAACGTACAGAACCTAATTATTTCAAGGAACTTGTAAAAGACCGCTATTCAGAGGTGCGTTCCGAAGAAATTGTAGGCGAAGGTCGTTCAACCTGCGCACTGGTAAAACGTGCAGCCGACATCAAGACTCAGCTTGAGCGCCAAAGACAACTACCTTTCGACCGCGTTTGGGTTGTGTTCGACAAAGACGACTTTAATGACTTCAATGAAGCAATTCAGCTTGCATCAAGAAAAGGATTTTATCCGGCGTGGACTAACGAGGCGTTTGAGCTGTGGTATCTGCTGCATTTTGTCTATCTTGATGCCGCAATATCCCGCGCAGACTATATAACAAAACTTGAAAACGAAATACGTAAACTTGACGGATACGAGGATTTCCGTTACAAAAAGAATGACCCCGGAATATATGCTTTGCTTCAAGCAATCGGCAATGAAAATCAGGCAAAGATAAATGCACAAAAATTGCGCAAATTCTTCGAACACTCTTTTGACTATAAAAGCCACAAACCATGTACCACTGTTGATGTATTGGTTGATGAGCTTGAGCACCCTGAAAGCATATTATCATCGATTGAATAGTTGGTTTAACAAGGATTAAACGATAGTGAAGAATCCCCCTTGAAACGCATAGCTTTTGATGCGTTTCAAGGGGGATATATTCCATCAGTTCCCCGGCTAACAATGGATAGGCGCTCCGCGCCATTCAGTTGTTTCAGACAGGTTTTTGACACGCCTCATGGGTTGTGGAGGCGGGGTTAGAGCAGGAGCATGGCGTCGCCGTAGGAGAGGAAGCGGTAGTCGCGGTCGAGAGCCTCCTCATAGAGGGTGCGCCACAGGGGGACGGCTCCCTCCGGCCGGTTCTGCTCCAGAAAGGAGGTGACGAGCAGCAACAGGGTGCTCTGTGGCTGATGGAAATTAGTGACAATTTCCTGCACGAGCCGCCAGCGGAAGCCGGGGGCAATCATTATGGCTGTGGAGGCGGTCAGGCTGTCGGCCTGCTCCTCGTCCATGCGTGTGAGCAGGGCGCGCAGGGCTTCGTCGGTGTCGAAATCGGGGGTAGAGTATGCTTCCCACTGAGTGACATGCAGCGGCTCACCTGCCCGGATGTGACGCCCGATGAAGGGGAGGCTCTCCAGGGTGCGCACGGTGGTGGTGCCGACAGCGCCTATGGGGCGTCCTTGCTTCCGGGTTGCGAGCAAATCCTCTATCAGCGAGCGGGTTACGGTGAACACTTCGGTGTGCATCGGATGGTCGCCAATCTGCTCGCTCTTAACGGGTTGGAAGGTGCCGGCGCCGACATGCAGTGTTAGCTCGCGGCGCTCGATTCCGACTGCCCGGAGTGATTCGAGCAGCGCGGGCGTGAAATGCAGCCCTGCTGTGGGGGCTGCCACAGAGCCTTTAATCTTGGAGTAGACCGTCTGATAGTCGCGGGAGTCCGCCTGCTCCGAATCGCGGTTGAGATAGGGGGGGATGGGGATGTAACCGGCTGCTTCAATGATAGTTGCAAAGGTAGCGGAGACGGGAGTCCAGGAGAACTCCACCTCATGGCTGCCCCCCTCGAGGGTTCCGATGCGGGTTGCTGTCAGCAGCGCCTCGGAGCCGTCAGGGAGCGTCAGCTGCTTCTGCAGCGGCTCCTGCTTCCATTTCTTCAGGTTGCCCACAAGGCAGCTCCAGCGGCAGGAGCCGGTGGCCGCGAACGCGCGGTCATAGTCGCGCGGGTCCAACGGCTCGAGGCAGAAGATTTCGATGGCGGCTCCGGTGGCCTTGCGCATGGCTATACGGGCGTTGATGACACGCGTATTGTTGCAGACGAGCAGAGTGCCGGGGCGGAGCAGAGCGGGGAGCTCGCGGAAGATATGGTGGGAGGCAGAGCCGGCTTCGACCACCATCAGTTTGCAGGCATCGCGTGGCTCGCAGGGATGCGGAGCGATGCGCCCGGGGGGGAGCGGGTAGTCGAAGTCGGCTATGCGTATGTCAGAGACATTCATCAGAAACCGGTGTAGTTAAGCGGGGTGAGCGCCATGAGCTGAGCCTTGACCTCGGGGCGCACGTCGAGTGTTTCGATGAACTCATGCAGGCTCTTTTCTGTCACTTCGTCGTTAGTGCGGGTGAGAGCCTTGAGCGTTTCGTAGGGGTGGGGATACCCCTCGCGGCGCAGGATGGTCTGGATGGCTTCAGCGAGCACATTCCAGCGATGGCCGAGGTCGGCCGTGATAGCCTCCTCATTAATGAGCAGCTTGCCAAGCCCCTTCAGAGTGGAGGCGATTGCGATGAGCGAGTGAGCCATGGGAACACCCACGTTGCGGAGCACCGTAGAGTCGGTCAGGTCGCGCTGCAGGCGGCTGATGGGGAGCTTGGAGCTGAGGTGGGAATAGATGGCGTTGGCTATGCCGAGGTTACCCTCTGAATTCTCATAGTCAATCGGGTTGACCTTATGCGGCATTGCGGAGCTGCCCACCTCGCCGGCCTTGATTTTCTGCTTGAAGTACTCCATTGAGATGTACTGCCAGAAGTCGCGGTCGAGGTCGATGATGATAGTGTTGATGCGGCGCAGGGCATCGAAGAGGGCAGCCAGGTTGTCGTAGTTTGAAATCTGGGTGGTGCACATCTCGCGCTCAATGCCGAGGCTTTCAGAGAGGAAGCGGGCGCCGAAAGCGGGCCAGTCGATGGAGGGATAAGCTACATGGTGGGCGTTCATATTGCCGGTGGCGCCACCGAATTTGCCGCTCACGGGCACGGCGCGCAGCAGCTCGAGCTGGCGGCGCAGGCGATAGACATAGACCTCAATCTCCTTGCCCAGGCGGGTGGGAGTGGCCGGCTGACCATGGGTGCGGGCGAGCATCGGCACATCCTTCCATTCCTCTGCATAGTCGGCGAGCACACCGATAAGCTTTTCAACCTCAGGGATATACACTTCATGCAGAGCATCCTTGACGCTCATCGGCACAGAGGTGTTGTTGATGTCCTGGCTGGTGAGACCGAAGTGGATAAACTCCTTATAGGCCTCCAGCCCGAGACGGTCGAATTCCTCCTTAAGGAAATATTCCACAGCCTTCACGTCATGATTGGTTACGCTTTCAATCTCCTTGATGCGGGCAGCCTGCTCCACGGTGAAGTTGCGGTAAATGTCGCGCAGCTGCTCGAGAGTGGAGGGGAGCACCGCTTCGAGCTGCGGGAGGGGAAGACGGCAGAGAGCGATGAAATATTCCACTTCCACCTTCACGCGATAGCGGATCAGGGCATATTCGGAGAAGTATTCGTCAAGACGTTCGCATTTGTTGCGATAGCGGCCATCCACGGGGGAAATAGCCGTGAGCTGAGTGAGTTGCATATGTCGAAATATGATAATTGAAAATGCAAAATTACAAAAAATGACCCGAACATGAAAATCAGACCATGCGGGCTATGAGTAGGTTAGGGCGTCCGGCTATGCGGGTGGCATAGAGAAACAGGTCGGCTTGCGCGCTTGACAGCAGTCCGTACTTCTTGCGCAGCTGCTCGGGAGTGAGCGGGTGGTTGCGGCTCACCACATTTATCTTCTTGCCTTTCAGAGCTTTCAGTGCAGCCTTGTCGGGTATGGATTCTATGCGCAACGTGCGCCCCGGGAAGCCGGGCAGCAGCTCCTCGCTGACAAACAGATGAGAGGAGACATCCAGCTTGGTCAGTCCCTTGAAGCGGGCGCACAGCTCCCCCCAGGGCGCGGTCTTCATCAGCGAGGGGGAGGGCTCGTAGAGATAGCGGCCCGGCGCAGAGGAATAGCGGGGGGCTGTGTGTTCGGCAGGGGAGGAGAAAAATTCATGCACAGTGCCGTGGCGGTCGATATCCACAGCCACAATTTCCCGGAGGCTGCCTCCGGCCTCGGCCTCAATCAGCAGCTCCTTGCATTCACCCCCTGCGCTCGTCACCCGCAGCGACGTGCATTGCGGCACGTCGCGGCACACCTGCTTCAGGTCGAGCAGCGGCGAGGCCTTGATGAGCAGCCGCTTGCACTTACTCAGCAGCAGCGGCATGAGCGTCAGCACATCGGGGGTGCAGTCAGCCAGCGAATATGTGCGGCGTCCCCCCGAGTCGCGCCTGGCCGGGTCAATGAAAATCAAATCGAAATTCTCCGGGCAATTCTTCAGATACTCCACACTGTCGCCACAGACCACCTGCATCTCTGCTCCGGTCACGGCTGCATTCTCCCGCAGCGCTTCCGCCCGCGCCGGGTCAAGCTCAACGGCGGTCACGACGGCTCCGGCCAGAGCCTGAGTCATGGCATCAATCCCCAGCCCGGCGGTCATGTCAAGCAGACGGGCACCGGGTGCGGCGAGCTGCGCATGGTAGCGGGCTACAGCCTCATGCGAAGCCTGCTCCGAGCAGAGAAGGTCGGCAAACCGGAAGCTGTCCTGACGCAGAAAAGAGGGAATCTTTGAGGCGCACCGGCGGCGACACTCCACCTGAAGCACACCCTCCTTCAGAGGGAAGGGCAGCTCCTTTCCCGCATATTTGAGCAGCAGCTCAGAGGGGTTCTCATGCAGGTGCTCCCGCACCCAGTCAATGCAGTCGCGGCTCAGCATAGGGCATTAATGATTAGCATCAGGGGGTTCTTGAAGCAGCGCCACACCTGGCACACCGCCGACTGTCCGAAGGCATTCACCGGGTCATAGCCGCAGACCGCGCCGGCCAGCAGCATCAGCAGCACCACAATCAGGGTGCGGGTGGGAAGTATCCGGCGGTTGACGGCGCGGTTGATGGCCACACTCCACCTCCGGAGCCAAGCGGGGAGCAGCGTGCGCAGCGTGTGGGCCGGGAAGATGACAAACGGAGTGATGCAAGCCACCGAGACGGATTGAAGCAGGCGAGAGGTGTCAACGCTGAGCACCGTAAACATCGGAATCATAGTCAGGACGGCGAGCAGATACAGAGCGCCGGTGAGGGTGCGGTCCTCTTCGCGGGGTGCGGCTCCGCGGGTGCGCATCAGATACATGAAATTGGTAAACAAGTAATAGCCCCCGGCGAGAGTCAACAGGAGGACGCAGTAACCCTGTCCACCTATGCTGGCGTTAATGCAGAAATGCTTGAAAAAGGTTTCCGACGCGCCCCAGCCCAGGGCGTTGATGGCGTTATTGTGAAGAGGATCCTGATTCAGCGGAGAGCCGGGCAGCAGGTTGTTCCAGGAGCCGGTTATGGCCGAGGCCGTGGCTGTGTCACCCTTGAAAAAGCAGAGCAGCGCGAACAGGGCAATCAGGCATCCCGGTCCGAGCCTGTTCAGCACCCGTTTGCCGGGGAGGCGCCACAGGCGCAGCGCAAGCACCGGCACCCCCCAGAACATATAAGCCTCATGCCAAAGCAGGGCCACAGCCGCAATCAGGAGAGCCACAATACTGCGCAGCGCCGAGGGATTATCTTTCCTGACCACCCACAGGGAGAGAATGAACAGGCCGTAAAGCAGGAAGTCCTTGCGGATTACATCAAAGACATAGCCAAGAAACAGCGGGGAGAGAATCAGCCACCAGCAGTATTTCAGCGTGTGGAAACGCTTGAAAAAGAATATGTTGACTGCCAGGTAAGCCACCACGCATATCCCCAGGATTACGGGCGCGGGGCTAAGCCCTGTGGCCTCGCACAACCGGAAGAGCAACTCCCCCGGCAGACCGCGCCTCACGAAGCCGCCACTCAGATTAATCAGAAACTCCGAGAAGGCATAATCGCTCAGACACGGATACAGGAAATGCCATTCCACCGGCACGCATATCTTCAGCAGCAGAGCCACCACAAGACACACGCTCACGGCTGCGCAGAGCAGCCGTCGCGGGCGGTCAGAGGTATGTGAGAGGCATCCAATCATGGCGCAAAATTAGAAAAAACTCCTGAATCCGCACATCAGTCCCCCCGGAAAGCATCTGAAGAGAGTCGACAGGCTCCCCAAAAAACGTTAATCGCTTGGGCATTACGCGGGATTTTCGTAATTTTGCGAGTTAATTACCTCATAACCTGATACAGACTTATGCAATTCATTCAATCCATATTTCTTTCCTCAATAGCCTTGACGGCAGCTCTCCCCGCAGCCGCTCTTTCGCTGGAAGTCACCCCCGGCTCGCTGCATGACCTGCTCACTGACGAGGTGAAGCAGACGTCGTCGCTGACGCTGACCGGCTCCATCGACAAGCGTGACTTCGATGTGCTCAGCGACGAACTCCCCGCTCTGCGTGAGCTTGACCTGAGCGCCGTGACCATTGCAGGCTACGAGCCGTATGCTCTCTCAGGCATGATGAAGGCGCAGTTTGAGGCTGGCGCCCTCCCTCCGGGCGCGCTGCTCGGCAAGGGGCTGACTGCGCTCCTGCTCCCGGCCAATCTCAAATCGATTGAGCAGGCCGCCCTTGCCGGCAATGACTTTGTCTCAATAAGCATTCCCGAATCGGTGACCTCAATCGGTGCCGATGCCTTCTATGGATGCAAGAAACTGACGGCCATCCTCATTCCCGCATCGGTCAGCTCGTTTGGAGAGCGCACCTTCTCTAACTGCGATGCGCTGGCTAAGGCTCAGATTGAAACCTCGGAACTGCCCGCCGGCACATTCACCGGCTGCACGTCGCTGACTGAAGTGACCCTCCCGGCCACGCTGACCACCATCGGAGCCGATGCTTTTGCCGGCTGCACGTCGCTGACCTCCATCACCATCCCCTCCGGACTGAAGAGTGTGGGAGAGAAGGCTTTCGTTGCCTCCGGCCTGGAAAGCATCTCCCTTCCCGGCTCAGTAAGCGCTGTCGGTGATTATGCCTTCGCCCTCTGTCCGCAGCTGGCATCAGCCAAGTTTTCCGGACACCCTGAGATGGGTGACGGAATCTTCTTCTACGACCCGGCGCTCACGGAGGTTAATTTCGTGACCAATCGCTCGGGCGCGCCAATTGAATTTCCCGATTATCTCTTTGCCGGGACAAGCGGCCTGACCCTCCCTGACGGACTGAATAATGTGCTCTCCCTCGGTCGCTACGCCCTCAAGGATAATGCAGCCCGGGAGCTGAACCTCGGAAGCATCCTCGCATATCTGGGTGATGGCGCCCTGGAGGGGATGACCACCCTGGAGACCATTCATGCCGATGAACTGGGCACTAATGTGCCGGAGCTTGGCAAGGATGTGTTTGCCGGTATCGATCAGGCTAACGTGGCTCTCATCACTGCTCATGACCAACCCACCGATGCTTGGGAGAATGCTGACCAATGGAAGGAATTCGACATCTCGCCGGCCACCGGAATATATACTCCCGATGCTCCGCAGGCTGATGTGCGCGCATGGTTTGCAGGCTCAGACCTCCATGTGCGTGCCGGAGTAGAGATTGAGCAGGTGCAGGTGTGTGACCCGGCCGGGGCTGTGCTCGCAACCCTCTCGCCCGCTGACTTTGAGGCTACCATTGACATGACCGGCTTCAGCGCTCGCATCTACATCGTAATCGTCCACACTCAGGGTGGCACATCAACCTTCAAGCTCACTCGCTAATCACCGATATGGGTAAGAACAAGCTCAAGAAATTCGCAGCATTGGAGACCTATCCCAATGTGCTTCAGTATAGTTACGCACGCTTGCAGGAGGAGGGCTTCCCCCTGCGCGGCCGTTGGAACTCCGACTTCTTCAAGAACTCTAATCCGATAGTCCTGGAGCTGGGGTGCGGCAAGGGTGAATACACCGTAGGGCTTGCCCGCAAGGACCCTTCGCGCAACTACATCGGCATCGATGTCAAGGGGGCCCGCATCTACACCGGCGCCACCATGGCCCTTGAAGAGGAACTGGGTAATGTGGCTTTCCTGCGCGCGCAGATTGCCGACATAGAGAGCTTCTTCGCTCCGGGTGAGGTCAGCGAAATCTGGATTACATTCCCTGACCCGCAGATGCAGTACACCCGTCGGCGCCTCACCGCCCCGCAATTCCTGGAGCGCTATCGCCGGGTGCTCGCGCCTGAGGCGCTCATCCGCCTGAAGACCGACTCACCCTTCCTCTATACTTACACCCGTAATCTGGTGCTTCACAACCGGATGCCGCTCACTGCCGACACTGCCGACCTCTATGGCTCGCAGAATGATTCGCTGCCCGCCTCGCTCCGCGAGATACGCACCTTCTACGAGCAGCAGTGGCTCGCCCGAGGCAAGCAGATTAAGTATCTGGCCTTCCGCCTCCCCGCGCATGAAGTGGAACATATTGATGAAGAGGAGATTGAACGCGATGATTACCGCTCGATTCCGCGCGGTGTGTTTCAGCCGGTTAAATAATTTTTTGATGCGAGACTGAAACTTTTAAGCTCCCCTTGCGTCAAACTGTGTGTAAAAACAAATAAACACAGATTTCAGTTATGAACAAACAGAAAGCAATCATCGCACTCTTCCTGCTGCTCTGTGCAGCCTTCTCCGCTTCCGCTCAACTTCTTTATAAGGTGGAGGGAAATGGCCTGACCACACCCTCCTATCTCTTTGGCACTCATCATCTTGCTCCCCTCTCGACCATCGACAAAGTGGGAGCCCGCCCCGCATTCGAGCAGGCAGAGCAGGTGGTTGGCGAGATTGATATGACTCAGGACCAGATGACGTTGGCAATGGCTATGCAGCCCCACATGATGGCTCCCGCCGACAGCACTCTCTCCAAAGTGATTTCCCCGGAGGATTATGCTGTCATCAGCGAAGAATTCAAGAAATGGGCGCCGATGCCCGGCATCGAACTCTCCTCGCTCGACATGCTCAAGCCTATGGCTGTCACCACTATGGTGGCTGTATCGATGTTCGCTCAGCAGATGCCCGACTATAATCCGGCCGAGCAGCTTGACACCTGGTTCCAGCAGCAGGGCAAGGAGCAGGGTAAAACCATAGTGCCGCTGGAAACGGCTGAGTATCAGGCTTCAGTGCTTTTCGACACAACCCCTATCGCCATTCAGGCTGAAGGACTGATTAGCCAGCTCAAGGACCCTGAGGAAACATGTGAAGGGGTCAAAAAGGTCAACGAAGCTTATGCCGCTCAGGACCTCTCGCAAATGCTCGCCCTGAGCATGGATGAGGATGAGCATCCCGAGTTCATGATAGCTCTCCTGGACCGCCGCAATGCCGACTGGCTTACCAAGCTCCCCGCAATCATGCAGAAAGCTCCCTCCTTCATTGCTGTGGGGGCAATGCACCTGGCCGGTCCCAAAGGCCTCGTGGAGGGACTGCGCAGCCTTGGCTATACAGTAACACCCATTAATAACTAACATAAGTGGCACTTTATCCCCAGTTAATTACCGACATTCTGAAGACCGTGCGCTATCCCGGCAACGGCAAAAGCCTCGTGGAGAACGACATGGTGGAGGATGACATCCGCATCGACGGAAAGAAAGTAACCTTCTCGCTCATCTTTGAGAAGAGCACCGACCCGTTCATCAAAAGCGTAGTCCGCTCAGCCGAGGCTGCTATTGAACATGCCCTGCCCGGCGAGGTGGAGATTCGCGGCGGCATAGCCGTCAAGACCCGCCGACCGGCTCCCGCAAAGCCTGCAGCTCTGCTCCCCGGCGTGCGCAACATTATCGGCATAAGCTCCGGCAAAGGGGGTGTGGGCAAAAGCACCGTCTCCGCCAATCTCGCCGTAGCGCTCGCAGCCAAAGGCTATAAGGTGGGTCTGCTTGATGCCGACCTCTTCGGCCCCTCACAGCCCAAGATGTTCGGAGTGGAGGGTGAGCAGATTTACATTGAGAATGTTGATGGCCGCGACCTGATTGTGCCCGTAGAGAAATACGGCGTCAAGATGCTTTCAATAGGCTTCATGGTTGACCCGGCCAAGGCTGTGCTTTGGCGCGGCTCAATGGCCTCCAATGCGCTCAGACAGCTGATTGCCGATGCCAACTGGGGAGAACTTGATTACTTCCTTATCGACATGCCCCCCGGCACAAGCGACATCCACCTGACCCTGGTGCAGACACTTCCCATAACCGGAGTCGTGGTGGTAAGCACCCCGCAGGAGGTGGCTTTGGCCGATGCCCGCAAAGGTATAGCGATGTTCCGCGACGAGAAAGTGAACGTGCCGGTGCTCGGTGTGGTTGAGAACATGGCTTGGTTCACCCCCGCACCCCACCCCGAGGAGCGCTACTACATCTTCGGGGAAGGTGGGGGCGAGCGCCTGGCCCGCGAGACTGAATGCCCGCTGCTGGCTCAGATTCCCCTCGTGGCTGAAATCGCCTCCCGCGCCGATGCCGGCATACCGATGGCGCTCGTCACCAATGAGCAGGATGCCTCCGACCCGCGAACGCTCGCCTTCCGCACTCTGGCCGACGACGTAGACGCCGCCGTGGCTCGTCGCAACCTCAACCTTCCCCCCTCCCACAAGGTCGAAACCCACTGATTCCATCTTCAACAATAGGATATAATTAAGAGTGTGTCTTAATTATTACTGAAGCAAACGCATGGCGCGGAGCGCCTATCCATTGTTAGCCGGGGGGGCTTCAGCCCCCCGGTAGCCCGACGGACGGAGTTAGCCCCGGCGGGGCTACCCAATGCATTGATAACCAACGATATAGGGCAGCCCTTCCGGGGCTGGTTTGTCGCTACATGCATACCGGGGGGCTGAAGCCCCCCGGCTAACAATGGATAGGCGCTCCGCGCCATTCAGCGTCGGGTTCACGTTTTGACACACCCTCGCTCATTCAGCGTCGGGTTCACGTTTTGACACACTCTCGCTCATTCAGCGTCGGGTTCACATTTTGCACACCCTCGCTTTGACACACCCTCGCTCATTCAGCGTCGGGTTCACATTTTGTACACCCTCTTCATAACCGAACTATGTTACGCCTGCACTGCGGCCGGGCGGAGGCGTTGTTTGCCTACAAGCTCCGGGGTGTAGCGATTCATCAGCCGGATGACCGGCACGAGCAGCCCGAGCGTCAGCGGGAGCATCCATAGCCCATGCACAGGCTCTAAGTTCAGCCCGGCCATGAAGAGGTAGATATAGCACCATTGCACTATTATGTAGTGCAACCCGAGCACGGCGTAGCTGTTGCGCCCGAAGAAATGGAAGAATCGGAGCGCGGGCACGCGGCTCACGTAGCGGAACAGTATTATCAGCGCAACTACCAGGGCGGCATTGAACAGGTAGCACCCCACCTCATGGCCGGGCAATTCCTGCATAATAGCATGATAGAGGGCTATCCCCATCGCCAGAGTGCACACAGCCAGGATGCGCAGCCTGTAACGCGAGGAGTGCTCTATCCAGCCAAGCAACTGCTTGCCATAGAGATGGCCGAAGGTGTAGTAGCCCAAGTAGCGCAGGGAGCGCCCGAACATCAGGTAGGTGGGTGTCTGCTCCACCCACAGTATTCCTGCTGCTGAGATGCAGAGAGCCGCACACATTATCAGCGTGCGTCGTCGAAGCGTGCGCACCAACAGATAAAGAAGCAGCTGAAGATTGATCAGAGCGCAGATAAACCACAAGGGGGGATTCACCAACTGATTTGTGAAGCCGGAATGTGTGTTGAACAGATCCCAGAACATCTCGCCCGTGAGCTCTTGGTCAGGGTGCGTCGGACTGTATCTGTATTCCAGAAACATGTATCCGAAATAGAACAGATAGAAGAAGATGAATGGAATCAGCAACTGGCGGGTTTTGCGCGCGCAATACGTGCGGAAAGGCACAGTCTTGAAAAAAATGCCGGAGAGCAGAAAAAACAGAGGCATCCTGAATGAAAAGTCAAGCCACTCAGGATGAGGCAGATGAAACCATACCACGCAGATGATGGAAAGCCCCTTCAGCCAGTCGATATACTCAATACGTTGTTTGTTTGCCATAGAAAATCGGTGCAAAATTACACGATTTATCTCACACAGCCAACGATTTAGCTTTATTTAACCGGAATGTCCCAAGAGTGTGTCTAAAAATATATGTTAAGACTTAGAGGGTGTGTCAAAACGTGAACCCGACGCTGCATGGCGCGGAGCGCCTATCCTTTGTTA
>CANSAP010000051.1 GCA_947644715.1 uncultured Bacteroidales bacterium
TAGAGCACCTGACTGTTAATCAGGGGGTCGTTGGTTCAAGCCCATCTTGAAGCGCTTTGCAGGAGAATGCGTGAGTATTCTCCTGCGTTGTTTTTAGACACATTCTTATAGCCCGTCTTGGATTTAGCCGAATTAACAAATATAGGCGCTCCGTGCCGTACGGCTATCGTTTTAGGCGAATTTTTATGTTTCTTAAATAGTTGGTTATCAGGATTGTTGTTGTTTGTTTTGAGGAAATTTGGCAAAAAAGTTTGCAATCTCGGATTATCTTATTAACTTTGCAGTGCAAACGTGGTTAATTATCGCGTGGGAGTTTACATTACCTTGGCAATTCGGCGCAGCGGCGTTGAAAGTAATGGGACGGCTCTACTCCCCTCAGTTGCAGCAGATGCTTCTGCTAACTGAAACCGACATATCTGGGTCCCGTCTTCCAGAATCTTTCCATGACATATGAAATATAGTGTCAGGCAATGTATCTTTTGACTGTTGTCCTGATTATATATGTTAGGAATAGATTCGCGGGACGGCCATAGAAAATATTAACACCGACTTCGGTAGGCTTACCCGCCCTCGAAGTCGGTGGTTTTTTTGACTCAAAAAATGCTAAAGACTATATGAAGAAATTTTCATTTCTTTTGGCGCTGATGATACTTGGCGCGTTTTCCGGAAAGGCAGCACTGACTGCCGAGCAGATTGACAGCCTGACCAACGCTGCTGAGGCAGGCAATGTGCGTGCCATGTATGAACTCGGCACAGCCTATAACAATGCTGACGGTGTGCAATTCAGTGCACCTGAAGCCGCTAAATGGTGGACGAAAGCGGCTGAGGCCGGTGATGCTGTGTCTCAGTTCAATCTTGCGCAGTTGTACACCAACAATAGTTATGATTTGATGGATGCAGGTGACAAGATGGCAATTAAATGGTATAAAGCGGCAGCCGACCAAGGAATTGTTAGGGCGCTGTTCCACTATGGCGATTTGATTCGTGGCTGGGATCGCGAACAGGAGGGCATACAGTGCATTATTCAGGCTGCTGATAAGGGCGACACACGTGCGCAGCAATCTTTGGCAGAGTACTATTTTGATGGCAGTTTAGCGTCTTTGCCGAAGAACTATGCGAAGGCAGTCCACTATGCCAAACTTGCAGCCGAGGCCGGCAATCGCTATGCTATGGAGATCTTAGTCAATTGTTATAATGATGGACTTGGAGTGCCGCAAAGTGTGGAAGAGGCGTTCAAATGGGCGAAGAAGCAAGTAGATATGGGCAGAGAGGGTTGGTGTTGTTTTTATGCCGGATGGTGTTATGAGAATGGCGCCGGTGGCGTAGCGAAGGATTTGAAAAAGGCAGTTGAGTGTTACCGCCAGGGAGCGGCAGATGTGCTTGGAGATGATTGCCGGGAAGCTCTCGACCGCCTGGGATATTCATATTAAGCTATCTTCAAACGCAGACTCGTGCATTGCATAGTGCTGAAAAGCTGAAGTAGCGCGACATCATGGCGAAACGTATTTAACTAACATCATACTATATATACTTTTTCTTTTGAATTCTAACCTTAAGCAAGGGAGAGACTCGATTGGAGTCTCTCCCTCTTTTTGATGTATGCGCCGGTTATTTCGTGTCTTTGGGTCGGAGGAGTTCTATCCAGTAGCCGTCAGGGTCTTCGATGAAGTAGATGCCCATAGACGGGTTCTCGAAGCATACCACACCCATTTTCTTGTGGTAGGCGAGCAGCGCATCGTAGTCCTGACCCGGGGCGAGACGCAGCGCCAGGTGCGTTTCACCCTCGCCGAGGTCATAGGGCTGTGGGTGGTCGCGCAGGCAGGTGATTTCCAGGCGGAAACCGGTGGTGTCGTCCCCTAAATATGTGATGGTGAATGAGCCGTCGGGGGCATTGATGTGGCCTACCTCATGCAGTCCGAGCGCCTCGGCATAGAATTTGAGTGAGCGCTCGCGGTCGGCTACATTGATGTTGTAGTGGTCGAAGTGAAGTTTGAAGTCCATATTATAAGTGTGTTATTATGTTCTTATAACGTTGTGGAGAGTAATAAGTTATGCGCCGTAGACAATGCGGTGCAGATTGCGGGCGGTTTGGGCGACATCAAATTCTCCGCGCACCATCAGAAGCATAGGCACCGAAGGGAGATGCCGGGCGTAAGGGGGCTGGAGATAGGGCTGCTCCGGAACCGTGCGGAAACCATGTCGCTCATAAAAGGCAATGCGTCGTCGGGCCTCTTCGGTTTCCGGCAGTTCCACTTCAAGAATAACCCGCGCGGGAAGCATGTCAATAATCCGGCCGCCGGTGCCGAGGCCGCGCAGGGCCGGGGAGACAGCGAGGTGCTCGACGTAAGTTATGTCGCCCGGCAGCTGCCAGGTGGTGATGAAGCCGAGGAAAGAGTCTGCGGAATCGCGGGCTATTTGCAGCCGCAGTCCTTCGGGGCGCGGATTCCACAGGCGGCGTTCCTCCTCGGGGAAGGCTTGCATGTAGAGGTCTTCAACATCGGCGGGCATCAGCGGGAGAGTGCAGTCAGTGAGTGTCATATGGTGGATAAATAATAAGGGTGTGCCGCATTTCGGCGACACACCCGTTAGTGAGAGGTCTATATTCTTTGATTAGAACATAATCTTATTGAAGTAGGAGTCGTTGCCCTTGTTCATGCGCACGATTACGAGACCCTTATGGCCTGCGGGCGAGATAGTCTCAGTCTCGGCGGAGAGAGTGCGTGAAGCGAGACGACGGCCGTCGGCAGTGTAAAGCTCAACGAGAGTGCCGGGCTGAGCCTTTACACTTACGGCATCGCCGGAGCGCACAGCGCTCATGGAGGCTGAAGCGTTTACAGAGTCAACGCCGGAGAGCTGAGTGAAGTCAGCATACTTCATCTTCTTGGCAGTCACGATTTCACCGGTTTTGCCATCGAAGATGAGCACTACCACAGCGGTCTTGGTCATGTCCTGCACGCCGAATCCGTCGGTTGCAGTCTGCATGGGCACATCGAAAGTGATTGCATAGCTTTCGGGGTTGGCGATTGTCATCTCATTGTTGAGGGGACATTCTGCACCGCGCCAGTCGGGCCATGCACCCATAGCCACGTGGTCGAATTTGCAGCCATATATGGTTTTGGGCGATTTGGTGTAAACCTCAAAGTAGGGGCGGGCTTCCTCCAGGTTGCTGTCGGTTACACCGAACTGCTTAACCGTAGCGTCGGAATATCCGGAGTAGTAGTTGCTCTGAGCCCATGCAGCGTTGGTTGCGGCGCCGGAAAGGTCGTCAGCAACGAGCACAACGGCGGCGTTGTAATTGGCGCTCTTGGTGTCGAAGCAGGTGAAGGGGCGGAACTGCACGGAAATCTTGTTGTCGGCAGGGTAGTAGTAAGTGTGTTCGATGATGAGGTCAAGGGCCACATTTTCAGCCATCAGCTTTTCATATGACGACTCAACATCGTTGATATAGTTGGGATAAGTTTTCACGCTGCGGCTGAGCATTGCGAAGGGATAGGAGCCGGCAGTGTTGTAGTAGCTGAGATACTGGTTGGAGTAGTTGGGAGCAGTCATGACACCTGAAGCGTAGCCACCGCCATGCACAGCGATGCCGATGAAGTTGTCGGGATATTTGTCAGACATGTATGCCATCCAGGCTGAGCCGAAGGGGCAGTAGCCACAACCTACGCCTGTGCCCTCCTCTTCAACAACCACGCGGGGGAAGCCTTTGCGGCAGGCCAGGCTTGAGGACATCTCAATAGCCTCGGCACCTTCGTAGTTGGGAGTCACGCGCACGGTGTAGTCAATCGACTCGTTCATCTTGAGGTTAACCTTGTCGGGGAAGGCTACGGTGTAAGTGTTGTAAGAGGTTGAGAGTTCGCGGGTAGAGGAGTAAGTGGAGTACACCTGACCGTCGATAATCAGCTCAGCAGTGAAGCCCTTGCAGGAGATGGGGGTCATGAGCTTGAGTGAGCAGCCCACGGGATACTCGCCGGCAGCGGTGTAGAGCACCGGAGTGGTCATATTGATTTCAGCGAGGTATTTGCGAATCTTCATGTCGTTGAACAGAAGCATACCTGCGTTGAAGGCACGGTTCACGAAGGCGATGTAAACCTCTTTGCCTGCGTAATCCTTCAGTGATACATTGTAGGTGGTGAAGGCGGGTCCGGTTAAGCTGCTGTGAGCCTTCAGTCGATAGTTGGTCAGGAGGTTCTCGTCAGTGAAGTTTTCTTTTTGGTTCCCTTCAGTTGAAACGTAGATATAGAAGGGGTTGGTGGCATTGGTGTACTGGGGGTTGACGTTGCCCACAGTGAAGGAAAGGATACCACCCTCCTCGGGAAGCGTAATCTTAGTGCTCACGAGGCCGGCATCGGCCTGAAGGGTCTTTTCAGTGAAAGTGGAGACGGAACCTGCATAACGGTTGTCACCATAGCCCACAATCTGCCAGTCGGGGCCGAAGCCAAGATTGGAATAATATTCAGCTACGGTGTGTTCGCTGGCCCATGAGGTGAAGGGGGCAATATCAACGGATTCCGGAGTGTAAGACTGTTCAAAGACGTCAAGTGCCGGAAATGCTGACTGAGCCTGGCCAAATCCGAAGGATGCGGCAAAGGCAGCCATGAGTAAAAATTTCTTCATATAAGCAAGTGTTAATGTGTTTCTTAGGTGTTTTTATGGAGTAGAAAGATTTCTTACGCCGCAAAGGTAGTAAAAAAAACTAAGTGTGGCAATTTTTTGTCTGCGTATATACCGCAGTTATAATTTTTTTTAAGATATGTCAAGAGCGACCGATTGCAGACATCGGTCGCTCTTGGCAGGTTATCGGCATCGGGAACCGAATCGGCTATTTCCTGACAGAGATGATTTCGCCGGCGGAGTGGGCGGAAAGCATGGGAGCGTAGAGGCTTTGCAGGGTGGCTATGCCCAGTGCGTAGGAGCCGTCGCCTTCGGCATAGCAGTCATATTCCAAAAGGAATTTGCCTTTGGCCAGGCGGGGGATGAAGAGGTTAGTCACTCCGGTGCGCACCTCGCGATAGTATGCGGTCTCTCCAAATCGATAGCCTGAGAGCTGATCGACGGGAGCCAGGCATCCGGCCTGCTCATCGGTAATCACGGCATAGTCGATGTCGCGTTTTGAGGTGACTGTGAGCTGCACACGCACTTTGTCGCCGGGCTTGAGGGGGCGCCCCTTAAGCTCTTCGGTGTGAGTGCCGGACTCATCTTCCACGACGAGCAGCAGTCGCTTGGTGACGGTTACATCGCTTTCGCTGAAGGCTTTGACGTTAGCAATCGGCGCGATGTATCGGGTGGCGACTCCGCCCCAGGCGGGTCCTGCGCCCTCACGGCTGATGGAGAGTTTCGCGCCGGAGGCGGCGGACGCATCCAAAGGAATTGTGAAGCAGCCGGTCAGTTGGTCGACGGCGCTGATTGAGAGGGGGGAGCCATTAAGAGTGACTGTCGCAGGATGAGCGGAGGGGCGTGTCCATTCAGTTCCGCTGCTCAGGATGCTCCAGACCACTTCGGCCAGCTGTGCGTCGGTGCCCCAATCCTGAGCCTGCCGCTCAAGCAGCAGCCATTGGCGCAGCGGGTCGATGCAGGGTGATCCGGGCTGAATCTCAGCGAAGGCTTCCAGAGCCTGGGCAGTGGTAATCAGATTGTTCATGCCTGTGAATCCGGCCGTGAGGTTGTCAAACCACATTCCGCGCTCCGGGCTCTGAGAGGCTTTCTGGCGGAGTGATTCGAGAATCTCTCTCGCTTCCATCGGGTAGCCCTCGCGGAAGAGGAGGGTGGCCGCAGTGGCCGCATGATATATGGAGAAGGATTTCCATGACTTGCGGATGTCGGCTATGGCTGCTTTCTTTATAGGCTCCATGCCGGAAGTGGCCGGAATCTCCTTGAAGAAGCTGCGCACATAGAACCAACCCAGCAGATTGGAGGCTGCGATACGCTTGTCGCGCCGGTAGCTGTCAATGAGTTCTTTCTCGGTGTAGCTGATAGCATCCTTCTCAGCTTTGAGCAGAGAGGGGGAGGCCGGGGCGTAGCCCATATGCCGGAGCATTGCCAGGCGCCAGAGCACTTGTCCGGTGATGAATGCAGAGGGCTGCATTCCGTCGCACCAGCTCCAACCGCCGCCGGGGCTTTGGCGCTTCACGAGTTCTGCCACAGCGTCGTCAATGGCGCCGGAGGCATTCGCGGAGTCAAGCAGGCGGGAGAGCTGCTGCATACGCAGCGTCTCGCCGGAGGCATTGCTGCTCCAGGGGGTGGAACCCAAGGCAATTATTTTCAGCTCGGGGTTGCGCTCGAGGGCTGACACGAGGGTCGAGTCGCCGGACTCGCTCCATGCCTCGATGGCTTTGCTGATTTGCGGGTACTGCCGGGTCAGCCCTAAAGCAACGGCGTTGCCATAGATGGAATTGGCCAGCGAGAGTGTGCTTGCATCGGTGTTGAGAGTGAGCGAGGGGAGGGCGGTCACGCAATACCAGACAGGGTTGTCGCAGAATTGCAGGGTGGCACTTCCGCTCTTGAACTTGGGGAGCGTCGTGGAATACTCATTCTGCGCGGGAGCGAGGTAGAAGGGGTATGTTTCGTTGACGGGGGTTGAGGAGGGAAGAATGGCAATCAGGCTTTGCTCGCCATCGGAGTAGTTGCCACTCCTGGCCAGCACTTTGTAGCCGATGAACTCAATGTCATCAGGCACAGTGAATTCGAGCGAAATTACGCGTGACGCTCCGGGAGCAACCGGCTCCGCACCGAAATGGCGAGAGGTGATGGTCTCGCCGGTGAGCGGATCAAACAGTATTATCTCGCCGGAAACGGACGCGGTTTCGGCGGTATTGTTAAACAGAGTAGCGGGAAGTAAGGCTCGGTCGCCGGTGCGAAGGAATCGTGGGGCAGAGCCTTGAGCCATAACCGGCTTCGAGGCTATGGTAGAGAGCATTGAGTTGCAGCTTACGAGGTCAGGATTGTAAGCAAGCATCTGGAGTTGCCAGGTGGTGTTATAGTCAGGAGTTTCAAACTCAATCTCGAGAGAGCCGTCAGCACCGGTGGTCAGCATCGGCTTGAACCAGGCGAGAGGCATGTCGGCCGGGCGGAATTGCTGCTCCTTCTGTTGAGTGGGGACCTCTCCGTCGCCCCCCCCTTCGTCAGCCATCTCTTCTTCAGCCACCACGCCGCCGGTCAGAGCCGCCTGTTTTGACGCAGCGTATCTTGCGGTGCCGCGCACCATCACGCCGTCGGTGCCTCGCACCATCACGCCATTGGCCATGGTCGGAGCCGCCGTGGCACAATCCATCAAGGCGTACTCTTTATTAATGAAGGGATAGAGCGATTGATTCCAAGTGTTGAACTCCGGGAGGCTGAGGGAGGGATACTTGAAAGTCTTCGGAGTGGAAAGATTATAGCTGCGGGTGATGTCTCCGAAGGAGCGATAAGAGGTGAGCAGTTCGGGAGTGAGAATGCCATAATTCTGCCAACGCCACCGGAAGGGAGCAATAGCGTTCAGAGCTTGGTCAGAAAGGGTGGCGATTACGGGAATGGATGCGGCCGAGGTGTTAATTCCTGTGTAGCGGAACACCCAGCGTTCGGTTCCTCCTGCGGTAATCTTGTCGCGGAAGGTGGTTGCCTCCATCTTTATTTCTTGCATCGGAGGTGTGATTCTCACTTGGATGCTCTGCGGCTGAGTGTCGCGCACGGTGAAGAAGTTGACGAAGGTCATTTGACCCTGTGCCGGAGCCGGGATATCGATGTAACTGTTTGCGTTATTGAATGTTAACTCTTTGTAAGAGAGAATCTTATCGGAGCTGCTGACGATGCAGAGTATGTGCTGGTCAGCGAAGGATGTTCCTAGGGGTATTCTTACTGACTTCTCGCGCGGTTTCGCCTCAAAGCTTTCTTCGGGGAGCCAGAGAGCAGTGCGGAAGGGGGGCTGCTTGTCGTCGCTTCGATACAGGATTAATTCACTTGAAGAGAAGGCTTTATCGTTATCCTTGACGGCAACACGAAGCGTGTATTTGCCGGAGGGAAGAGTCCCCGAGGGGAGCATTAGGCCCTCGGCAGGGAAGCGGCCTTCGCTCACTGTGTCGCCTGACTCATTCTTCAGAGTGTAGGTCAGCGTCGGCGTCTCGGCTGCGCCGGAGGCCTTTGCTGTGAAGGTGACGGAATCACCCTTGATTAAAATCTTGTCGGGGGAGGTGATTGCAACGGCGGTCAGGTCACCCAGCGAGAAAACGGCAGGTTCGCTCTTTTGAGTCTCGCCTGCGGAGGAGGTTGCTTCAGCAAGCACCTCGAAAGAGCCGGCTGCAAACGGGGTGTCGGCCAAGGAGGCGGTGGGCAGGTTCAGTGAGAATGCTCCGGAGGCGTCGGTGGTTACGGAGGCGGCGTATGTTCCACGCACCGCGGAATAGCGCCACCACCAGGGCTGGCTGTATTTGATGGTTACCTTCACCTCGGCGCCGGCCATGGGCATACCTGAATAGGAGTTGACGGTGCCGCAGAGAGCAACCTCTTCTCCCAACTTATAGTATTCCTGTTTGCTTTTAAGCTCAACGAAGAAGCCGGGTCGACGGTATTCCTCCACTCGGATGGAGGCGCCTCCGGCCGGTTGACGCTTATCGGAATCAACGGTGGCAGCAATGTAGAAGGTTCCGTTCATGCCATCCTTGGGGAGACGGAACCGACCCTCTGCGCGCCCGAGTTCATCGGTAGTGAGATTGAGCGTGTCTACTGACTCGTGAGCAGCATTGAGAAGAGTGAGTGTTAGCGGTATGGCGGGAGCAGGCTGATCAACACCGGAGCCGGAGCGGGAGGTGACCACAGCAAACTCGCAGTCGGCCCCCGGCTTGTAGATGGAGAGCGAGGGGAACACCTGAGCGCGGATGGTGGGAGCGGAAGCAGAGTAGCTGTATTGGTATATGTTTTCAGTGAGAGAATCGTCGCCCAAAGTGGCAGTAAATTCCACATTGCGGTCATAACCGTCGGCCGCTTTGGGTACTTCCACCCACCCTTCGGCATTGGTAGACGCCGAAGAGGTCAGTGTCGGTTTTCGATAGGCAGAACGGCTGAACTTGACCGTTACGCCCTTGAGTGGTGCGCCATTAGTTGCATCCAGAATGTAGAGTCGATTGGTGTCCTTATCGGTGTGGGCGGCTGTGTAGAAACTTTGCAGGCCGCAGACTGTAAAGTCAACCGGATAAGAAGTGAGTATCAGAGATTTGCGGCTGTCGGCAGCAGAGGTTGAAAGCGCGGCGGCATAGTGGCCGGGAGGAAGCGGGTCACAGACCACATCGCAAGTGTCGGCGGTTATCGGTTTTGAGTAAATCCATTTTGTCCCGTTGCCGGCGCGGAGCGCCTGCGACAGATTGTTGGAGGCGGCTTCATCGTCGGTAATCTTGAAGAGGTGCAGATAAAGTTGACCGCTTCCGCAGCTCTTTTTAACGCTGATGGAGAAGTCTTTGCGGGGAAGCAGACGTGCGGGCACAGAGACCGAGGCAAGCTGTTCGGAAAAATCTTCCAAACACTCGCGCAGCGCGTTCACCCGAACATAATCCGGATGGGCTGCAATGGCCTCTTTGAGTAAATCGGTTATTTCAGCTTGGCCTGTTGCTTGATTATTGCGACAGCTTTGAGAGGCGAGCACAAGGAATTCACCGGCGTAGGGGGAGGCCTTGTACTCCTTGTATGCCTCGAGGAGTGCGGCTATGTATGAGTCAGGATCGGAGTCTGATTTTGAACGGATTACGATGGCGAGCCACGCCGGTTCACCGTCGGCGGCGCACTGTTCGGCCCGGGAGAGGGAGAACTTCTTGATGCTCTGAAGAGTGCCGGAGCAGAGCTGTGCCGGAGAGGCTGCGGAAGCGGTTGAAGTGAAGGGGATGACGCTGTCGCTCGAAGCAAAGTACTCAAGAATCCTGCCTCCGATGGAGGCCAGGACGGAGTAGAGGTTCGGATAGAATGGGGCGGTTGCTGTGTCAAGACCGGTGAAGAGAACATCCCATTGAGTCATGGGGAGGGCAGCGAGCGAGTCTCGGTCCTTCAAACTCTTTGAGACTAAGTCGTTGACTTTTAAGGCAAACAGGTCTTTACTCCAAAGCATCGGGGAGTCCGGGAATGAGTCGAGGGGCAGATTGCGCTTCGTAAAGGTATATGAGTCAGATTCATAAACGTCATTGTAGAGTTGAGCCTCAAGCATATATAAAATGGATGCAGTCGCTCCGGAGCTTGAAGTCGCGTAACGCTCAATCATGGCTGCCATCTCAGGCATTGCCTCAGTGCTCACCTGTTGGCGAGCGATGGTCAGTTGCATCAGGGCCTGAATAAGCTTCAAGTGGTCGCCCGTTTTTTCAGCGCCTTTAAGTGCGGCCTCGGCGTTGGAGGCAACAGTCTGCGGAAAGGCAAAGTCAGGCGTGGCAAAGGTGTTGGCCGTTTTAGATTTGGCAGCAGACATATCAGTCGGAATAAAACAGATGAAGCCAATAATCGCAAAGATTATCAGCTTCATGAGTGTAGAGTTAGTATTCATAGTCGTTTATGTGATACCAGTTAGAGAATGTGCGTGCGAAAAAGCATTTGCCGCACGCATTTATCTATAAGGCTTAACGCCCGAGGGGCGAGAATGTTTTGTGCCGGCAGGCGGGGAGCTGTTATTTCTTTTCTCCGCCTGAGGCTTTCTTCTGGTGGCGTCCCCCCTCTTTGCGGCCGCGCATTTCCATCACCTTGCGGTTAAAACGGTCTTCCGAGCGCTTGAGGGTCAGGAGCTGACGCGGAGTCAGGAGTTTCTTGAACTGCTGATAGAATTTCAACTCTATGGCACCCTCTTTCTGTTTTGAAGCTGCAATCATGTCAGCGACAGCCAGCACTTCCGAGTCGGCTGAAGACTTGTTGACAGCAGAAGCGCGCTTGAATAGGTCGGAATACATAGTGTGCTTCTCCTCCTCCATCTGGCGATACAGACGCTCAAATTCCGCCTGCTTGTCGGCCGCGAGGTCGGTCTCTTGAATCAGGTATTTGACCTTAAAGTCAATCACCTCCTTACGCTTCTGCTCAAAGTCACCTTTGCTTTTGGACTGAGCCCAAGCTGGAGCGAGGGTTACTACGGCGAGGATTAGAGTGAATAAAATGCGTTGCATATTAAAAATTAAGTAGCTGGTCAAGTTAAATGAATACTATATGCGAAGTTATTTTTTAGTTATTTTCTTTCCTTGAAGACGGAGCAATGCGGGCATTGCGACTGATGAAAGGAATGAAAAGGACCAAAAAGAACAAGCAGATAGTGTTCAAGCTTAAAAATACAATTATAGTAGCGGTTTAATTTGAACAGCTACTTAATAGTAGTAATAATCGGCATCATCCTCACGATCGAGTTCAGCACGGAGTTCGTCAAGGTCAATGTCATAAGAATCGAGCATAGGCTCGGCCAGGTATTCAGCCTGTTGAGAATCCTCAGCAGTCGGCTCGGTTGTTTCCTCCGGTTGGTCGAAGTCTTCGAGGGCGCTTGCGATTGCCGCGTCGGCCATAGAGGGAGCGACCGGGAGTGAAGCATCAGCCACGGATGGAGACGCCATGGCCTGCGCCACCAGCTGAGGGGGATTGTCAAGCGACACGGGGTTGTTAATGCCCGGGGCATCACCCATCATAGTCACCATCTTCAAAGTGCACCAGATGCCGGCAAACATAGCTGCCAGATAAACGTAAGGTTTGAGCCTCTGCCACCTGGTTAGAGGCACCTGTTTCACCACAGGACGCTCAGGGAGTTCGGCGGAGATACGGGCGTAAGTAGCCTCAAAGAATCCGTCGGGCACCTTAAAGCCTGCGTCGGCACCTATTTTATTTCTGAGTCGTTGGTCAGTTTTCATCTCTGTGTGAAGATTTTTTATGTGATTATGACCCTGAGCCGGGGGTGAGGTTTAATCCCTGTGAAAAATTTTTAACGAAAAAATTTCGGAGGTCACAAACTATTTCGTAATTTTGTGCGTTATTTAGACAAACAAAGAAATCGTTTCATGATGTTAGGTTAGTTCGAAAAGTATTATGGAAAACACTTAAAAAGAGTAAACCGTGAGGTTTACTCTTTTCTTTTTCAGTTGATTAGGGATTATCCGAAGTCGCATCCGCTGCGGTCTTCATCGGCCGGATACAGCAGCATTCCGTTGGCCACGGCAGTGCGCGTCTGCTCTCCGCAGGCGGCTTTAACGATGGCCAAGGCCCAAGAAAGTGCGTTGGCGGGACCATTGCCCAGCACCATTTTTTCTGTTGCCACCACCGGTGAGTCAATCATGCGTGCGCCGGTGCAGTATTTTTCAAAGCCGGGATAGCAAGTGGCCGGACGTCCTTCGAGCAATCCGAGCTGGCCGAGCACTACGGCCGGGGCTGCGCAGATGGCTGCTATGTGGCCGTCGGGTGCATCCATTTGCCTGCGCAACAGGCCGGCGAGCGGGTCGAATTCAAAGAGATTGGTGGCACCGGGCATTCCTCCGGGCAGAATGAGCCAGTCAGGGTCAGTGAAATGGGTCGCATCAAAGAGCAGGTCGGCCGTCATGGTCACGCCATGAGCGCTCCGCACTTGCAGCGAGCGGGTGATGGAAACGGTTTTGACGTTCATTCCTGCTCGGCGCAGTACGTCAATCACAGTGATGGCCTCGATGTCTTCGAAACCCTCGGCAAGAAATACAAAAGAGTCACGCATAATCAGGTAAAATTTAAGAGTGTGAAGTCATCTTGACTTTTTGAATTTGTTAATATGTTTAAGAAA
>CANSAP010000052.1 GCA_947644715.1 uncultured Bacteroidales bacterium
TTGTTAGCCGGGGGGCTTCAGCCCCCCGGTAGAAAGACGAAAGGAACCAGCCCCGGCGGGGCTGTCCAATACATTGACGCCCAATTATATAGGGCAGCTAATTTTTAATGATTTATGAGAATTTCCTTTGACTATTCAGGTTTTTGGCGGCGGCGTTGGATGCCGCTGCTGTTGGGGGTTGTGCTTTTTTGTGGTTCTCTCAGTTGGTGGCTGATTTGTGCGCCGAAGGCTGATGACCAGAATTATATGCATCAGTTTATCGGTGAGGTGCCTTACAGCGATAGTTTTTCGATGTGTGAGGGTGAGCTGATCACTACTGCTTCTCAGGTGTGGGATTCGATTCAGTTGCATAACCGGAACTGGAATAATACTCGCCTGGGTTCGGCTCTTCTTTATGCGTTCAATCTGGTGCCGGAGTGGGTTCTGGATCTATGCGAGGGTGTTGGCTTCACGGCTATGTTTCTGCTGGCTATCCGTCTGGTGCTGGGGCGTCGTTGGGGTCGGCATCCGCTGGCATGTGTCTGCATGGCGTGGCTGTTGTGGTGGTCGTTGCCCTGGCATGAGTTTATGCTTTCGTCGGCTTTTGCCATAAATTATGTGTGGGGTTCGGCGTTGTGTCTGTGGTTTCTGCTGGAGCTGTCGCGCGGCCGCCTGAGGCTGTGGTCACTCTGTCTGTTGGGGTTGGTGGCATCCACGATGCAGGAGGGTATAGGGTTCACGATGTGTTTCGCTCTGCTTCCGATGTGTCTTTACAAGTGGGTGCGCCGTGGTTGGGATACGCGCTATATGGTGGCGTGTCTTGTGTTTGCGCTGGGCACATGCCTGGTGTCATTCAATCCGGCTGTTTATTCGCGCAGTGGTAACGGCAGTGCTCTGTTTGCGTATATTGATCCGGGGGCGCTTCCTCAGTTCTTTATAGTGAAGAATTGGATAGTTACGCTTTCGGTTGTGGTTTTTGCCGGAGGGGTGTGCCTGATGCGTGGCCGGGCGCGGCGGAGTTATTTACGGTTTGCGTTCCCTTATGTGTTGGGGGCTGTTGCGGCCACCATCCTGATGCTTGGCACTGACCCGATGGTTATGCGCATCACCTGGATGGCTGACATAATGGCTGTGATGGTGTGTATGCGCCAGGTGGTGTATATGCCTCGGGCGCGGGGGATATGGAGAAGGTTGGTTAGCCCGTTGGCTGCGGTTCTGCTGGGGCTTATGGCTGTGTGGATGATCGGCATAGCTGTTGTGCAGTATCGGCTTGAGCGGGAGATTGACAAGATAATGGAGATTTATCTGCGTGATAATGAACCGGTTATATTTCTTGATATCACGGCTCCCTATGAGCTTCCCTGGTGGAGTCTTGGGTTGCCCTTGACCTGGTATGACACTTATTACAGCATGAGTAATCATCTGTACACGACTTATGTGCGTGACCGGATGCCGGCGGACACAGACCGTCGCACCCGGATGATAGTTGTTCTATCGCCTCTTGACAGTGTTCAGCCTCTTGATTCGTTGCCTCTTTTGGAGGGTACGGCCGGGGTCCGGCAGTGTTACGGTGAGGCTCAATGGAGCCGGCGGTTTATGCCGAGCAGTTTTGCTTCGTTCTATTATGGAGACCCGGATTATGATTCGGGAGCGCGCGGGGAGCGTCTGCCCTGGTATGCGCTGAGGCAGAGTCTGGCTCCGCGGCCAATGCGCACGAAGGTCAGCCATTACCGCACGCGTCTGCCTGTGATACCGACGGAGGAGATGCGCCGGAAGGGCTGGGTGAGTGCTGATGTGGATACGATTTATTTCTATATGACAGACTTTTTCTCAATACCGAGGCATCTTCAAGGGTGTCCGCTTATAGGTGAAGATGAATAGAATAAGGATTTTCAGAAAGGGTAGCCTGTTTGTTTGGCTTTTAGGGGTGGTGCTTTTCGGCGGCGCCCTGAGCTGGTTTCTGTGTTCCGGCCCGCAGAATGATGATTTTGTTTATCTGCATGAGTTTGTCGGCGACGAGCCTTTCAGCGTCACGTTCAATTACAGCGAGGGTGGAGCCATCACGACATTGCCGCAGTTGTTTTCTTCCATCGGTAAGCATTATCTGTATTGGACCAACGGGCGCCTTGGGTCGGCATTGATTTTCGCTGCTAATCTGTGGCCTTTCTGGCTGACGGCGGCCATGAGTGCCGGGGCGCTGGTTGCTATGTTTATGCTGGTGATGCGTCTCGGGCTTGGTCACGGCTGGAGCCGTCGCCCATTGAGCTGCATGTTGATAACGCTGATGCTGTGGTGGTTGCTCCCTTGGCATGAGTTTATGCTGGCTCAGGCGTATGCCATCAATTATGTGTGGGCGGGTGCCCTTTATCTGTGGTTTCTGTTGCTGCTGCTGACCGGGCGGGGGAGGCTGTGGTGTGTCTGCCTGCTTGGTTTTGTTGCCTCGACGATGCATGAGGGATTGTCGATGACGCTGGATGTCGTGCTGCTGTGCATGTGTGTGCGTGAGCTTGTGCGGCATGGGTGGCAGAATCGGCTGATGCTTCCGAGCATAGTTTTTGCTTTGGGTTCGCTGACGGTTTTGCTGAGTCCTTCGGTTGGGTTGCGCAGCACGGGAATGATTACCTATTTCCAGATGTATTGGCGTGGGCTGGTGCAGCTGCTTATGTTAATGGACTGGATATTTCCGTTCACCTGCCTGATAGCTTTAGTAGCTTACCGGCGGCTGCCTCGGCGAGTGTTCCGCCGCTGGTGGGGCTTGGCTTGGCCGGTGCTTGTGGCCGCGGTGGTGACGCTGGGTGGCAAATTCCTTGTGGGAGGCATCCAGCTCAGAGCGCTTTGGCTCTCTGACATCCTGCTGCTGATAGTCTGCGCCGTTATCGGTTGCCGGGGGGCGCGGGATGGAAACGTGTGGCGGCATTCATGTTGCTTGCAGTCAACGGAGTATGGATGATCGGTGTGGCCGCCGTGCAGCATGAGCTGACGGGGCAGATGCACCGTGTGGCTGAGAAGTATATCAGGAGCCGCTGCCCGGTGGTGTATGAGCACACGACGTCGCCTCAGGAGCTGCCCTGGTGGACGCTTGGAATACCTGTTACGTTTGACGACAGTGTCTTCCCTCTTTCGTTTCATCTCTATTCCAAGTATCTGCGCGAGAAGATGCCTCCGGAGACTGACTGCCGGCTGATGCAGTTGGTGGTGCTTGAGCCGGAGGATTCGCTGACCGCTTTCCGGGACTTCCCTGTTATGCCGGGCACGGCGGGGCTTCGCCGGAGCTCGGGCGAGATATTTTATTCGGACCGTTATATAAATCCGGCGGTTCAGTACACCTTCGGGGATCCGGAGGCTGACGGGAGCCGCGGGGAGGTTGGCTACCCCTGGTATAAGCTGCGGCTGCAGTTAGTGCCGAAACCTGTCAGGGTGAATCGTTCGGCCATTCTTTACATGAAGCGGGTAATACCTACTGATGAGATGAGACGCAAGGGGCTTGTGCCTCCCGACTTCAGGGATACCCTTTATTTCTATCAGGTGGAGCATTTCACGTTGCCGCGTGTGACGAAGGGGCTCCCCGTAATTCAAATTGATACCATTTAGATATATGCAACGCCTTTTTCTGCTCGATGCTTATGCATTGATTTTCCGCGCCTATTATGCGCTAATAAAGATGCCGAGGATTACCTCTTCGGGCTTCAACACGTCGGCCATCTTCGGTTTTGTCAATACGCTGGAGGAGCTGCTGCGGAAGGAAAATCCGTCTCATATAGCCGTCTGCTTCGATCCGCAGGGTCCGACGTTCCGCCATGAGGCTTATGCCGACTATAAGGGTGAGCGCGATGCGACTCCGGAGGATATCAAGGCTGCCGTTCCGATTATCAAGCGGATTATTGAGGCTTACAATATTCCTGTTCTTGAGGTGGCCGGTTTTGAGGCTGACGATGTTATAGGCACTATGGCCACACGGGCTGCCGCCGAGGGATTCAAGGCTTATATGATGACTCCCGACAAGGACTTCGGTCAGCTTGTGGCGGAGAATATCATACAGTATAAGCCGGCCTACCGGGGTGGTGAGTTCGAGTTGCGCGGTCCGAAGGAGGTTTGTGAACGCTACGGGCTGGCTGACCCCAAGCAGGTGATTGACTTGCTGGCGCTTATGGGTGACAAGGTTGATAATATTCCGGGTTGCCCGGGGGTGGGGGAGAAGACTGCCGAGAAGTTGATACGCGAGTTCGGAAGCGTTGAGAATCTGGTGGCCTCCACCGCTGCTCTGAAGGGGGCGTTGAAGAAGAAGGTTGAGGAGAATGTGGAGCAGATAATATTCTCGAAGTATCTGGCCACGATCCGCACCGATGTACCTCTGACTGTGACCCCGGCTGAGCTGGTGCGTCGGGAGCCTGACCTTCAGAAGCTTACGGAGATATTCACTTCGCTTGAGTTCCGCACGCTTATCAGCAGGGTAAAGAAGCGCCTGGCGGCTCCGGCTCCGGCGCAGCCCCCTTTGCAGGGTTCGCTCTTCGGCGATGAGGATGAGGAGGTTGTTCCGGCTATTGTGGAAGCCTCTGACCCTGAAGGGATTGAGGTTGAGATGAAGCAGATTGAGAGTGAGGCTGAGATGCAGGCTTTGTCCGCGCGTATCCGTGAGGCGGGTGGCATGGGGCTGTATTCTGTGGCTGACGGTGAGGCCGACATGACCGCGACTGCCGTGGGTTGGGCTGTGGCTCTGCCCGGCGAGGGGGGAAAGGCTTACTGGCTGCCTGCCGCACTGAAGGGTGTGGCTGAGATGTTGGCCGGGATGTATGAGGCTGAGGATGTGGAGGTTATCAGTTCGCAGGTGAAGCGGGACTATGTGCTGCTCTGCAATCTCCTTGGCCGGGAGCAGCTTTCGGTCAGGAATTATCTGGATGTGACGGTGGCGCATTACATTCTTCAGCCTGACATGCGGCATTCGCTTTCGCTTATGGCATCCTCCGTGCTTGGCATAGAGTTGCCTGATTATGAGAGTATTGCAGGAAAGAAGGGTGTGAAGCAGCCGCAGCCGTCAGCTCTTCCGGCCGAGGTTTTGGTTCCCTGGGCGGGGGCGCAGGTGCAGGCTGTGGAGCGGCTGCGTGAACCTCTGCTCAAAGAGGTGCGAAGCAAGGAGATGACAGCCCTGTTGCAGGAGATTGAGCTTCCCCTGATACCCGTGTTGGCCGACATGGAGATTGCCGGGGTGAGGATAGATGTCGGAGCGCTCAATGATGCGGCCGAGCAATTGACGGCGCGCCTCTCCGGGCTTGAGAGGGATATTTATGAGCTTGCGGGTGAGGAGTTTAACGTAGGGTCTCCGGCGAAGGTGGGTGAGATACTGTTTGACAAAATGCAGCTCTCCGCCAAACCGAAGAAAACCAAGACCGGGCAGTATTCCACCTCCGAAGAGGAGCTTGAGAAGATAGCCCACCTCTCCCCCATCGTCGGCAAGATATTGGAATACAGGCAGTTGAAGAAACTTCTGTCGACCTATCTGACGGCGCTACCGCAGACCATCAATCCGGCTACGGGCAAGATTCACACCACTTATAATCAGACGGTTACGGCTACCGGTCGCCTCTCCTCCTCAGATCCGAATCTTCAGAACATACCGGTGCGCGAGGCTGTGGGCCGCGAGATACGCCGCGCCTTCATTCCTGACCCCGGGAATGTTTTCCTTTCGGCTGACTATTCGCAGATTGAGTTGCGGCTCGTGGCTGACTTTGCCGAGGATGCCGATATGCTTCATGCCTTTGCCACCGACCTGGACATCCATGCCATGACCGCCTCCAAGATTTATCATATCACTCCCGAGGAGGTGACTCCCGAGGAGCGTCGCAAGGCGAAGACCGCCAACTTCGGAATCCTTTACGGCATATCGGCCTTCGGGCTGAGCCAGCGGTTAGGGATACCGCGTGCCGAGGCCAAGGAGTTGATAGACAATTATTTCCTGACTTTCCCCACGATTCACGGCTATATACGCAATGCCATAGAACATGCGCGCGAGAAGGGGTATGTGAGCACTATCTGCGGGCGTCGGCGCCCGCTGCCTGACATCACGTCGCGCAATCCGACCGTGCGCGGCTATGCAGAACGTAATGCCGTGAATGCCCCCATACAGGGTTCCGCCGCCGACATAATCAAGAAGGCTATGGTCAGCATAGCCGCCCGCCTGCGTGCCGAAGGGTTGCGGAGCCGGATGATAATGCAGGTGCATGATGAATTGAATTTCGATGTGCTGCCGGCTGAGCTGGAGCGCATGAAGCAGATTGTGACAGAGGAAATGGAGGGTGCTTACAGCGGGCGTGTGCGACTGACCGCCTCCGTAGGCACCGGTCCTGATTGGCTTGCCGCCCACTAATAATAATGTAATGGACAACAACAATCAAGTTAAGAATAAAATACTGTGGCTCAGCATAGTACAGGGCTGGGCAATACTGCTCGTGGTTATCGGGCATGTCAACGGATTCACGTATGCCAACCCGGCTGACCCGCTTGAAATGTATCCCTTGAGCTATTGGGTGCACAGGCTTATCTATGCCTTTCATATGCCCCTGTTCATGTTCGTCTCCGGCGGATTGCTCTACTATTCCCGCCTGAACCGCGGGTGGCACACCCCGGCTCTCTACAAGGATAAGCTCAAGCGGTTGTTTATTCCCTATCTGTTTTTCATAGCCTTTGCTTTCATAGTGAAGGCTCCGATAGCCGGTATATCGAAGCGGGGAATGGATGTCAGCCTGCATGGTTTTCTTCAGGCATATTTCGACCCGGGTAACGGTCCGCTGTCAGAGATGTGGTTCATCGGGACATTGATGTGGCTGATGCTGATGTATCCCCTCTATAAAGTAGTGCTGAAGAGCGGTTATATGGAGGTGCTGCTGCTGCTGGTGACGTTGGTGCCCTTCGTGGTCGAGGTGCCGATAAATATCAAGGGATGGTTCAACCTGCAGGGGCTGATGGTCTATACGTTCTATTTCTTCGGGGGCATCCTGTTCTTCAAGTATGACGGGATGCGCTACCTGTCGAAGGGCTTATGGAAACCGCTACTGCTCACCGCCCTGTTTTTTGCTGCCGCCATCAGCGGCTTCGGGGGGAAAATCACAAGCTCCATCCTTGGAATACTGATGAGTTTCGGGTGGGCCATCAGAGTGGCAGACCGTTGGCCGAAGCTTTTCAGGAGCTTCAGAGACCACAGCTTTCAGATTTTCCTGGTTGCCATCTTTCCGCAGATGCTGATAGAGCTTGTTGTTTGGAAGCGGTTTCATAGCGAGAATTATGAATTGCCGTTCTACATAATCAGCGTATCGGCCGCGCTGGGGCTGGGAGTGCTCGTGAGCCTGCTTACATCCCGGATAAAGACCCCCTTCTTCAGGTGGATATTCGGGCACAAATAGTTAAAAACAGTTAAAACCGAGAAATTTTTGCCTTAGAATTTTGTCGGTAAAAAATAAAGTACTAATTTTGCACCGTGTTTTTCATGGTATTAGATTTAAGGTTAGAGGATTAGTTGTCGTGAGACAATTAATCTTTTTTATTTTATACATACGCGTCCACTCCGGATGCGGTGCAAATCATTGATACACAACACAATGTCTCCTGAAAAAAGAATAGATCCCCCAAAAAAAGTACTCGTAGTCGGAGCCGGTGGCTTTGCCGGCGGATTCATTGTCAGCGAGTGCCTGCGGCGTGGTTGGCAGGTGTGGGCCGGTGTGCGAGAGACCACATCGCGCGTGTTCCTGACCGACCCGGCCATCAACTTCCTCACGCTTGATTTTGAAAGCGAGGACCGGATGCGTAATGCCCTGGCCGCAGCTCTGCCGCAGGGGGAAAAGTGGGACTACATCATATATAACCTCGGAGCCACCAAGGCGCTCACCTTCAGCGAGTTCTCGCGCGTGAACCATGACATACTGCGCGATTTCACTGCTGCGTTGGAGAATAGCGTGGGTGCTCCCGAGAAGTTCCTTTACATGAGCTCGCTCTCAGTGATGGGCAAAGGTGACGAGCGCGGCTTCCGCCCATTCACCCCGAAAGATATCCCGACCCCGGACACCCGCTACGGCGCCTCCAAGCTGAAAGCCGAAATGCTGTTGGCCTCCTCGCCGCTCCCCTACATAATCTTCCGCTGCACAGGCATTTATGGTCCTCATGAGAGGGATTACTACCTGATGTTCCAATCGATAGCCAAGGGGGTGGATTTCTCTGTGGGAATGCGCAAGCAGATGCTTACCTTCATCTATATTGAGGACTTGGCACGCGCCCTCTGCGATGCGCTGGAGAAAGCGCCCGTGCGCAGCACCTATCTCATAGCAGAGGGGAGAGGTTACAGCCAGAAGGAATTCCGCAGGCTTGCCGCCCGAGCGCTTGGCAGAAAACATGTGCTTCCGCTGCGCGCACCCCTCTGGGTGCTGAAGATTGTCTGCGCGGCCGGCGGCTTCATCGGGCGTCTGAAGGGGCACCCTCTAACCCTGAATCCTGATAAGTACAAGATACTCAAGCAGCGCAACTGGCTCTGCGACATCTCTGACGCACAAAGAGATTTCGGTTTCAATCCTACGGTTGACCTGGCCGAGGGGTGCCGCCGCTCCGTCGAGTGGTACCGGCAGGCCGGATGGCTGTAATAAAACTCTGAAATATGCCGGTAACACAAGACAGCATATCCGCTTCCGCACAGCCGCAGGCCGCTCCTGAGGCTCAGCCCGCAGTGCGTCAGCCGGAGCAGGCACGGCTCACCAAGCCGACGCAGCTCCCCGCCCGAACGGCTGAGGCTGACACGACCGCTCATGACACTGTGCCTGACCCTGCGCAGATGCATATAGCCATGACGCGACCTCCGAAGCCTGCGCCACGCGGCACGGAGATACATGATTATTCCTCAGGCACCTCCTGGATTATCCTCTCGCTGGTGACCCTATTCGTGCTGATAGCCGTGCGCTTCCGCCGCAACCTGCGGTTCACCGGCTCGCTGCTGCGCGAGCTGACCGACGCTCCCGCCTCACGCGGACTCTTCGACGACACGATGCGCGAGACCGCCTTCATAGTCCTTCTGAACCTGCTGTGCATAGCCTCGGCCGGAGTGCTTCTCTGGCAAAGCATCGGCGAGCTTGCCCTGCCGGGTATACTGACCGGCCCCGGGATTCTCCTCCCCCTGCTGCGCTGCCTGTTATGCGTGACAGTGCTGTATGGCGTGCAAAGAATTGCATATTTTTTCATCGGACGCATATTTTTTAATTCCGAGCTGACCCGGCGGCTGCTCCGCGCCTTCTCGGCCTCGCAGGGGATACTCTCCCTGGTGCTGCTCCCGCTCGTGCTGCTCGGACTTTTTTATCCGGCGGCCCTTCCGGTGCTTGTCATTCCGGCCATAATAGCTTGGATTTTGGCCAGACTCATGTTTATAGTTAAAGGATTCAGAATTTTTTCCCCTCGTGCGGGTCAATATATCGGCTTTTTATACTATCTTTGCAGCGTAGAAATCATTCCGGTGGTTCTGACATGCTCCGCCGCTGTATCGCTGTGTCACTCATAAGGAGATTATCGGTGTGTAAAACTTCAAAGTTAACGCACAACTCCTCGTGGGTGAATAATATTTAATAGTTGACGCTTAATGAATATTAAGAAGATTTTAGTCTCCCAGCCTCAGCCCGAAGCCGGCAAGTCGCCTTATTTCGACATAGCCGAGCAGTTCGGGGTAGAGATTGTGTTCCGCCCGTTCATAAAAGTAGAGGAACTCCCGGTGAAGGAATTCCGCCAGCAGAAAATCAATATAGCTGACTTCACGGGTGTTATCTTCACTGCGAAGACCGCTATCGACAATTTCTTCCGCCTTGCTGAGGAGACTCGTGTGCAGATTCCTGACACCATGAAGTATATCTGCACATCCGAATCAGTGGCCAACTATCTGCAGAAATATATCGTCTATCGCAAGCGCAAGATTTTCTTCGGCCTCACCGGCAAACTCAACGACGAAAAACTGCTTGAAGCCCTCGCCAAGCATAACAAGGAGAAATACCTGCTCCCCGTCTCATCCGCCACCCAGAAGGATGTGGCTGTGCTCGACGAGCATAAGGTCAATTACACGAAGGCTGTCATGTACCGCACCGTGACCAATGACTTTACCCCCGACGAACCCTTTGACTACGACGTGCTCCTCTTCTTTTCCCCCACCGGAATCCAGAGCCTGACGAAGAACTTCCCGGACTTCGACCAGGATGCGCGCCCCGTCTACATCGGTTGCTTCGGAGCTCACACGGCCAAAGCCGTCAAGGATGCCGGACTGCGTCTCGACATCCAGGCTCCCACCCCCAAGAATCCCTCTATGGCCGGCGCCCTTAAAGCCTGGCTCAAAGAGATGCAGGAGAAAGAAAAGTAAATCCCGCTTTTCCCTCCCCCCGTCGAATACTCTCCGCGGCAGCCCCCTCGCACATAGCCGGGGGCGCCGCAGGACTCCTCCCCTCTCCCTCCTCCACCTTTGAACCACTACTCCACACCACTATCCGGTCTTCATTCCCCTTCCCGGAGGAATACATTAAATAATTCCGCACAGCATCCGGCTCCTCCGCATATACTCTTCTCCCGTACGGCAAAATACTTAATGCATACCACACACACACCACAATCCATCCCCCAGGGCGCTCCGGCGTCCAAGAATTTCATGACCACCTCGTGCGTAAGCTTCTTCTCTCACTGATCACCTCCTTCAGTTTCCTATTATCCTCTGCCATAACCACAACTCAATCCACCGGCGACCCCTCCGGCCATACCACCGTCAAGCCTTACCTGCTCGAACAGCTGGCCAAGGCTACTACCCCGGCCGACAGTGTGCGCATCCTCTATGACCTCTTCGACTGCTCGCCGCGCTCGGAGCAAACCCGCTATGGAGAATTGCTGCTCACGGCCGCCTCGCGAGCACATGATTACAGCGCCAAGAATGATATGCTCCGTCAGCTCGCCATCATCTGCGCCGACGATGAGGCGCGCATGCATCGCTACATGAGCATAGCCGAGACGATGCCCAATTCCGTCGACAAGCATGTCACATCCCTATTCATCACCCATCAGCTGCTGGCCAACCAGGTGCAGTCAATGAGCGAGGATGAACGCAAGGAGCGCCTCATAGCTCTGCTCACCAAGAACAACAGCGGGGTGGATGGCGACATATACGACAAAGTGGAACGCCTCTACTCCATAGCCATCATCACCGGCCATGCCACGCAGGGCCAGCTCTATCTCGAATCGCTCGAACGCCTGACAAAGCTCGTCGAGCAGCTCCCGGCTGAGGCCTCACCCCTGCGCAATCAGTTCTATACCGCTCTTGCGAACATCTACACCAACACTGACCGCTACGATAAAGCCCTTGAGGCTGACCGCAAGCTCCTCCAAGTGATTGACCAGCTGGAGAAACGCGACATAAATGCCGGCCGCAAGTATCGCTCCTATGCCGTGAACCGCTATCTCTGCTATCGTCGAATGCTCGGCAACTACCGGGCCATGACCCGCGATCAGGTGAGAGACATCTATCAGAAGATTCAGGAACTGGCAGCGATGAATCCCGACGTGGCCGCCTATGAGCAGCGCTTCTTCCGCACCCGCGTCTATTACAATATGGCCATGGGTAACTACGAGGCCGCCATCCCGCTCATCCGCGAGATGCTCTCGCAGCCTGACCTCAAGCTCAACTATCGCCGTCAGGCTCTGCGCGAGCTGCGCCTGGCCGCCGAGAAAACCGGCAACGATGCAGTGCTGCTCGACGCCCTTAAACAGTACACGGCCATCATCGACAAGTATGACTCCCTGCGCACCTCCGACAACCTGACCGAGCTTGCCGTGCGCTATCAGGTCTCCGACCTGCGCAACGACAACACCCGCCTGCTTGCCGAGGCGCGTGACGCCGACCTGCGCCACGGGCGCCAGCTGCGCATCTACTACACCGTGGTCATCTGCGTGCTCGCTCTGCTCCTGCTGCTCTTCTATCTGCGCCTGCGTCGCTATCGCCGCGCGCATCGTAACCCCAACATTAAATAAAATCCCGGTAGAATAACCGACCGAATCATTCGGCCCCGGCGGGACTGCCCTATTTCATTGTGCATCAGTGAATTGGGCAGCTCCGTCGGGGTCGGTGCTGTCCGGGGGTAGAGTCAAAATGTGAACCCGACGCTGATGGCGCGGAGCGCCTATCTATTGTTAACCGGGGGGCTTTAGCCCCCCGGTAAGCATGTCGCGACAATCCAGCCCCGGAAGGGCTGCCCTATATTATTGTGTGTCAATGGATTGGGTAGCCTCTCCGGGGTCGGTGCTGTCCGGGGGTAGAGTCAAAATGTGAACCCGACGCTGATGGCG
>CANSAP010000053.1 GCA_947644715.1 uncultured Bacteroidales bacterium
CGACAATCCAGCCCCGGAAGGGCTGCCCTATATTATTGTGTGTCAATGGATTGGGCAGCCCCGCCGGGGCTGGCTCCGTCTGTCGGGCTACCGGGGGGCTGAAGCCCCCCGGCTAACAATAGATAGGCGCTCCGCGCCGATAGCGTCGGGTTCACATTGATGGAAAGGCGCTCCGCGCCGACAGCGCCGACTTCCTATTTTTGCACATACTCTAAAAAAACCGGGGGTGTCAAAATTTTCGGGGGGATGCATGAAACATGAAAAACATGTTATAGAACATATTTAACCAAAATTAACAGTTGGGGGGGAGAAATGGCTGATTTCGTTGTACCTTTGCACCGCATTAGGGAAAACCAACTCTTGGAACGTAAATTATTTACATATCCATAGCATAAAAATCCCATGCATTACCGACTGCCCGTAGCCTGATTTCTTGATAGCTTGACTCATCTGATTTCCGGACTTTGACATTGGTAGTAACATCTTGATCCCGCAGTCCTGAGCGGCTGACTTGACTTAATAGATTACAACATCATAATAAATTAACTAACTAAAAAACTCTTACAATGTTACGAGAAAAACTAAAGAGCAGGTTCCTAAGACCTCTGCTCCTGCTCGCGGCGCTATTGGCTTTGTCCCAATCAGCGTCAGCGCTCAGCGTGCATTTGGTGGGTAGTGCTCCGGGGCAATCATGGCCCGATTACACTCAAGAGTGCACTCCGGCTAATTCGAACGAAGCCGACTGCACCATCTCAGGAATAGATGGCGACATTTATTTCCATGTGGTCATCGACGGTGTGGAATATGGTCCGGCTTCAACTTCTAATTTCAATCTTACCGGCGAAACAGGCCAGAAGATGGTTGCAGGTGGTCTGAGGACGACCTCATCTGTCTCCGCTCAGGGTTCTTTGTATCTTAAGGCTTCCCCGGATGCAGAGTATGCCGTTCATATTTATAAGGAATATAGTGGCGCTCCTCTTGTTGAGGTGACCAAACTGGCTACACCTTTCCCTGCCGGTCAGACCTTCTATTTCAAACCGAATACATCTTTCCTGAGCGATATTGAAAAATTGAATTTCAGTTTCACTGCGCTTTTCAGCGATGGGACTACTGAGACTCCCGTTGTTTGTCAGGTTGTTGAAGACAAGGCTGTCTATTCTTTCACCGTGCCTGCCACAGGCCAATACACTAAGGTGCGCATTCAGCGTGGCGAAGCCTCCTGGAACAACTATACCGCTTATCAGGATTATTCTCCTGCATACAACTGCATTGAGATGGTTGATAATGGTGGTATGAATTGGCAAGCTGCAAGTTGTCAGTGGACAAATTATAATGCACTTCCCTCTTGCTCTTATACGCTTACCGGTGCGCAGGCTGCCATTGGCACTGACCTGATTTTCGAGGGCACCGGTTTAACCCGCACTGTCACCTTTGATAACTTCGACCTCTTTCAGGGTGCGTTTACGGTGACTACTGATGTCCCATTCAATGGCAACCAATACTTCTGGGAAATAGCCGGTCAGAATGTGGAGACCCCCACCAGACAAACTTTCATGCGCCTGAAGGGTGCTCCTCAGGGCTATGCTACCGTTACCTTTACTCTCTATCTGGCCTCTGACGGCACTCCCCGGCAGCTTGATGCGCAGTGGGGTGAGGTGACCGCCAATAAGAAGTATCCCACTTACATTAAGTATCAGCAGACCCCGCAGGCCGACGGCCAGGGAACTTGGGTGGACTCCGACACGAAGGTGGTGGAAGCCACCAATGAGGTGGAGTTCTCCATCCCCGTGAAGAATGGCACTCATTTCGGCATCGAGGTCAACGGCCTGTTCGTAAGTCCTTCCGGTGCCAACCTTTCTGTGGTTAACGGGACTACCTGTTCGCTGTTCTCAACCACCAATAACCGCCACTTCGTTTGGAATGGTGCTGCCGGCACTATGATTGTGAAGCTCATTCTGAATGCCGACGGCTCTGTTGCAAGCGCCGAGTTTGAGGGTCCGGAGCTGAACTATACCAACTACTATCTTGGCGGCATCGGCGGCTGGGCGGAGAGTGGTGCCCGCTTCAGCGCCGAGGGCAAGCTGACCCTCCCCTTCACCTCTAATCCGGTCTTCAAGCTCTATAATCCCACGCATACATCCTCCAGCCACTACTTCAGCGCGAGTGAATGTAACTATGACCCCAATAAGATTGTAGCTTCCGGCGAAAACTTCACATTGAAGGATTTCGTGGGTGGTCCCGAGACTGAGGTTATCTTCACCGTAAGCGAGGATGCCAATGGCAAGCCGACTCTCACAGCTTCCTGGGTATCGCTGGCTATCCCCTTCTATCCCAAGGGCTACACCTCTGAGCAGGCACTCAAGGAGCTTGACCCCGACACTGAGTTCTATTATCTCACCGGCCATGCCATCAACAATGGCTACGCCTCTCCCGAATGGCAGCTGCTTCCCGGTCAGGGTCAGTATGCCGGCAAATACACTCTCGATTTCACTTGGAACAACCACTGGGACGGCTGTGCCGGTGGCACCTCTGATAACTTCATGACTCTTCAGGTGAAGTATCTCACCCCCTCAAAGAGTCAGGCAGCCGACAAGACCGCTCTTCAGCGCCTGGACGGAATGCTGAAAGAGGGTTACCACCATGCCGGTGTGCGCCTGCGTGCCATCTATGACCCGCAGTTAAATCAGCTGACTTTCAAGTATCTGCATTTGGAGAACGGCTCTTGGGTGGAAGTTGCCACCAAGGATGAGGCTGACTATCTCCCGTTCATTTCGCTCGTGGGTGATGCCGAATGGAAGCAGAAGGATGATGTGCCCACCAATATTGCCAATGAGGAATACCAGCTTGAGTGCGGCACAACCACCCAGGGCTGGCAGAACTCCTGGATTCAGTATGACTCTGACGGTAACCCCGTAGTTTCCCGCGACGGCAAGAGCGTTTACTACAACACTCAGTGGCCCCCGCTCGAGGATATTTACTTCAACACCAAGTTCACCGAAGGTGGACAGGAGTATGACATCGACCTGACCTCCCGACAGTTCACCTTCACTCCCAACGGCGACCGCGGCACAGGCAATGCTCTGAAGGAGAATCCGAAATATAAGAATGTGGACTTCGGCTCAGTGGCCGGCGATGAATTCATTGTCTATGAGGTGGATAACCTCTGGGCTTCCGGCACCTTCAAAATCTGGAGCGGATGGTCAGGCGACCGTTACGTCGACGAGAAGGCTGCTGAATGGAACCAGAACTGGAACTGGGGTGACATCCGCGGCAACTATGAAAATGCCGAGGCTCAGCTCATCGCTGCCGGTCAGACTTATTCGCTCGGCACTCAGTATGGCGACATGAAGTTCAGCGGCCCCACGTATCTCTCACGCGTGTACTTCTTCATGCATGTGGATGATCCCCAGGGCACCGTCAGCAAAACCGAGGGTAAATCACGCATCTACACCAGCATAGCTGCCGGCGGTGCGCAGATTCAGGCCTCCTCTCACAAGGATGAATATGACATGGGTCTCTTCCTGCCCAAGCTCACTCAGCTCTCCGGCGACAACCGTGTGACCTCCGTGAAGATTGAAGTGTTCAAGGCAAGCGACCCCGAGACCATTATCGGCTCACCCGTCTTCGAGTCTTATAACCTCTCCTGCACCGCGTCTGACTTCGACAATCTCTTCAACGGCTTCCAACACTCCACTAACTCAGCTAACCCGCTGAACTACTGGAAGGATGGCCGCGAATATGAGACCACCGGCTACTATCAGTACCGCATGACCGTAAGCTTCTCAGCCACTGAGGATGCTGTCGTGGAGTCAAACCCCTTCTACATCAAGGGTCGTCCCGCCCGCCTCTACACCGCGCAGCTCGTGAAGCTCGCCGAGGGTGGCTACGTGACCTACTCCCCCACCGCCACCTACGCTCTGAGCGTTTCCGGCGAGAATGGTTCCCTGAGCGTGGAGCGCATCGAGGTGCCCTCTGCCGAGGTTTACAGCGCTGCTGAAAACACCTGGACTGACCGTGTGCTCATCTATGCTCTCCCCTCTGAGGGCTATGAGAAGTTCGACACAGCCGCATGGCAGCTGAAGAATCTGACCACCGGTCAGGTCTGCAGCGATGCTCCCACCGATGGTAAGGCCACTTTCCTTTACATGGCCGACGCCACCGCCCTGCACCAGGACTTCGAGATGACCTATACTTACACCACTACTGCCGACGGCTCAACCACTGAGCTGACCGACAAGGCTGCTGACGACATCGACCTCTTCATCCCCTCACCCCGCCTGCTCTCAGAGCTGACCGTGGATGTGGCCACCGATGAGGAGCCCTCCACATTCACTGTGGCCGGCGACGACCACATAGGCGACTGCGAGAATGAGGACTATCCCAATGACGTTGAATATGCCGGCCGCCTGCGCCACATCTCAGTTAGCCTCCCCGTGGAGATGCCTAACGCCACTGAGGAGCTGCTCGCACTGCTTCCCGAGGGTGAGGCCTCTCTGACCTTTACCGGCTCACTGGCCGGCCAGCTGCAGAACGCCGCTATCGACCTGCGTGCTCCCGAGGCTCAGCTCCTCTTCGCCGAGCAGGATATCCGCACCTGGCTCGACGACCTGAAGCCTGAGCTGCAAAGCGAATATGACGAAGTAGGCACCTATGCTTACACTCCCAAGCAGAACACTCTGAAAGTGGCTGATATTGCCCAGAATGAAGTTTCATTCTACAAGCGTGCCGGCTCCTCCGTGACTGTGGCTCTGAGCAATCCCAAAGTCAATTCAATGAAGGCTTCTGCTATCCGGCGCACTGTTTACAGAGTGCATGTTCAGCCCGACCCCGAAGTAAATGAATGGGTAGAGCGCATTTGCCTTGGTTCTTTTGCAGTTTCTGATGGTTGGATGGGCAATATGATTCTTGATAATGAGAATCGAGTAAACAGCACCATCAAGACTAAATTTGAGACCGTAGTGCAGGATGCGCCCGAGCGTGCCGGATTCTATAATGAGTCTGCCGCACACTTCTCATTCAAGTCTGAGGATGAACACTTCGGCATGAATGGTCAGGATCATGATAAGGCTACCAACACTCTTCACCATGGTGGCACTCTTCGCGAACCAAGCTTTGCTGCTATCCTGAAAGAGGAAAGCCTCGGCACTTGGTGGGACGGTATGGATCAGATGCATCCCATCGCTTCGCTTGACGTTTCCGGTGCTCACGTTTACTTCTTCAACGTGGCCGAACAGGGCAGTGTGGTTTATCCCTCCTCCGCCAAGGCTGCTCCGGCTCGCGTGGCATCCCGCGCAGCAGGCACTGCTGAAGCTTTCGTTGGCCCGCATGCCACTTACAGCTTTGTTGCAGGCACCGACAGCGACTTCCAGACCGGCGTTGAGACTGTGACCGCCATTGGCGCTAACATCATCACCGGCGAAGGCTTCATTGACCTGATGGGTAACGACGGTGGCGTATTCGGCACCGACGGCACAGTCCTCTATCTCGGCAACGGCCGCGTGGAGCTTCCCGCAGGCATCTACGTAGTGAAGACTGCCTCTGAGGCTCTGAAAGTAATTGTGAAGTAAACCCCGCCGGAGGGATACATAAGCAGATCCCAAAAGTAATCAAGACAAAGGCTGCGGGCGATTGAACCCGCCCGCAGTCACCAAGCTCAAGAAATTAGTTAAAGTTTAATTTTTTTTAAGTCAAAGCCGAAGCGGCCACGTCGTGATGACGCGGCCGCTTTATTTTAAGAAACTGTTTAAGTTAATGTCGATAATTTTATATGATTGACATAAGAGGGTGTATCTAAATTCCTACGGAAGCAAACGCCTGGCGCGGAGCGCCTATCCATTGTTAGCCGGGGGGCTTCAGCCCCCCGGTAGTCCGGTGTACGGAGCCAACCCCGGCGGGGTTGGCCAATTCATTGACAATCAATGATATAGGGCAGCCCTTCCGGGGCTGGGTTGTCGCTGCACGCTTCCCGGGGGCTAAAGCCCCCGGCTAACAATGGATAGGCGCTCCGCGCCATGCAACGTCGGGTCCACATTTTTACACACTCTCATGCGTTTGCTTCCGTAGGAATTTTGACACATCCTCTTCAGCGTCGAAATAGGAAATTGAAAAGCCTCTTTTATTTACCTTCGATGGTGCGGGTCAGATGGATGAATTGCTCGACGCTGAGGCGCTCGGGACGCTCGGCGAGTATCGGGTCTTGCCAGAGGGGGTTGCCGGGGGGTATGAGCGCTCCCAGAGAGTTACGGAGGGTCTTGCGGCGCATTCCGAATGAGGTCTTCACTACGCGCTTGAAAAGGATGGGGTCGCAGCCGAGGTCGGTCACGTTGTTGCGCGTCAGGCGCAGCACGCCGCTCTTCACCTTGGGTGGGGGATTGAACACATGTTCGGAGACGGTGAAGAGGTATTCGCAATCATACCAAGCCTGAAGCAGCACTGAGAGGATGCCGCGGGTCTTGGTGCCGGGTGCGGCGCAGATGCGTTCGGCCACCTCGCGCTGGAGCATACCGGTGCAGAGGGGGATGCGGTCCTTGTATTCAAGGAGTTTGAAGAAGATTTGCGAGGAGATGTTATAGGGGTAATTGCCGGTCAGGCAGAACTGCCCGGGGAAGAGGTCGGAGAGGTCAAGGGTGAGGAAGTCGGCTTCGAGCACGTCGAGGTCAGGATAGAGGGCGTGCAGGTAGGCCACAGACTCGGAGTCGAGTTCGATGCACTTCAGGGGGCGGTCTTTCTGCATGAGGAACTGCGTGAGTACCCCGGTGCCGGGTCCAATCTCGAGGATGGGCAGGGAGGAGTACTCAGGCAGGTCGACGGTGTCGGCAATGCGCCGGGCAATCTGCATGTCGGTCAGGAAGTGCTGGCCGAGAGCTTTTTTGGGTTTTACGCGCATTGCTCAGTTATTTACCGGGGAAGGGTGTGTTCACGAAGTCGGCGGGGAGAGAGTCGGCAGCGGCAGCCTTGGCGGGAGCGCCCCAGGAGAATGCCTGCACGAGCTGGTAGACGTAGGTGTGCTTGTAGCCGCCGGAATACCAGGAGGTGTAGAGGCGGGTATAGTTGGAGTTATACCAGTAATCCATGGAGACGTAGGAGCCGTCGGCATAGTTGATGTAGAGCACCGAGGAGTTGTAATCGAAAGAAACGCTCCAGGTGAAGTCCATCTCATAGGGCACGGTGCGGTCATAGTAGTAGTAAATGCCGGTTCCGTTCTTGTAGAAATCCAGGTAGTTTACCTTGTATCCGGATACGGGCACACCGTCGGCGGAAATCAGTTCCCATTGGCCGGGGAGATAGTTGTCGTAGTCGTCATAGCCGGGATAGTAGGGATAGTATCCGTCGTCGCAAGAGGTGAACAGTGCGGGCACCAATGCGAGAATCAGCAGAAGGGGAAGAAATTTTTTCATAATGAGCGAGCTTTTCTAATTTATACACGCCGGAGAGTAAAAAGTTTAAGAGTGTGTTAGGTTTTCAACCTAACAGTAGGAGGACGGTCACCAAGAGAGGGTGTGTCAAAATGTGAAACCGACGCTGCATGGCGCGGAGCGCCTTCCCTTTGTTAGCCGGGGGGCTTTAGCCCCCCGGTATGCATGTAGCGACAACCCAGCCCCGGAAGGGCTGTCCGATGTCGTTGGTTGTCAATGTATTGGGCAGCCCCGCCGGGGCTGGCTCCGTCTACCGGACTACCGGGGGGCTGAAGCCCCCCGGCTAACAATGGATAGGCGCTCCGCGCCATGCGTTTGCTTCAGTAAGAATTTTGATATGTCAGGACGCACCTTGGGTACGCCCCTGCAACGTCGCGGTGTTTGGAATTACGAAAAATCGTTTAAGAGAGTTTTTTGGAGTAGGCTGCGCGGGAGCGGTGCTGGCGGCGGGTGAAGTAGTCCCATTGGCTTTGCACCTTGGTGTTGTCGGCCATCTCGGGATTGCTCTCGGCCCATTTGAATCCGCATTTGTTGTATTGCGGGATGAGGTCCTGAAAGAGCAGCGCGTTGACCCCTTTGCTTTGGAATTCGGGTTTGACTGCCACCAAAAGCAGGTCCACGCGGTCGTTCTTTCCTTTCAGCCCCTTGAGCAGGTGGTACCAACCGGTGGGCCAGAGGCGCCCCTTGCTCTTTTGCAGGGCGCGGCTCATGCTCTGCATCGAGATGCCTACGCCGACAAGTTTGTCCTCTTTGTCGACGACGAGCGTAACGAGGTCGAGGTTGAGCAGGGAGATGTATTGGTCAACGTAGTAGTCAATCTGGCGGGGGGTCAGGGTTGAGTAGCCGTAGAGTTCGTCGTAGGCCTCGTTGATGAGTTCAAAGAGGGCGTGGCCATATTCCTCCTTAATCTTTTTGCGGGAGGTGAATTTGAGCACCCGCAGTCCGAATTTCTTCTTTACGATTTCAGCGATGCGGTTGTATTTGTCGGGAATCTGCTCGGGGACATCCATTACGTATTCGAGCCAGACGTTGGCGCGCGTGTAGCCGAGCGCCTCGATGTGGTCAACGTAGTAGGGGTGGTTGTAGATGGTGGCCATTGTCGAGAGCTCTTCAAAGCCGTCGATGAGCATACCCTCGTGGTCAAGGTCGGTGAATCCGAGCGGACCGACGATTGAGTCCATGCCCTTCTCCCGCGCCCATTTTTCGGCTGTATCCAGCAGGGCACGACTGACTTCGCGATTGTCAATGAAGTCGATGAATCCGAAGCGTGCGGCTTTCTCGCCGTTCTTTTCGTTGACCTGATGATTGATGATTGCGGCTATGCGTCCCACCGGTTTCCCGGCTTCGTCGAAGGCCATGAAGTAAGCCGCCTCGCAGAAATCGAAGGCGGGATTTTTGGAGGGCATCAGGGTGTTGATGTCGTCCATTATGAGTGGCGGCACGTAGTAGGGGTTGCCGTCGTAGAGGTCAATCTGAAATTGAGTGAACCGGCGCAGGTTGCTGCGCGTCGGTTCAATTTGTTGCACTTTAATCATCAGGTTATATGAGGTTTATGCGCGCCAGGCGAGGTAGCAGAGCAGAGTGGTCATCAGGGCAATGAAGATGATGATGCACACGTAAATGAGGACTGAAGAGCGGCGCTCAATGGCAAGGCGCATATCAGCAATGGAGCGGTAGCGGCGAATCGGGTCAGCAGCCGAGGCTATGCGGGAAACGCGGCGGAGTTTGGGCAGAGAGGTGGGGAGGTTGTCGAGCACTTCGCCGAGCACGAGTCCATACTGGCGGATATCTTCGGCTGTGTCCTGCGCGGAGAGTTCTTCGCGCTGGTCGTAGCCCACGTTTATCAGCTTGAGGTTTTCGTTATACTCGGTGAAGATGATGTTTTCGGGCGTGATGGGATGGTGCACCACGTGGTGCTCCTGAATATAGTCGAGGGCATCAAGGAGCTGGGTCTCAAGGCGATGCACGATGCGCGGCGTGAGGCGGCGTTCGTCGATGAGGCGGCGCAGGGAGTAGCCGTAGGCATCGTCGGTGATAATGGCAGTGCCTATGCCGGGCACCTCTTCGTAGTCGTTGACCATGACAATGTTAGAGTGAGCCAGGTTGTAGCGGGTCTCGAACTCGCGGTCGAGCATGGCGCGATACTTGGGGTCATCGGCATACTGCTTTTTGAGAGCCTTGAGCATCACCCACTTGCCATGTTTCTTGGCGGTGTAGACGTCATAGAATTCTTCTTCCCACTCAGGGAGCAGGGTCATTTCACTCCATTTCCCTGCGGGGTCATGGATGTCGATTTTGGTCTCGCCGGTGCTGGTGTACTTCATGTTAAGCGGGTGTTAGAGAGGTTAATATGAGGGGTTTATCAGGCTGTGTCAAAATAGGAATCCGACAGTCGGTAAGGTGCGAGGTGAAGACCATGCCCTGGAAGGACTGCCCTATGTTATTGGTTGTCAATGTATTGGACAGCCCCGCCGGGGTTGGTTCCGTCCGCCGGGCTACCGGGGGGCTGAAGCCCCCCGGCTAACAATGGATAGGCGCTCCGCGCCATGCGTTTGCTTCCGGCTGAATTTTTGACACAGTTTCACAAGTGAAAAAATCAGTCGATAATGTCGAAGCCTGTGTAGGGGCGCAGACACTCAGGTATAACAATTCCCTGAGGCGTCTGGTTGTTTTCGAGCAGAGCGGCCACGATGCGGGGGAGAGCCAGGGCGGAGCCGTTGAGCGTGTGGCAGAGGTGGATTTTCTTGTCGGCATCGCGGTAGCGGCATTTGAGGCGGTTGGCCTGGTAGCTCTCGAAGTTGGAGACGGAGCTGACCTCGAGCCAGCGCTTCTGAGCGGCTGAGAAGACTTCGAAGTCGAAGGTGATGGCTGAGGTGAAGCTCATGTCGCCGCCGCAGAGGCGCAGGATGTGCCAGGGGAGGCCGAGCTTTTCGAGCAGACCCTGCACGTGGTCCTTCATCTCTTCAAGAGCGGCGTAGGAGTCTTCGGGGCGCTCGATGCGCACAATCTCCACCTTGTCAAACTGATGCAGGCGGTTGAGGCCGCGCACATCCTTGCCGTAGCTGCCGGCCTCGCGACGCCAGCAGGGGGAGTAGGCACAGTTCTTCTTGGGAAGTTCGGCCTGCGGAATGATTACGTCGCGGTAGATGTTGGTGACGGGCACCTCAGCTGTGGGGATGAGGTAGAGGTCGTCAAGACCTACGTGGTACATCTGTCCCTCCTTGTCGGGGAGCTGCCCGGTGCCGTAGCCTGAGGCTTCGTTGACCACGAAGGGGGGCTCCACTTCGATGTAGCCTGCTTTCCAGGCTTCGTCAAGGAAGAACTGCTGGAGGGCACGCTGCAGGCGGGCACCCTTGCCGATGTAGAAGGGGAATCCGGCGCCGGTCACCTTCACGCCCAGCTCCCAGTCGATGATGTTATACTTGCGGGCCAGCTCCCAGTGGGGCAGTGCGTCGGCGGGAAGTTCGGGGATTACGCCTCCGGTTTTCTCCACCACGTTGTCTTCGGCGGTTTTGCCGAGGGGCACAGCCTCGCAGGGGGTGTTGGGGATGTTGAGCAGCAGGGTGGTCATCTTTTCCTGAGTCTGCTCGAGCAGGTCTTGCAACCCCTTGGTGGCCTGCTTGAGGTTGGCCACTTCGGCTTTGGCAGCTTCTGCCTTGTCGCGTTCGCCGGCTTTCATGTGCATGGCGATGGATGCGGCCAGCTTCTTGAGCTGAGAGGCGTCGGAGTCGCAACGCTGTTGCAGCGAGCGGCGCTCCTTGTCGAGCTCGAGGATTTCAGTGATGACGGCGCGACCGTCGAAATGCTTTACGGCCAGGCGCTCTATGATGTATTCGGGATTTTCCTTGATGGCTTGCAGTGTAAGCATACGGAATTTAACTTAAGAGTTCTTTAACTTTGAGGTTGATTGCGCGACCGTCGGCACGCCCTGCGAGAGCCTTTGAGGCTACTCCCATCACTTTGCCCATCTCCTTCATAGAGGTGGCTCCGGTGTCGGCAATGATTTTGCGCAGCTCGGCTTCGAGTTCTTCGGCTGAGAGTTGTGCGGGGAGGTATTCTTCAAGCACGGCGGCTTCGGCCAGCTCATTTTCAGCCAGTTCCGGGCGGTTGTTCTCAGTGTAGATTTTGGCACTCTCCTTGCGCTGTTTAACCATTTTGGTTATAATTGCAATAGCCTTCTCGTCGGAGAGTTCACCGTTAGCTCCTTTGGCTGTTTTAGCCTCCAGAAACTCCTTTTTTGCACCGCGCAGAGCCTCAAGGCGCACGCGTTCGCGCGCCAGCATAGCCTTGCGTATGTCGTCGCTTACTTTATCAAAAAGATTCATAGCTCGTTACACATTTTCTTATTAACCCGCAAAGATAAGAATAATTTGGCGAAGAAGCAAAAATCGGTTGCAGAATATCGAAAACTTGAGTTTTGAAACACAGCAGGTGTGGCAAAATTCTAAGAGTGTGTCTAAAAATATATGTTAAGACAGAGGCCGCAGCTTTAAGATGGCTTCAGTCATGCAGGTGAGGGAGCATAGCGGGCTATGTGACCGAGCCGCCGATGCGATTTCCCTAAAAATCAGCCGCCTCTGTCTTAACATATATTTTTAGACACACTCTTAGTGAAGCAAACGCATGGCGCGGAGCGCCTATCCCTTGTTAGCCGGGGGGCTTCAGCCCCCCGGGAAGCGTGCAGCGACAACCCAGCCCCGGAAGGGCTGCCCTATATCGTTGGTTATCAATATATTGGGCAGCCCCGGCGGGTTATAGTGGTCGGAAGACAAATACATTCTGTGCTTTAAGTTG
>CANSAP010000054.1 GCA_947644715.1 uncultured Bacteroidales bacterium
GTCGGGTTTACGTTTTGCCACACCCTCCCTCATTCAGCGTCGGGTTTACGTTTTGCCACACACTCTTCAGATATATTTTTAGATACTCTGTATGCGGTGTTGCCGTCGGATAAAAATGTCAGCAGACGGGTGGCTTCAAACGGCAAGGGGGAGCGTCCCGGTCAGTCGGGATGCTCCCCCTTGCAGGGTAGTGTTATGAAGAGTAGTTTCTTACTTCTGAGTGAAGATTACGATACGGTTCCAGTCGTTGGTGCTGTAGGGCTGTGAGTCAGAGCCGTCGTAGCGGATGGTCAGACGGTCGCGGTCGATGCCGTAGGTGTTAACCAATGCGTCGGCAACGGCGTTGGCACGGCGCTCGGAGAGCTGCATGTTGTATTCGGCAGTACCGGTGTCGCGGTCAGCATAACCTACGATGGTCACGTTCTCCTTGGGGTTAGCCTTGAGCCATTCAGCCATGTTGTAAACGTTCACCTCTTCGGTGGGCATGATCTTGGCGCTGTTGATGGTGAAGCGCACGGTGGTCATGAGAGGAGCGTTAACACAGTCTTTCTGTACAACGGGCTCGGGGCAGGGAAGCTGAGCTTCGCAAGCGGCGAGAGCCTGCTGAGTGCCGAGAAGGTCGGCGCGCAGACCGTTAACCTGGTTGTTCAGGGCAGCAATCTGGCTTACGTAGTCACATTCGTTGAATGTGCCCCAGCCACGGCCGCCGAAGTTGATGTTGAAGCCACCGAGAGCTGCTACGTTCACGTCAACGGGGTCGCCGTAAGAGCAGAGGTTCCAGTTGTCGCCATAGAAGGTAGCGCGAGCTTCAGCGAAGAAGTCAACATATTTGCAGAGGCGGAAGCGGAACTGGATACCGGCAGTCACGGGGAGAGTCCAGCTCTCATCCTTCAGGCCCTTGTCGCCACGGCCGTTGATGTTGGTGGCAGCTGCGAAGTTGCCCTCGCCGTCATGAATGCGCCACATGTAGTCGCCACCGAAGCCTGCGAAGGGGATGATGGAGAATACGCGGTTGGGGTTAACGCCGCCCAGGGAGTTGAACATATCCCACATGAGCTCGAAGTTAACGTTCACGTGCTTGCCCTTGGTCCAGCCGTAAGCGGGCTTGGCTGCGGTGGGGTTATCCCAGTGCAGAGCGCCGCCGATGGCGTTGATGCGGAAGCCCAGGTAGGGGCTCATCCAGCGGCCGAAGCCGAAGTTATATGCTACGGTCATGCGCTGACGGTCAACGGCCTTGATGTCAGGGTCGATGCCTACGCCACGCTCCACGAAAGGCTGGTTGATGCCTGCGCCAAGCTGGATGAACCAGTTGTTGCGCCAGTTTGCGAAATAGTGGTTGGTGTTGTCGCAGCTGTATTCGGTTACAGATACAGTCTCATCAACATACACCGCCTCCTGTGCACTTGCATTGGCGGAGCAGAGAGCTGCTGCACAAAGTGCTGATCCGATGTAAAGATTTCTAACCTTCATAATTAAGCTTATTTAGTGTTACAGTTAATAATTTTCACGTTTATTAAGTAAACGCAAGCGGGTCAAAATAGTTCGCTCAATTTCGCGCAAAGGTAGGGAATTTTTTTTACACAGCCTAAAATTTTGCTAAAAATGTTAAAATTTACGGTTTAGACCCACATTCGCATCCCCCTCACTCCGCTCCGGGCTCCGGTTCCCACTTGCACGGATGAGGGAAATTTAGTAATTTCGCGGGGTGCTTTCGCGCACGTACGTATATTAATGAAGAAGAAAACCCTCCCGTTGTCGAAATTCGGCCGCCATCGCTATCGCCTCACCCTCACCGACGAGGCGCGCATGGCCACACTCTGGAGCATAAAGGCAAGCCGCCTGCGTGCTGCATTGGTAGTGCTGCTGCTCCTCGCAACAGGCTTCGGCATCGGTGTGCTCACCGTGGGATTCACACCGGTTAAACGGCAGATGCCGGGCTACATGACCGGCAAAGACCGCGCAACAACCCTGCAAGCCCTCATGCGCATCGACTCCCTCCAGCTCGCCCTCCAGCAGAACCAGACGTTTCTCGACAACCTTGCAGGGATAATCGACACTGACCGCGCCCCGGCCGACTCCGCAGCCGTAGCCGACAAGCCCCGTGCCGATCTCTCCCTCGACTCCCTCATCGGCAGCTCTGCCCGCGAACGCAAATTCGTGGCAATGATGGAAGAAAGTGAAAAATACAACCTCAAGGTGCTCTCGCCACTCGCAGCCGAGGGTATGATATGGGCTGACCCCGTGCCCGGGGCAATAGTGCTCGAACAGAGCCGCACCCTGCCCCGCCTGCAACTCATCACCCCTCGCTCGCGCGGTGTGGCCGCAATGGCTGACGGACGCGTAATTGACCGTGCCTACGACTCCCCCTCGCAGACATGGTCGCTGCTAATCCAGCACTCCCAGGGCTTCGTTTCACGCATAAGCGGAACAGGACGTCCTCTGACAGACAAGGGTGACCCTGTGGTTGCCGGGCAGATGCTTACCGAACCGATGCCCTCCTCCGCAAAATATCTCACCGTAGAGATGTGGCGCGACGGAACACCCCTAATCCCCGCTGACTACATTGCCAAACCGCGCAGCGACGAAGAACCCCAGACCATCGAAGCCCCCCGAGGCAGATGATTCCCCTTAGCTTACTCTCACAACATGACAGATTCCCCGAAACGCAATATTGCCATACTGGGCAGCACCGGCTCCATCGGCACCCAGACTCTCGATATAATTGCCGAATACCCCGACCGCTTTCACCCCACGGTGCTCACCGCCGGAACCCGCGTGGAGCTGCTGGCCGAACAGGCACGGCGCTTCCGCCCGGCAATGGTCATCATTGCCCGCCCGGAGCTGGAACCCAAGCTCCGCACCCTGCTCTCCGACCTCCCCATCGAGGTAGCCTCCGGAGCCGACGCTATTGAGCAATGCGTAGCCCGCGCGGATGTAGACCTTGTCGTCACCGCCATGGTGGGATACAGCGGTCTGGCTCCCACTCTCACCGCCATCCGCCACAACAAGATAATAGCCCTGGCCAACAAAGAGACCCTCGTGGTCGGCGGTGCACTCATCAACGAGCGGCTCGCCTGCTCAGACTCACGCATAATCCCGGTCGACAGCGAGCACTCCGCCATCTTCCAATGCCTCGAAGGGGAAGACACCCGCCTGGCACAGAAGATAATTCTCACTGCCAGTGGAGGACCTTTCCGCACTCTCTCACGCGCTCAGATGGAGCAGGTCACCTTGGCCGACGCTCTGCGTCACCCCAACTGGAGCATGGGCGCAAAAGTCACTATCGACTCCGCATCAATGATGAACAAAGGCTTCGAAATGATTGAAGCCCACCGCCTCTTCGGCTGTCCGCCGGGGCAGATAGAGGTAGTGGTTCACCCGCAGAGCATAGTCCACAGCATGGTGCAGTTCAAGGATGGCTCCATCAAAGCGCAGCTCGGTGTGCCCGACATGCACCTGCCCATCCGCTACGCCCTGGGCTATCCGGAACGTCTCCCCTCGGAGCAGAAAACCCTTTGCATCAGCGATTACAGTTCGCTGACCTTTGAGGCTCCCGACCTCGAGAAATTCCCTCTGCTGCGCATGGCTTTTGAAGCCATCGAAGCCGACGGCACCGCCCCCTGCATCCTCAACGCCGCCAACGAGATTGCCGTGGCTGCACTGCTGCGCGAGCAGATTCGCTTCGCCGACATGCCTCGCCTCGTGGCCGACACGATAGCCGCAATGCCCTCCTCGCAGGAACATGACTACGACACCCTCGTGGCCGTCAACGCCGAGGCGCGACGCATGGCCGAAAGCCTCCTCCCCCGTTACTCAACAATCGTTTCAACACCAATAAGACAATAAGACTTGGAGACATTTCTCATCAAGGCCGCGCAACTCATCCTGGCCTTCGCAATCCTCGTAATCATTCATGAATTCGGTCACTTCCTCTTCGCCCGTATCTTCGGCGTGAGAGTCGAGAAGTTCTACATATTCTTCAATCCCTGGCTCTCGCTTGCCAAATGGAAGCCCCGAAAATATGTCGGGCTGCTCGGCAAGCAGAAAAGCTTGAAGAACGCCACCCCCGAGACAGACTCTGAAAAGAAGCCCGGCTTCTGGAGCGACACTGAATATGGCATCGGCTGGCTCCCGCTCGGCGGTTACTGCAAAATCTCGGGCATGATTGACGAGTCCATGGACCGCGAGCAGATGAAGCAACCCCCAAAAGAATGGGAATTCCGTTCAAAACCTGCCTGGCAGCGACTGCTCATCATGGTGGCAGGCGTGCTCTTCAACTTCCTGCTGGCTATCCTTATTTATGCCGGCATCACCTGGTGGTGGGGTGATGACTATGTACCCTTCCGTGAAAGCCGCGGGCTTATCAAGTATTCCGCAGCTGCCGAAAAGCATGGCTTCCGCGATGGCGACATACCCCTCACAGCCGACGGGAAACCGGTGGACAGCCCCGAAGACCTCTACGCCCTCGGCACTGCCCGCACCGTGCAAGTGCTGCGCGCCGGCACTGACACCGTCACCATCAACCTCCCGCAGAACTTCCTGCTCGAAGTCGAGGAGGGAGCAAAAACTGACCCTCGCGGCATAGCCTTCCTCAGCATGGATGTTCCTGTGGTCGTGCACAGCATAGCCAGCCAAAGCAGCCGCGATGCAGGCCTCAAGGAGGGTGACGAATTCATAGCCATCAACGACACCACCTTCCGCGGAGCACGTGAGTTTCTCCCCATGCTCGAAGGACGTCATAACCAAACAATCGACCTCACCGTAGCCCGCACCACTGCCGGCCACACCGACACTCTCACTATTCCCCTCAAACTCGACGAGAACTCGAAGATAGGCTTCCAGCTTGAGAACGACATACGCAAGCTCTTCAACGTCAAGACCGTGCGCTACGGCCTGCTTGAGTCCATCCCCGTGGGCATCAGCAAGGGTGCCGGAAAGATGAAAGACTACGTCGTCTCCCTCAAATATGTCTTCACCAAGGAGGGAGCCAAGAGCGTGGGTGGCTTCGGAGCCATCGGAAGCATGTTCCCCGAATCCTGGAATTGGTTCGCCTTCTGGAACATCGCAGCCTTCCTCTCCGTGGCTCTCGCCTTCATGAACATCCTGCCCATTCCCGCCCTCGACGGCGGCCATGTCCTCTTCCTCCTCTACGAAGTAATCTTCCGCCGCAAGCCCAGCGAGAAATTCCTGGAACGCGCCCAAATCTTCGGCATGGTCTTGCTGCTCGGCCTGCTCATCTATGCCAACGGCATGGACATCGTCAGATTCTTCTTCAAGTAGTAAACCCTATTATACCCCATAACGAATGACACAACTCCCCGAAATACGGCTGAAACGAGGCAAGGAGGAATCCCTGCTCCGCTTTCATCCCTGGGTATTTTCCGGCGCGGTGGCATCTCTGCCCGACGGGCTCGAAGAGGGTCAGCTCGTGCGTGTGCTCTCATCGCGCGGCGAAGTGCTCGGCACCGGCCACTGGCAGATAGGCTCCATAGCCGTCAGAATGCTCACCTTCGCCACCCCCGACCTCCCCGATGACTTTTTCGCCAACCGCCTGCGTCAGGCCTGGCAGATGCGCTACGACCTCGGCCTGCTGCGCGATGACAACACCTGCGTGCGCCTCGTGCATGGTGAGGGTGATTTCCTCCCTGGACTCGTCGTTGACCTCTATGGCCCGACAGCTGTCATGCAGGCTCACTCCCCCGGTATGCACCATCAGCGGGCTGCCATTGCCGCTGCCCTCACTGAGTTGCCCGGCATCGGAAGCGTCTACTATAAGAGCGACACAACGCTCCCCTTCAAGGCCGGTCTCGATCCCGTGAACGGCTATCTGCTCGGTGCCGAGAGCGAGGCCGTGGCCACCGAAAACGGACTGCGCTTCAACATCGACTGGCTGCGCGGACAGAAGACCGGATTCTTTCTTGACCAGCGCGACAACCGTGCCCTGCTGGAACGCTATGCCAAGGGGCGAGAGGTGCTCAATATGTTCTGCTACACCGGCGGCTTCTCGGTCTACGCCATGCGTGGCGGCGCCAAGCGAGTGGTCTCCGTCGACTCGTCGGCTAAAGCGATTGCCCTGACCCGCGCAAACATTGAGCTGAATTTCCCTGACGACCCGCGCCATGAGGCCGTGGCTGAGGATGCTTTCAAATACCTGGCCGATATGCCCGACGGCGCTTTCGACCTCATAGTGCTCGATCCTCCCGCCTTCGCCAAGCATCGCGGTGCGCTGAAGAACGGGCTGCTCGGCTATCGCAAACTCAACGCCCGCGCTTTTGAAAAGATTCGGCCGGGTGGCATACTGTTCACTTTCTCCTGCTCTCAGGTGGTGAGCAAGGATGCCTTCCGTGCAGCCGTCTTCACGGCCGCGGCTCAGAGCGGCCGCAAGGTGCGCATACTGCATCAGCTCACCCAGGGTGCCGACCATCCGGTCAGCATCTACCACCCCGAGGGGGAATACCTCAAAGGGCTTGTGCTCCAAGTTGAATAATGAAGCCTAACCCTGAAAAAAGTCAAGATGACTTCAATCACCTAATACCAACACAATAAGACATGAAGAAATTAATTCCCGCCCTGGCCGCCGGAGCAATGCTCTCTTTCTCGGCCATCGCCAACGAAAACCCCGACTTCCCCTACAAGGTAGACCGCTTCGCTGACATCGAGGTGCTCCGCTACGAAGTGCCCGGCTTCAATGACCTCACCACCCGTCAGAAGGCTATGATTTACTATCTGAGCGAAGCTGCACAGATGGGTCGCGACATTATCTGGGATCAGAACTGTGCCTACAACCTTCCCATCCGTCGTATGCTCGAAGCCGTCTACACCAATTATAAAGGTGACCGCAACTCGCAGGACTGGAAAAACTTCGAGACCTACATGAAGCAGGTGTGGTTTGCCAACGGCATTCACCATCACTACTCCACCGACAAGTTCACCCCCGCCTTCCCCCGCACTTTCCTCGAGACCCAGGTGGCCGCACTGCCTGACTGCTGCAAGCCGGCTGACAGCGCCGAGCTTATCGAGGTTATCTTCAACCCCGAGATAGCAGCCAAGCGCGTTTGCCAGGACAGCTCCTCAGACGTTGTGGCAGGCTCCGCCGGCAACCTCTATGCCCCCGGCATCACTCAGGCCGAGGTGGAAGCTTACTATGCTGCCATCAAGGACCCGAATGATCCCACCCCCATCTCCTACGGCCTGAACGCCCGCATGGATCGCAACGCCGACGGCACTCTGCGCGAGGACCACTACCAGCTCAACGGTCTCTATGGCCCGGCTATCGCAAAGATTATCTACTACCTCTCCAAGGCTCGCGAATACGCCGAAAACGATGCTCAGAAGTCTTACATCTCAACCCTCATCGACTATTACATCACCGGCGACCTGCGTCTCTTTGACGAATACTCAATCGCCTGGGCTGAAGACACCGCCTCACAGGTGGACTTCGTCAATGGCTTCATCGAGAGCTACGGCGACCCCCTCGGCATGACCGCTTCTTGGGAGAGCTACGTTAACTTCAAGAACCTCGACTCCTCACGTCGCACCGAGACCATCTCCTCCAACGCACAGTGGTTCGAGAGCAACAGCCCGGTTGACCCCCGCTTCCGCAAACCCAACGTGAAGGGTGTGAGCGCCAAGGCCATCAACGCTGCAATGCTCGGCGGCGATGCCTTCCCCTCGACCGCCATCGGCATCAACCTCCCCAATGCCAACTGGATTCGCGCTGCCCACGGCTCCAAGTCAGTGACAATCGAGAACATCACCGAGGCCTATGCCATGGCCTCCATCGGCAACGGCTTCAACGAGGAGTTCGTAATCGACTCTCCCACGTCCGAGCTGATGGACAAATATCTCTACATCACTGACATGCTCCACACTGACCTGCACGAGTGTCTCGGTCATGCCTCCGGTCAGCTCCTCCCCGGCGTTGACCAGGATGCGCTCAAGGAGCATGGCTCAACTCTCGAGGAAGCTCGTGCCGACCTCTTCGCTCTCTACTACCTGGCTGACCCCAAGCTCCTCGAGCTGGGCATTCTGGATAACCCTGACGCCTACAAAGCTGAATACTATAAGTATATGCTCAACGGCCTCATGACGCAGCTCAATCGCATCGAGCTTGGCAACGATGTCGAGGAGGCTCACATGCGTAACCGTCAGCTCATCGCAAAATGGGTGCTCGAACATGGCAAGAAAGGCAAAGTAGTCGAGTTAGTCAAGCGTGGCGGCAAGACCTACGTTAAAATCAATGACTACAAGAAGCTGCGCGACCTCTTCGGTCAGCTGCTGGCCGAGGTGCAGCGCATCAAGAGCGAAGGTGACTACGCAGCCGGCGAGAAGCTCGTCAACACCTATGGCGTGAAGATTGACCGCAAGCTCCACAAGGAGGTGCTCGACCGCTTCGCCACGCTCGACATTCCCCCTTATCGCGGCTTCATTAATCCTCTGTATACCCCCGTCTACGACGCCAAGGGTGAGATTACCGATGTGAAAATCTCCTGGCCTGAGGACTATGTGCAGCAGATGCAGCGCCTCTCACGCGACTACTCCACTCTCACCCCCGCCTGCTGCAAGGCTCAGAAGAGCTGCGCCCCCAACAGCTGCAAATAATGCTTCGCGAGATTAAGAAACAGTTCATGGCCTATCGCAACGGCATCGTGGCTGACATGCTGCGTGCGGCAGGCATGGACTGCTATCATATCATCTTTGGTCTAAACCTCCCTCAGCTCTCCGCCATCGCCCGCGAGCTTGTCTTCGCTCAAACGCCGGAGCAGCTCCGCCTGACCGCCGATGCCCTGTGGGCAGACAAGGGGGTGCGAGAATCCCGCCTGCTGGCCATGAGTCTCTATGGCGCCCTTCAGCTGACGAGTGATGAAGCTCTACGGCTCATGCAGGAGATTCAGACCCGCGAGGAAGCAGAAATCCTTTGCCTGAGAGTGCTGCGCAGCCATCCGCAAGCCGCAGAACTTGCCGAGGGGATCATCCCCGACACACCTCTGCAAGCTCACTTGCAGCAGGTGCTCGCCCGACACCTCGCCTGAATATTCTCCCCTATACACGCATCCCCCGGCTCGCCTGAGAACGAGCCGGGGGATGTTCTTTATCTCGATGATGTGAATCAAATCTTCTTCAGCAGATTATAAGCCTGCACTACGCCAAGCTCTCCGGCCCGCGAGAGGTCGCTCATTGCTTCACGCTTGCGCCCCATGCGCAGGCGGCTCAACGCGCGGTTGAACAGAGCCTGTCCCATGTCGGGACGCAAGGCCACAGCCTGCGAGAAGCATTCGTCAGCCCCCTGCCAGTCGCCCCCCTGATAGAGCAGGCAACCTTTGCCCATCCAGGCATGTGCCAGCCTCGGGTCGATGCGCAGCGCTGCGTCGTAATCGGCCATAGCTTGCTGCAAAGCCTCCCGTTCGGCAGCCTCCGCAAGCATTCGTCCTTCGGCGCCTGATGTCTCGGCACCGGAAATCTGCTCAGCTTTTTCCAGCAGAGGTCTCACGTAGGCTCGCTGCAACAGAGCTGAGACAAACTGCGGATTCGCCTCCAGAGCTTTGTCAAGATCCTCCATAGCCCCCTCATAATTCTTCAGCGCTGTGTTGGCCACGGCTCGCTCCAGGCGGTCAATGGGGCGCAGCCCGGCCTGCTGCTCGCGGGCATCCAGCCGCTGAGTGAGGGCAAACAGTTCATCAATCCGCGCGGCATCCTGCGGGGTCGTGCTCCCTGACACCAGATACAGCGGCTCGCTCAGCCAGCGGGAGCTATTGATGTCAGTCAGCTCGGCATAAGTCTCCGAGCGGGGACGCAGTTCATCCGTGGGGTCGAATATTGTCAGAGCGAAAGCCCCCTCAGGCTGCACCCGCATCTCGACATCCTGCACCCTTCCCTTCAGCTTCTCGCCATACAGGGGAGTGCTCTGCTCCGTCTGCGAGATGGTCACCAGCTCATTGAAATGCTCCATCACATCCTCCGGCTCTGATGATGCTGTCAAATCCTTTTCGGTGCTCTGCTCACGCGTTGAGCCGCTCTGAATCGTAGGTCGGTCGAGCTTATAGTGAGTGGGGTCGGATGTGTAGCGGGTAATCATGTCGTTTGCCTTGAAGAAATTATCGGCGGCAGCCTTATTGTTTCCAAGTCCCTGCTCAGCTCGCGAGATAGCGTAATAGACCGGGTAGAACCTCGGATACCTTCCTGCAATCAGGCGGAAGTCAGCCAAAGCCGTGCGGAATTCCCCGAGGTCAAGATTAATCAGGCCGCGGTTGTAGCGCGCCGGGAAGTCGTCGGGATTCTGTTCGAGCACAGCCGAGAAGTCAGCCTTGGCACCACGCAGGTCCTGCACCTGATAGCGAAGCAAAGCACGATTATAGAGCGCGGCATAGTTTGCCGGTTCGAGGTCGAGCGCATAATTATAGTCAGCCATAGCCCCGGGCCAGTCATCAGCATTATATCGGGCATAGGCGCGGTTGATATACAGCGAGACGTCCGTGGGCAAGAGATTGATTACCGAGTCCAGTTGCAGGGCAGCATCCTCCCAGCGGCTCTGACGCAGAGCAATGTCGGCGCTCATGAGGCGCGGTGCGGTCATGTTGCCGTTAATGCGCAACGCGCGGTCAATATCGCCGAGGGCGCCCACAGTGTCGCCGGCCATCAGATGCGCTTGGGCACGCGTGCTGTAGCCCTCCTCGAAACGGGGATAGAGGCTCAGCAACTCATCGAGTGTGCTGTCAGCCCGTTCATACTGCTTCATGGAAGCCTGCGCAATTCCTTTATAATAGAGGAAATACTTGTCAGCCGGGGCATAACTGAGGCCACGGTCAAAGTCGGCCACAGCAGCGGAATCGAGCCCGAGTCGCAGGCGCGCGAAGCCTCTGACTCGATAACCCTCATACTTGAACTTATTCAGCTCCACAGCCTTGCTCGCATCCTGCTCCGCACCATGAAAGTCATCAAGCATGAGCTTGGCCAATGCGCGGTAATAATAGGGATCCCACAGGTAAGGCTTGGCACTCGCAGCCTGATTAAAATAGCGGATAGCAAGCACATAATCATCCATGGCCAGCACATTGCGTCCGATGGCCAACACCTGCTCGGCATACACCTGAGCCGAAGCCCTGCCACCCAGTATCAGCCCGGCTGCAAGAAGAATGTGTCGCAACTTTAATTTCATAACTGCAAAGGTAGTAAATATTAGCCGAACAGCCAAACAGGAAGGAGTGCCTCTGTTGATGTACATATCACTGATTATCAAGCGACTAAAATTTTGTCCGGTTTTTTGCATGAAAAAATTTGGCAGATTCGGAGAAAGTTCGTAACTTTGCACTCGCAATCGGGAAGCTAAGAGAGTTTCACAAACCGAGAGCGATACTTCATTGGTGCGGTAGTTCAGCTGGTTAGAATACTAGCCTGTCACGCTAGGGGTCGCGGGTTCGAGTCCCGTCCGCACCGCCGAGGAGAGAGGAAAGAGCAACATGGTAAACTTCGGTTTCCGGTTGCTCTTTTTTTACTATCCCGGCTCACTCATTTTCTGCAGAATAACAACTTTATTTCAACACCTAACTTACTTGACATGAAAAAACTTTTGCTGTCAGCCATGCTGATTTGTGTCGCGCTCACTCTGCGCGCCGAGAGTATCTTCTGGAAGGATGTCACCGGCTATCAGCCTCAGTGCTGCGCCGCCGTGGCCTCGCCATCTTCTGCGTGCAATCAGGGAGAGGAATCTTTCACCTCTTTCCTCGAGCAATGGAACAGCTCCGCCAATTTCCGTTCAGAGCGCGTCAATGTAACACCTAATTCGCCGGAAACTTTCGATGGCACCCCCGATGAGAAACTCGAATGGATGAAGCAAACGGTTGGATATGCTGAATGCATGCTCCCGCTCCGTGCACAGAAACTCAAACGCAGCCATGGGTGCAAGGACTATGCTACATGGTACATAGCCGAAGCTGACTGCGTGGCATTCTGCTCAGAGCAGGACTGCGGAGATGCCGGAGGAGGCAGCCTGATATGTGGTTTTGAGCGCATCAAAGGCATATGGTATCTTACTTTTATCGCGATGGCCGGGTGAGAACCGTTTGGTTATCAGAGTATTGCGAAGCTGCGGGTAATAAATATGTCTGAAAATTTGGCGGTTTCAAAAAAACTTCGTAACTTTGCACTCGCAATCGGGAAGCTAAGAGAGTTTCACAAACCGAGAGC
>CANSAP010000055.1 GCA_947644715.1 uncultured Bacteroidales bacterium
TCCCTAAAAATCAGCCGCCTCTGTCTTAACATATATTTTTAGACACACTCTAAGATAAGTATGGGAATGGGATGCCTGCTATTTTGCAAGTTATATACATCGCCGTAGCGGCTATGACAATTGACAGAACAATTGCTAAGTATGTGTATTTTGCATATTTGGGAAAATAGTTTTCACCACGTTTTCTGGCTACACGATGAAGATACAAAGTGAGTAGACTGACTAAAATGGGAAGAGAAAAGCAGATTATTATCAATGTGTAGGCCATGGTGTTAGTTGGTTTTGAATATTAAAAACAAGATGATAATTAATACTGAACCGGAAACCCAAATAGTGTAGTTGACTTTATGCAAAGTCTCTGATTTTGCAATCCACGAATCAGGTCGTGATTTTGCGAAATAACCACAAACTCCGGCCAATATTAGCATAAGTGCCATGATGGCCAATTCCATTAATAATACGGCGTAGGGTGACAGCATAAGTTTTCTTTTATGTAATAACGCTGTCAGGAAGGTTAAAGTTGTTTATTCGTGGTGATAGGGGTCGCCGCGCAGGATGCTCATGGCGCGGTAGACCTGCTCGGCGAAGAAGAGTCGCACCATCTCGTGCGGAAAGGTCATGGCCGATAGCGAGAGCTTGGAGTCGGCTCGGCGGTAGACATCCTCGCTGAAGCCGTAGGGGCCTCCTACGAGGAATACGAGTCGCTTCAGCCCGGAGGCCATGCGCTTTTGAAGCATAGCGGAGAAGTCCATGCTCGTGTATTGCTTGCCCCGCTCGTCGAGCAGCATCAGGAAGTCGGAGGGTTGGATGAAATCAAGAATCAGTCGTCCCTCGGCCTGCTTGCGTTGGTCAGGAGTGAGGGAGCGCACCCCTTTCGGGTCGGGGAGCACCCGCATCTCGAAGGGGGTGTAGCGCGCGGCGCGCGAAATGTATTCATCGGTGAGGCGCGAGAGCTCGGGCGATGTGGTTTTTCCTATGACGAGCAGTGTGATTTCCATAAAATTGTTGTATCTTTGTACCTCGCAAAATTAACTAAAAAAACAATGAAAACCAAAGATGAACTTATAGATGACCTGCTCACTCTGGCTTTTGCCGAAGATGTGGGCGACGGTGACCATACCACTCTCTCAACCATTCCTGCCGATGCACGCGGCAAGAGTCGCCTGCTCATAAAGGAGGAGGGAATCCTCTCCGGTGTTGAGGTGGCACGCAAAGTGTTGGCCAAGGTTGACCCGGAGCTGAAGATGGAGGTCTTCATTCAGGATGGAGCTGCGGTGAAGCCCGGAGATGTGGCTTTCACAGTGGAGGGCTCGGTGCGCAGCCTGCTTGTTGCAGAGCGCACTATGCTCAACATCATGCAGCGCATGAGCGGTGTTGCAACGATGACCCGCAAGTATCAGGACCGCCTGGAGGGCACCGGCGCGCGCGTGCTCGACACCCGCAAGACAACTCCGGGAATGCGTATGTTGGAGAAGGAGGCAGTCGCATGCGGCGGAGGCACGAACCATCGCATCGGTCTCTTCGACATGATTCTCATCAAGGATAACCACATAGACTTTGCCGGAGGCATTGAGAAAGCCATCGAGGCAGCCCGCAAGTATTGCCGTGAAACAGGCCGCGAGAATCTCAAGATTGAAGTGGAGGTGCGCAGCCTCGACGACATCCGCCGTGTGCTGGCGCTGGGTGGTGTGGACCGCATCATGTTTGATAACTTCACTCCCGAGCTTACCCGCGAGGCCGTTAAGCTCGTAGACCATAAGATGGAAACCGAGTCCTCCGGCGGCATCACATTCGACACCATCCGGGCGTATGGCGAGGCCGGGGTGGATTTCATCTCCGTGGGTGCGCTCACTCACTCCGTCAAGGGTCTTGACATGAGCTTCAAGGCCATGTAATAAACCCGTGAGCCGCCACGTTAAATACGCAGACAGTTAACTAAAAGATAGATTCTTACACATGAAAACCCGTATCACAACTCTTGCGCTTGCCTCCATGGCTCTGCTGAGCGCTTCGGCCAAGGATCGCATGACGCATGATCCCGCCGCTACCAATGAGGATGTAATTCTCCATGCCTGGAGCTGGAGCTTCCCCGAAATAGGTGCCAACATGCAGAAGATTGCCGAGGCCGGCTACACTATGGTGCAGACCTCTCCCGTGCAGGCCTGCCTGACTCCTGAGGCCGGTAACACCAAGCTCTTCGATCCCACCTCCAAGAATGGCAACTGGTATCACTACTATCAGCCCACAGACTGGAAGATTGGCAACGACATCGTGGGCACCCGCGATGAGTTGAAGGCAATGCTCGACTCTGCAGCCAAGTATAATGTGCGCATCATTGTGGATGTGCTTCCCAATCACACGGCTTTCAACGTTGACCTCGTGAGCGACGATATGGTGAAGGCAGTAGGTGGCCGCGACAAGCTCTATCATTCCAACGGCTTGCAGCCCATCCGTGACTATAACGACCGCCTGCAGTGCACACTCGAAGGCTCCGGCGGTCTGCCTGATGTGAATACTGAAAACCCTGATTTTCAGCGCTATTACATGGAGTTTGTGAATGACCTGCTGAATCTCGGCGTGCGCGGCTTCCGCTATGATACCGCCAAACACATCGGCGTTCACTCCGATCCCGTGGATACTGCTTCCGGCGTGAAGGAAAATGACTTCTGGGATGTGGCCACCGGTCGCAAGGCTGTGAAGGGAGTGAAGCTCGCCGTGCCTTACGAAGACCTCTTCGTGTATGGCGAGATTCTTCAGGACAAGAATGTGCCCGAGGCCGAGTATGCCGACTATATGGGTCAGACCGCATCAAGCTATGGCTACATTCTGCGTGAGATTCTCGAAAAGCATAATGCCAATGGCCGCGACCTCTCCAACTGGGAACACAGCGCCGCCCCCGAGTACCTTACCACCTGGGTGGAGAGCCATGACACCTATTGCAATCACCATGAGAGCGCGTCAATGAGCGACGACCTCATCCGCACCGGTTGGGTCTTCCTCACCGCCCGTCAGAATGGTGTGCCCCTCTTCTTCTCACGCCCCATGAACTCCACCCGCGACAACTATTGGGGTGACAATGTGGCCGGCGCGCGTGGCAACGATGAGTTCTTCCATCCCGAGGTGGCAGCCGTGAACCGGTTCCGCCAGGCCATGAAGGGACAGAAAGAGGATCTTCAGAAGAGCGAGAACGGACAGGTGCTGCTCGTGAACCGCGGCAAGAAGGGTGCAGCCGTAATCAACATTTCCGAGTCAGCCAACAGCGTGAACCTCCCCACCGGTCTGCCCAACGGCACCTACAAGGATGTGGTCTACGGCAAGGAATTCAAAGTGAAGGGTGGCCGCCTGACCGGCATCGCCGCTCCGCTGCGCACCTACATCCTCGTAAAGAAATAATCCCCTGATTTCAGGCATAATAAAAGCGGTTGTCGCCGGGTGCGACAGCCGCTTTTATTACGGGTGCGAAGTTGGTGGTTATCGCTCCTCCATTGTTATCTTGCCTTCTGAATTCATCTCGAAGCGCAGAGCGTAGTAGACGTCGCTCTTTGTGCCATTGGCCTCAATGCTTTCTTTGCCTACCTCCTGCACGTTGATTACGATGATGGTGCGCAGTCCATATCTCTTACTGTATTCCATTTCGTAGTACTCGAGATTGAGGAACTTGAACTCCTTAGGAATCATGGCCTTGCAGTCATTTATCTGCTTCATGGCTGAAGCGGCGGTGAAGGTAAATTCCGGAACTTCGTCGTAGGTCACGTCGGCTTCCTTGGGAGCAGGGGTTCCCATTTCCGGAGCTATTACCTGCCGGATTGCCTGATTGTCGGCATCAATCATATAGACAGATGCGTTTGACCAAGTGTTGAGGCAATGGTTGGGTACACCCTCATTGGAGACTCTGAGTTCATACACCTTCCATTTCTTGTCGAGCTTTCCGAGAGCCTCCTCGACCTGCTTGTAGGTTGCTTCCTCGTCCATGGTCAGTTTCTGAGACTCGGCTAACTGCTGCGCTGCATACTTGCAGGAGGTCATGGCCAGCATCAGCATAGCCAATGACAAAAACAGATACTTTTTCATAATTTTGCTATTCAGTTAAATTAGTTATCGTCAGTCAATAGTGACACGCGGTGCAAAATTACGCAAAAGAATGTTATCCCCCCCTAATTCGTGTTAAATTGTGTTAATGTGCGGATGGTGTTGGTTTCGGAAAATAGGAAATTCCCCGACCCGCGGACGCGGGTCGTGGAAATCAGATAGGTTCTTGTGGCAAATCCCGCGGATCAGAACAAAGATTGTATTTTTCCAACAGACGCTCTATTTCCGAAACAAACGTGTGGCGCTGATGATGCTCTTCTTGATGGTCGATGTAATCTTTCACGGCATCAATTGATGTGGCTGAATAACTGAAGACAGCATATCCACGCTGCCACAAAAAGTAGCAGGGCATGAGCCGATTCTCATTAATCCATCTGCTCGTGCGCGATTTTACCTCGCGAAGCAGGTCGGCTATAGCGATGTTCGGAGATAGCGAGAAAAGAATATGCACATGGTCATCAACTCCTCCAACACGAATCACGCGGCTGCCTCGGCCATGTTCCTCTAATATTCTGCTCATAGCCGAATACACGGTCTTGCGAATGTCGGAATGTATCACACCGGCTCTATACTTCACGGCAAACACTGCCATGAGATAGATCTGCGAATATGTCTTTACGTGCGGGGCTTCTTGTCGGTCGGCTTTGCTCCGGCCGGTTTTTTGCCGTAGGGGCGCTTGCCGCGGCGGTGACTGTTCCTGTTCTTGGAGCCCGTGGACTGTTCGCGCTCGGGTGCGTCGGGGAGCGTTATCTCCCAGGGGTTGCGGGGCACGGAGATGTGCAGGAACTGCTCGATGCGGCGGAAGGCTCCGCGGTCACGTTCCCCTACGAGGGTAACGGCTTTGCCCCCGGCTCCGGCGCGAGCTGTGCGGCCTATGCGGTGCACGTAGTCCTCGGCCTCGCGCGGCACATCGTAGTTCACCACCATTGCTATATCGTCGATGTCGATGCCGCGGGCCACGATGTCGGTGGCCACGAGTATGTCGGTGCGCCCGGCGCGGAAGGCCAGCATGGCATCTTCGCGCTGACGCTGGTCAAGGTCGGAGTGCATCTCGGCTGCTTTCCAGCCGGCACGCCGCAGCGAGCGGGTCAGTTCCTTCACCTTGAGCTTGGAGGCCGCGAAGATGATTACGCGCTTCGAGAATCCTTGGCCGAACAGGTGTAGCAACACGGGGAGTTTCTGAGCCTCCGGAATCTGATAGATGCTTTGGTCAATGCCTTCGGCCGGCTTGCTTATGGCTGTCTTTATCTCCACGGGATTATTTAGCAGCTTCGAGGCCAACTGCTTGATTTTGGCGGGCATAGTGGCTGAGAACATCATCGTCTGTCGTTCGGCGGGGAGATGCTTGGCAATGGCCATTATGTCGTCGTGGAAACCCATGTCGAGCATGCGGTCAGCTTCGTCGAGAATGAAGAATCCCACTCGCGAGAGGTCGCAACGGCCGGTCTGCAGGTGCGCCAGCAGGCGTCCCGGGGTGGCGATTACCACATCGGCACCGGCTTGCAATCCGCGCTGCTGCTGCGAGAATTCGCGGCCGTCGGTGCCGCCGTAGATTGGCAGGGAGCTGACGGGCAGATAGTAAGCGAATCCCTCCATCTGGCGGTCAATCTGCTGAGCGAGTTCGCGCGTAGGGGTCATGATTACGCAGTTGATGGCATCAGTGGGATAGGAGCCATAGGTGAGGCGTTCGATGACCGGGAGCAGATAGGCCGCCGTCTTGCCGGTGCCTGTCTGGGCAATAGCCATGAGGTCATTGCCCTCCAGTGCGGCCGGGATGGCCATAGCCTGGATGGGTGTGCACTCATCGAAGTGCATTTCATAGAGGGCATCGAGCAGGTCGTCGCCAAGGTCTAATTCGTCGAAGAACATGGGAGATAAAGGGTAAAATGAAAATCGGGGATGACAAAGAGTCATCCCCGTCTTTATGGAGTATTTTTGCAGGACAGTTGTCCCGCCGGAAAAGTCGAGAGTTTTTTTTACTCGGCTACAACCTCGAAGGGGATTTCAACCTCCACTTCCTTGTGGAACTTGATGGTAGCAGAGTAGTTGCCAACCTCCTTGACGCTGCCCTTGATAGAGATGAGCTTGCGGTCGATGTTGTGACCGAGCTTCTCGAGAGCTTCAGCGATCTGGATGCTGTTGACGGAGCCGAAGATAGTGCCGGTAGAGCTTGTCTTTGCGCCGATTGTGAGAGCCACACCTTCGAGGGCAGCGGCGGCAGCCTTAGCCTCTTCGAGGATTTTGGCAATCTTGTGAGCGCGCTGCTTCTGATCCTCAGCGAGCTGCTTGAGAGCTGATGCGGAAGCAATGACAGCCTTACCCTGGGGGATGAGATAGTTGCGGCCGTAACCGTCTTTTACCTCTACCACATCGTCCTTGTAGCCGAGGTTGGCTACATTTTCCTTAAGAATGATCTTCATAATTGTGTGTGAGTTTAAGTGGTTATGGTTACTTATTTCATCAGGTCGGTTACGTAGGGGAGCAGAGCGAGGTGGCGGGCACGCTTAACGGCCTGAGCCACACGACGCTGGAACTTCAGAGAAGTGCCGGTGATGCGACGGGGAAGGATTTTGCCCTGTTCGTTGAGGAACTTCTTGAGGAACTCGGGATCCTTGTAGTCGATATACTTGATGCCGGAACGCTTGAAGCGGCAGTATTTTTTCTTCTTGGTGTCAACGGAGAGGGGAGTGAGATAACGAATTTCGCTGTTGTTCTGTGCCATGATGCTTAATCCTGCTTAGTGGTTTCTGTTTCGGGTTGAGCGGCGGGAGCCTGAGCGGCTTCAGCGGCCTTCTGTGCGCGCACGTTGCGACGCTTCTCAGCGTATGCCACAGCATACTTGTCGAGACGGAAAGTGAGGAAGCGGATTACGCGCTCGTCACGACGATAGGTGGTCTCGAGCTTCTTAACGATGGTGGGCTCGCCCTTGAACTCAAAGAGGCAATAGAAGCCGGTTGACTTCTTGTCGATGGGATAAGCGAGCTTGCGCAGGCCCCAGGCCTCTTCGTTAACCACTTCGCAGCCGTTGGCTGTGAGGAAGTCACGGAACTTTTCTACCGCTTCCTTCATCTGAACATCAGATAAAACGGGAGTTAAAATGAAAACGGTTTCGTACTGATTCATTTCCTGTGAATGTAAATGTTTAGAATGTAATTAGTTGATTTATAACTGAATAGCTCGCTGCTGCGAACTGCCTGCTCTAAATCGGGTGCAAAGTTACGAAAAAACTCCGACCCGACCAAACCTTTTGCCGTGAAATTTTGGATTTGGCAAAATAATTAAAAAACGCAAATTTTTCTGAAAAATAATTTGGAATTACGAGAAATGATTTTTAACTTTGCGCACGGATAGGACAGTAGCACATCGTTTCCCGTTACGTATAATTCCATATCTGTAATCACTGTATTCCCGGCAAGTATGCATTATGTTTAACCAAATATCTCCGCGTGATGAAAAAAATCTTACATCTATCGCTTGTGGCAGCTGTAATGCTGCTGGTGTGGAGCTGCGCTAATGACGCGCTTGTGCAAGTTCCTGATGAACCGTGCACAACTAATGCTCCCGCAAATCCTTACCGAGTGTCGCTTAAAGAGGCTCTTGCAACTGCCGACCTTTTTCTTGATGAACTGGATGGAGGCAAGACCCGCAAGTCGCGTCAGCCACGCAGTATCGAATACTTCGTGCAGGATGCACTGACCCGTTCCGGCTCGGATGCTGATACTCTCTTATACATCGTGAACTACGCAGACGACGAAGGCTTTGCTATTCTTGGAGCAGACCGTCGCGTCAAGCCTGTCTATGGTTTCTCCAACGAGGGTAACCTTGATCTCTCCGATACTGTCAATAACCGAGGGCTCGCTCTCTGTATGCAGAATATTAGAAATTCAACCAGTTCTGCATATTGGGGACCTGTGCTATGGGATACAACAAAACGAATTCCTCCCATAGAGGAAAGGATTGCTCCGGGTTTTGAAGATTACGATGTAACGATTATTAAAAGGATAAATCCATTGTTATCCCCGAATGTGCGCCGATGGGGACAGCATTCAAATTTTAATGCTTATTGTCCGGTAGTGAATAACGAAATGTTTGGTTCCCAGGGTATTGTTGGTTGTGCTCCATTAGCTGCGGCGCAAGTAATGTCATATTATTCTTGGCCGGAAAGTTGCGATGGTGTAGCTCTTGATTGGGAATCAATAAAGGCAACTCAGTTTACTTTCTATGAAAGTGAAAATGAAATAAAAACGCATGATTGTCCTCCTGCCTTGGCGTGGCTATTAGCAAAAATTGGAGGTGCAATGAAAGCTCAGTATTTTGCAAATTCGGCAGGTGAGCCGTCAACGAGTGTGGATCAAGTGAATCTTAGAGACGGCTTTTCTAAATTTGGATACATGTATATAGGTAATCCTGTATCGTTCTACAGTGGCTCTCCTTCGTCTGATTTATCTTATGGCCCATTGTTAGTTTCCGGGTGGCTTCCTAATACATATAATACAGTGGGACACACTTGGGTCGTGGATGGCTACTTGTCCTATAAAATGGTGTGGAATGCAATAGCAAATGAAGACCATACACTATATTATTCATATTACCATTGTGTATGGGGTTGGCAGGGTCAAAACAATGGATATTTCAATATTGACTCATCAGGCGTTAATACAACTCCGCATGTTACAGGGATGACACCTGCTGACAGTGATGACAGGATTTCCGGAAGTTATACTTATATCAATCTCGTATATCACTCCAAATTTCAACCCATTAAATAACTTCTTCAACTATGAAAGTAAAAAAGATAATACGGCTGCTGCTGCTAAGCCTCATGACGGTTGCTGTCGCGGCTTGCAGCAAGGAAGAGGAAGAACCTCCTTTCATGCATTGGTCGACAGGGTATTATGAGGTAGACTATTTGCAGTATATGATAGATTCTGCAGATGGTTATGAGGTGGTTTATGATAACGGTAATCCGTTTGGCGTTGAAGGTGTTGTCGTTGTCGATGCCGGTGGTGGAACGTTGCAGTTCACGTTGGGAGCTAATGCTACCAAAGTTTTGCGTGAGGGTGGTAGTATTCCGGTGACATCTCATGTTTTTAGTTTGCACTATTGTATAGAGCTGGAATTTGATGAGATGGAAGAGGTCGGCGTTTTAAGCAGTGCATACCTGCTGGGAAAGGCTACGGATGATACATGCGTAGGATATGTGGATATCGATTCTATGAATAATCAGAACGGCAGGCATGTGCAGCTTCCTTCAGCGACGTTTACTTCAAAAGAAAGTGAATCAGGCTTTGAAGTGATACTCGCACCCAATACTACAACCAAACCACGATATATATTATATCAGTTTGCTTCGATGGATTGGATGACGACGGGAGGCTGTGGATTGATAATATGTCAACCTGCCATAGACAAGCAATAACAGTTCCCCTTCCCCGACGAAATACATATTATGTTTAACCAAATATCTTCGAGTGATGAAAAAGTATGAGATTCTCAGCCTGTTAGCGGCGCTGTGTCTACTGGCGCTGGGCGCCTGCAGCAAGGATGAGCCGGTTTTGCCGGCGGAAAATGAAGCGTATGCCGACAGGGTTGGCCTGTGGGAGAATATGATTGCCTCGGCTGATGGCCATGAAGTGGTCTATTCTTCTCTGCAATGTCCCACAGAGTGTTCGGTAGACATTTCAGCAGAGGGTGAGACCCTTAACTTTGTTTTGAGTCCCGAAGCCCGTCACTCGGAGTTCTTGTCTTCCGAGTATTCTCCCGTGACATCTCATCTGTTTCGCCTCGGTGGGTGCATGGAGATAGCCGGAGTGAACCGGGAGGATTTGTCGGAGTTTATAGACAATCGATATTTAGAATCAGAAACAGCATGGTTTGATGCAGCGATTGCTTGGAATGAAACAGGAAGTATGGTTCAAACTTCGTGGGCAACGTTTAGTGCTAACGATGAAAACTCATCTTTTACGGTGAAGGTTGAACCCAATAATTCAGCGGTTGATCGTGTCATTATCTATAAATTTGCGGTTGGCTTTATGGAACGACCCTTTATGTTGGGTGTTCATCAGGCTGCTAATTGTTCATCAGGCTGCTAATTAGGAATAATATTTCAGTATGAAGATTGACAGATACCGGGCGTCATTGTTGGCGCTGTGTCTGCTGGCGCTGGGCGCCTGCAGCAAGGATGAGCCGACGGCTCCCGTCGGAGAAGACTATCCGCAGCATAGTTCCGGAGTGGAACATTTGTTGGCAGCTCGTGATGGCTCTCCTCAGATTGCGGAGGAGTGGGGCGGTCTCTATTATGTGATGAATGTGCCGGCTGAAGGTGGCACGTTCAAGGCCGGACTCTCACCGGAGGCGGCGAGGGTGTCGGGCGACAAGCGGACGCCGCTCACTTATTGGCCCTTTGTGCCGGCAAGTGTGCATGAGGTGATCTGGAGCGGTGCGGTGTCCTATCCGGAATGCCTGCGACCTGAAGAGGGGGCGGCCGTTAGCGGTGTAATGCTCTGTAACAATGAAGCCGCCTCGCGCTTTCTGGAGTGCGAAGCTCTGTCATGGGTCACTCAGCCGCAGCTGGATGAGTTTGAGGTGGAGGTGCGGCCCAACCGGACAGGTCATGCACGGCAGCTGCATGTCAACATGCAGGAGACCCCCATGCTTCAGCCCTTCCAGTTCGTGATAATGCAAGCGGCTGAGTAGGACCTTGGCGACCGAGCAGGCTCGCGCCCTTAGAGCCTGTCTTAGAGTGTGTCTAAAAATATATGTTAAGACAGAGGCGGCTGATTTTTAGGGAAATTGCAT
>CANSAP010000056.1 GCA_947644715.1 uncultured Bacteroidales bacterium
CATGTGATATTTCTTAAACATATTAACAAATTCAAAAAGTCAAGATGACTTCAGTCTCTACTGTGGTTGATATATGTCAAAAAATCAGATTGGGCGCAGCAGAATCTGCTCCCGGTTCCGGCTCACGCCGGGTCAGGACTTGCCGTAGGCGGCTCGCACTCGGGAGAGGGTTTCCTGAGTGATTTTCAGATACTGGGCTATATACTTCAGCGGTATCTGATTGAGCATCTCCTGCGGGCGACCACCCAGCAGGGATGCATAGCGTGAGCGGGCATCGCCGGTGCCGATAATCACGTAGCGGCGTTCCAGCACATACAGCTGCTCCATGAGCAGTTTTACCACCCAATCCTGCAGGTCGCGGCATTCGGACAACAGGCGGCGCATATCCTCGAAACTCACCTCCCAGCAGTCTACTTCAGTGATGGCTTCAATTGAAAATATGGCCGGAGCTCCCGTGTGCCACGCGATTACCGAGGTCAGTACATCTCCTCCGGATGCAAACCAACGGGTGTCTTCCTTGCCATCATCTTCATGCAGCCCGCGACACAGGCCGGAGCTGATAAAATACACGGCACGACAACGCGCACCCTGAGTGACGAGGCGCTGACGCTTGGCATAATGCCGCTTCACGGCTACATCGTCGAGCTGCTCCAAGGTAGCCTCAGACACCGGGTAAACTTCACCTATGATTTCAGATAGCTGCATGAATCAACAAAGAGGATTAATGAACAGATTATGATTGCGGCTGCTGTGAGCCTTCAAGCTCTCAATCAGTTCAGGGGTTCTCGGCGGGCTTGGAAAAACTTGGTTTTAACAGGAGGTCAGAACAGGTCAGACCTCAGCCCGTGGGCGAAAATGTCTGTAAAATTGCGCAAAGATAACAATTCCCGTCCGCATGGCCAACTCGCGCCTAACCTTTTAACTATTTTTCAGGGTGGGATTGGCCGGAGAACACCGTTTGTCGGCTGCGTGCCTGCAAATATTTACACTCAAAGCCCCGGCTGCCAGCGCAGCCGGGGCTTTGGTGTTGGATGGAGGGGTGACCCTCAGTTTTTCTTTAGGCTGCGGTTACGCGTTCGAGCCACTTAACCATGCCGAGCATGATGCCCATGCTGATGATGCAGACGCCCAGGAATACGGCCCATGCAACCCAGATGGGAGCGGCATTGTAAATCAGAGGACCAATCCAGAGCAGCAGGTTGCCGACTGCGGTGGCGCCAAGCCACAAGCCCTGGCAGAGACCCTGCATGTGTTTCGGAGCTACTTTGGAGACGAAGCTCAATCCGAGCGGGGAGATGAAGAGCTCGGCCACGGTCATGAAGAAGTAGTAGATAATCAGCACCCAGGGGCCGGCAAGCATTGTGTTGCGCATGTCGATAGCCATTGCCTTGAAGCCTTCGCCTGAGGGATAGCCCATATACATGGAGAAGAGCATCATGAACAGGTAAGCCATGCCGGCGATGCCCATGCCGAGCGCAATCTTGCGTGGGGTGGAAATCTCTTTGCCGCGACGCGAGAGGGCGCTGAAGATGGCCATGATTATGGGGGTGAGCACAATCACGAAGAAGGGATTAACGGCCTGCCATATCTCGGGAGCGATGGAGGAGGTGTCGCAGAAGTCGCGGGCAAAGAGGCTCATTGAGGTGCCGTTCTGATGGAATGAGAACCAGAAGAAGATGGCTATGCCAAGCACTGCGAACAGGGCGTAAAGGCGCTGCTTGATTTCTTTGGCCATGGCTGCTTTCTCCTCGGGGGTGTATTTAACGGTCTCTTCTTTGGCTTTAGCTGAGGGGTTGGGGAGCCCCTTCTTGGTGCAGATGAAGATGATGAGGGAGATGAGCATGGCGCCCACTGAGGCGATGAAGGAGTAGTGCACGCCGGTGTTGAATACGTTCAAATATTCGGTGCAGAATGCGCTGAGAGCTTCCTTGGTGTGAGCCACATTGGCGCCGCCCACATCGGTCAGCAGGGCATAGAAGTTATTGATGTTCTCCATGTTCATGGAGTCGGTCACTGAGAGGAACTGGTGGCACATGGCGGGGAAGTTGCCATTGTAGACCATGCCGTTCACATCCAGCCACCAGGAGCGGAGCATCGGGGCGATGAAGGGGGCGATGAGGCCGCCGATGTTGATGAACACGTAGAAAATCTGGAAGCCTGAGTCACGCTGTGCGGCGTAGCGGGGGTTGTCGTAGAGCTGACCCACGATTGCCTGCAGGTTGCCTTTGAACAGGCCGTTGCCGAATGCAATCAGGAAGAGGGCGGCGCAGGTGAGCGTGAGCAGCCAGGTCTGATTGTCGGGGGTAGCCAGGATGGGCACTGCGAGCACAACGTAGCCGGCCGTCATGATAATCAGGCCCTGAATGATGGTGCGCTTGTAGTTCTGAGTCTTGTCGGCAATCAGGCCGCCCACGAGTGAGAGCACGTAGATGCCGGCATAGAAGAATGAGTAGATGAGGGTACTCGTTTCCTCCTTCAGTCCGAATTTGGAGCAGAGGAAGAGCACGAGCACTGCATTCATGATGTAGTAACCGAAGCGCTCGCCCATGTTGCTCAAGGCTGCGGGGATGAGTCCTTTAGGTTGGTTTTTGAACATGATATTGATTAATTAGTTAGAGATTGTTTTCGGGGAATGGATTGGTCACGCTTCAGCTTTCGCTTTGAAGGCGAGGGCGTAGAGGCGTATCTGCTTCACCATGGCCACAAGGCCGTTGGAGCGGGTGGGGGAGAGGTGGTCTTTCAGGCCGATGCGGTCCACGAAATAGAGGTCGGCATCGAGAATCTCCTGAGGTGTGCGGTCGTTGAGCACACGCATGAGCAGCGCCACAATGCCCTTGACTATCATGGCATCGGAGTCAGCTTCAAACTTAATTTTTCCGTCAGCCTGCTCTTGGGCTTCAATCCACACACGGCTCTGGCAACCCTCGATGAGGTTGGCCGGCACTTTATACTTTTCTTCCATCGCCGGAAGTTGGCCGCCAAGCTCAATGATGTAGGCATAGCGGTCCATCCAGTCGGTAAGACCGGCGAATTCCTCGATGATTTCGTCTTGTACTTCGTTGATACTCATGTTGTTATATAATAAATCGCGAGCGCGGGCTTCTCGCTCGCGCTCACAAATTTAGCTATTTTTTTTAATTCCTCGGCAATCCGTCTGCAAATTTATGTCGTTAGAAGGATTCTCCCAGCTCGGGATGGGGCTCGGAGCGCAGCTTGTAGAGCAGGTGTCGGCGCAGATTGCGGTCGGCCTTTGTCAGCTCGCTGAGTTCCCAGTGGTGGCCGGCCTCCTCTTTCAGCAGGGGGGAGGTGGCTTCCGCATCAGTGAGATTCCAGGTCAGGAGCACCACTTTGGTTTTTAGGGCCTGAAGCTTGCGGATGAGCATCTCATGGTCGGCATCGCCGGTGATGAGAATGACATAGTCAAACTTGCGGAAGGTGGCCAGCTCGTAAGCCTCGAGTGCGAACCACACATCCACCCCCTTTTCTATCACTTCCGGCTGACCGTTGCGCTCCACTTCGCGCAGGTGCTTGTAGTGGAACACCACATCATTCTCGATTAGTGTGTCTTCAAACTTACGTTCATTATAGAGCAGATGCTTGTCATAGGCATCTTTCACGCGGAAGCGTCCGCGGAAATAATGCGCTTCGGTAATCTGGCAGTCCGAGGGATCCACCCCCTCTTTGTAGGCGAGATTGCGGCTGATGAAATCGAAGAGCGAACGTACGCGTATGATTGAGTTTTCTATTTTCTTGAGGGCACGGTTCACCTTGGCGTAGTAGCCGCCATCGATGAATACCCCTACACTGATGTATCCTTGCATAACGATAAAATCAAAAAGAAGAGAACCCGACTTGGGCACTCTTCTTTTCTAACAATCCTGCTCCGCAGGTGGTTTAATGAAGCATAACACTCTAACGACGTCAGGATGACGTCTGTTTCTAACGCACGATGATTTTGGTCACCTCACGGCCGCGACGGCACACGTACACTCCCGGAGTCAAGGCGTCGGCTGCAACGGGGGTGCCCTGCAGAGTGAAGTATTCTGCCGGTGCATCGGCTGCCTCTATCCCCTCCACGCCTGAGCGCGTAAACCAATTGAATTTCTTCCATATTTCAGCCATGCTGTAAGTAGTGACGGAGGCTGCGGGAAGCTGAAGAGTGGCTGCTGCATAGCTGTTAGCGCTGAAGCAGGAAGCGTCATTTACCTGCGGGGGTGTTACGGCATCGCAGCGGATGGTCATCAGGGCGTTGCATTCATAGAATGCTCCGCTTTCAATGGAGGTGAGTGTGGCAGGGAGAACCACGGAGCTGAGCCGCGAGCAGCCGGCAAAAGCCATGTAAGGCACTGCGGTCACCGCAGCGGGTAAGGTCACGGAGGTCAGGGCGCTGTTCTGAAAGGCCTGCTGCTCCAGCTTTTTAACGGTAGCCGGGATGGACACGCTTGCCACACCCGAATTCATGAATGCGGCCCAGCCGATGGTGGTCACGCCGGATGCTATATTAAAGGAGGAGAGAGCCGAGCAATCTTCAAAGCACAGGGAGGGGAGCTTTGTCAGTGTGGCCGGGAAAGAGGCTGACGCGAGAGCAGTGCAGCCGGAGAAGGCTGCCTGACCCAGTGATGTTGTTTTGTTGGGGAGAGTCACAGAGGTCAGAGCCGTGCACTTCTTGAAAGCGAAGGCACCAATCTTGAGATTGCTGCTGCGGGAATCGAACGTCACACTCTTCAGCGAAGAGCCGGAGAAGGCACTTTCACCGATGGAGGTGACCGAGGCAGGAATGGTTACTCCGGTAAACTTGCACCCGGAGAAGGCCTCCATGCCGATGGAAGTCAGTCCGGAGGGGAGCACCAGGCTCTTCCCCTTGAAGAAGCGCGGGCAGTCCTGAAAGGCGCAGTCGCCAATTGTCTTGATGGTCGTGGGGAAATTGACGGTGACAACATTGCTGCCCATGAAGGCGCACTCGTCGATGGCTGTCACCTTATAGGTCTTCCCGTCGTCGGAGAGAATGTTGTCAGGGATAGTCACAGTCTTTCGTGAAGAGGGTCCAATGAATTTCTGTACGGAAGCCTTCTTCGTAGAGGAGTCAAGCACATAGCGGCAGTCAGCATCCTCCACCTGATAGAGAGCCGCGGCGGCGCTCATGCTGCACAGCAGGAGAGCCGCGATAATCGAATAGAGTTTTTTCGTCATAAGGAAAATGTTAGTAAGAATCTTTAGCTAAACCGGCTGCAAAGTTAACTGTTTTTTACCAAACTGACAAACACCTTGCACTGAATCGTGTATATTAAAAGTGTTTCTAAAAATATATGTTAAGACTGAGGTCGTAGAATTTCATATTGCTGTACTGCTGTTGCTGTGACAACTGTTGCAAAATAGTACAAAGTCCAAGGGCTTACTATATTTGTCCGGGACGCTCCTACCCTTATTGACGTCGTAACAATCGTAACAAAAGCATAAAAAGATTTGGTCATATCGGAAATAATCACGACCTTTGCGGTGCATATCGTCCGGAAGCCCGATATGGGTAAGGGGTGGGTATGCAGAAAAAAGCGTTTATCAAGCGCCGGTTTTCTTGGCAATTCAGAATCTCGCAAATTCTCAGAGCCTTGAGTTATGTTGACTTTGTGTGAAAAGTCAACATAACAGTTGCCCGACTTCCGTTAATTCGGATAGCATTCAGGCAGGCTTGCCTCAGTACAAGAAACTAGCAACGATAGATGCCCTGTGGATATGATGTATCTGCATGTATGGCGATGGTCATGCATGTACTAATCGCACATATCAGCGTGAGGCTTCTGATGCGTTGCTCGTTCTTTACTGAGGGGCAATGCGAGAGCCTTGAATTGCGGAACGAGCGACCGATACAGACTCTTCACGCTTTTTGCTTTAATTTGAACTGTGCAGAGGAAGAGTGGCGCAGACGGTGTTAATTTTATTTCCCAACAGCATGAAAAAAGCAATGTTATGTGCTGCCACTTTGGTAATCCTCGGAATGGCATCCTGCAGCACAATCCGTCACACCTCAACGTCAGTTCCTGTGGCCACTGAAGTGGTGAGTCACGCGACAGCCGATCTTCAGGTAAGCCAACAGAAAATAACTTACACTCTGAAGCCGAGTAAAGCTGTACGTCGCGGAGGCGAGAAGAACGTAATCAACACAGCCGTAGCAGAAGCACTCCGGGCTAATGGTAACGCCGACGTGCTCGTAGGTATGGAGTATGAGATTAAGCGTACTCGTAACTTCTTCGGTGTGTCCAATATTAAATACGTAACCGTAACGGGATATCCGGCTACATACGTAAATATCAAACCCGCAAAATAAACCTGCATGACTATGAAGAAATGGCAACTCTGCCTCATGTGTGCAATCGTGGCCATGCTCTGCTCATGCAGCACAATCCGCCATACGGCTCACACGGCACCCGTCAATACAACCGTCACTACCTTTACTGTGGCTGACCTTGATGTCTCCCCTCAGAAAAGCACCAAGACCTATTCCTGGTCCTATAACCCCTTCAGACGAGTTTCCATTGAGACTGTTAAAACCAATACCACAGCTCAAATGCTTAACGAAGTCGGTGCCGATATTCTCGTTGAGCCGGAATACATCGTTGAGAAGCGTGGACTCTTCCGTGGCGGCTCTGTTACTGTAATCGGATTTCCGGCCAAATTCACCGGATTCCACACAATGACACCGGAGGAAGCGGAAATCGTTAAGAATGCATCTGCCGGTCAGGATAAAAAGAATCGCAGGCACAAACGCTTTTGGATTTTCTAACTGAACCTCATAGTTACGTCACCGGAGAGTCTCGCAAGGATGCTCCGGTGATTTTTTCTGTCAAAAAAATGTGTGGGATTTTGTCGGGTGGAGAAAAATTTGTAATTTTGCAGGCCGATTATATCCAACCCCCGGCTCCGAGGGTAGGCGCGTGTGCAGTTTTGGCCAATTGTCGCGAGTCGCATTTCGGGCAGTTAAAACTCTTAAAAACAAAACATTAAAGTGGATACTTTAAGCCTTCGTACTCAATCAGCCACTCCCGCAACCATCACTAAGGAATGGGTAGTGGTAGACGCCACCGACCAGGTGCTCGGTCGCCTCTGCGCCAAAGTGGCTAAAATACTTCGCGGCAAAAACAAGCCCAACTATACTCCCAACCTTGACTGTGGTGATAACGTAATCATCATCAATGCTGACAAGGTTCGCATGACCGGCAGCAAGTTTACCGATCGTGTATATCTGCGTTACACCGGCTATCCCGGCGGTCAGCGTCAGTCAACCCCCGAGACTCTGATGAAGAAGAGCCTCAAGCTGCGTGCCAACGGCCGTCACCCCCTCTTCGACAAGGTGGTAAAAGGTATGCTCCCCAAGACTCGTCTCGGCGCCCGTCAGCTCGATAACCTCTATGTTTACAACGGTTCCGAGCATCCCCACGCCGCTAACGACCCCAAAGTAATCGACATCAACAAAGTGAAATAAACCCAAGAGATGGAAAAAATCAATGCAATTGGCCGTCGTAAGGCCGCTGTAGCCCGCGTTTACCTCACTGAGGGTTCCGGCAATATCATCATCAACAAGCGCGATCTCGGCGTTTATTTCCCCTCAAGCATTCTGCAGTTCATCGTAAAGCAGCCCCTGAGCGTGCTCGATGTTCTTGAGAAATATGACATCAAGGCTAACCTGAACGGTGGCGGCTACAAAGGCCAGGCTGAGGCTCTGCGTCTCGCTATCGCCCGCGCCCTCGTGAAGATTAACCCCGAGGACAAGCCCGCCCTCCGCGCCGAAGGCTTCATGACTCGCGACCCCCGTGCCGTTGAGCGTAAAAAGCCCGGTCAGCCCAAAGCACGCAAGCGCTTCCAGTTCTCCAAGCGTTAATGGAAATGCTTGCAGCTTAAGCCCCATAACGGTGTGGTGTTCCGATTTCAGGTGCGCCACACCTTTGTGCGCTTATTTGTGTGCTTAATCTTTTCTGATGTCCGGGGCTCTGAGCTCCGGCATCCACCTCTTTCCTCAATCCGCAAAAACAGAAACCGAGTTTAGTATCTAAACCGTGAGGATGGACACGTTCCCTACCACGCGGTTGTATAATCTAAAAAGAACGTAAACAACTTTCAAAAAATGGCAACACCCACATTCGACCAGCTTCTGGACGCCGGCTGTCACTTCGGCCACCTCAAACGCAAATGGAACCCCGCTATGGCTCCCTACATCTTCATGGAGCGCAACGGCATCCACATCATCGACCTCTACAAGACAGCTGCCAAAGCTGAAGAGGCTGCTAACGCTCTGCGTCAGATGGCTAAGTCCGGCAAGAAGGTGCTCTTCGTAGCCACCAAGAAGCAGGCCAAAGAGGTAATCGCTGAAAAGGCTAAGGCAATCGGTATGCCCTACGTGACCGAGCGTTGGCCGGGCGGCATGCTCACCAACTTCCCCACCATCCGTAAGGCTGTGAAGAAGATGGACACCATCGACAAGATGACCAAGGACGGCACTTTCGAGAACCTCTCAAAGCGTGAGCGCCTGCAGATCACCCGTCAGCGCGCAAAACTCGAGAAGACTCTCGGCTCTATCGCCAACCTCGTTCGTCTCCCGTCAGCTCTCTTCGTGGTTGACGTAATGAAGGAGCACATCGCCGTAGCTGAGGCTAACCGCCTGGGTATCCCCGTATTCGCTATGGTCGACACCAACTCCGACCCCTCCAACATCGACTACGTGATTCCCGCCAACGACGATGCCACCAAGAGCATCGAGCTGATTCTCGACACCGTATGCTCAGCTATGGCCGAAGGCCTGGAAGAGCGCAAGGTAGAGAAGGCTGACGAGCCCGAAACCGAAGCTCCCGCTCCCGGCAAGCGTCGCCGCGTGCGTCGTGCCGAAGCTCCCGCAGCCGAAGCCCCCGCAGCAGCCGAGGCTCCCGCCGAAGCTACTGCTGAAGCTCCCGCCGAAGCTTAATCACCTTCAGGAATTGCAGGAATGACTCCGGCTCCCCGCCGGGTGCATCCCTGCAACCCTCCCCCTCAAACAATTATTTCCCCTAATCACTTTTTTACATCGACACTACTGATATGGCAGTATCAATCGAAGATATCAAGAAACTGCGCAAAATGACCGGCGCAGGCATGATGGACTGCAAGAACGCTCTGGCTGAGACCGGCGGCGACATCGAGGCAGCTATCGAAATCATCCGCAAGAAGGGTCAGGCCGTAGCCGCCAAGCGTGAAGACCGCGAGGCAGCTGAGGGTTGCGTGCTCGCAGGCGCCAAGGAAGGCTTCGCAGCCATCGTGGCCCTGAAGTGCGAAACTGACTTCGTTGCCAACAACGACTCCTTCCGCGCTCTCACCAAGCAGATTCTCGAAGCTGCTCTGCTCGCAAGCGCTAAGAGCCTCGACGAGGTTAAGAACATCACCGTTGACGGCCGCACCATTGCCGACCTCATCACCGACGAAATCGGCAAGACCGGCGAGAAGATGGAGCTGGGTGCTTACGAATATGTAGAGGCTCCCACCGTAGCTGCTTACGACCACTTCAACCACAAGCTCTCCACTATCGTTGGCCTGAGCGAAGCCGGCATCGAAGAGGGCGTTGGCCGCGAGGTTGCCCTTCAGGTGGCTGCAATGAACCCCATGGCTGCAACCCGCGAGGCTATTCCCCAGGAGGTTGTTGACATGGAAATCAAGGTGGCTATCGACAAAACCAAGGACGAGCAGGTTCGCAAGGCTGCTGAAGGCGCTCTGCGCAAGGCCGGTCTGAACCCCAACCACTTCGACTCCGAGGAGCACATCGAGAGCAACATCACCAAGGGCTGGATCACCGCTGAAGAGGCTGCCAAGGGTCGTGAAATCATGAAGGCTGCAGCTGAAGAGAAGGCCGCTCACATGCCCGAGCAGATGATTCAGAACATCGCTAAGGGTCGTGTAGGCAAGTTCTACAAGGAGAACGTGCTCGTTGAGCAGGAGTTCCACCGCGATCCCAAGATCACCGTGGGTCAGTTCCTCGACGGCACCAAGAAGGGTCTCACTGTGCTGACTTTCAAGCGCGTGAACCTCAACCAGGACTAATCCGAAGGATTTACCTCATACTCAAGTCCGCAGAGCCGATTTCGGCTCCGCGGACTTGCTTTTTTTCATGCCGGGAACTGAGGCGTCAGTCTGCCGACAATATTTCCGGCGGTCGATTGCCGGATGCTTGGAGTGTGTCATAATTCTTACTGAAGCAAACGCATGGCGCGGAGCGCCTGTCCTTTGTTAGCCGGGGGGCTTCAGCCCCCCGGTAGTCCGACGGACGGACCCAGCCCCAGCGTGGTAGTCCAATTCATTGACAATCAACGATATAGGGCACCCCTTCCGGGGCTGGGTTGTCGCTACACGCACACCGGGGGGCTAAAGCCCCCCGGCTAACAAAGGGAAGGCGCTCCGCGCCATTCAACGTCGGGTTCACAATTTGATACACACTCTTGGAGTGTGTGTCAAAATATATGTTAAGACCCACTCTAATAGGGTGTGTCATTATTCTTACTGAAGCAAACGTATGACGCGGAGCGCCTATCCATTGTTAGCCGGGGGGCTTCAGCCCCCCGGTAGCCCGGCGGACGGAGCCAGCCCCGGCGGGGCTGCCCAATGTGTTGATACACAATAATATAGG
>CANSAP010000057.1 GCA_947644715.1 uncultured Bacteroidales bacterium
TATTTTGTATGTTGAAAATAAGTCAAGATGACTTCTGTGTCTAAAAATATATGTTTAGACACTCTCTAAGATTTCACACCGCTCCCGCGCGAGCCTCGAAGTATCAATAATTGTTAATTGAGCAGCGAGTCGGCAAGGCAAATTTGGTCGCCTCAACCTTTTTTAGTACTTTTGCCCAAATTTGGAACAATGATGACACTCCATAAACGCTCAATATTATTGGTGCGCCTGCTTATGGTGCTGGCGCTTTGTGTGGCCGCTGCTCTCCCGGCTCACGCCTACACAGTAGTCATAGATGCCGGTCATGGTGGAAAAGATCATGGCGCCATCGACAACAACGTCCGAGAGAAAGACATTAACCTCGGCGTTGCCCTAAAAGTAGCGAAACTGCTCCGCAAGCACCACAAGGACCTGAAAGTTGTCCTCACCCGAGACAAAGATGAGTACCTCACTCTCCAGCAGCGCGCCGACATTGCCAACAAAGCCAAAGGAGACCTCTTCATCTCCATCCACACCAACTCCGTGGCCGAATCCAACCCCAACCGCACAACCGTAGCCGGAGCCTCCACCTACACTCTCGGCCTGCACAAGGATGCCGCCAACATGGATGTGGCTCGACGCGAAAACAGCGTAATGACATATGAGTCAAACTACGACACAAAATACGCCGGCTTCGACCCGAACAGCGATGAGTCCTACATCATCTTCGAGATGGCGCAAAAGTCCAACATGGCTCAGAGCGTGAAATTCGCCAACGCCGTTCAGCAGCAGATGGCAAAAGTTGCCTCACGCAAAGACCGCGGAGTGCATCAGGCCGGATTCTGGGTGCTCTGGGCCACATCAATGCCCGCCGCCCTCATTGAACTGGACTTCATCTGCAATCCAAATTCAGCAAAATACATCAGCTCCGAACAGGGACAGGAAAAGCTCGCCGAAGCAATCACAAACGCTGTCGCCGACTATTTCAAGACACTTGCCAAACACGAGAAAGAGCGCCTGCGCACAGAGCAGACCGAATCCCGGACACAGCAGGACACCCCCACCCTCTCTGACGATGTCGTGGTCCTGGCTGCCGTAGCCACCACCGACAAAAAAAGCACCGAGGCGCCCGCCGTCACCCCGGCTGAACGCACCCGTCGCCCGGCCACCCGTCGCCGCCGCTCCGAAGCCGCCCGCGAAAAAAGCCAGCAGCAGGAATACGAAGTGGCAGTCCTCCCGGAACAGGTGCAATACGTAGCCGAAGTCCCCGAGCCGGTGGCAGCAAATCCGGAACCTGCTCAAGCCCCGTCCCAACAACCCGCAACCGCAAAGTCCGGAAAGAAACAATCCAAAGCCAAACAGGCTAAACAGGAAAAACAACCGAAAGCCGATAAAAAGAGCCGCATGGCCTCCCACCGCCAGGCGCCCGGCACCCGCACCGTAGGCGGAAAAACCGTCTACGTGGTCAGCAATCAGCCCACCACCGCCGACTCTCAAGAGGCCCCTGCCGCAGTCCCCGCTAAAAGCGATAAAGCCGAAAAGGAACAGGCTGTAGCGGCCGCCAACAGCAAAGTGACCGCGCCCACTCCCAAAGCCACTAAAAAGAAAAATGCCGAGACCGACGCAGCCCGGACATCCCCTGTGCGACTCGCGCGCGTGAACACCGTCTATAAGATTCAAATCTACTCCTGCGATAAAGTCCTGAAAGAGAAAGACCCCCTGTTCGGAGGACTCTACCCCGTGACATGCTCCAAAACAGGCGACAACCTCTACACCTACTATTACGGAGAAAGTCAGAGCCAGGGCGAAATCTACCGTCTCCTCTCCGACGTGCAAAAAGTGTTCCCCGAAGCAAAAGTAGTAAAGGCGCGCCGACAGTAAATCGCTCGCACCCAAAATCATAACACAGAAAAAAGAAAACAAATGAAGATACTTAAATCCAAAGAATTCATAATCGGACTGTGCGTGATTGTAGCGCTCGGCATTCTCTTCTTCGGCATCAACTACCTGAAAGGGATTAACCTCTTCACCCCCGCCAACTTCTACACCGTGGAATACGAAAATGTAGCCGGACTCGAAACAGCTGCCACAGTAACCATCGACGGCTACAAAGTAGGCCAGGTGCGCGACATCAAATTCAACTACGAGCGCCCCGGAAAGATCACAGTCACCGTTGCCCTCAACAAAGATTTGCGTGTCCCCAAAGATTCCCGCGCCGTGATAACCACCTCACTGCTCGGCACCCCCTCAATAATCCTGCAACTCGGCCACAGCCACGACTTCATCGACCGCGGCGGCCAAATCCCCTCAGGCTCTGCTCCCGACATGATGGGCACCGTCACCAACGAACTCATGCCCAAAGTAATGCAGATTCTCCCCACCCTCGACTCCCTAATGATTAACCTCAACGCCACTGCCGCCAACATCAACGCCCTCTCAGGCCACCCGGCGCTCTACGCCTCCGTCTCACGCCTGGATCTGATTACAGCCAACGTGGCAGCCCTCTCATCCTCCCTGAAAGTTGCCGGCGGCCAAGTGCCCGGACTCATGGCAAACGCCAACTCAATAACCACCCGCCTCGACTCCCTGACCTCCGACCTCACCGTGCTCTCAGGCCAGCTCAAAACCCTACCGCTGCAAGGCACCATGGAGAACGTAATGGCAACCACCGACAACCTCAAGCGACTCTCCGATCAGCTCAACAACCCCAATGGCACCCTCGGCCAGCTGATGCAAAACCCCGAACTTTACGACCGCCTCTCCCGCGTAGCCGCCGACATCGACTCCCTGATTATCGACATCAAGGCCAACCCCAAACGCTACATCTCCATCAAACTCCTCTAACCCAATTTCCTCTCCGCTTCACCTCCATAACAAAGAGGGTGTGTCAAAAAAACAATCAGGCAAACGCATGGCACCACGCGCCATCCACGCCGGATTCTCATTTTTTGACACACCCTCTTTGAAATTAAACCCATAGCATCTTCCCCAAACAAAAAAAGACAACCGAATGCTACTTGCATCGGTTGTCCGTTTGCCGGAGCCGCGAGCGGGGCTCGAACCCGCGACCTTTTCGTTACGAATGAAATGCTCTACCAACTGAGCTATTGCGGCTAATCGCGCCTAAGAGACCTGCCGACCCGGTCATAAACCAACGGAAAAATCCGCCTGCACCGAATCTATCGACCTCTCATTTGCGGCTACAAAGTTAGTTATTTTATCCCACTTCTGCAAATAGCCGCCAAAAAATAGTTGTTAGAAGTGGCATCCATTCCGAAAGAGCACCGGCATAGCAAAAAATCCAATAAGTTTTACTACCTTTGTATGAGTCTCCAATAATAGAAGTCAAGCTGACTCCACTCATTCTTGGAATTGTGCTATACCTGCTGATTGACTGCAATAACTTCTTTGTCTCCTGCGAACGTTTGCGACACCGCGAACTTTTGCACAGGCCCGTCGTTGTGCTCAGCAATAACGACGGATGCATCGTAGCCATGAGCAACGAAGCAAAAGCTCTCGGGCTCCGGCGAGGTGCCCCCCTCTTTCAGATGCGCGACCTGATTCGCGAACAGAACGTGGCCGTTCTCTCCGGCGACCATGAATTCTACTCCGCCTGCTCCCGAAAAGTCATGCACGTCCTGCGCCGCATCGACCCCGAGCTTGAAGTCTACAGCGTGGATGAAGCCTTCCTGCATCTCCCGGCCGAAATAGGCGACCTCGCAGAGTTCGGCCGATACATAGCTCGCCATGTCATGGAAAAAACCGGCATACCGGTGTCAGTCGGCATTGCCCCCACCAAAACACTCTGCAAGATTGCCGCCGGATTCGCCAAGAAATATCCCGGCTACCGGGGTGCCTGCGTGATTGACAACGAGCTGCGCAGACAGAAAGCATTGGAACTCACAAGAATAGAAGATGTCTGGGGCGTCGGGCGCAGACTCTCACGCTCATTCCGATTTCAAGGAATCAACACCGCAGCTGATTTTGTGCGGCTGGAGCGCAGCCGCGTGGTAAAACTCTCCGGCGTCACCGGAGAACGCACCTGGCACGAACTCCGGGGTATGAGCTGCATAGAAAACCACAGAGAGGCCACCAATAAATCAATAATGTCCTCACGCACATTAGAGCGAGAGGTCTACACCCTGCAGGAACTCCGAGAAATCATATGCGCATTCATCGACACCATATCGCGCAAACTGCGCGAGCAGCAAACCTACGCACTTGACCTCGAAGTCTTCATTGCCACCAACCGGTTTCGCACCGGACAGCTCCCCTACACCCCCTCAGCCTCACAAACTCTGCCGGAAGCCACAAACTATACCCCGGCACTCGCCGAAACAGCCGACCTGCTCCTGAAAAAAATATTCCGTCCCGGCTACGGCTACAAACGGGCCGGAGTATGCGTGCACAACATCCTGCATAAATCGGCACTTCAACCGGGCCTCTTCGACGACCCCGAACAGCGAAACAAGCGAGAGCGACTGATGCAAGTGGCAGACAAACTGAACCGCACCCTCCGTGGACACACAGCCCTAAGCATAGCCGCCAAAGGAGATGGCCTGAAACAACACCTGAAATAGCCCTCTCCCCCTGGCAACTTTTCAAGCATCGAATCTACGACAACACACAACTCATCGAGCCGGCCCAATATAAACAGAAAATCCTGCAAGCGAATAACTTACAGGATTTTGCAACATCTCTTGCGGAGAGGACGAGATTCGAACTCGTGGTAGGATTGCTCCTACGTCAGTTTAGCAAACTGGTGGTTTCAGCCACTCACCCACCTCTCCATATTTTATTTGCGCTCACCCCTTTGGGTTTGCGACTGCAAAGTTAGCTGTTATTTTTGAATTACACAAGTTTTTCTCCGTATTTTTTTCGTCGCAATGCTCTTACCCCTTTTCCGGCGCACTTTTTCGCTGTGAGAGCTTTAAGTGTAGCTCAAGATTATCAGCCGCGAGGTGGCACGCGTAACCACCCGATAAATCGTGCGATAATCGGGATGTGCGGTGTGGCGATACAGATAAATCACGTTGGGAAACCGCGTGCCTATAAGACAGTCGGGCGTCGCAAGCTTCAACCGTTCATCACCGGGATTGAACCGATGAAGCAGAGAGTCCTTGTGGAGACTGTCAGCTCCGCGGGGGTTGCGTGTTGTCCGCCCGAATTCCTCCAGCAGCGAGGCCGGAGTGAAACCGGTCATGCAGGCAATGCTCGGCTGCTCGCAAAATGCCGAGTGAATTTCCCGCAGCAGCGCCTCACTGTCGACTGTCACAAGCGTGGCGTGCGGCCAAAGAGAGTGCTCAGCCATCAGGTCTCGTATGCTTTTGGCCAGATGCGTCGGCGCTGAAGAGGTCGCGGCGAGATTCAGTACGCAGCCGGGTGTAGGGGGCGTCCCCTCGGTCTTAACATTCGGGTCAAGGTGGCTGATGATGCGCCTCAGAAAAGAGCCCATCTCCCCGGCCAACGGCGAGTGGGTCTCCGTCAGTCGCATTGCGCGGCGGGGAATCAGAAGATTGCGGGCCTCAAGCGGATTAGCGAAACAGGTGATTCGTCCCGAGGGGTGGAGACGCGTGCCACGCAATATCTCAAGCTCCCTTTCGGTCAGCAGATGCGCATCATCCACCAGGATAGTGTGATACAACCGAGGCTCCGGGAGGCTCTGTCCATAGTCTGCTGAGGCTTCAGCAGCCATCAGGAAACGAGGCAGAAAGCGATAAGCGAACTTCCCGCGTCGGGGAGACTCCACCACCTTTCCGGAGCGCCGCAGGTCAGAGAGAGCCACGATGTGCAACGCATCCGAAGGATAGTCAGCGAACAGGCCGGATGCCATGGCCCGGGTCGCACAGAGCGCCGAGGCGTGCGGAAGCACTATCAGCACAGGCTCACCCGTCGCGTAATAACTTTGCAGAGCACGCAACAGCAACAGCGTTGTCTTGCCGGATGAGGCCGCTCCCGTCACCCACTCCGGATTCCGCGCCTTCAGCACCTTTTGCTGCGCGGAGTCCGGAGTCAGCGGCCTCCCTTTGACGGCCCATTTCCATCGTGGTGCAAGCAGTCGCAGAGCAGTCTCCGCACACGCCTTCGGAAATCTGAAGTTACCTTTCATCGGCAGACAGCGAGCCAAGCGGTCAGCACCACCCGCGGTGTGCAACACATCGGCGCCCACCAGCTGAGCATTTCCCGGAAGCGCCATTTCGGGCAGTGATTCTGTGGGGATCGAGGCGGCGATTACGGTCAGCCGAATAGCCTCGCGCACCGCTTTGCGCCCATCCATTCCGGGAAGATGGAGCGCCAGCATACGCCGCATGTCGCGCAGATTTTCGACCGCCGCTTCCACTCTCTCCATGAACTCCGGTTGCGAATCAGCTTCCGCAACGACAGCCGCAAGCATCATCCCCCGGTCAGGGCGGATGACAGCCAGGTCAGCACCATAAGGGGGCAGTGTCGGCTTGAGCAGCAACTTGTCGCAGGGCTGCGCCGATAGCGATATGTCATACAGCAACGACCGCAACGAGTCAGGCAGCGACGCGCGAGCCAGACGTGCCGGCAGATTGCGGTCAAAATTCTCCTGCGGCTTCCTCCCGCGGGTGTAGATGTCCTTCTTCGGAAGTTTCAGCCGTCTTGACGGTCTGTATTCCCACACCAAAGCCCGGCAACTCACGGGCGAAAAGTCTTCCGTATAAGTAAAATGAGGCGAAGCTATGTCAGCAATAAGCTTCGAGCCGGGCAAGAGTTTGCGGAGCGCCGGCGCATGGTCACCACCCGTCAGAGGATTTATGCTGACTGCAATGTGTCTGTGGCCGGGGGTGCTCATCAGATATGCCAAAAGCGGCAGATCAATATCAGGGCGATGCAGACAGTCGGGCAACAGATGAAGGACTATGTCGCCATCATATTGCAGCCCGAGCGGAGGCTGCCCCTCTCTTCCCGGGAAGAAGCGAGGAAATTTCTCGACCGTCACCTTCAGCCCGTCAGTCATCAGCACAGCTGCACGGCGCCCCCTTTCGAGAGCCGCGTCGCAGGGATGAATGAGTGTTATCCGATTAAGTCTGCGCAACTCTCCGCGAGCTATGAGCACCTCAAGCAGCGCCATGGTGTGGAAACCCTGAGCCGCGTTCCAGTCTACTATATGCAGGCTTCCCTCCTGCGGCAGATGCACACGCATCATCGCAGCATGAGTGCGAATCCCCTGCGCGGAACCGAGCATGGCTCCGCGCAGGTCAAGCATATCGTCAGTCACTCCATGCTCCCGGGCGAATATCTGAGGCAACTCGCAAGAGTCGTCAGAGATGCCCCCGATCAGACTCCGACAGATAAGCACCGACTTTTCCACACAGGCCTCCTGCGGAGTGCTTTTCAGTAGCCGCAGATAGTCTGACTCGTGGAAAATGCTCATCTCAAAGAGTCTGTTTTCTTACACTTCCTTGATGCTGACTCAGGGATGCTTGATTGACTCGAAATAGAAATCAAGCACATCCTTGGCAGCCGTAAAGGAGGACTGCTCATTGTTGAGCACACGCATCTCCTTCTGCTCCAGCAGAGCCGCCACCTCCGGACGCGAATAGAAGCTGTGGCGCAACTGCGCGTCGATGGTCTCCAGCATCCAATATTTTGCCTGCTCATTACGCTTGGTGCGGAAATAGCCCGAGGCCTTCACATAGTCAAAATAGCGGTCAATCATATCCCAGACCTTGTCGATGCCCAGTCCGAAATATCCGCTGTAAGTGAGCACCTCCGGTTTCCATCCCGAGGGTGTCGGCGGAAAGAGATGAAGCGCATTGCGGAACTGAGCCGCAGCCAGGTTGGCCCGCTCGATATTATCGCCGTCAGCCTTATTGATGACAATGCCGTCAGCCATCTCCATGATGCCGCGCTTTATGCCCTGAAGCTCATCGCCCGTGCCGGCCAACTGAATCAACAGGAAAAAGTCAACCATCGAATGCACGGCGGTCTCACTTTGACCGACACCCACGGTCTCCACAAAAATATTATCATATCCCGCAGCCTCACACAACACAATGGTCTCACGCGTTTTCCGGGCCACGCCACCCAGGCTTCCCGCCGAGGGAGAAGGGCGGATGAATGCCTCCTTCTGCTGCGAAAGCTTCTCCATGCGGGTCTTGTCGCCAAGGATGGAGCCGCGGGAGCGTTCGCTGGAGGGGTCGATGGCGAGCACCGCCAGCCGCCCCCCGTTGCGGATTACATGCAGGCCGAATTCATCAATCGAAGTGCTTTTACCGGCGCCAGGCACACCGGTTATGCCGATGCGTTTGGAGCCGCCTGAATATGGCAGACACTTCTCAATCACCTCCTGGGCGATGGCCTGATGAGCCTCGGCAGTGCTCTCAATAAGGGTCACGGCGCGACCCAGGACACTGACGTCACCCTTCAGAATCCCTTCGACATAGTCGCCGGGAGTGAGCACAGCAGCCGCACGCCGGCGGCGGTAGGGGTTGATTATTGGGGCGGAGTTTACTCCGGAGTTTACTTGCAGTCCTTTATATTCCGATGAGTTTTCAGGATGCTTCATGGTTATTGATTTGAGGTTATTGTTTGTTGCCCGTCAGGCGCACGAGTCGCGAGGGATGCAGCGGGTCATTGGTAATCACTTGAATTTCAAGCGCAAACAGCCCGTCAGGCAGCTGCGCCGGGAGCAACTCGGCTTTCACCTCATGCTCCTTGCCGGGAGCTATCCCCGTGGGCATCTGCTTGACTTTCAGCGCTTGCGAACCGGCTATGCAGACACGCTTCACCTGCATCTGCGAACGCCCCTCATTGCGCACCTTGAAGGCGATTTTTATCGGTTTGTCTTTCGGCGAAATGCTCCCCAGGTCAATCACCCCGGGGTAAACCATCGCCGAGGGAGCATCGCGCAGCTCCTGCTCGCTCAGCCCCGAAGTGTCAGGCACCACATCGCCCGTAATCGTTATCTCAGTGTATTCCGCCCGGTCAAAAGCCTGCGGATAGAGCCGGAAGGAATAGTCCACCGGACCCTCCATCGCCTCGTCACGCGTATTGAAGTAAACGCCGAGTGTAAACAGATCTCCCGGAGCCACAGTCTTGCTGCTGACCCCTAAAGAGATAGCGCGAGGAGTCTCACTCCAGGCCAAATGGAGCGTGTCAGTGCTCACATTATAGCCGGAAATATACTCATGCCGCGCCCTGCCGTACACCACCTTGCCAAGCTCCATCGCGCGCGACGAGAGCCGCATGGGGCCGGCCTCCACCGGATAAGTCATGGCCAGCGTCGAACTGCTCCCTATCACGGTTCCCCGGATAGTGATGGAGGTCAGATCATTATTTTCGCCCGTATATACCTTTATATGCTTCTCAAAACGGCCGGGGCGTCCTGCCGGATTATAGGCAAAAGTCACAAAAGCAGTGTCGCCGGGAGCAATCACACCCTCGGTAAACTCCGCCACAGTGCAGCCACACGTGGGCTTCACACGATTGATTATCGTGGGGTCAGGGCCACGGTTGACAAGCCTCACCCGCCCCTGACGAGGTCCCGATTCCTCAGGGAAAGAGCCGTAATCATAGACCGTCTCGAGCCATTCGATGCGCGCGCCGACCTGCAACGTGCAGGCCAAAGCCAGCAGGAATGTCAGAACTGATTTTTGCATACCTTCAGAACCTTGATTATTTACCGGGAAGCACAGTGCCCCCGATATGCAGACGCACCTTCTTAGGCTTACCATTAGTGGTCACAGTCACCGTGCGGTCAATCGGGCCGGGGCGTCCGAGCGGATTATAAGTTACCTTTATCTTGCCCGACTTTCCGGGAGCAATCGGATTCTTCGGATACTCGGGACGCGTGCAGCCACACGTGGCCTTCGCATCCATAATCAACAGATTGCCGGAGCCGGTGTTGGTAAACGTAAACTCGCAAGAGACGGGTCCACCTTTCTCCTTCACATTACCCAGCTCCATGCGATACTCATTAAACTTAATGGCGGCCTTCCCCTCCTTCTTCGCATCAACGATCAGAACGGGAAGCGCGAGCGCCAGGGCTATAAATACAAGTCGTAACAGGTTTTTCATAACTTTACAACAAATCAGGAAGCAAAATTACGAAAAAAAACGGAACGACGTTTGCTGATTCAGTGAAAAATTCGTAATTTTGCACCGCATTTATACCGCCAAGGCTCCAAAAGAGCGGGCATATCGCCTGCCGCCCAACGGACTCACTTAATAATCAATGAATTAGCATGTACGCTATCGTAGAAATCAAAGGTCAGCAGTTCAAAGCCGAAGAAGGCAAGTATCTGTATGTACACCATCTCGGCGACGAGGTTAAGCAGGGCGAAGCAATCAGCTTCGACAAAGTGCTCCTCGTAGACGCCGACGGTACCGTAAAGGTAGGCGCACCCACCGTTGAGGGTGCCGAAGTAAAGTGCGAAGTGCTCGAACCCCTCGTAAAGGGAGACAAAGTGCTCGTATTCAAGAAGAAACGTCGCAAAGGCTATCGTCGTCTCAACGGCCATCGCCAGCAGTTCTCTAAAGTGTTAGTTAAAACTATTGTTAACGGTTAATCCCCCATCCAAGATTAGATATGGCACATAAAAAAGGTGTCGGCAGTTCTAAGAACGGTCGCGAATCAGAAAGCAAACGCCTTGGCGTTAAAATCTTCGGTG
>CANSAP010000058.1 GCA_947644715.1 uncultured Bacteroidales bacterium
CATAGCATTTTATCTGCCATTGTCAGCGGGGACGCGCCGCGGCGCGTCCCTACAAGCGGATTCTTTTCGCAGGCGCGGTCATTGACAATGTCACAGAAAATATCTATTATAAAACCGGGGGGATGCCGGAGCGCAGTGGCCGGGGACGGTTGAAATCCGGAGGGGAGTCCGGGGAGCATGTCATATCGTGGATGGGAAGACCGGAGCGCAGTGGCCGGAGGAAGTTTGATATCCTGAGGGGAGTCCGGGGAGCATGTCATATCGCTGAAGGGAAGACCATATCACAGTAGCCGGAGGGGAGGTTGATATTCGAAGGGGGATTCGGTGGGCATATCATATCGTGGATGGGACGACCGTATCACTGTGGCCGGGGGAAGTTTGATATCCGGAGGGGAGTCCGGGGTGCATTTCATATCGCGGAGCGATATTCCAATTAGTAGCCGGGGGTTGCGCCGAACAGGCGTACCCCCCGGTCAGGGCGGAGTGCCGACACAATCCCGGCGGGATTGACCTTTTATACGGATGGTAACAGGCACAAAAGACCGCAACCGCCGGACGTGCGCTCCGGACAGGATTGGATTATTTGCGGGCGAGGTAGATGGCTATGGCGCCGGGCAGGAGGGTGGTGTAGCGGCTGTCGCGCAGGCCGGCTTCGCTCATCAGGGCTGTCATGGCTTCGCGTTGCGGGCAGGCGGCGATGCTCTGCGGCAGATAGGTGTAGGCGCTGCGGTCGCCGCTCACGAGGCGTCCCGCGAGCGGAATCAGGTGGCGCGAATAGAGGCGGTAGCCGGTGCGCATCAGCGGATTGGCCGGTTCGCACAGTTCGATGACACAGAGCACCCCTCCCGGCTTCAGGACACGGCGCATCTCGGAGTAGCCTGTCGGCAGGTCGGCGAAGTTGCGCACGCCATAGGCCACGGTGACGGCATCGAAGCTGTCGGCAGGATAGGGGAGGTGCAGGCAGTCACCCTCGGTGAAGCTGATGGCTTGCCGGGCTGTTTCGGGCATCGTGGCGAGCCGCTTGCGGGCCACGGCCAACATGCCTGACGAGAGGTCGATACCTTCGATTGAGGCCACGGGACCGAAAAGATTGTGCAGGCGGAAGGTGACGTCGCCTGTGCCGCAGGCCACGTCCAGAATGCGCAGGGGGGAGTCGGCACCCCTCGGGGGGAGCTCGCGCTCAAGCATAGCCAGCGCGCGGTTGCGCCAATAGCGGTGCAGCCCGAAGGTCATGGCCGTATTCATGAAGTCATAGGCGGGCGCGATGGAGTCAAACATCTGCTCCACCTGCGCCCCCTTTTCTTCATGCGCGTCGTAGGGCTTGATTTCCTCGGCGCGGGGTGTATTACTTGTTGTTTTCAATCCAAGAGGTTATGTTGCGCTCGATGCGTGCGGAGAGGTCTTCTTCGGCGGCTTTCATGAACTTCTCGCCGGTGATGTGCTCATAGAGCTCGATGTATCGTTCGCTGACCTCGTCGCAGTATGCGTCGGTCATTTCGGGCACCTGCTGACCCTCCTTGCCCATGAAGCCGTTGTTGATGAGCCATTGGCGCACGAACTCCTTGGAGAGCTGCTTCTGCGGTTCACCCTTGGCGAGACGCTCCTCGTAGCCCTCGGCGTAGAAGTAGCGTGAGGAGTCGGGGGTATGGATTTCGTCGATGAGGATAACCTCGCCGTTGTGCTTGCCGAACTCATATTTCGTGTCGACGAGGATAAGGCCTTGACGGGCAGCCATTTCAGTGCCGCGCTCGAAGATGGCCAGTGCGTATTGCTCCATCTTTTCGTAGTCCTCGCGGGCCACGATGCCGCGGGCGATGATTTCCTCGCGTGAGATGTTCTCGTCATGCCCTTCGTCAGCCTTTGTGGTTGGGGTGATGATGGGGGAGGGGAGCTTCTCGTTCTCGCGGAGACCTTCGGGGAGCTTCACGCCACAGATTTCGCGTGCGCCGGCTTCATACTCGCGCCAGGCGCTGCCGGCCAAATAGCCGCGCACAATCATTTCCACCTTGAAGGGCTCGCAGAGCAGGCCGATGGTCACCATGGGGTCAGGCACAGCCACTTTCCAGTTGGGCACGATGTCGGCGGTAGCATCCAGGAATTGGGCTGCTATCTGATTGAGCACCTGACCCTTGAAGGGGATACCCTTGGGAAGGATTACATCAAAGGCGGAGATTCGGTCAGTGGCCACCATAGCCAGGTAGCGGTCGCCGAGAGTGTAGACGTCGCGCACCTTGCCGTGATAGACACTGCGCTGTCCGGGGAGATTAAAATCAGTGTGGGTGAGGGTAATAGCCATAGTCAATAAGTGTTTTGAAGTCACAAAATTACAAAAAAAACTTCACACCTGCCAATTTCCTCGGGCCGTATAAGTTAAGTGAACTTAATGAGATTTTGAAATGTTAAAAAAAAAGTGTACTTTTGTGCGCAGAAACGACTGACGATTTATTAATTTTTTAAGATACGTAATTATGAAGGTAATGAAACTTTCCATGGTAGTAGCTTTGGCTGCCAGCCTTTTTGTGTCCAGCTGTAACATGAGCAACACCGGCAAGGGTGCCCTGATCGGTGGTGGCGGCGGTGCAGGCCTCGGTGCCGGTATCGGTGCCCTGATTGGCGGCGGCAAGGGTGCTGCTATCGGTGCAGGCGTAGGTGCTGCCGTAGGTGCAGGTGCCGGCGCTCTCATCGGCAACAAGATGGACAAGCAGAAGAAGGAGCTTGAGGAGCAGCTCGCCAATGCAAATGTGCAGGAGACTACTGACGCCAACGGCCTCAAGGCTATCAAGGTGACTTTCCCCGGCGGCATCCTCTTCCAGACCGGCAAGTGGGCTATCAACGCCACTGCTCAGAACGAGCTTAAGGAGTTCGCAGCTTCTCTGAAGCAGAACAACCTGACTGACATCCGCATCTTCGGCTACACTGACAACACCGGTTCCATGGCCGCCAACGAAAAGGTGAGCACCAACCGTGCCAACGCCGTAGAGCAGTTCCTGGCTAACCAGGGCGTAGCAGCCAGCCGTATGCAGGCTCAGGGTCTCCCCATGCAGGACTACCTGAACAACAACGCCACTGAGGCTGACCGTGCTCAGAACCGTCGTGTGGAAATCTACATCTACGCTTCCGAGGCTATGATTCAGCAGGCTGAGGCCGGCACCCTGAAGTAATCCGCTTCACACTGATAAGATAACACGCCAAGGGCGGGAAGCTGACCAAAGTCGCTTCCCGCCCTTGTGATACACTCTAACAGTGTGTGTCAAAACGTGAACCCGACGCTGAATGGCGCTCCGCGCCATGCGTTTGCTTCAGTAAGAATTTGACACACACTCTAACAGTTTCTTACGCTATTAATTTGCTCATAGGTGTTGGTTATTAGAATTCCTCTGTGCCTCGTGATTGAAGTTGTCAGCGCTGTACTTACTTGGTTTCCGGGAGTTCGATGCGGAAGGTGGTGCCTGCGCCCGGCTCGGAGCGGAGCACGTAGATGCGGCCGCCGTGGTATTCCTCAACGATGCGTTTCACGAGGGTCAGGCCGAGTCCCCAGCCACGTTTCTTGGTGGTGTAGCCGGGGTTGAAGACATTCTTGAAGTTTTTGCGGGCGATGCCCTTGCCGGTGTCGGTCACATCGACGAAGAGGTGACCTTTTTCGGTGCCTGTGGTAATGGTCAGGGTGCCGTCGCCCCCCATGGCGTCGACCGCGTTTTTGGTCAGATTCTCCATTACCCATTCCATGAGGGAGCGGGAGAGGAGCACCCCGTGGTCCTCGCTGTCGAGGTTCATAACGATTTTCACGCGTGAGGAGATGCGCGAGCGCAGGTAGTCGAGACTGCGTTCCACGGTGTCGTTCAGGTATTCCAACTCCAGTTCGGGGATGGAGCCGATTTTGCTGAAGCGTTCGGCTATGACCGAGAGGCGGTTCACATCCTTGTCAATCTCAGTGACCACCTCCGGGGGGACGCCGTATTCGCCGAGGAGCTGCGTCCAGGCCATGAGCGAGGATATGGGGGTGCCGAGCTGATGGGCGGTCTCTTTCGAGAGACCCACCCAGACGCGGTTCTGCTCCGCGCGCTTGGAATAGATGATTGCGATGAGCACAATGATGCCGAGGAAAATCATTACGCCGAGCTGGATGTAGGGATACCAGGCCAAGCGGCTCAGCAGGTCGGAGTCTTCGTAGTAGATATATTGGTAAGTCTCCTCAAAGACCTGAATGCGGATGAAATGGGGGTTATGATCCGGCAGATGCACGAAATGTTCGGAGCCGGCAGCGGCGCGCAGCCGCTTTTGCAGATACTCGCGGTCGCGGTCGGAGAGTTCAAAGGCAGAGACCTTGGTACGACCGGCGTCGGGGAGGTTGAAGTTGCGGTATTCCAGGATGTTACCCTCGGCGTCAATCATCATCACCGGGATGGTGTTATTCTGCTCTATTATAGAGAAGAGGAAGTCGATGTCTGTGCCGGCTTCCTGCTGCACGAGGCGCTGCGTGGCATCGGCCCATATCTCCATGCGCTCCCGCTCCTGAGCGGCCAAACTCTTTACCAGCGAGTTGGAGATGAGCAAAAAGATAATGATGGCGCCCACCGAGATGAGCAGGAAGATAATCTTGCCGAGGCGACGGCTCTCGTAGATGCTGTATTTCATTTTGAAAGCCAATGCATTAGCGTGGTGCCGACGGCCTGGAGTGTCTCGCGGGAGATGTTGGTCATATCATCCCGGAGAGTGTGCCAAGTGGGGAGGAATCCGCCGTCGGGCGAGAAGCCGATGATGTCGACGGTCGGAATGCCGACTTTGAGCAGTTCCAAATGATCGTCGGTTATCGCTCCGCCGGGGGTGTTGGAGAAGAGCTGTTCGTTGCCGGTGGCCCGGGCCGAGGCCCAGAGGTCGTCAAGCAGCGCCGGGGCATATTGATTGGAGAAATATTCGCGGGTGAAGATGGAGCCTGCGCCGCCGACCATGTCGAGCAGCACGGCTTGCTTCGGGGCATATCCGGCCACCGGGGGATTCTCGGCGAAGTATCGGGTGCCGAGCGCCCAGGAATCCTCGTCGCCGTCGGAGCCATAGTCTTCGGCATCCGTGAAGAGAATGTCTATACCCTTGTCGGAGCCGGCGAGGTTGAGCTGGCGCGCCACTTCGAGGAGCACACCGACGCCGCTGGCGCCATCGTTGGCGCCCGGCACGGGCTTCGAGTGGTTGGCGGAATCCGGGTCATTGTCGGCCCAGGGGCGGGTGTCCCAATGGGCGAGCAGCAGAGTGCGGTCAGCCGCCTGCGGATTGAAGCGGGCGAAGATGTTGCGGGCGGGCAGGGGGGTGCCGTCGAAGGCGTGCAGCGTGACCCGCTGCACAATCACCTCGCAGCCGGTCTCGCGCAGCTTCTGCTCGAGCCAGTCGCCGCAAGCCGTGTGAGCCGCAGTGCCCGGCACACGCGGACCGAATTCCACCTGGCGGGCTATGAAGGAATAGGCGCTGTCAGCGTCAAACGGTGCGGACATCTGTGCCGGAGCCTCCTGCACGGGGGTGGAGTCGGAGCCGGTCGAGGTCGTCTTGGCACACCCTGCAAGGCAGCAGGCGCCTAAGATTGTAAGTGCAATTGCTTTCATATCACAAAATTAATCATTAACTTTGTAACTTCAAAATCATTCTGGAATTATGCAAAAATTCAAACGGACTCTGATTACAACGGCATTGCCTTATGCCAACGGCCCGGTGCATATCGGCCACCTGGCCGGTGTGTATGTGCCTGCCGACATATATGCACGCTTCAAGCGCCTGCGCGGCGAGGAGATTCTCTTCATCGGCGGCAGCGACGAACATGGTGTGCCCATCACTATCAAAGCCAAGAAGGAGGGGGTCACCCCGCAGGATATAGTGGACCGCTACCACTCCATCATCAAGAAGAGCTTCGAGGAGTTGGGAATCAGCTTCGATGTTTACAGCCGCACCACCTCCCCCACGCATCGCGAGACCGCTTCCGACTTCTTCCGCACCCTCTATGACAAGGGTGAGTTCATCGAAAAGACCTCGCAGCAGCTCTACGACGAGCAGGCCGGCCAGTTCCTGGCTGACCGCTATGTGACCGGCACCTGCCCCCACTGCGGAGCCGAGGGTGCCTACGGCGACCAGTGTGAGAAATGCGGCACATCGCTCAATGCCACCGACCTCATCAATCCCCGTTCAGCCATCACAGGCAATGTGCCGGTGCTTCGCGACACAAAGCATTGGTATCTGCCTCTGGACAAGTGGGAACCCCGCCTGCGCAAGTGGATTCTTGAGGATCACAAGGAGTGGAAACCCAACGTCTACGGACAGTGCAAGTCCTGGCTCGACATGGGGCTGCAACCCCGCGCCGTGAGCCGCGACCTCGACTGGGGCATACCGGTTCCCGTGGAAGGTGCCGAGGGGAAGGTGCTCTACGTGTGGTTCGATGCCCCCATCGGCTACATCTCCAACACCCGCGAACTTCTGCCCGACAGCTGGGAGAAATGGTGGAAGGATCCCGAGACCCGTATGCTCCACTTCATCGGCAAGGACAACATCGTGTTCCACTGCATAGTATTCCCCGCCATGCTCATGGCCGAGGGTTCCTATAACCTGCCCGACAATGTGCCCGCCAACGAGTTCCTGAACCTGGAGGATGACAAGATTTCAACCTCACGCAATTGGGCCGTGTGGCTTCATGAATACCTTGAGGAGCTGCCCGGCAAGCAGGATGTGCTGCGCTACGTCCTGACCGCCAACGCTCCCGAAACCAAGGACAATAACTTCACCTGGAAAGACTTCCAGGCTCGCAATAACTCCGAGTTGGTGGCCATCCTCGGCAACTTCGTGAACCGCGCCATGGTGCTCTGCCACAAATACTTCGACGGTCGTGTGCCCGAAGCCGGCGAGTGGGAGGCGATTGACCGCGAGGTTATGCTTGATGTAGACAAGGCTGTGGAACGCCTGGCCGACAACCTCGAGCACTTCCACTTCCGCGAGGCGCTGAAGGATGCCATGGACATTGCCCGCACCGGCAATAAATACTTGGCCGACACAGAGCCTTGGAAGCTCATCAAGACCGATGAGGCGCGCGTGCGCACCATCATCAACCTCGCCCTTCAGCTCTGCGCCAATCTCTCAATTGCCTTCGAGCCGTTCACCCCCTTCATGGCCAAAGCCCTGCGCGAGCAGCTCCACCTCGGCACCCCCTCCTGGGATCAGCTCGGCAACTATGCCCTGCTCCCCGCCGGCGCCGAGATCGCCAAGCCCGAACTGCTCTTCTCCAAGATTGAGGATGATGTGGTTGAGGCTCAGGTGCAGAAACTGCTCGACGCCAAGAAAGCCAACGAACTCAACGCCTGGCAGCCCGAGAAGGTGCGCGAGGAGGTGAGCTTCGAGAACTTCGAGAAGGTCGATGTGCGCGTAGGTACTGTGCTGGAATGCAGCAAAGTGCCCAAGGCCGACAAACTGCTTCAGTTCCGCATAGATGACGGTATGGGTGGCCGCACCATAGTGAGCGGCATAGCCAAATATTACAAGCCGGAAGACCTCGTGGGCAAGCAGGTATGCTTCGTGGCCAACCTCGCCCCCCGCAAACTCAAGGGGGTTGAGAGCCAGGGCATGATACTGAGCGCCGTGAACGCCGACGGCTCCCTGACTGTAATCGGACCCACCGGCCCGGTTACCCCCGGCGCCCAAGTAGGCTAACCCGCCGCAAAGACAGTGAAAATAACCGGGAGCAGCGTCCTTTGATTTGGATGCTGCTCCCGGTTATTTTACTTTGGCAGAAGCTACCGGTCAAGCAAATCAGTGAGGAAATGTTTAGCCTCAGCTTCGTTGATTTCGGGGTGATAGTCTTTGATTTGCAGGATTGAGTTTATGACCGCACCTTGATATTGAGCCGCTCCGCGTGTGGCTCGCCCGGCCCAATGATTCTGAAGAATAGTGGCTTTAATCAGTTGTCGTTCATATACGGGACACAACTTGGTGGAAATATTCCCGGCCTCATCTATTCCCACAAAGAAAAACAGTAAGACACTCCGTGGCTCAGACATTTTCTCAAGGAACTTGTCGACATTGAACGCTTTCGGATTGGAATCAAGATAAATGATTTTGGTTTTAATGTCGGTATAGGTGTCAGCCTCATCAAATGCCCGGTGGTAGTCACCCAATTCATTGCGGGTATCATAAACGGGTAACTCCTTCTCGATGTCTTTCAACTGCAGGAGCAGGGCTGCACGGTTTCCGGCATCAGATGTTATAAGACTTTCTATCAGCCTGCCGCGCACATTGGTGTTAGGAATATGCGAAGCGACAATAATTGCGTCCCGACACTCATGGCAGCGAGTGCGTAAGTCCAGGTCAAGCTCTGTATATTCATGCGAGCAAATAAACCGGTTCGCTCTCTCCACAGAGCCATATATATTTTGGAGTCCTTCAGGCGTGGGGCTGAATTTTTCTTTATGAGGCTTAATCTTATTGGTAGCTTCCACAAGCCGTTCAAGATTTTCCTGCCAATCCCATCCCTGATGATAGGCGAATATCGACTCGAAGTTTTCAGGGATGTTAGGCTCGTCGTTCACCTCCCGCATAATATCGGAACCATTGAAACTGCCTTTGATATTGGTCATGGATAATGCTTGGGAGCTATGGCTTATCTTTTTTAAGCAGGAGGTGTTGGCCAGGAAAATCAGGTTATCTGCATCGCGGCGTATTAGCACGACAAACACCGGAATATAGTCATACTTCTCCAGCTTGGAGAGTGAAAGGACAGTATTGGAGAACTTATCGGAAGAGGATTTTGAATAACAGAATCTGACTGCGAATCCGTCATTGTGATAGAGAGCTCGTCCGTCACGCGTTAATCCGAATTGCCGGATGGCACTCTGAATAATACCGGTTTTGTTGTTATCCCGGGCATTGTCCCGGATAAAAGAGATAAAATTGAGGGCAGATTTATTCATCCCATTCAAAATCAAGGGTTTGTGATGCGGCTTTTAATTTCTTTTGTGCGCCGAGAGAGTTGCGTTCCCAAAAGACCCCATCGGCATAGCCCTGAATGGTGTTGTCTTTTTCTGCATTGAGCAGGCGTTTGGCTCCCCAAAGGCAATATTCCCGATTAACTTCAATACCAAGGTAGTGGCGTCCTAACTTCTTGGCTACGACGGCCGTCGTGCCGCTGCCGAGAAACGGGTCGAAAACTTTGTCGCCCGGGCGGGAGGATGCGAGCATGAGTTTTGCAATCAGCTTTTCCGGTTTCTGAGTGGGATGGTCCGTGTTCTCAGGCATTGACCAGAAAGGGACGCTGATGTCATCCCAAAAGTTTGAGGGAAATGTCAGACGGAAGTTTCCCTCGGCAGTCTCATTCCAATCTTTGGGAGTGCCGTTTACGCGATAGGGAGCAATCACCTTGCGCTTCATCTTGACGCTGTCAACATCAAAATAATAGTCCTTGGGATTCTTGACGGCAAACCAGATATCCTCCATCCCGTTCTTCCAGTTGGACGAAGCTCCCCGACCTTTCTCCCGTTGCCAGGTGATGCGGTTGATTATCGTGAGCCGTTCCTCAATGACCCGTTGCATCGAGGAGGTGCATTTCCAATCGCCGCACATGTAGAGCGAGCCGCGGGGACTGAGTTTGTCGCACACCTTGTGGAACCAGCTCCGTAGATAGTCCTCGTAATCACCGGCTTTCATTGATGAGAACTTCTTGCCATGGAAATTCTTGTCAAGGTTATAAGGAGGGTCAATAATAATCAGGTCAAAATACCCGTCGGGAATCAGGTCGAGACAGTCCATTAAATCAGCGTTGACAATCAGGTCGTTATAATTCATTCGGCCAAGGTCTTCCTTTGAGCCGATCAGAGCCGAGAGTCGAGCGGTTTCTTCGGGCAGGACTGTGACGGTGCGGTTTCTTCCGGCACGCTGTTTCGGGGTGGATAGGGTGGGCATCGGGAGTTTTATTTTGTGCGAAGTTACCGAAAAATGCTGAGGTGACAAAATCCGTGCGGGCGTGAACGCTTCATCCCCTGAAGTTGTTTTAAGAGTGTGTCTAAAAATATATGTTAAGACTGAGGCCGCAGCTTTAAGATGGCTTCAGCCATGCAGGTGAGGGAGCATAGCGGGCTATTTTCCTAAAAACCAGCCGCCTCAGTCTTAACATATATTTTTAGACACAGA
>CANSAP010000059.1 GCA_947644715.1 uncultured Bacteroidales bacterium
GGGCTACCGGGGGGCTGAAGCCCCCCGGCTAACAATGGATAGGCGCTCCGCGCCACTCGTTTGCTTCCGGTGGACTTTATCCACCTACGTCGGGTTCACGTTCTGACATACCCTCCTGCAATGGATAGGCGCTCCGCGCCACGCAGCGTCGAATTCACATTTTGACACACCCTCCTGACGCGCGTTATTCCCCGGGGTCACGATATTATGTTGAAGAATGAAAAAGCCTCGGCAGCCGTGGGGCTGTCGAGGCTTGTCGGGTCGGGGTGACCCTGTTTCGTTCCGATTACTTGCGGATACCGAGCTCTTTCTTGGCGATGATAGCGCGGTAGCGGTTGATGTCCTTGCGGATGAGGTAGTCAAGGAGGCTACGACGCTGACCTACGAGAGCCTTCAGGGCACGCGCGGTGGTGTGGTCCTTGTGGTTGGCTTTCAGGTGCTCGGTGAGGTGCTTGATGCGGATAGAGAAGAGTGCGATCTGGCTTTCGGGGCTGCCGGTGTCGGTCTTGCCCTGGCCGTACTTCTCAAAGATGGCCTGCTTTTCTTCGTTGCTTAAGTGCATGGTGTTTGAAGAATTAAATGTGTTGAATAAATGATTAAACTTTGCAAGAGGAATGGTGAGGGGGGCGCCCCGCGTCTCCGGCCGGGAGATGCAACGCCCTTGGCATCATTGCCTCTAAAGCGGGGGCAAAGTTACGAATTTTCCGCCACATACACAAATCCCCGGCTGCCGAAAAAGGCGGCGGAACGCAGGATGAATCCATGCGCTCCGCCGACAGGGGTTGATGTTAGGGGTTATTTAGTCTGGTATGAGTGGTTCGGGGGGAGTAATTGCCTGGCTACCCTGCTTGCCGGTTGGGGTGCAGGTGTGGAGGGGGCGGGTGCATTTGACGGTTCATCGTAGCTGATGCCGGTATAGTTCAGCTCCGAAATATCAATCTTGTCATTATATTGGGTAGCGGTGGAAGGAACCGGTATTCTCCAGCCGTTGCACTTGGATGTCGGAATGGTGTGGGTGTCGGGATAGCTGCCGGAGTAGATGTCATCGGCAATCCAAGCCTTACGCTCCATTGGGAGGTTCCAGCGCTTGAAGTCAGTCCAGCCGAAGCCTTCGCCCCACAGCTCAATTCGGCGGGTCAGACGCAATTCCTCCAACAGTTCCTCAACAGTTGAGGGGGCAGAGTAATCAGCGCCGATGCGCATACGGTTAAGCTCGCCAAGCAGCGACTGAGCGGCGGTGAGGTCACCGAGCATGAGAGCTGCCTCAGCCTCAATCAGAAGCATTTCATCGGTGCGCATGAAAACTGCTTTATCGCAGGTGGCTTCATCCAGATCAAGACCTTTCATCCAGAACTTTGTCTGCATACCGACGAAGATTGAGTTTATTGGTGAGTAATTCTCAGTGAGGAAGGAGGGAACGGTGCCTGTGGCTTGCGCCGCATTCATTTCCTCGAGTTTCTCGCGCAGTGCGGTCTGCATAGCTGTATTACTTACAGATAAATCATCAGCTATATAGGGGGATTTGAACCAGTACTTTTTGTCGCGGACAACCGGGAAGTTTTCGTGAGTTACGAATGTGGTGCGACGGATGTCAGATTCATTCAGGCGGTTGTAGAGGTCGAAGTTTATGCGGCTTCCGCCAATGTGCTGGGTGTGGTAGCCATTGCAGGAAATAGCGGTAGCATGGTTGGCGTAATAGTAAGCGTGGCCGTTACCCCAAATCCAGCTGTCGGTGGGGGTATTGAATCCGGCAAGGTACTCCTCGTTAGATGTCAGAGGCTTTCCGGCGCGCGCTGCTGCGGCATGAGTGCGGGCGGTAGCCCAGTCATGTTTGATGAGAGCGAGGCGGGCGAGAGTGCCATGTGCGAGAGCTGCATCCGGGTCTGCCAGAGCCGATTTGGTGTAGGAATTGGCCTCGAAGATACCGATGGCCTGATTCAGGTCAGCATAGCAACGGTCAAGAATATCATTCATGGAAGCCAATGGAACGCCATCGAGATTGAACTCAGTGCGCAGGGGTGCGCATTTGGCCTCTCCGGAGTTGGAATCCTCCCAGCGAGGAGCCATGAACTGAAGCAGACGCAGATAGGCGTGGCTGCGCAGAGTGAGCATGGCGGCGCGGGCATTATCAATCTCCTGAGCTTGGCAATGGCCCTCGAAGCGGGGCAGCAAGTCGAGCAGATGGTTGGCGCGCTCTATGAGAAGACGGGCATAATCCCATACCCATGGGCTCCACACATATTGCGGAGAGTCAATATCCATTCTCCAGAGCATAGACCAGGCGTTTACTGAAGTGAAGATGGGGAGATAGGCATCCGGACCCATACCTTCGCTCAGGAAGTACATGAGGTTGCACTCATCAAACATTCCCTGAACTGAGTATCCGTCCATGGCTCCGGTATAGGTGCTGTTCCACACACCTTCGATTGCATGCTCGAGGAGCGTTGACTCCGGGTGCTGCGCTGCGATTACGAGGTGCATCGGTTCGTTAGGCATCATCATCGTTATCCAGTAGCGGTTGGGCACTGAGGGGTCAGCCTCGAACCATTCGATTTTGTCGAGAGATTCGTAGACGTATTTTCGGTGGTTAAGTCTCCAATTGAACGCCGACATACCTTGACGCATATTCTCAATCTGATCAATCCACATGGCGCCGCCATGATTATATGTCTTGGTCAGCTCCAGGAATTGGGCGATGTAAGGGGTGGTGCCCTCCGGCACATCCACATAGAAGCGGAACGTTGTGCCGCACTTGAGGTTGAAGTCGAGTCCGGAGGCGTCGGCACGCATTGCGCGCAGCGGGGCATTCTCCCCCTCTTCGATTATCTCAAAACCGCCGACGGTGGCTTCCTTAAGTCCCGGCTCTTCGGCTTCCTGAGGGTCGGTGGAGATTTGAAAGTCGTAGCTCTCCGTGCCCCAGGGAATGCGCTTCATAGAGAAAAACTCGTTGCCCATGGGGGAGTTGACCGTGAAGCCTCCATCCGGATTCGCCACGGAGTTCATTACGGCTGTGAAAGGGCCTATGTTGACTGACTCGAGACGCTCGCCGGCCTTGTTGAAATAATCGTAGCGGGAGCCGTCGGTAAAGGTTTCCTGAGCGGGGAGTGTGAGGGCTGAGGCGAGCGCGATTGCAGTAAAGGTAGACTTCATCATTTCAGGAGGAATTTATAGGTGAGGCCATTTACGGCAATAAGATAGATGCCTGCGGGGCGACCGGCGAGACTTACGGCATCCTCTGAGGCGAGAGAGCGGGTGAAGAGCAGAGAGCCGTCGGCGGTGTAGACGGAAGCGACCGTGCCGGGCTTTGTGCCTGAGATGTAGAGGCAATCGGCAGTTGCGCGCAGACGGATGTCGGCGGCGGGAGCCTCCACGGAGTTAGTGTCGTCGGTCATTTCGAGTCCGGCGAATTTGTCGGCGGTCACAGAGAAGTGGATGATTGATTTAGGCTCGCCGGTCTCGGGGTCATATTCGGTGTGGCCGAATTCGAGAGTGTCGGGGGAGGTGGCGCATGATGCAAACATGCCGTCCCAAAGGTCAATGAGGGCGCGGGAGCCGTCATTGTAGAGGATGTAGCAGCCTTTGTAGGTGTCGGCCTTGATGCCGACAGACCCAAGAATAGCCACGCACCCCAGAAAAAAAACAGCGACTTTTTTCATTATACGGGATATTAGGTTTTAGTTTGATGTTAATCTATTGGATTTTGCGTACAAAGGTAATAATTAATTGTCAATTTTACCCCCCGATTGTTAAAAATTACTAAATTAAGTTAAGGATCAAAAGCGGTTAACGGGCATTTACCGGTTCGTCGAGAGGACTGCGCGGCGGAACGGGTTTAGGTTTGGTTTTGGTCGGGGTCGTGCGCTTGGCCGGGTGAGGATGGTTGGGGATGGAGCGGGTGGTTTTGCCTGTGTCAGGCAGGGAGTCGGTAATGGTGTGCAGGGTGTTCAGGCGTTCGCGCAGGACGGCTTCGGCGGCAGGGTCGGGAGATGGTTCGGGAGCGAGAGAGTTTTTCCAAAGAGTAGCCGCAAGACAAACGAGGCACAGGCCAAGGAAGATGGCCGTGCCTCGTCGTTGATTGCGGGAGAGATGAGTCTGCATGTCAGAAGAATTTGTAGAGGAAGATGGCGAGAATCAGCAGCGGAGCCACGTAGCGAATCAGCACCAGTAGAACAGGCAGCAGGCGGCCTCGCAGTTTCCCTCCGTTGGTGATTTCATCCCGCAGGAATTTGCGGGGAGCGATGAAGCCAACATAGATGCAGGTGAACAGGGCGCCCAACGGGAGCAGATAGTTGGTCGTGAAGTTGTCGCAGAAGTCGAAGAGGCTCATGCCGAACAGACTCAGTCCGCTCCAGTCCCCTAAGGAGAGGGAGCATAGGGGGGAGAAGATGCAGAGGGGAAGGAAGACGAGCGCCACGGCCGCACGGCGGGAGAGACGGAGCCTGTCCTGCGCGCATTTGATGCAGACCTCGGTGATGGAGACTGTGCTCGTGATGGCGGCTATGGCCAGCAGGGCGAAGAAGATGCTGCTCCAGATGCGGGTGCCCTGCATCTGCGAGAATACTTCGGGCAGGGTGACGAAGACGAGTGCAGTGCCCTGCAGGGAGCCATCCTCACCGGCAAGCCCGTAGCTCGTCACGGCAGGGAAGATGATGAGACCCATGAGCAGCGCCACGAGCAGTGCGCAGCCGGTCACGGTGAAGGAGGTGCTCGTCAGGTTGATGCTCTTCGGATAGTAAGCGCTGTAAGTGAGCAGGATGCCCATGCCTAAGGAGAGGGAGAAGAAGGCCTGTCCGAGGGCGCTCACGCAGACGTCGGGGGTGATTTGCGAGAAGTCGGGCATAAGGAAGTATTTCACTCCCTCCCCTGCGCCGGGCAGCGACAGGGAGACCGCGCAGAGCACGAGCAGCAGCAGGAAGAGCAGGGGCATGAGCAGGTTGCTCAGGCGCTCAATCCCTTTCTGCACGCCGCGCATCAGAATGAGCACGTTGATGCCGATGACCACCCAGGTCCAGATAAGGGGATTCCAGGTGGAGGAGATGTTCTCCTGAAGATGGAGGGCGACGTCGCGGTCCATGGAGGTTGACGTCACACCCTCATACAGGGTTCCGGTGATGGATTGCCAGAGGTATTCCATGGTCCAGCCGGCCACAACCATATAGAATCCGGAGATGAGATAAGCGGCCAACACGGCTACAGCTCCCGTGAGCCACCAGGGGCGGCGCGGGGTGAAGCGACGGAAGTCGCCGATAGCATCGGAGCCTACGCCGCGCCCCAGCGAAAATTCCGCGAGCATCACCGGGATGCCGAGCAGGAGCAGGCAGGCTACATAGATGAGCAGGAAAGCGGCACCCCCGTGGGAGTGCACTTCATTCGGGAAACGCCATACGGCACCGAGACCCACCGCGCTACCCACGGTGGCGGCGATGAGTCCCAGTTTAGAATTGAATTGATTTTCAGCCATTTGCAAATACGGTATTTATTCAGTTAAGTTGACGAGGGAGAGGCTGAAAAGGGATGGTTACAATCTTTCAGATGGAGGATTATCGGGCGAGGATGAGGGCGGAGGTGCCGGGCACTTCCACCTTGCCCCCCTTGAGGGTGCCGAGAGCGCCGGTGGGAGAGATAGCGCCGTCGCGGGCTACAATCATCCATTTGCCGGAGGGGATTTTCACGCTCTGAGCCTCGGGAGAGCCGTTGAACACCACCTTGATTTCCTTCCACTCGTCGCCGCCGGCATGGTTCACCAGCGAGTAGGAGATGAGGTTGGGCTGCTTGGCGGAGTCGATTTTGTCGAAGACGAGGTGGCGGGCGATATCTTCAGCCGAGGTGAGGCGGAACGCGGGGTGAGCCTTGCGCAGGGCGATGAGTCCCTGATAGTAGGCAAACTGGTCGGCGTTGGCACTCTTCAGGCTCCAGTCAATGGCGTTGATGGAGTCGGGGCTGTTGTAGGAGTTATGCACCCCTTTCTTGTCGCGGAAGATTTCTTCGCCGGCAAACATGAAGGGTGTGCCCTGCGAGGTGAAGACGATAGTCTGTGCGAGCTTGGCTGCACGCATACGGGCAGAGTCGGTGGCCTCGGGCATCGACTTGCGGAGCTTGTCGGTGAGGGTCAGGTCGTCGTGGCAGCTGACGTAGTTCACAATCATCTCCGGCGAAGCGGCGTAGGCAAACTTCGAGTTGTTGCCCTTGGAATAGTCCACCTGGGGGTGAGCAGTGGCAGCCACGATACCGATTTTCACGGTCTCCTCGGCGCCCGGTTTGCCGGTGGCGAAGCCACGGTCGGAGGCGTTGGAGTAGTGACCCTTGACGGCGTCGCGCAGGTCGTCGGAGAAGACGGCTATGTCGGTCATCTTGCTTACGTTCTCCTTCAGGGCGCGGCGCTCTACGGGGAGCGGGGAGTCGCCGGCGGTCCAACCCTCGCCATAGACGAAGATGTCGGGGCGCAGCTCCTTCAGCTCGCGGGCCACGCGGTTCATTGTCTCGGTGTCATGAATGGCCATGAGGTCGAAACGGAAGCCGTCGATGTGGTATTCATCAGCCCAGTACTTCACGGAGTTGACGATGAAGTCGCTCATCTGCTGACGGTCGGAGGCGGTTTCGTTGCCGCAGCCGGAGGCGTCAGAGTAGCGGCCGTCATCCCAGTGGCGGTGGTAGTAGCCGGGGGCGGTCAGCTCGAAGTTGGAGCCGTCGTTCTCAGCCGTGTGGTTGTAGACCACATCCATCACCACACCGATGCCTGCGTCATGCAGCGCCTTAATCATCTGCTTCATTTCGCGGATGCGCACGGCGGGGTCAGCGGGATTGGTGGAGTAACCACCTTCGGGCACATTGTAGTTCTGCGGGTCATAGCCCCAGTTGTAGACATTGGCAGGGAGGTTGGCCTCATCCACAGAGTTATAGTCGTAGGAGGGAAGGATATGCACGTGGGTGATACCCAGCTCCTTGAGGTGGTCGATGCCGGTGGCCAGACCCTCGGGGGAGAGGGTGCCGGGTTCGGTGAGAGCCAGGAACTTACCTTTGTTGACGATGCCGGAGGAGGGGTGCATACTCATGTCGCGGTGGTGCATCTCATAGAGAATCACATCGGTAAAGTTCTTTACCTCGGGGCCGCGGTCAGATTCCCATCCGGCGGGGTTGGTGGTCGAGAGGTCGATGATTGCGGCACGCTTTCCGTTGACGCCGACAGCCTTGGGCCATACGCCGGGGGTTTCGTCGAGCCATTTGCCATCCTGCTCAATCTGGAAGGTATAGAACTTTCCGTTCACCTGTTCGCCGGGCACGGTTGCCACCCATGTTCCCTGAGCCGGGATGCTGCTCATCGGGATTGACATCAGGGGGAGACCGGTGTGGCCATTCTCGTAAATATTCACACGCGCCTGAGAGGCAGCGGGGCTCCAGAGCTTGAAATGCGTGTAGGGGCCGTCGATAGCCAGCTCGAGGTCGGAGCCGGAATATGTGGGATAGGACGCGAATCGGTCATCATATCTGTCAGCCGCCAAAGCAGAGGCGCCGAACAGAGCTAATGAAAGAGCCGTAGCCATAATTTTGGGAAACTTCATGTATGAATAAGGTTTATTGTTTCGGGAAATATATCAATAAAGTAACGTGCAACTGCTCAGATTATTATATATGCAGGAAGGGGAGCGCCGGGGCGCGGTTTTATTTGTACATTTATGAAAAAAGTAGTACCTTTGCGCCGGATACAACTGCACAGAGGTGCAGCGCGTGTCCGAACATATATATTTTTAAGCGTTTCCGCTTTATCCTTTCTTACCGAAATCGCCAAATTATTCGTACAGAGGAAAAGCAGCCAATAAACGCTCATGTTTGTCGCATATCCACTCCCCGACAAGGGAATTGATATACGGTAATGCGTGGGAGTGGACTGTTATTCTGTACAAGGCGTTTGGCGATGCCCGGTGAGAAGATAACTGGACTGACCCCCGCGCTTTTTTTTACGTTTGACCATTAGCAGAATAACAGTCGTTCGGAGGGGGGCACGTGCGGCACACGACACCATTATGTTTACCTCGGTTTATCTGTTATCCCGCTGCGGTGGTGTGTATGTTAAGCCTGACGGGCACTTGTAGAAAGAGAATATACAAGTGTGCCCCCGGGCCATACCCTACACTTGGTCAGTATAACTAATTAACAATCTGAGGGGGTATCAGATTATCATAAAACCATTATGAACAACAAACTGAAGAAGGCATGGTTCCTCCCCATGCTCATCATGACACTGATGTCATGCCTGGTATTAACCTCATGCGGCGACGATGACAAGGATGATCCCTCATCTGCATCCATTGTGGGCTCTTGGCGCACGGAATTCAGCGGCGGATACTATCAGGTTACCTTTGAGAAGAACGGTAAGTATTCCGAAGTGAATTATGAACCCGTCTATGGAGCTGACACCGATTACGGTACATATACTGTAAGCGGCGACCGTCTTACGATGGTTGATTCCGAGGGCGACAAGTATTATTACACTATCCTGACATTGACATCGGATAAGCTGGTGCTTATGGACGAGGATGGTGACAGCGATATCTTCGCCCGCGTGAAATAAATTTCAAAAAATATCATCTGAAGCAAACGCATGGCGCGGAGCTGCCCCCCGAAAGGCGCGGGCCGGCAGCCATCTGAAGCAGACGCTTGGCGCGGAGCTGCCCCCCCGAAAAGCGGGGGCCGGCAGCCATCTGAAGCAAACGCTTGGCGCGGAGCGCCTATCCCTTGTTAGCCGGGGGGCTTTAGCCCCCCGGTATTCCAACGGACGAATCCAGCCCCGGCGGGGCTGCCCAATGTATTTACCACCAATAACAAAGGGCAGCCCTTCCGGGGCTGGGTTGTCTCTACACGCTTACCGGGGGGCTGAAGCCCCCCGGCTAACAAGGGAAAGGCGCTCCGCGCCAGGCGTTTGCATCGGGCAGCCGCGGGGAATCCCGGC
>CANSAP010000060.1 GCA_947644715.1 uncultured Bacteroidales bacterium
TTCGTAGTCCTCATTCATCTTGAGGGTGTACTTATCAACCTCCCTCTCGTAGCGTTTTACGAGTCTCTGATACTCATGCTTGAAATCCTCAAGGATTTCGACTGCTGTCATTTTTGTCTCACTCATAATCTTATTATTTTACTTCGTTAATTATCGGTCGTACTGAGCAGCCATGAGCGCATATAAGCCGGTGGATTAATTTCTCCACATAGAATTCGGGAGCTGTGAAAACTATCCCGTTTTCTTCATCGTAGCTGAAGGCTGTGCCATCCATCATCAGCACAAATGCGACTTTATGCTTGACGCTGTGGGTCTGCCATGTCTTGATTTCGTCTTCGCTCATAATCTTAAATTTTGTAAACTCGCGGTTTTTTAGTACCTTTGGCCGCTCGTTCATTACTGAATACGCTGCAAAGTTAGTACACATTTTGTAAACTACAAAATTTTAACGAAGAAAAAATTCACAAAATGAAAACTTTCTCTTCAGATGACATACTGAACAGGCTTAAAGCCGCATTGGCGGTAGGCACTGATAAAGAGCTGGCTGAGACGTTAGGGATAAAGAAAGCCACGCTCTCAAATTGGCGTACACGTAATTCAATAGATTTCCCTCTTGTGTTTTCATTTTGTGAACATATCAACATTGATTGGCTGATAACCGGTAGAGGTGAACCGAATAATTTAGAATCCACCAAACCTTCATTGGTGGTTGAAAGTGGGAATAATGATAAATTATTAGACCGGGTCGTAGAACAAGCAGAGGAAATTGGGAGACTCAAGGAGCGTATCGCGCAACTTGAACGCGAAAAAAACGATTCATTGGAATCCTTGCAAACTGCCCCGGAGGTTCTTTCCACATCCACCGTGGACTGATGGAGGTATGGGATAGTACCGGGATATGTCCAAACTGAAACCAAGGGGATACCAAATCGCCCTCTGAACACACTCGGATTCGCCCTTTTTATGGGTGTTACCCCCTCAAAACGGGGTTATTCAGAGGTTAAATCGCTGATTTTAGCCTTTTTAATAAGGTGTATAATTGCGGTAGGGTGTTTTTTTCTTCATAGTGAAATGCGTTTTTCGGGGGTCAAACTTGAAAAATCGGTATTTTACCCCCTCTCTATCCCCCCCCCTAAATACCCCAAATGTGTAACCCCTAACTTTCGCAAGTGTAACCCCTAACTGTAACCCCTCGTGTAACCCCAAAGGCAAAAGTCGACCCGTTTGGGCATAAAAATAGGGGAGCGGTGAGGCTCCCCGGCAGAAAGGCTTTCTAACGGCACTCTAACGCCGTTCCGACCATATTCTAAAGGCATCAGTTATCTACGCAGTCATTCGCTCCACGAGGGGCTGTGAGCAGCGTAGATTGCTTTATTATAGCGCGTTTGGTAACTACTGTGCCGCCACCGCTCAACCCGGCACGGCGCAGGTAGTCATACCCACAACCGACCTGTTCCGGAGTCAAATGGTGGAATACGGCGGCAATAGATCCGAAATAGAGGTCTTTACGCTTGCCGATGAGGTGGACGTGTATCACTTTGATTGGTCTCATAGTCTTTAAATTTTTCGCAAATATACACATATAACCGCTATTTGCAACCTTTTGAAATAAATTATTTTGCGACAATCCACAAAAAAATCGGCGCGAAGCCGACTCCCCTCCCCTATCCTACCAACCCTTCCGGCCATGCAAACCAACGCAAGCCGATGACGCGCCCCATGCAAACCCTCATGTAAACTTCCGAGCCCGGAATGTAAGCCAAAATTAAACCAATGTAAACGCTTCGTTTTTTTCGCGCCACTCCCCCACCCTCACCTAACTAACTGAAATCAAAAGGCTTTCATCAAAATCTACCGACCTCAACATCAAACGCTTCGTTCTGTGCCCCATATTTGCACACCTGATAAGTGTCAACAAAAATGGAATACAGGTTATCCTGTATATAACACTAATCATGGCTTTGTTGATAAAACTGTACCGGCATTACCATAATGTAGGGCCATCAATGGCCATAGACTTAATACAGGTTGAGTTGGCAAACTGGCTATATATGCATCCTGTGGTTGTTATAATGGATAAGAACTCTCAATCCGGGAATATCTCTCAACAAAAAGTCTTCCGACCACTATAACCCGCCGGGGCTGGGTTCGTCCGTCGGGCTACCGGGGGGCTAAAGCCCCCCGGCTAACAAAGGATAGGCGCTCCGCGCCATGCGTTTACTTCAGTAAGTATTTTGACACACCCTCACAATAGTAGGATAAATACGGAGCTATATATCAAAGTTCCGAGCTTATTCGCCCTGACTCTCGCGATGGAAGATGTGACGAAGGCGCGAGAAGATGCGATGAACGGTGGACTGCGACGGGGTTACATTAGGCTGACCTTTCAGGGACTCTATGGCCGAGCGCTCTTCATCTGTCAAGTTCTCAGGCACATAGACCATTACATTCACAAGCAGGTCGCCATGATTCCCTGAGTTGTACTGAGGCAGTCCCTTTCCACGCAGGCGAAGGATTTTGCCGGGTTGAGTGCCGGCCGGAATATTCAGACGCGCTTTTCCCTCCACGAGCGGAACCTCAACACTGCCTCCAAGAGCAGCTGTGGGGAAATCGAGCATCAGATTGTAAATCAAATCATTGTCGTCACGAATCAGATTCGGGTCCTTCTCCTCCTCTATCACAATCAGCAGGTCGCCATTCACTCCGCCGCGGCGGGCAGCGTTGCCTTGACCACGCATAGTCAGCGTCATGCCATCCTGCACACCGGCCGGGATATGGAACGATACTACCTCTGACTTCTTGACTATACCCTCGCCGCCACAGACTGAGCAAGCCACCTCAATGGTTTTGCCTTCGCCGTTACACTCGGGGCATACCACGCGGCTTTGCATTGCGCCAAGCATGGTCTGCTGCACGCGGTTCACATAGCCGGTGCCATGACAGGTGTTACACGTATGGAAAGCGGTGCCATCCTTAGCGCCGGTGCCCTTACAGCTCTCGCATGCCACCCAACGGGGGAGCTTGAGCTTCTTGTCGACACCATACATGATATCCTTCAGGTTCACTTTAACCTTTATGCGGAGGTCCGCTCCCTTATTGACAGCCTTGCGTTGTGCGCCTCCGCGGCTATAGGAGCCATAGCTGCCGGCGCCGTCAAACGCATCGCCGAAAATATCTCCGAAGTGGCTGAAAATGTCCTCCATGGAGAACCCGCCGGCGCCAAAACCACCGAAGCCACCGGCCCCGGCACCACCGCCGAAGCCCTGCGGACCCATGGAATGGCCGAACTGATCATAGCGGGCGCGCTTATCCGGATCACTGAGCACGTCATAAGCCTCAGCAGCCTCCTTGAATTTCTCCTCAGCGGCCTTGTCGCCCGGATTTTTATCCGGGTGGTATTTAATGGCCATCTTTCGATAGGCCTTCTTTATTTCGTCAGGTGTAGCGGATTTGCTCACGCCCAGCACCTCATAAAAATCTCTCTTATCTGCCATAATCTCAAGTTCTTATTGACCTACAACCACTTTGGCATGGCGCATAACCTTGCCGTTAATGGTGTAGCCCTTCTGCACGGTGTCAAGAATTTTGCCTTTCTGCTCCTCGTCGGGCACCGGCACAACGGAGATGGCTTCATGCTTCTCAGTATCAAAATCACGGTCTTCAGGATCAATCTCCTTCACGCCATTCTTTTCCAGATACTTAACAAACTTATTGTAAATCAATTCGATGCCCTCTTTCACTGACGCCACATCAGTAGAGTCTTCGGCAGCCTTGATGCCACGCTCGAAGTCATCCAGAATCGGGAGCATTCCCTTGAGAGCCTGCTCGCCCGCATTCTTGATCAGCTCACTTTTCTCTTTGAGGGTGCGTTTGCGGAAATTGTCGAACTCAGCCATCAGGAAGAGATACTCCTTCTTCTCCTTGGCAAGCTCCTCCTCAAGGTCAGCTATGCGCTTGGAGTCTCCCTCCTGCTGCTGCATCTCTTCATCCTTGACTTCCTCAATTGTAGCCTCATTAACGAAAGCTTCGTTTTCAAGCGCCGTTGCATCAGGCGCCTGGATATTTTCAGGGTGCTGATTATCGTTCATAGTTTTTGAAATTTTAAGAGTGTGTTTGGATTTAAACCGAATTTCACTTTTGAGTCTGTTTAAATCTTTCTTGGTTTCATCGCAAAGGTAAATTTTGGTGATTTTCGCCGAGTTTCATCAGTCGCATAGCCCGCTATGCTCCCTCTTCAACTCGCGAAAAGCCCTCAAAATTTCCTCTTTGCGCTAAAACCATTTAAATCCAAACACACTCTAAGCGTGTTGCGTTACAAAAACCGCTCCAAAATATGTTGGTATTTGTTAAAACAAATTAACACTTCGGCGCAGTTATCCTATTTTATAATGATAACATCTGAGGGCAAGTATCGTTCACTCACATTGATGCAATAGCCGAGAAGGAGACATTGCAGTCAGCGGCTGCATGACGAGCCTGCTCCTCATCATCAAAAATTCCATAGAACGCGGAGCCGCTGCCGGTCATTGACGCATATAGCGCTCCATGCTCATAAAGATATTGCTTCAGACTTATCAACTCCGGATGAATCGAAAACATTGATTGCTCGAAGTCATTAACAATGCGACTTTTCCATTGATTAACAGGAAGTTGCACGGCCTCACAGAGATTAACTGCCGAGGGGCGCGGAGTCACATGCCTGAAGGCCTGGGCTGTGCTGATTCCTTCGGCCGGCTTTATGACGGCTATCCATTTTCCTTCCAGAGCCGGGATATCAACCGGGGTCAGCACCTCGCCAATTCCTGTGGCATAACAGGGTTCATTCATCAGAAAGAAGGGGACATCGGCACCGAGCCTGCGAGCCAGAGAATGAAGTTGAGAAGCGGGCAAGCAACCCTCATTCAAATCATTCAGCATCCGCAACGCAAATGCCGCGTCGGCTGACCCTCCCCCCATTCCGGCACCGGAGGGCAGATGTTTCTCAAGCGTGACGGCATAGGGAGAGGTAATTCCGGAGGCCTGCCTGAAAAGCATCAGGGCTTTCCAAACGAGATTATCCTCAGGAGCAGCCTGAAAATCAGCACCTGTCACAATCATAGAGTCATGGTCAGAAGCTGTAATCTCCAATATGTCGCATAGACCGCCCGGCTCTCCGGCACATCCGGAACGGCGACCGACAGGCACAAAAACAGTGCTTAGGTCATGATAGCCGTCAGGACGTCGCCGCTCCACCTGCAGGCCCACATTTATCTTGGCATTTACAAATTCAATCATAGCGGATTGGGCATTAGTCACTGCAAAGTTACTAAATCTTATTGATGACTGCGGGCATCTCGCCGATAATTCGTAATTTTGCGCTATGAATCGTCGTCCCACAAACCTGAACAGACAGATTATCCGATTAGCCATCCCCTCAATCGTGAGCAACATCACGGTGCCGCTGCTGGGGCTGTGCGACACCGGCATCTCCGGTCATCTCGGTTCTCAGGAATTCCTTGGCGCGATTGCAGTAGGCACGATAGCCATAAATGCCATTTTCTGGTGCCTGGGATTTCTGAGGATGGGCACAACCGGCCTGACAGCCCAAGCGTTCGGAGCAGCCGACACTCGCGCAACAAAGCTGCTCTTCACGCGCGCCCTAATGCTTGGGTTAGCCTTCGGGATGCTCATTATTTTAATGCAACGGCCTCTGTGCGCTCTGATTCTCAGTATTATAGACGCTGACCCTGCCGTAACCTCCCTCGCTGCTCAATACTTTGGCATAGTGATATGCGGCGCGCCGGCCATGCTCGCCACCATGGCCGTCAGCGGTTGGTTCCTCGGAATGCAGACGAGCTTGCAACCGATGCTGATAGCCGTCATAACCAACATTATTAATATAGGAGCGAGCCTGCTCTGCGTCTTCCCTCTGAAGATGGGATTCCCCGGCACCGCCGCCGGCACACTGATTGCCAATTGGGCCGGACTGCTGCTCGCCCTCAGCCTGGCATGGCGATTCAACAAGGGGATGCTTCCGCTTGTCCCCCTCCGGGAGGCTCTGCGCGGCGGGGGATGGATGCGATTCTTTAATGTGAACATATTCATTTTCCTGCGTTCCTTTTGCATCATGGCCGTCAGCATGGGTGTGCCGGCTCTCGGAGCTCGCCTTGGCACCGACACCCTGGCCGTCAACGCCGTCATGATGCAGTTCTTCATCCTCTACTCCTACTTTATGGATGGATTCGCCTTTGCCGGCGAGGCGCTGACCGGAAAAGCAGTCGGACGCGGCGACCGCAAACTGATGCTACGCACAGTCATCCATCTGCTGGCCTGGGGAGGCGCTGTCATGCTCGGATTCCTGCTGTGCTACCGCATGGGCTACACGAACATAGCCGCTCTCATCACCGACAACGCCTCTGTGCTCCGGCTCATTGAGCAGTATCGAGTCTGGATATTCATTATCCCACTCTCCGGGGCAGCTTTCATCTTCGACGGCATTTTCATCGGCCTGACTGCAACAGGCAAGATGCTTCTCTCCGCCCTCGGCGGCCTGATTGGATTCTACCTGATTGCTTGGCTGAATCCTCTCGACGGCAACGAAAATATTTGGCTCGGCTTCCTGTCATATTTGATTCTTCGCGGGCTGATACTCACGGTGTTGTATCCGGCAGCTTCCCGCCGGAGTCTGTTAAAGAGTGTTTAAGACTCTGATTTACGGGATAAAATTAGTACCTTTACAGCAAATTTTGCATAGATAATTCATAACAATATAAAACGGCTTCAGCCCATGGCGTCACCCACACCCATAGATGAAAAACGATTGGTTGAGATGTTGCAGGACCCCAAGGAGTCACACGCAGCGTTCGACACCCTGATGCGCACCTATGGCGAAAAAATCTACTGGCAGATACGCCGCATGGTAGTCAACCATGATGATGCCGCTGACCTGCTCCAGAACACATTCATTAAAGCCTGGAACAACCTCGATCATTTTCGGGGAGATGCCAAGCTGTCGACTTGGCTCTACAAGATTGCCGTCAACGAGAGTCTTAATTTCCTCCAGCGCGAGCGTTCTCGCCAAGGCATCTCCATTGACGACGACTCGCAAGACACCTTCGTCGTCAAGCAGCTCGAAGCTGATGACTTCTTCGATGGCGACGCTCTGAAACTTGAATTGCAAAAAGCCATAGCAGCATTGCCTGAAAAACAGCGCATGGTCTTCAATATGCGTTACTTCGACGAGATGAAGTATGAGCAAATTTCCGATATTTTAGGCACCTCCGTGGGAGCTTTGAAAGCCAGCTACCACCATGCCGTAAAGAAAATTGAGAGCCACTTTCTCAACGAATAAAAGAGGTTGAACTGCTCCATTGAGCCTATCGGCAGCCCCAATCGAAGCCGTCACTCCACCACCAAAGACTTGAAAGAGGGGGTCATATAGACCGAGCCATCCCTCAGAATCAGAAATGCACGAAGCTGCAGCCGCTCAATCATAGCCACGGCCTCAGCCTCAGGCATAGCCATGCAGGCTGTCGCATAGGCATCCGCGCTCATGCAGTCGTCGGCCACAATAGTGGCGCTAACCACCTCCGACTCAGCAGGCATTCCCGTGGTCGGATTCACAATATGGCCAATTCGCTTCCCGCCGGTATCCCTATAATTTCTGTAATTACCCGAAGTGGCCACAGCGCAATCCGTCACTTCAATAATCAGCTGCGAAGCGTGCACCTCAGTCTCTGAATTTTCAATTGGCCTGTCAACCGATATGCGCCACTTGCCTCCACGCGGACTCCTCCCGGCGGCCACAATCTCGCCACCGATTTCCACCATATAATTCCTGCAACCCTGCTCAGCGAGGGCGCGCGCCACACAGTCGCAGCCATAACCTTTGGCCAGGGCAGAGAAATTAACCTCCATCCCTGTTTCCGCTTTCACAATCCATCCATTCCGCTCCACGATTTTATTCATTCCCACAAGCGTCAACATTCGCTTCACGTCAGCCGAATCAGGCATCTCCCCTTTCTTTGCTCCGAAACCATAGGCATTGATGAGCGGAGCAGCTGAAGGATCAAAGTATCCCCCACTCTCTTTCCACACTCGGCGAGAACAACGAACCACATCTGCAAGCATCGGAACAGCCCTCACACTGTCAGCCTCATTAAGCCTACTGACAGCGGAAGCCCGATTGAAGGCCGATAAATTATCATCAACCTGCTGCATTACATCAAGCAATGAGTCAGCCAAATCGTCTGCCGACTCGTAGGTTATATGATAAGAAGTATGCCACACTATACCCTCCATCATTCTATATGACTCCTTTTTGCAAGAGGAGACAAGTATCAGTAAAATGCAGAGTATAAGGATTTTATGAATTGACAACAAAATATTTTTCATAATCAGGAAAATTTCTTGCCACAAAATTACAAAAATCAAAAAACTTTTTCTTAAATTTACGGCGAAAATATTTACGAATCCATTGGCGGCTATCAATCGGCAGCCGAATGAAGCCCTCTCGATTTCATTCCGTTCATTCCCTGACATGCGAACGTCGCCCGAGGACTTAGAGTGTGTCTAAAAATATATGTTAAGACAGAGGCCGCAGCTTTAAGATGGC
>CANSAP010000061.1 GCA_947644715.1 uncultured Bacteroidales bacterium
TTTCAGTAAACATACGGAGCAGACGGGCAATCGTATCATCAGCAACCGGACCTATCACAATGTCGTAATCATGGCATGGCTGCGAAACATTTATATCGCGGTTTGACATCACAAACCTCGCCCACTCCTCGTCAGGCGCATTGAAGATCTTTATCTTCAATCCTATTGTGACAGCTTTTTCCAGATCAAACTCAAAGGCTGTCAAGGTAGGTGCACCCTTGAACATTTTTACTGTTCTTGCCGCCATCCTTTCAGCCTGATGCCGAATGTCGGTGAGATAGAAACCTTTCCCGAAATCCTTGTAAGGACGACACTTTTCGAGGTCAATCCTGTCTATTGCCATGTTTGAGCCGTGGTAGAGTATCATCTGATAGCACCTCCATTGTTTTGGCAGACGACTGTAAGGTCGTCAACACAGTCATTAAACGACAGCGTATGTTCCACATCATAAAATTCGGCCAGAAAAGCAATACCTTTGAAGCGATTAAGGTAATTGCTTGCCTCACGGATTGTCAGGCGGTGTCTTTTTGAAAACTCGATTATGGCTGTCATTATATAATCTATGACATTCTTATCGGCTTTTTTTATAGGTTTCAGCTCAACGACAGGCTCAACCTCCAAAGCATCGGCAATCCGGCTGATTGTATTGAAGTTCACACATGATCCGTTTTCAACCTTCGACACCATAGCTTTCTGCACACCAATCATGGCTCCTACCTCTTCTTGGGTTAGTCCCTTGCTTTTACGTCGCAGATACAGCAACTCTCCTATTTTTTTGAAATTAGTATTCATGGTGCAAATATAACAAAAAGTTTCTTATTTGAGAAACATTTAGATGAGCTAAGTGTTCGATGGCTCTATCTTTTTCTCTCTGCAAAACGAGGCGGAGATGCAACGCTTGGCTGTGCCGGGTTGAGTGCCGTCACTTTTTTAACACTTCAACCGGGTATTTGCATTGACCCCAATATTTTGCGCCGATCGGGGATAGGGGTAAAAAAGAAAAAGTTCTGAAAACCAATGATTTTCAGAACTTTTCTGTGGTCTGATAGACCTCTTGGTGACCCCGGTGAGGCTCGAACTCACGACCCAATGATTAAGAGTCATTTGCTCTACCAACTGAGCTACGGAGTCATTCTGTTGGTGTGCTTGCGGGTTGTTTCCCGTTTGCGAGTGCAAAGTTACGACCTTTTTTTGAACTGGCCAAATTTTTTTGAGATTTTTTTAAGTTTGACCCCATTTTTTTGTTTTTCGAGCCGTGAGGTGGGGGCTTCGAGGGCTTTTTCGGGCGTTTTTAGCGGGGGGTGGCGGTTATTTCAACCTTTTTTCGTAATTTTACGCACTGAACCCCGGAACGCATTGAAGTCAGGCTGACTTCGGCGGATGAATCAGACTCATATTTTTAACACCTAATATTTCTATGTCAAAGAAAATTATGCTCGTAGCGCTTGGCGCTCTGGTGCTTGCGGGCGGTTCGAGCTGCTCCAAGAAGCTCGGACAGTTCAAGAGCGAGTATTTCACTCTCAATCCCGAGCCGCTGGAGGTTCAGGGCTTGAATGTGCCCGCCACAGTGGCGGCTGCAATCCCTGCAAAGTTCATGCAGAAGAATGCGCAGGTGCAGGTTACCCCGGTGCTGGTATATGACGCCGGCGAAACCCCCTCTGCGCCTTACACTATTCAGGGTGAGAATGTGCGTGCCAACGGCACCGTTGTGAACTATGAGAATGGTGGCTCAGTGATGATTCCCTTCAATGTGGTTTACTCTCCGGACATGGCGCAGAGCACTCTCTATCTTGATTTTGCCGTGGATCAGAACGGCAAGAAATACACGCTGCCCCGCGTGAAGGTGGGCACAGGCGTAGTAGCCACCGCCACTCTGGCAAATGCAGCTACCGTGACCCCCGCCACCGCCCGCGATGCTTTCCAGCGCATCATCAACGAGAAGTATTCGGCTGACATCCACTTCCTTATCAATCAGGCAAACGTGCGCGGTTCCGAGCTCTCTCAGCAAGGATATGTTGACCTCGGCCAGCGCCTGCAACAGGCTGCTGCCGACTCTGCCCGCGTAATCGAGGGTATCACCGTTAGCTCTTATGCTTCTCCCGAGGGTGCCTACGACTTCAACAAGGCCTTGGCAGAGCGTCGCGAGCAGAGCACCAACGCCACTGTGCTCTCTCAGCTCAAGAAAGACAAAATCACCGAGTTCGGCGAGCTCACCTCCAACTTCACTCCCGAAGACTGGGAGGGCTTCCGCACTCTCGTGCAGCAGAGCAATATCCAGGACAAGGCTCTGATTCTCGACGTGCTCTCGATGCAGACCGACCCCGAGCTGCGCGAGAAAGAGATTCGCAACCTCTCCGGTGTCTTTGATGAACTGGCTGACCAGATTCTTCCTCAGCTCCGCTACTCTCGTGTGCAGGCGTCCATCAACGTTATTGGCAAGAGCGACGAGCAGCTCGTCAACCTCTTCAATACCAATCCCTCAGCTCTTACTGCTGACGAGATGCTCTACATTGCCACCCTCACCGGCGACAACAATAAGAAGATGGAGGTCTACAACAAGGCGTGCGAGGTATTCCCCCAGGACTACCGTTCCTTCAACAACCTTGGCCTGACCCAGTATGTTGCCGGCGACTATGAGGGAGCCATGGCTAACTTCGAGCATGCTCTGCGTCTCAATCCGCAGGCTCGCGAGCCGGAGATGAACAAGGGCTTGGTAGAGATGCTGCGTGGTCAGTACAGCACTGCTTATCAGAGCCTCGGCGCAGCTGCCGGTGTTCCTGAAGCAGGCGAGGCTATGGGTGTTTATTACCTCCAGCAGGGCAATGTGCCTGCCGCCATCAGCGCCTTTGGTGACTCCAAGAGCAACAATGCCGCCCTGGCCCGCATTCTCAATAAGGACTACGCCGGTGCCCGCGACATCCTCTCGGCCATCTCCACTCCCGACGCAACTACTTATTACCTGACCGCAGTGCTCGGTGCCCGCACCGGCAACGAGAGCATGGTGCTCTCCAACCTTCGTCAGGCCGGACGCCTGGATCCCTCCATGCTTACCCGCGCCAAGAACGATCTGGAGTTCGCCCGTTACTCCCTCTCGCTGCTCTAATCGCCTGACTGTCACAAATAAATGATGCCGATGCCCCGTCAAGGGGTGTCGGCATCATGCTTTTTAATGCTATAAACCGTTTAAGCGTTATGCGGTAATTGGGAAAAGTAAGGCTGAAGCCCTTATTGGAGTAGTAAACATTTGAAAGCTACAATTAACGTTATTTAACAATTGGGGGGGTAAAAGTGGGGAGTTTGTTGTACCTTTGCAAATTCTTGGGAAAATTATTTCAACTAACTAATAATTCTTATGATTGACTTACTTAAACTACGCTTTCTCAGGCGTTTGCTTCCGGTGGTGATGGCCGCTTTGGCTGCCCCCTCCGCATTGGCCTGGGACAGCTATGTGCTTGAGCAAACTAATGCAGCTGCGGGCACAGAGCCCCTCACGTTGCCGCTGACATGGTCCGGCTCCGGTTGGCAGGGAACTATTCCGTCCGGCTGCTATGGCCGCACTTTCGTGGTGCGCGCTGTCTCGGGGGAAGAGGATGCCCGGTTCGGATGGATCGGGGGTGCCTACGTTCTTAACAGGATGTTAGTCTCTGACAATGATGGAATTGGAATCTATCGTCAGAGCGAAGAACAGGCAATTACTCCGCTTCAGGTGCAGATTGACTGCTCCTGGACATTCACTCTGCGCACAGTCGATGACCGCAAGGAGACCGAGCCGCGCAGATTCGAGGTGTACCCCGGCGGTACGGTCGGCTATTTCCTGAATTATCAGGCTGTTGCCGGTTCTGATAGATCCTGGGTTGAGTCGCAGGCGATTACAGGTATCCCCGGCGAGACGGCCTCGATAAAAGTGGAACTGCAGAATGGTGCGCATTTCGGTCTGAAGACCCGGGCCGGAGTGTTCTATGGTCCGCGCGATGTGAACTCAGCCGTCCGCCCCGGCACCGTTGTGACCGACTACTCGCTCAACGACCCTCACTTCCTGTGGGGTGGCGCTGACGGTGTGGTAGAGGCTGTGGTTACTTTCGGAGAGTATGGTGAACCGGCAAGCATCCGTTTTGACGGCCCTGCACTTGAGGGGCTGCCCGAGGATGTGCCCTTTGACGGTGTGCACATGTATGGCTACTGGGATGATGGCACCCCGGCTCTCATCGGTACCTTCGAGTCCGGCACATTCACGCTTGAAAACAGCTCCTCCTCAGCCCGCACCCTGCACTACATAATCTATGAGGCCGGAAAGGCTTACGGCCATCCCGGCTCTGACTTCTCGCAGAATCTCACAGGCTATGATTACATGAACGCCGTGCACATGCAGGCTGCCGCCGAGGGGCAGGAGCTCGGTTGGTATGTGGCCGTGATTCCCGCCAAATGCACCCTGAGCGCCTGCTATGAGGATGGCTTCGAGTTCAATACCGATAACAATCACGGCGAATTCAGCTATAATCCCAAGCGTCCCGGCAAAGGGGTGTGGTTCAAGGATATAGTGTTCAAGTATAATCAGGTGAGCGGAATGCCCTTCTATCCCGCAGGCATCAGCAGCGAAAGTCAGTTCGCTGACCTTGACCCTGCCCGCCACTTCTACTACCTCAAGGGCCACTCAATCAACAACAACTTCGTCTCACCCGAGTGGCAGCTACTGGAAGGTGAGGAGCCGGGTGTTTATTCCGTAGACTTTACCTTCAACCGTCACACGGCTGAAAAGAGCTGTCCTGCTGAGGCGGAAGAGCGCATGGTTGTCAGCGTCGTCTCCTTCACCAAAGATCAGTCAGAGCCGTCAGAGGCTTTGGCCACAGTCACTCTGCCGGAACCTAAATCCGCCGCTTATTATTGCGCCGGAATGCGTGTGCGCGTGAAGTATGACGAGGGCACAGGTCTCCTGACCGCCACCCCCTTGCGTCAGGAGAACGGCCGCTGGGTGGAATGCGAGGTGCAGGAGGCAAGCTATCTCCCCTTCATTTCGCTCGTGGGCGCCGAATGGAATCAGGAGAACGAGGCCCCGGTCATCAACGAAGACATGGAGGGGAAAGGGACAACCTCGCTCGGCTGGCAGAATGCCTGGGTGCAGTATGGCCCTGACACCAATCCCGTGATTGGCCGCGACGGCGTGTCGGTCTTCTACAACACGCAGTGGCCCCCGCTCAATCCCATCTATTTCAATTCCCGCTTCACGGATGCTTCCGGCTCCGAGCATAACCTCACCCTCAACTCCGAGCAGCTCACCTTTGTCTCCGGAGGCGAGATTCAGACCGGCGCTGCCTGGAAGAATGACCCCCGCTATAACTTTGACGAGGTCAGCTTCGACAATGGCGATGCCGATAATCCGGTAGACCTCTCCGAGCGCAACTTCATGCTCTACACCGTTGAGGACATGTGGGTAAACGGCAGCTTCAAAATCTGGAGCGGCTGGAACGGCGACCACCTTGACGTGCATAATGAGGAGGGTCTCCTTGTAGCCGACGATGCCGAATGGCACTCTAACTGGAACTGGGGTTATGTGGCCGAGAACCGCAGTGTCACTACGCCCACCCCGGCGCCTTACTACTACGGTGCCCGCATAATCAACGTAGGGGAGACTGCTCCGCTCAGCAATCGACTGGGTGACATGGTATTCCCTCAGCCCACTTACGTGCGCTCCGTTTACTTCTTCCTGGATGTTGACAACCCCAACGGCAAAGGCTTCTCACGCATCTATACGCGCAACGCCATCGGCGGCGCGCAGATTCAGGCCTCTGACCGCGTAGGCCGTTATGACTGCGGCCTCATGCAGCCCAAGATGACTCAGCTCGATGACCTGACCGTCACCTCAGTTAAGATTTCCGCCTTCCGCGACGGCGATAAGAACAAGACTCTGCTCCCCGTCTACGCTGCCGACGGTTTCGACTACGATGCCGCGCAGTTTGAGGCAATGTTTGCCGACCGCCTTCAGGCCTCCTCTGAAGCTCTCGATCCCAAAGACTTCTGGCTCGACGGTGTGGCTTACGAGACTCCCGGCAAGTATCGCTACACGATGACCGTAACCTTCTCCGATGGCTCCACGGAGACCGTGCAGTCCAACCCCTTCTACGTGAAAGGACGTTCACAAGGCCTCCATGCCCTGCAGCTCATCCAGGTCCCCACGGGTGAACGCATAACCTATTCGGCCACCTCCTCGACCGCCTATAAGGTGGATGGACGCGGCGAGAGCCTGCGTGCCACCCCTTGCGATCCGCTGACCGACGAGCAGCTCTCCGCCTCTGACTATCTTTGGACCTCTCAGGTGCTGCTCTACGTGGCCGACAATCAGGATGCAACCCGCAGCAACGAAAGCTGGACCTGCGGCTCCGACAGCTTCACCCATATCGATGGTGAATATGCCGCCCTCGTGGTGGAGGCATCAGCTCTGACCGCCGACTATTCCGTGGCCTACACCTACCAGGTTGAGGCCGGTGCCGGCACCACCGACTTCTCGGAGACCCTGACTGACACCTGCACCCTGCTCATCCCGACCCCGCGCCTCTCTTCTGAGATTTCTGTGACGGTCGACACCGATGAGGAATCCTCTACCTTCACCGTCTCCGGCGACGACCATTTCGGGGACATGGAGCAGAGTGATTACACGGCCGAGCAGGTGGAATACACCGGTCGCCAGCGTCACCTGAATGTGCGTGTGCCTCTGGAGGACCCCAATGCCACCGACGCCCTGCTGGCTCTGATTAAGAACGCCACTCCCACCGCAACCTTCTCCGGCTCCTTGGCTGACCAGCTCCCGGCCTCAGTCGACATGAACTTTGCCGTTGAGCAGTATATTGATTTCAACGACCAGGCTGTCCGCACCTGGATCAGTGATAAGCCGGCTAAGAAGATTTATTGCAACCCCAATCCGATTGATGCTTCCTGGCCGGCTCCGGATGCTTATATGACTTGGGCTGAAATAGAAAACAGCTGGTGGTATAAGGATATGTCGTTATGGTTCATGACCATTACAGAATATGCTCCCCAACCCAACACTCTCGGGGTTACATTCAATGACTCTGAGATTCAGCTCTATAACCGCGGTTCGGAGCCGGTTGCTATTGAAATGGAGCATCCTTACGCATTAGTGCCCAATGCCAATGGCCTCTATGGCTCGATTTACATCGCCAATACGCAGCCTGACCCCGCGGTAAATCGTTGGGTGCAACGTCTGGTGCTCCGACAGTTTGCGTTTAACAACTACGCATTCGCTCCCGGCACATTCCTTTTTGACCTTGATAGTGATGCTTCCCTGGTAAAGGAAGAGTGGAAAGACTATGAGAATGTCAAGTATTATAAGTCGATAGCTCTCTATGATGAAAACAACTATCCCATAGTAGATCCGGCCACCGGCATGATTCGTTATAGAATTGAGGAGGCATATAAGGATGACAATAATCTTGATTATGATGCACACGTAGGCTTCAAGTTCAATAATGAGCACTTCGGCCGCACCGGCACCGATGGTAAGGCAGAGACAAATCATGCTCACCGCTACGAGGGCTTAACTCACGTGGATGCCACTATGGTTGTTGCAGAGCGCGAACTCGGCACATGGTGGTCCGGCATAGGTCAGCAGATTCTTTTCACTGAGGATGATAAGTTGAGTCTGTCGCAGACATTCTTCTTCAAGAATGCACCCTACGCAGTTGTAGGGAATGCATCCTCGGCTCAGAACGCACCGATGCGTGCATCGCGTGCCACCGCGACTGTCGATGCCTTCTTCCCCGGATATGGCGACATGCAGATGCCCTATGACATTATGACCGGCGTTGAGACTGTCACCGCCGCAGGCGCAAGCATCATTGCCGGCGAAGGCTTCATCGACCTTATGGGCAACGACGGGGGTGTCTTCGGCACCGACGGCACTGTCCTCTATCTTGGCTCCGGCCGCGTTGAGCTTCCCGCAGGCATCTACGTAGTGAAGACTGCCGCAGATGCCCTGAAAGTAATTGTGAAGTAAAAAACGGTTCGGAGGCAGGGGCACATTTCCTGATTGGAATGCACGGTGTGCGACAGCCTCACCTCACGACCGGACCAACAGAGACAGCGGGCGATTGAACCCGCCCGCTGTCACCAAGTTACAAGAAATTAGTTAATGTTTTTTATTAAGTCAAAGCAAAAAAGCCGCTGTCGGGATGACAGCGGCTTTTTTCGTAAGGGGCTTGGAGTGTGTCTAAAAAATATATGTTAAGACAGAGACCGCAGCTTTAAGAGTGTGTGTCAAAACGTGAACCCGACGCTGCATGGCGCGGAGCGCCTATCCTTTGTTAGCCGGGGGGCTTTAGCCCCCCGGTAG
>CANSAP010000062.1 GCA_947644715.1 uncultured Bacteroidales bacterium
ACAAAGGATAGGCGCTCCGCGCCATGCGTTTGCTTCAGTAAGAATTTTGACACACTCTTAGATGATTTACTGCCGACGGCATATCCTCCGCATCAGCGCACCACTACCTTCAGAGCCTTACCTTCCGCACTCACGACGTAGATGCCCGGTGACAGATTCTTTCTGCCGGTTTCTCTGCCGGTCATGTCAAAGACTCTGCAATGAGCCGGGTTGCCGGCGATTTCAATATCATGGCCGGAGACCCGAATCTGTATGTCCGACGCATCCACCCCTTCTATCCCTGCGCTGCCGATGGCGCGAATCTCGCTGAAATCCTTCCAGCCGGGAGCCTGGTTATAGGCACTCAGGCTTTCCTGCGGCACCTCTAATGTGCATGCCGAGAGAATCTCCGGAGCCCAGGCCTCCAGCAGCTCCGGAGGCTCCGGATTGCTGATGCGCAGCAGATTGCATTTCGGGCAGTTATTCATTGTGAACGGATATAGCTCCGCTGCCTGCGACGGGAGGATGATTGTGGCGAGCTGAGAGACATCGTCAAAGTCATAACCTTCCAGCTTGCTGTTAGAGGGGAGGGTAAGCTCCGTTATATCAGAATGCGTAAACACATTCAGCCCCAACCGGAAGTCCGGATTGTCAGGGAGAGAAAGTTCGGTTAAGCGGGTGCCGCTGAATCCGTAATTTCCGATGCCGGTCAGGTGGTCGATGCCGGCAACGGTCTGCAGCCCGGAGCCGCTGAAGCAGCACTCCGGTATGAAAGTGACTTCTGCCGGCAATGTTATCTCGCTCAGTGCGTCGGCATTCATGAAGGCCGCTTCCCCAAGCAGGACGAGTGCGTCAGGCAATGTCAGTCCACTCACTGATGAGAGAGCGAATGCCCCCTCCTTGATTTGAGTGATTGTTTCCGGAAGAGTGACGGAACCCAGGCTCTGACATTTGAGAAATGCAGCCCGGCCTATGGACGTAACCTGATAGGTCGTTCCGGCATATTCCACCGAGGCCGGAATAACCACGTCTCCCGAGTAGGAATTACCCTCCTCCATGAGGAAGTCATACGCCTGCGGCGTGGCGGTAATTCTCATTGGTGAGGGGGCCGCGTTTGCAGAGCCATGAGTAACCTCTACGCCGGCATCGTCGGGAAGAATACTGTAATAGATCCCCTCCATCTCAAAATCATAAGCCCAAACGCCGAGTGCCGGAAGGAAACCGACAGCGGCAATAGCGAAAAACTTCTTGCACCACATAAGCATTTATGTTATTTTTTTGCGTGCAAAGATAAGATTTATCAACAAAGACTCCAAATTTTGAAGCATGTTGTGCAACATCTTTTCTGCTTGAAACAGTAAACAATCCGACTGAATCAGGCGTTTTGCTCACTATAACAATCATAAATTTGCGAATGACTATGAAAAACGGCGTTATGTTTCAATACTTCGAGTGGAACCTTCCCAACGATGGTCAGCTCTGGCGACAACTCAAGGAGGATGCGCAGCATTTGGCCGAGAGGGGTATTACGGCTGTCTGGATTCCCCCGGCATACAAGGCTGACGAGCAGGCCGACGAGGGTTATGCCACCTATGACCTCTATGACTTCGGCGAGTTCGACCAAAAAGGTACAGTCAGAACCAAATATGGCACTCGCGCCGAGCTTGAGCAGGCCATCGCAGCCCTGCATGAGCAGGGTATTCAGGTGATTCTCGACACGGTGCTCAACCATAAGACCGGGGGCGACCGACCGGAAAAGTTTGAGGCTATCCCTGTGGATGCAGCCGACCGAAATAAGGAGACCGGCGAGGTGCGCACCATTGAGGCCTTCACGGCCTTTGACTTCCCGGGCAGAGGGGACACCTATTCCGACTATAAGTGGCACTGGCAGGACTTCTCCGGTGTGGACTACGACAATCTCACCGGCGAGACCGACATCTTCCGCATCGTGGGGGAAGGGAAGGGTTGGAGCCAAGGTGTGGACTCTGAAAACGGCAACTTCGATTTCCTGATGTGTAACGACATTGACCTTGACCGTCCGCAGGTGTGCGAGGAGCTTAACCGTTGGGGGGAATGGGCTGCCGGGCAGTTCGGCTTCGATGGCTTCCGCATGGATGCCGTCAAGCATATGGACTACAATTTCACCCGCCGGTTCATTGAGCATGTGCGCGCCTCTCGAGGCGGGAAGTTTTATGCCGTGGGGGAATACTGGAGCGGCGATCTCGCTTCGCTTCTCGCTTTCATTGAGAACACAGCCGGAGAGCTTGACCTGTTTGACGCTCCGCTGCATTATAATTTCCATGAGGCGGCACAGGAGCAGGGTGGCTTCGACATGAGCCGCCTGCTGGACGACACGCTCGTGAAAAGCTCTCCGGAGCATGCCGTCACGCTCGTTGACAACCATGACTCGCAGCCGGGCAGCGGCCTGGAGTCAAGCATCGCTGACTGGTTCAAGCCATTGGCCTACGGGCTTATTCTGCTCATGCAGGAGGGCTATCCGGTTATTTTCTATGGTGACTATTATTCAGAAGACCGTGTGGCCTCGCCGCACCGCCGCATCATTGACCTTCTGCTGGACGCGCGCCGCAGGTATGCCTATGGCGAGCAGACCCTATACTTCGACCATCCCTCCTGTGTGGGGCTCGTGCGCCATGGCGACGATGAGCACCCCGGCTCCGGGCTGGCACTCATAATCAGCAATGATGAAGCGGGGGAGAAGTATATGGAATTAGGGGAGCTGCGGGCAGGCGAAACCTGGATAGACCTCACCGGCAACCGTCCCGAAGAGATTACGCTTGACGAACGGGGCGGGGGCACCTTCCCGGTCAGCCCGCGCAATCTCGCAGTCTGGGTTCGCAAGTGAATCTCCCGTGGATATGGATTCGCCCCCGGGCGGCTGTCAGTCAGCGACAGCTGCCCGGGGGCGGGTTATTAGAAACGGGGGGTGCGCGGATTAGTCCACGATTACCTTGAAGGTCTTGTCATCCACACGCACGAGGTAGATGCCGGAGGCGAGACCTGTGAGGGGGGCACGGGCACCGGAGAGGGTGTAGGCCTCGGCGCGGGTGTAGTCGCCAAGGATTACGATGTCTGAGCCGGAGGTGTAAACCTTAACCTCGGAGGTGGCGGGCAGAGAGTCAACGCCGCTCATCTCCATTCCTTTGCGGATATAGATTGCATAGGAGTTGGAGGGGAGGGTTACGGTCTTGGCTGCCGCGTCGAACTCGGGGCGGGTGCCATAGGTGCAGGAAGCCAGCTCGTAGGCCGCGTTGTCGTCGAGCTTGAAGCCGACATTGGTAATGGTCTTCACGGCGCCGGCGGTGGTGTTCGGGTTGAGCACAACCACAATCTCGCGGTCATCCTTTGAGGTGCAGATGGTGCGGCCGGCGGTCCAGCCTGAGAGCACAGCCTTGTAGTCGGCATCTTCGCCGAAGAGGTCGGCATACTTTGTGCGCAGATAGCCGAAGTCACACCAGGAGTAGTAGCAGCCCAGGGTGTATTCGTCGTTCAGGGCGTTCCAGTCCACAATCTTGTTGCCGGTGTCATTGCCGGAAGAGTTTTTGGTGGTCTGCTGGTTGCCAAGCTCTGAGAACTGCCAGATCATGTGGGCACCGGGGGAGAGAATCATCTGTGCGCCAACGGAGGCGATACGAGCCTTCATGGCCTCGGGATTGTTCTTCACGCCGGCAGCGCCCCAGGTCACCTGCTTGTAGCCCATGCGCTCCTCGTCGTGGCTCTCAGCGTAGCTCACGGTGGAGAAACGGGTGCGGGAGTCCTTGGTGGCATCGAAGCGGGAGAGGGAAGCCTCGGAGGTGTAGCCCATGGCATACTGGCATGAGGAGTTGTTGACGTTAGCCCAGTTGAGCTGGCCGTCGGCAGCCATCTCATTCTCTTCCTGTGCGCCGGCCAGGTTCTCGTTGATGCAGAAGGCATCGGGGTTAACCTCAGCCATAGCGGCGTGGATACGGGTCATGCGGGCTACGCGGGTAGCGTTGTACTTATTGGTGTTGGCCTCGGATGAAGTGCCGTAAGAGTCATTGTCGCCAAGACCCTTTACGAGGTCGAAGCGGAAACCGTCAACCTTGTATTCGCTCAGCCAGTACTGCACGCAGTCCTTCCACTGCTGCTCCACGAGGGGGTGGTCCTGATTCCAGTCGTTAAGCACGTTATATGCGTGGGGTGCAGAGCGGTTGTAGAAGGGGGAGTTGGAGGCGCTGCCATACATTGCGCACCAGGGATGCAGGCCGTCGCTCTGGTTGAACACGAGGTCGAGAATGACAGCTATGCCGTTTTCGTGGCAGAGGTCGATGAACTCTTTGTAGTCATCCGGAGTGCCGTAAGCCTTGTCGGGAGCGAAGTAGAAGTTGGGATTATAGCCCCAGGAGAGGTTGCCGTTGAACTCATTGATGGGGAGCAGCTCGATAGCGTTTACGCCGAGCGCCTTCAGGTAAGGAATCTTCTCCATAGCCAGGCGCAGCGTGCCGTCACCCTTGGCCTCACCTTCGGTGCCGGTGAAGTCGCGGAGCAGCAGCTCATAGATGATGAGGTCCTGCTTGCGGGGAGCCTTGAAGTCAGTCACCTGCCAGTCATACTTATTGATATTCTCGTGGTAGACGGAGAGCATGGTAGTGCCGAGCTTGGCGGGAATCTGAGGCATGTCGGGATACACATCCTCAGAGATATACTTGTCATTATAGGGGTCAAGGATGAGCTTGGCGTAGGGGTCAGCCACCTTGGTGAGATTGTCGGCCAGGAAGTAGTAGGTATATACCCGGTCAGGGTCAAGGTCTGCCACGTTAATCCAGAAGTAGCGGTTGTCGCCATCATCCTGATAGTTCATAACATTCTCGACACGGGGCTCGAAGTCACACCATGAGGGGATGAGCATCATGTTCTTTTTCTTGGGAGCGGCGATGCAGAAAGTGACGGTGCCGTCGGCGTTGCGCACGGTGCCCATCTTGGGTGTGCCGCCGGGATAGGTGGCCTCGGCGGAAGCCACCGGGTTGCAGACGATGAAGGTCTCCTCCTTTACCTCGGAGTCAATCTGACCCTTGGCCACAACGGTGTAGTTGCCGGTTGAGGCGAAGTCGTAAGAGGCTGAAAGGGTAGTGACATTCTCCTCCTGCTTGAGCAGAGTGCCGTCCACACTGAGCGAGAGGGTGGCGGGAGCAGTGGAGCTTACAGTGAAAGTGACGGTAGTTTTTGACCCGAGGATAACGGCATTGGTCATGTCGTTGGTCAGAGAGAGTTGGAAGCCCTCGCCGGCCACGGGGAGCATGATGTCGGCGCCACCCACATCTTTGCCCTCTTTCTTCTTGTCGCCGGTGCGGAAGACGAAAGCGAGCTTATAGGGCACCTCACCCTCCTCCAGGCCGTAATACTCAGCGATGGTGCCGAGGTCGAGACGCCAGAGGTCGGTGTCCACATAGGTCAACTTGTACTTGGGATCATTGTCGCCCCATTCTGCGGGACCATGTTTCCAGTCTCCGTCAGTGAGGGATTCATTGGTAATCACTCCGGTGTGGGCATACACTTCGGCATCGGCAGCCAAGCCCATCATTCCTTTGTTGCCTTGGTCGGCATGGAAGAAAATCGAGACATTCTCGCTGGTCACCTGCAGAGGTGTGGGCGAAGAGGTCACAACGTCGGCGGCGCTTGCACCAAAGGCGCAGAGAAGCCATGCCGCCAGCATGGAAAGATAAGATTTCATTAAGCTAAAAACTTGGGTATCAGGTTATTGTAATATTTTTAATAAGGCATGCACACAATGAAAGCAGCCCCTCTTGGGGCACGGATAGATTTTAAGGTGCATAAATTAGATGCAAAAGTACAACAAAAGCCGCTAACGACCAACAAATCAGTCTTAAAAAACCGTAACGGGTTCTTAGCCGCAGAGGTCGGAGAGGCGGGCAAGGAGTTCAGCGGTATTGCCGGCATAGATGGTGCGGTCAATGCGGCGGCCGCGTGCGAAGGGTGAGGCGGAGGTGGCTTGCAGCTGGGCCTTCATCCCGTCATACATTCCCTCGAGGTTGACGGCCACAATCGGTTTGTCGTAGCCCGGGCGGGATTTTTCCATCACCATGATGTGAGAGAGGGTGGAAATCCATTCGTCGATTGTGCCGATGCCCCCGGGGAGCACCACGAAGATGTCGGCCAGCTCAATCATGCGCGCTTTGCGGGTGTTCAGGTCAGAGGTCATGATTACTTCCGAGCAGGCTTCATCCACCCGCTCGCGGAACACTTCAGGCACAATCCCGGTGACCGGAGCGCCGGCTCGGGACGCAGCATCGGCCACAGTGTGCATCAGCCCTGCATTGACGCCGCCATAGACAAGAGCATGACCATGTCGGCCAATCCATTCACCCAGGGAGGCACCCATCTCCTCTATTTCGGGAGCAAGCCCGCTCTGCGAGCTGCAATAAACACAAATTCTTTTCATATATTAAATGTAACTCAGTACGGTAAGTGCGTGATGCGGTGCAAAGGTAGTGTTTTTTTGCGGATGGTTGAAAATTTTTCGGCGGGTGGTAAACTTTTTTAGGGGTGAGGATGTTCTATTGATGTACGGCGGCTGCAAGGGAGGCCGGACAAGAGCCTGAGACTCACAACCGTAACCCCCGAATGCCACCGGCTATGAAAAACACACCGCGATAGATTTTTGGTAATAGATAAATGTTGATATTAGGTTAATTAGTTAGTTATTGTTGAGAGGGCTTTCGCCCTTCACAACGCAGTTGGCGGCAGGTCGTGAGGTCTGGCGCCAACTGCGTTGTATGGGGGTATGTAGCTGTTTCGCCGACCGGCATCCGCAGGTCGGCGAAAGTCGCGGCGAGGTGGGAGGTCTTGTTGTCCCCCACATGAAGGCCAACCCATCCTGGGTTGGGGGTACTCCGCCACTTACCGGGGGTTACGCCTGTTCGGCGCAACCCCCGGCTAATAATTGGGATATCGCTCCGCGATATGAAATGCCCCCTGAATCCCCCAAGCTATCAATGTTCCGCCCTCGGCTACCGCGATATGGTCTTCTCGTCTGTGACATTAAAAGCTCCGCGGATTACCGTGTCAATATCCCCGGTCAATCTGTCTTTTCTTGCTACTGCGCTCCGGCATCCGTTATCCCCCATGAAGGCCAACCCAGCCTGGGTTGGGGGTACTCCGCCACTTCCCGGGGGTTACGCCTGTTCGGCGCAACCCCCGGCTAATAATTGGGATATCGCTCCGCGATATGAAATGCTCCCTGAATTCCCCCCCAAGCTATCAACCGTCCCCCTCGGTTACCGCGATATGAAATGCTCCCTGAATTTCCCAAGCTATCAATGTTCCGCCCTCGGCTACCGCGATATGGTCTTCTCGTCTGGGATATGAAAAGCTCCGCGGATTACCGTGTCAATATCCCCGGTCCATCTGTCTTTTCCTGCTACTGCGCTCCGGCATCCCCGGGTTTTATAATAGATATTTTCCGAAACGTTGTCAATGGCTGCACCTGGTCAATGGCTGCACCTGCAAAACACATCAGATTGTAGGGACGCGCCGCGGCGCGTCCCCGCTGACAATGGCAGATAAAATGCTATG
>CANSAP010000063.1 GCA_947644715.1 uncultured Bacteroidales bacterium
CGGGGCTGGTTCCTTTCGTCTTTCTACCGGGGGGCTGAAGCCCCCCGGCTAACAATGGATAGGCGCTCCGCGCCAAGCGTTTGCTTAAGATGGCTTTCCGCCACACCCGCCACGGGGGACAGGTGCTCCGCACCAAGCGTTTGCTTAAGATGGCTTTCCGCCACACCCGCCACGGGGGGACAGGTGCTCCGCGCCAGGCGTTTGCTTCAGATGGCTTTCCGGAATACCCGCCACCCGGGGGATAGGCGCTCCGCGCCAGGCGTTTGCTTCAGATGGCTTTCCGGTATAACCGCCACCGGGGGGGACACGCGCTCCGCGCCAAGCGTTTGCTTAAGATGGACTTCCGGTATAACCGCTATCGGGGGGACACCCGACCTGTTACAGAAACAAACTTACTTCGAAAGCTCCAGCATACGCTCGATGGGGCGCAGGGCCGCCGCGGCTATCTCCGGGTCTACCGTTATCTCCGGCTCCCCCGTGAGCAATGCTTCGTAGACACCCTCCAGTGTCCCTAACTTCATATACTCACATTGGTTGCACTGGCACTCCGAATCCTCGGCCGGCGCCGGAAGGAACACCTTCTCCGGGCAGCTCTTCTGCATCTCAAACAGTATGCCGCTCTCGGTCACCACTATATATTCGCGGGCATCATCAGTGCGGGCGAAATCCAAAAGGGCTGCCGTGGAACCAACCTTGTCGGCCACCAACTGCAGCGGACGCTTGCACTCCGGATGAACCAATATCTTTGCCCCCGGGTGAGCCTTCTTCATCTCCAATATAGCCTGAAGCGAAAAACGGTCATGCACATGGCAGGCCCCGGGCCATAGAACCATCTGCCGCCCGGTCACCGCATTGATGTAGCCCCCCAGATTGGCATCCGGCCCGAAAATGATTTTCTCATCCTCCGGCAGCGAGCCGACAATCTTCAGAGCATTGCCCGAAGTCACAACTATATCAGTGAGAGCCTTCACCGGAGCCGAGGTGTTGACGTAACTGATCACCGTGTGCCCCGGATGCTCGGCAATAAACTTCTCGAACTCCGGAGCCGGACAGGAATCAGCCAGCGAGCAACCCGCCTGAGTGCCACCCGGCACCACCACCCGCTTCTGCGGACAGAGAATCTTGGCCGTCTCACCCATGAAGTGCACACCGCACATCACAATCATGTCGGCATCCGTTGTGGCCGCATAGCGCGCCAGCGCCAGCGAGTCACCCACTCGGTCTGCTATCTGCTGAACCTCATCACGCTGATAGTAGTGAGCCATGATGATTGCATTCTTCTCGCGCTTCAAAGCCTCGATGGCCTCCACGAGTCTCTCCTGAGATTCCATTATGAGTAGTATAAAAAAGGTTTTTAATTTATAAAAGATATATTACTACTATAACCCCTGTAAATAGAGTAAATAAAAAATTCACCAAAAACTTGCATTTAAGAGTTATCGTAGCGGGCAGGGTGGTTATTAACCTGTAATCTACATGGCGTACCTCTGACTCTGAGCTGTTTGCGGCCATTGTCTACACCATGTAAATACGCAGCAAAGTTAATAATTTCCATCGGAATAGCTGTAAAAAAACTCTGCCAAAAGGGTAGAAAACAGTGTCAACCGAAATCAATAACTTTCCTTGGCCACCTCCCGGCCCTTCTGCCTATAAAAATCCATCAACCCTGCAAACCAAGATATTATAAACCGCCCGACCGCATTTCAACGGCTTATCTACATCTTATCAACACCCCCGCCCGACTCTTATCAAACGTCCGCCCGTACCGGTTTAGTGCCTCGAAATTATTAAAAACATGTTATAAAACATATTTAACGTTATTTAACAATCGGGGGGAGAAATGGCTGATTTCGTTGTACCTTTGCACCGCATCCGGGAAATATGACTCATGGAACGTAAATTTATTGCGAATCCACGGAATATTTATCCCGTAAAACCAACTGCCCGTAGCCTGATTTCTTGACAGCTTGACTCATCTGATTTCCGGACTTTGACATTGGTAGCATGACTCTTTTTCAGCATCTTTTAGGCTGATATGACTTAATAAAAATTTCAACACAATAATAAATTAACTAACTAAAAACTCTTACAAATGTTACGAGAAAAACTAAAGAGCAGGTTCCTCAGACCTCTGCTCCTGCTCGCGACCCTGCTTGCCCTTTCTCAGTCGGCAAGCGCCTATATTAATTATAGGCTCGTCGGCAAGTTAGGCTCTGCGGATTATGTCTCTGAGCCTTTCGTATGGAACGCTTCCGGTAGATTTTATGAGAAGGAAATATCTTTCTCTGATTATTTCCACTTTGATCATGTGGAAGCTGAATTTGACGATAACAGCGGCTCCCATCAATTCTATTCGCAGGCGCCTATTTCTATGACGCTAACTACTCTAACCAGCTTTCCAATCGGTACGGAGAACAAGAATTACACAGTTCATTTCGCTGCCAATAAGAAGTTCACTTTGCAGATAAAGGTGGACAGTAATACTGAAGGTTACGCCCCCACTATGCTTGGCATTACTAAAGTGGAGGATGCCGATCCGCAGCCGGTCGAGAAGATTTATACCGACTACTCCCTCTCAGGCAATTTCAATAATTGGGAAAAAACCGCTTTCAGCGCGGATGGCAAGCTCGTGATAAACGGCTACAATCCCGCGCAGGGCTACTTTGAACTCTACGACAAGACAGGCAAAGTGGCTATGGCAAACCTCTCTTATGACTCAACCCTCAGCCTCTCTTCAGGCTACCTGACTGTACCCAATGCTCCCGCAGGTTCAACCGTAACCATCTCTCTCAATCTCGACGGTACCAAGCCTGCGCTCTCTGCTTCCTATGAGACTAAAACCCAATATGGACTCTTCGGCGACTGGAACGGCTGGGGTGGAATGCTAAGCTTCGACCCCCTTACTGATAAGGCGGAGATGCAATGGAAGGCTGACTGGCAATTCAAGCTCTACGGTTCCAATTATATTGATCCCTCCGACATGGGATATAACTCCGAGGTTATCGAAGCGGTGCAGAACAGCAGCAACTGGAACCTCCATCTCAAAAATGCTCCCACCGATGGCACCACCGTAACTTTCACCATATCAGAAGTTGACGGCAAGCCCTATCTTGATGCAACTTGGGTGAAACCCGCCGTTGACTGGTCAGTGTTCAAAATGACCGGCGACTGGAACGGCTTCTCAACCGACTCTAATCTCAAGCAGTTCAGCTCCGACGGCAATCTCTCTTTCGCTGTTGGCTCTCAGGCCTTCAAGCTCTATACAGGCAGCTGGATTCAGCCTTCCGACTTAACCTTTAACACCGACGTGATTGAAGTTTCCGGCGCTAATCTGCGTCTCAAGAATGCTCCCGCCCCGGATGTGCTTGTAACCTTCACCCTCTCTGAAATCAACGGCAAGCTCCATCTGGAAGCCACCTGGAAGGGTGCATCCGTATCCGGCATACCCTTCTATCCCGCAGGCATCACCTCCGAGGCGGAACTTGCTGCCGTGTCCTCCACAAAGAAGTTCTACTATCTCACAGGCCACGCTCTGAACAATGGCATGACCTCCCCCGAATGGGAAATGCTCGACCCTGACGGTGACGGCATCTACACCCTCGACTTCACTTATAACCGCCACAAGACCGGAAACGACTGCCCCGTCTCCGACGCTGACCGCGGCATCGTGCGCGTTGTCTCATTCACAAAGGCTGACGCTGACCCGACTGCTGTTACCCAGAAGAGTCTCCTTGACTACACGCTCAAGGCAGGCTACGACCAGGCCGGTGTGCGCTGTCGTGCAATATATGACTCTAACTCAGGCAGCTTCGACGTCAAGCTCCTTCGCTACACTAATGGAACATGGGCAGAAGCCGCAAATGGTCAGGAGGCAACTTACCTCCCCTTCATCTCTCTCGTAGGTTCTGACTGGAAACAGGAAACCTCTGCCCGCATCGGCAACGAAGACCTCTCGCAGGTGGCCAACACCGACGAAGGATGGCAGAATGCCTGGATTCAGTATGACAATCAGGGTAACCCCGTGACCGGCCGCGACGGCTCAACCGTCTACTACAACACGCAGTGGCCCCCGCTCAACAATATCTACTTCACCACCAAGCTCACTGTTGATGGCAAAGACTACGACCTGACCGTATCTTCCGGCCACCTCACCATGGCCACCGAAGGTGAGGTCAAGACCGGCACCGAGTGGCTCAAGGATCCCCGCTTCGCCGCCGTTGACTTCGGTCAAGGTAAGGACGTGGGTGACCATTCTACTGAAGAATACATCCTCTACACTGTTGACGACATGTGGGCCAACGGCTCCTTCAAGCTTTGGAGCGGTTGGAACGGCGACCATATCCTGAACACTGACTCCAATACCTGGCAGGCCGAATGGTTCTCCAACTGGAACTGGGGTCACTCCTCTCAGTCAACTTCAGCTACCAAGGTGCAGCCCGGAAAAACCTACGAACTCGGCACCGAGTGGGGCGACATGCTCTTCACCGAAGATGGCTACAATGCTGAACCCGTCTACCTGCGTCACGTGTACTTCTTCCTCAACCGTGAACACCCCAACGAGCAATACTATTCACGCATCTACACCGAGGCTGCTTTCGGCGGTGCGCAGATCAGCGCCCTCAACAATCTCAATGACTATGATTGCGGACTCATGCTCCCCGAAGTGACTAACCTCGGCTCCCACAAGGTGACCGCCGTGACCATCTCCGTCTACAAGGACACCGACCCCAACAAGACTCTGAGCGAAGTCTTCACCTGGTCAGGCTCCGGTGTTGACCTGGCTGGCTTCAACAATCTCTTCTCCGGTTTCGAGCGCCCCGATGCTTCAAAGAACCCCTCCAACTACTGGAAGGATGGTTTCAACTACGAGGAGACCGGCCGCTACCGCTATCAGATGGATGTCACCTTCGACTCCGGCGACACCGAGACTGCAATCTCCAACCCCTTCTATATCAAGGCTAAACCGGCTGCCCTCTACACCGCACAGCTCGTGCGCGTTGAGGATGGCAAGGACGGCTACTATGTGACCTATGCTCCCGGCGCAACTTACGCCTGCAAGGTGACCTCTCGCGAAGGTGCCGATATCGATACAAGCAATGGCTCCTTCCTGAATGTGGAACGCATTGATGTTCCCGCTGCTGAGGTTTACTCCAACCCCGAAAACCTCTGGACTAACAAAGTGCTCATCTATGCTCTTCCCCCCGAGGGTATGCCCACTGACGGCTCCTATAGGGGTTGGGAACTCTACAAGAACTCTGTGAGCGATAAAAACTTGTTTGAAGATGCGCCCTTTAGTGGCGATTATTTCCGCTATGTAGCTGAGGCTGACGCTCTCCACACAGGCTTCATTCTCCGTCAGGCCATTACTGAAATATCGGAAGAAGATGGCGATGCCGAGTGGGGCGAAGTGAGCGATGATATAGATCTCTATATTCCCACTCCCCGTCTCCTCTCTGACCTCGATGTGGAAGTGACCATCGATGATGACGCCTCTACTTTCAGCGTGACCGGCGACGACCATTTCGGCGACCTGGAGCAGACTGACTACACTGCCGACAAGGTGGAATACACAGCCCGTCAGCGTCACCTCAATCTGCGTGTTCCCCTGGAGAAATCCAACGCAACCTCCGAACTCCTGGCTCTGATTAAGGATGCCACTCCCACAGCTACATTCACCGGATCTCTGGCTGACCAGTTTGCCGGCTCCGTTGCCCTCAACTTCGAGAGTGCCACCGATATCCTCCTGGCCGACCAGCCCATCCGCACTTGGGTCAGCGAAAAACCTGCTTCCAAGATTTATTGTGATATGAATGTGCCTGACGGAATGACATGGGAAGAATATCAGCAACAGTGGTGGACTTCCGATTTTAGATTGTTGGGTAAGACAGTAGCAGAATACACTGCTGTGCCTCAGACTCTTGAAATGAAGCTGGAGGCTGCCGGGCTGCATCTTTACAACCGCAACTCAGGTGCCGTCACTCTCGCCTTGAATGAGCCTTACGCCATAGCTCCCAATGCCAAGGGCCTTGAAGGGTCGATGTATGTAGCTAACACTCAGCCCGATCCTCTTGAGAATCGTTGGGTGCAGCGTCTGGTGCTCCGCCAATTCAAATTCAACAGTACAGGTCTTCAGCCCGGTGCTTTCATTTTCAGCAAGAGCGACGATGACTCCAGAGTTGAGGAGGAAACCATTATCTATGAGAATGTCAAGGCCTATCTTGAAGAGGCTCTGCGCGATGAGAATGGTCAGGTGGTAATGCAAGATGGAATGCCCGTCTACCATTATGTAGAAACCTATCTTGACCAGGATGCGAATATCGACCATAACGCTCACGTAGGCTTCAAGTTAAGCGATGAGCACTTCGGCAGCAACGGTACTGATGGCCGCACTGACACCAACAATGCTCACCGCTATGAGACCCTCACCCACGCTGATGCGACAATGGTTATCGCAGAGCGCGAATTGGGCACCTGGTGGGCCGGCATGAACAGCCTCATGCTCTTCAATGAAAATGATAAGCTGAGCATGTCCCACACCTTCTTCTTCAAGAATGCTCCCGTAGCATCAATTGAGGGTGCATCCTCCGCCATGGCTGCTCCGGCTCGCGCTGCACGTGCCGCCACTGTTGATGCATTCTTCCCCGCTTACTTGGATGTTGCTGTCTCCGATGATATTCAGACCGGTGTGCAGACTGTTACCTCCACAGGTGCATCCATCGTGGCAGGCGAAGGCTTCATTGACCTCATGGGCAACGAAGGTGGTGTCTATGGCATCGATGGCACTGTCCGCTACCTGGGCAACGGTCGCATTGACCTCTCCGCGGGTGTCTACGTAGTGAAGACCGCCACCGATACCCTCAAGGTAATAGTAAGATAAATCAAACTGAAGAACTGCCCCGGGAATGATTCTATAGCCTCACAGGCAGAAGCACTCCCAAGGGTAAACAAATAGCAGGTTGCGGGCGACTGAACCCGCCCGCAGCCACCGGATCAAGAAATTAGTTAAAGTTTAATTTTTTAAGTCAAAGCCGGTCGTGGGGGGGGGGGGGGTGGGGGGGCGGCCGGGGGGGGTGGCCCACCCGACTGGGAACAATAAAAAACGGCCCCCCCCGGCGGGGGCGGGGGGGTTTTTTTGTTTGTGGGTG
>CANSAP010000064.1 GCA_947644715.1 uncultured Bacteroidales bacterium
CTCCCGGTCGCCGAGTCGAGCCAGCGGTTTACCCGGGAAACGGGAGGAGCCGTAGCGTGCAGGAATTATAGCTAAGAATTTCATTTTGAGGATTTTCGGGTGAAGGCGTCACGCAGCCAGCGGGGCACGAGGATGGCGCCAATGATGAGGTAAACGTAATAAGAAATCACGCGCCAGAAGATGGCCATGATGAGAGCGAGGGCAGCCGATGGAATCAGCGAGCCGTAAAATTCAGTGAAGAGCCATTCGCTCAGACCTGCGCCGCCGGGGGTGGGGCTGACCATCAGCACAACCCACACCACTAATTGACGGGCCAGAATGAGCCACTGATGCGGGTCGGCCTGCGGCACGAAGGCAAGAAACAGGGCGTTGACCACGAGATAGCGGGAGGTCCAGGAGAGGGCTGTGCCTCCGAAGGTTTCGAGCCAGAAGCGGAACGGCTTGGCGCGCAGCGAGGCTGAGGTGGCCACCATATTGTCGGCCAAGGCCGTGGCCTGCTGTTGCCAACGGCGCAGCAGGCGCAGGCGGAACAATCGGTTAATCAAGGCTCGTATCCCATTGGGCCACAGGATGATGCCGCAGAAAAGCAGAGTAGTCCAGGCCGTGATTCCGGCATAGACGAGCCAGAAGGTGAGTTGCAGGCCGGTCTGAAAGGCCTCGCCTCCGGAGCTGAACAGTTCGCCGACGGGGGTGAATAGCACCACGAGCGGGCAGGAGACCACGAAGAACAGTTCATCGAGGAAGAGGGTTGTAAGCATCAGGGTTGTGGCGCGACCCAATTCAATTCCCTCGCGGTTCAGAAAGACCATACCTAAGGAGCTGCCACCCACTGCCGATGGGGTTATGCAGGAGGTAAACTCGCAGAGGCAGTTGACCTTGATGGCCTGTCGCCAGGAGAGCTGCCGGTCAGTCAGGGCACGGAAGCGCCAGGAGAGTCCGAAGTCGCGGCCGAGCATGAAGCACCAGGCCAGGGCGATGCAGGCTATTACGTAGGGAGTGAACGATATGGACTGCCACACGGCTCCTATGTTCTGCGAACGGGCATCGCGCCAAAACAGCCAGCCCACAGCCGCCAGCCCTATGAGTACGGGCAGCAGTACCTTCCACCAGTTCATGCGGGAGCTGCGGGTGTCATTGCTCTTGGTCATCGTTTGCGGTTTTTGATGATGTCGATATATCTTGCGGCCACTTCGCGCATCACATCTTCCCAGGAGCGCACGAGCGAGGCGCGCGCCCGCAGGCCTATTTCGGACGCGAGACGGGGCTGTGAGGCAACATGTTCTATTACAGATGAATACGCCTGCGGAGTGCGCTGGCAGAGCAGGCCGTTCTGCCCGTCTCTGATTACTTCTGAAGCAGTGGAGCCGGCAGGGATTACCGAGGGAGTTCCCATGGCAGCCGCTTCGCGCACCACCAGGGGGGCGTTGTCATAGAATGAAGGGAAGAGAAACAGGTCGGAGGCGGCATAGTAATCAGCTAACAGCGAACGGTCCTGAAGGAGTCCGTGGAGCCTGACGCAGTCGCTCAGGCCTTCCCGCTCGATGCGGGCACGAAGCTGCGGCACGGCGTAGCCGGTGCCTATGTAGTTCATAATGAACGGGATGCCGCGCCTGCGGAGAAGAATCAATGCGTCGAGAATCACCTCCACACCTTTTTCCAGAATATGTTGCCCGACAAACAGGAGCGCGGGCACACCCTCCGGGAAACCGAGTTTTTTACGAGCCTCATGCTTGCGTATAGTCAGAGCTTCGGCCGGGATACCGGCCATGTCGTTGCCATTTTCCACAACGTGCACCTCACCCCGGTAGCCATATTCGCGCACCGTGTCCTCTACCTGTGCCTGAGGAATCCAGACCTGGTCGCATTGATTGAAGAAATTCAGCACACGGCTCATGACCCTGTCCACCATCCAGGGGAAACGGCGCAGGGAGTGCTCGAGGTCGGTGCGATATTTCGAGTGGAATGTTCCAACCAATGGAATCCCCTGCGCGCGTGCGGTGTAGAGCGCCAGCCGTCCGGCTGAGAAGGGACTGTGGGCATGTGCTATGGCAAACGGCGTTGAGCGCAGCCGGCGCTTTATGGAGAAATCCAGCCGGGGATAGCCGTAGCGGTAAGGGGGGCGCGAGGCTATCGGTAGAGAGAAATAGCGCATCACGGGATATGGCACCTCCGGACGCACGGGCGCGTCAGGGGTTACGACACACGGTTTGAAACCTGACAGGCGCAGCCACTCGGCATAATTCTTCACAGTGAGTGTCACCCCATCCATCACCGGGGGGAAACTGTCGTTGAAGAGACCGAAGAATATGTCGCGTTCGGGAGTAGCCATACTTAATAAAATGCAAATATAGCAAAAAAGCCTTAACTCGGCAAATCAATATGCTTTCTTCCTCGCCCGACGCGCGCCCCGGTGTTCCGCGTTTTAATAGAGTGTCAAAATCCTTACTGAAGCAAACGCTTGGCGCGGAGCGCCTATCCCTTGTTAGCCGGGGGGCTTCAGCCCCCCGGTCGCCCGGCAGACAGATCCAGCCCCGGAAGGGCTGCCCAATACATTGACAACCAACGATATAGGGCAGCCCTTCCGGGGCTGGGTTGTCGCTACATGCATACCGGGGGGCTGAAGCCCCCCGGCTAACAAAGGGAAGGCGCTCCGCGCCATGCAGCGTCGGGTTCACATTTTGACACACACTCTAAGCGTTACAGTTTTGTAAGTTATAACGATTTTCGTAATTTTGCATCTAATAATACAACTTTATTAGTGCTCAAATATGATAAGCAATACGGTAAAACGCAATATATCCGCAACTCTTTTAGTTGTAGGCTTATTCTGCATAATCGGGAGTATTTGGGATGTAGTTATGGAGCCCAAATCAGGAAAAGCTTGGTTTGATTTGGGCGGAATCGTACTCCTTACTTACTTGTGTTTCGATAATTTTATGACTTATCGCCGCAGAGTTAAAGACGGTATTAAATTCGGTTCTAATTAAGCTACTTTGTTCTGAACTCTTATGGCGCAACGCAATCCGGTTATATCAGTGTGTAAGGGGCTGGCTATCATTCTGATGGTGATTGGCCATGCCGAGGCTCCGGAGCTTCTCACTAATTTTATCTATACGTTCCATATGCCGCTCTTCTTCATTGCGGCCGGTTATTTCTTTTCCCGCAAGTATCTGGATGACCCATGGAGTTTCTGTCGCAAACGGTTTGACGGACTCTATGTGCCGTTCGTGAAGTGGAGCCTGATTTATCTGGTGCTGCATAACCTGTGGTTTGAGCTTGGGGTGCTGAATGAGACATACGGCAACTGGACAGGGGGTGTGACTCACCCCTACACCTGGCATGATGCGGCTATGCGTGTGGTGAGAATCCTGTTCGGCATGTCGGGCTACGATGAGTTTATGGCCGGTGCGTTCTGGTTCTTCCGCGGCCTGTTGCTGGCCTCCATCGGTTATCTCATCCTGCATCGGCTCATAGAGGGGCGCACACCGATGACCGGGGTGCGGGTGAGCCTCTGCATTATGGTGCTGACGTTGGGCTTCATTGCCTTCCGGTTTGCCAACGGATTGTCAATCAATGTTATACCTAACGGCGGACTGCGTGAGTCCTGGGGTATGTTCTTCTTCGCCGCCGGAGTGGTGTTCCGTCGTTTTGAGGCTCTGTTTGTGCGTAGATGGTGGTTGCTGCTGCTGAGTTTTCTGCTGATACTCGGCGCCGGCAAGCTGCACACCTGCGGCATGAACAATAGCGGCAAGATGATAAACCTGCTGACGCTGCCGCTCACCGGCTCCATCGGATTCCTGATGACCTATTGGCTGTCAGGCTACATTGCAGCATGGGGCGGGGCGCTGTGTCGCCTGCTCCGTTTCATTGGCGACAATACGCTCTACATTCTGCTTTGGCATATCCCGGCCTATAAGCTTGTGAGCCTGATGAAGATACATTATTATGACCTGGATCCGCAGCAGATTGGTTGCCACATGGTTATCCACTTCAATAACACTGATTTCTTCTGGGTGCTATATTCCATCGTGGGAGTGGGGGTGCCGTTGGTTCTTATATGGGGTTGGCGACGGCTGCTGGCTTCGGAGAGAGCTGCGCGGTTAATGCCCGCATTCATACGCAGATAGCGGCTGTTTACGAAAAAATATCTATCTTTGTGGCATCAAACCTATAAACCAAATAACATGAAAAAACTTTACAGAATTTTAGCGCTGTTATTCACAGTCTTTGCGTTCAATGCGGCTCAGGCCGATGATTTTTCAGTAACCTCAGTAGAGCCGGGTGACGGGGAAGAAGTTGCGGGTATCCCCACTGACGGCAGGATTACATTCAGCACCACAGATGATGCTTTGGCAGCCAAAGTGACCGGCATTATCATTGACGAAAAGAACTCCAACGGCTCTCAGGAGGAGTTCGGCTCATTCACTTCAGAGTATAAGGATGAGCAGGGGCGACTCTATTGGTTCAATTATTCTTCACCCGTTTATTTTCTTGAGGGTCACACCTATTATCTGAGCTATACCATCTATGATGCCGACAACAAACGCTTGGCCACAGGCACAGTAAAATACATCGGCACGACCGATCCCGAGAGTCTGATTGACTACACGTTCGCCCCCATCGAGACCGAGATTCTTTACAGCGGCTCGCAGGAAAAAGTTGATGAGATTGAGGTGCGCTTCCACTATGATGAGAATGTGTATGTTAACTTCAACGGCTATATTGCCATGAGCCTTTTCAATGCCGCCGGGGAGCGTGTGCCTGCCACCTTCCTCTCCCGTTCCCTCATGAGTGAACCTCAGCGTGCGGCCTTTGCCATCAAGCCTGCGGCCTCAGTCAACTGGAACTTTAATGAAACCTACACGGTCAAGATTCCCACCATGTTCGGCGATGCAGAATGGTATGGACTGACCTCTGACCATAAGTTTTACACAGGCAAAGCTAACGCCCCCTGTGAGTTTGAAGTGAACCTGGCCGAGAATGGTGTGCTGGGTGTTGACACCGTAGGTGTAGCCGCCGCTTCAGGACCGGTTTACAACCTTCAGGGCATCAAAGTGGCAGACAGTCAGGAGGGTTTGCCGGAGGGTATTTACATCTGCGGCGGTAAGAAAATCGTAGTCAAAACGACACGCTGATTTGGAAATTTGACAAAAAATGCTTAACTTCGCGGATATTCATTGTAATCACACTCACACTTTTTGACTCATAGAATGAAATTTCCTATAACCTTGGTGGCCGCAGCAGCATTGCTGGCTCCCGCCGCCGCCGATGCGTGCACCAATCTGATTGCCACCCGCGGCGCTACGGCCGACGGCTCTAATATCGTGACCTACGCTGCCGACTCCCACAGCCTCTACGGCGAACTGTATCATCAGCCGGCTGCCGACCATCCCGCCGGCGCAATGCGCAAAGTGGTGGAATGGGACACCGGCAAACCCCTCGGCGAGATTCCCGAGGTGGCTCACACTTACAACGTGGTCGGCAACATGAATGAGCATCAGCTCGTGATAGCCGAGAGCACCTGGGGTGGTCGCAAGGAGTGTGTGGATACTACCGGTAATTCGATAATCGACTATGGTTCACTGATTTATATAACCCTTCAGCGCGCCAAGACCGCCCGCGAGGCCATCAAGGTGATGGATGAGCTGGTGCAGAAATATGGCTACGCTTCTTCCGGCGAGAGCTTCTCGATTGCCGATAAGGATGAGGTGTGGGTTATGGAACTGATAGGCAAAGGTGCAGAGAAGGGTGCCGTATGGATTGCCGTGCGCATCCCCGACGGAGCTATCTCCGGCCATGCCAACCAGCCCCGCATCCGTCAGGTGGACTTCAAGGATAAGAAGAATGTCCTGTACTCAAAGGATGTCGTGGACTTCGCCCGCAAGCAGGGTTGGTTCTCCGGCAAAGACAAGGACTTCAGCTTCGCTGACGTATATGAGGAATTTGACTATGGCACCCTGCGCGGCTGCGATGCCCGCGTGTGGAGCTACTTCCGCCGCTTCAATAAGGATGCCGACAAGTATTATGCCTGGTGTAACGGCGAGAGCACCGAAGCCATGCCCCTGTATATCTTCCCCGATGAGCCGGGCAAGATAACCGTGGAGATGATGGCGGAACGGATGCGCGACCATTTCGAGGATACCCCCTTCGCAATGACCGACGACATTGGCGCCGGGCCCTATCATGTGCCTTACCGTTGGCGTCCCATGGACTATGAGGTGGATGGCAAGACCTACATGCATGAGCGCGCCATCGCCACGCAGCAAACCGGCTGGAGCTTCATCTCCCAGAGCCGTCCGCAGCTGCCGGATGCCGTGGGTGGTCTGCTTTGGTTCGGCACCGATGACGCCAACACCTGTGTCTATATGCCGATGCGCTGCTCCATGACTGAGATTCCTCTTGAGGTGCGTGTGGGTAACGGCGACATGAACACCTATTCCGACACCGCCAACTTCTGGATGACCAACCGTGTGGCCAATCAGGCTTATAACCGCTATGACCTGATGATTGACGACATCCGCAAGGTGCAGGGTGCGCTGGAGAAATCCTTCCATGAGGGTGCTGCGCAGGAGGATGAGGCCCTAGTGGCCATGCTTGAGGCCCAGGGGCCGGAGGCTGTGGTGGCCGCCGCCAATGCCCGTGCCGCACAGGTGACCCGTCAGGCTACAGATGCTTATCGCGACCTTGACCGCTATCTCGTGGTGCGCTTCATGGATGGCAACCGCAAGAAAGTGGATGCCGACGGCAAGTTCATTTACAGCGAGCATGGAATGCCCGTCTATCCCGAATTCCCCGGCTACGACAAGACCTACTTCGAGCAGATAGTCCGCTCCACTGGCGACCATTTCCTCGACCGCGGCAAGGACATAGCTCCTCTGAAGAAATAGCCTCCGAGAATAATCAGCCTCTCCGAGGCATCCATCACACGTCACGACCCATCCCCCCACACTGCGTGTGGGGCTAATGATAGTCAACCGCTTCGCGGTATGGCTCACGCTTTCTGCATCCCCTCACACTGCGTGCGGGGTTATTGATAGTCAACCGCTGCGCGGTATGGCTCACGCTT
>CANSAP010000065.1 GCA_947644715.1 uncultured Bacteroidales bacterium
TCATGCGGGGTTATGCACGAACCGCTTCTCCGAAGCGGGGGCAGGTTGCTACCCCACACGAGCGAGTCTCCCTTAGGGTCGTCTCCCTCATGCGGGGTTATGCACGAACCGCTTCTCCGAAGCGGGGGCAGGTTGCTACCCCCACACGAGCGAGTCTCCCTTAGGGTTGTCTCCCTCATGCGGGGTTATGCACAAACCGCTTCTCCGAAGCGGGGGCAGGTTGCTACCCCCACACGAGCGAGTCTCCCTTAGGGTTGTCTCCCTCATGCGGGGTTATGCACAAACCGCTTCTCCGAAGCGGACAGTCCGCCGCTGTTACTCCCGCATGAGCGAGTCTGACTGTGATGACTCTTGCTTGTGTGGGAGTTTGGTTTAGAGGAGGCGGGTGGCGGCGTGGCCGAGCCAGGCGGAGGCCAGGCCGAGTGCGAGGCTGGCGGTGGCGTAGAGCAGGAGGAGGCCGAAGCGGGAGGGGGAGAAGAGCAGGTAGTTTTCGTGGATGAAGGTGGAGAAGGTGGTCAGGCCGCCGCAGAAGCCGGTGGCCAGAAAGAGCAGCCATGCGGGTGACAGGGTGGTGTGGCGGGCTGCCAGGCCGTAGATGAGGCCGATTAGCAGGGAGCCGAGGATGTTGACTGTGAGTGTCCCCCAGGGGAAGATGCCGGCGGCAGCTGTCTGCACGAGTCGGCTGAGCAGAAAGCGGCATACACCGCCGAGGGCGCTTCCGGCAGCTACTATGAGTACTGATTTAAGCATTTCAATCTTCGTCGTTCCAAATGGAGCTGTCGGCTCCCGGGACTATAAAGGCTGTTACCGTTTTGTCGGAGGGAATCTTGTTTACGAGGAAGGAATATTGGGTGAAGAGTCGGTAGCCGGGACGGGGGTTACGTTCTCCAACCAATACCTTGATGGTCAGTCCGAAGCTGCGTTCAAGGTTGTTGCGGATGAGGTAGGGGCGCATTCCGATGATGTCCCAGCGGGTGAAGTCGTAGACGATGAGCAGCGTGTAGGTGCTGAAGTCAATGTCTTGGAAATACAGATGGGTGTGGAAGCGGTTGTCTACCGGTATCTCCTCTTTTGAATTTACGACTACAAGTTTGTCGTTCAGTGCGGCGCATTCGTTGAAATTCTCGGTGTCGGTTTCGTCAATCCATTCCTGAAGCGGGAGGTATTGCTGGAGGATAGGCATGTAGGTTTCGGCCACAGGTTCATCGTTGTGGTTGCAGGAGGCAAGCAGACATAGCGGCAGGAGCATGGTGAGGATGAGGCGGAATGCAGTTTTCATAGTTTGTAGAGTTTTTTCTGTAAAACGCTGTGCCGCAGTAGATATTATGCGATTCGGCTTATTTCATCTGCTGCATTTGGACGAGGCGGGCGTATTGACCGCCGCGGGCAAGCAGCTCTTCATGGGTGCCGCGTTCCACGATGCGGCCTTCGTGCATGACGCAGATTAGGTCGGCACCCTGAATGGTGCTGAGGCGGTGGGCTATGACGAGCGTGGTGCGTCCCTCCATGAGGCGTTCCAGGGCTTGCTGCACGAGGCGTTCGCTTTCGGTGTCGAGGGCGGAGGTTGCTTCGTCGAGAATGAGCAGCGGCGGGTTCTTAAGTATGGCGCGGGCTATGCTGATGCGCTGACGTTGGCCGCCGGAGAGCTTGCTGCCCCGGTCGCCGATGTTGGTGTCATAGCCATGCTCGGTGGCCATTATGAAGTCATGGGCGTTGGCTATGCGTGCTGCGCGTTCAATTTCTTCGTCGGTGGCGCTTTCCACGCCGAAGGCTATGTTGTTGCGGATGGTGTCGTTGAAAAGGATTGCTTCTTGGTTGACGTTGCCCATAAGGGAGCGGAGTTCTTTGACGCGGAGTGTGCGCACATCTATGCCGCCGATTTTGACTGCACCGGATTCGGGATCCCAGAAGCGGGGGAGGAGGTCGACCATTGTGCTTTTGCCCGACCCGCTTTGCCCGACGAGGGCTACGGTTTTACCTGCGGGCACTTCGAGCTCGATGTCGCGGAGCACAGGCTGGCCGGGGAGGTAGGAGAAGTTAACTCCGGAGAATTGCACGCTCATATCCTTTATGTCGGAGAGTGAAGCGGGGGCGTCGGGGGATTGAATGGGGTTCTCGGCCTTCAGGATTTTGTCGATGCGCTGCATGGAGGCCATGCCTTTTTGGATTGAGTAGGAGGCTTTTGAGAGGTCTTTGGCGGGGTTGATTATCGAGTAGAAGATAATCATGTAGTAGATGAATCCGGCAGCGTCGATGCCGGCTGTGCCAGAGAGGATGAGTGAGCCGCCGAACCAGAGGACGATGGCGATGGCTGTTGTGCCGAGCAGTTCGCTCATGGGGTGGGCCATGAAGTATCGGCGCTGGATGGAGTTGGAGATTCGGAAGAGGGTCTGGGATTCGTCGGTGAAGCGTCGATCCATTTTCTTTTCGGCGTTGAAGGCCTTGACGATGCGCAGGCCGGAGAGGGTTTCTTCTACGGTTGAGAGGATTCGACCGAACTCCTGTTGTGCGGAGAGGGAGCTGCGTTTCAGTGATTTGCCTACTTTGCCCATTATGAGTCCGGCGATTGGGAGCAGCACGAGGGTGAAGAGGGTGAGCTGCCAGCTGACGGCTATCATCATGACGAGGCAGACGATAATCATGATGGGGTTCTTGAAGAACATGTCGAGACTCGACATGACAGAGGCTTCGATTTCGGTGACGTCGCCGGAGATTCGGGCCATGATGTCGCCCTTGCGTTCTGAGGAGAAGAATCCGATTGGGAGGGAGAGGATTTTGCGGTACATTTGCAGGCGAATGTCGCGCACCACTCCGTTTCGCATCGGCACTATGAAGTAGGTAGAGAGGTAGATAGTGGCTGTTTTCAGCAGGGTCATGACGACGAGCAGCAGGGCGAGCAGGGCGAGTGCCGTGGAGGGTCCGTGGTGTTGGATGACTTGGTCGGTGTAGTAGTAGAAGTTGTTGACGACTACGTCTTTGAGTCCGGCCTGATGCAGGTGCATGTATGTGTAGTGCTCTGTGTTCAATCCGAAGAGCATCTGAAGAATCGGGATGATGAAAGCGAATGAGAAGAGGGTGAGGAATGCGGCGAGAATGTTGAAGAGTACATTCAGGATGACGTTCCATTTATATGGGGCTATGTATCTGGCCAGGAGGCGGAAGAAGTCTTTCATCGTGTATGCTCGGGTTGAATATGAGCCGCCCGGCGATGACGCTATTAAGCAGCGTCGCCGCCGGGCAGGGTGTAGGGTTGTTTATTTGCGGGGGCGTTGCCCGGTGTGTTTCTCGATGTGAGTGGCGATGCGGGTGAAGATTTCATCGACCACGCCTGTACCTTCGATGGGGAGGTATTTGCCTTTCTGCTGATAGTAGTTTTGCAGGGGCTGTGTCTGAGCGTGATAGACGTTGAGGCGGTTTTTGATGGTCTCTTCGTTGTCGTCGGCACGTCCTGTTTCGGCACCACGTTTGAGCATACGGGTCACCAGTTCGGGTTCGGGCACTTCGAGACCAAGGACTCCGTGCAGTTCTGTGCCATGCTTGAGCAGGAGTTGTTCGAGAGCTTCAGCCTGTGGGATTGTGCGGGGGAATCCGTCGAAGACTACACCTTTGCCGTCGGCCAGGAGAGTGGGGAGCATGTCGTCGAGGATGCGAATCATCAGCTCATCCGGGATGAGGTTGCCTTTAGAGATGTAGCTGTCAGCGAGTTTTCCGAGTTCAGTGCCTCGAGCGATTTCTCCGCGGAGCACTTCGCCGGTTGAGATGTGGTGCAGGCCGTAAGAATCAATCAGGCGTGCGCTTTGGGTGCCCTTTCCGCTGCCGGGAGCACCGAATATCACTAAGTTAAGCATGATAAAATATGGTGAATGGTGAGAGGGTGTTTATTCTTCGCAGGCGTAAATATCGGCCAGGTTGCGTCCTTTCCCATCGAGATCAAGGCCGTAGCCGAGGATGAATTTCGGGGGGATGGTGAAGGCTGCGTAGTCGGGTTTGAAGCCTGTGCGGGAGCTTTCGGGTTTATAGAGGAGTGTGGCGAATTTCAGGGAAGCGGGTTTGCGTCCGGCCAGGTCGGCGAGCATTTTTTCAGCTGTGAGACCGGTGTCGACGATGTCTTCGATTATTACTACGTGTCGACCTTCGATTTCTTCGCGCAGACCCATGATTTGTTTCACGCTGCCGGTGGTTGATGTTCCTTCGTAGCTTGCGTAGCGCACGAATGCAATCTGGTTTTCGTTGATTCCGACGTGGCGCAGCAGGTCGGCCGCAAACATAAAGGCGCCTGTGAGCACAACTACGAACAGGGGGTTCTTTCCCTCCATGTCGCGGCGTATTTCGGAGGCCACTCGGGCCACTTGTTCGTCAATCTGCTCCCTGCGAAGGTACGGATGGAAGCGCAATCCGTTGAGTACTACTGTATTGTCCATGTACTGTGATGCTGAATGTGTCATGCCGTGGGCATGAAGGAGAGTGTTGCGAATCGCTGACAAAATTACCAAAAAATCTGCAATACACCAAATTTGCCGTGGTGAGGGGATCAGTTGCCCATTTCGGAGAGGAATTTGATGCGGAGCAGTCGGACTTCGTCGTCGGAAAATTCGCTTCCCCATTCTTCGATGGCTGCCTCGATGTTGTCTTCTTCTTGTTCGCGGAAGTAGTCCATTACTTCATCCTGACGGTCTTCTTCAATCAGTTCATCGAGGTAGTAGTCAATGTTGATTTTGGTGCCGGCATAGACGATGGCTTCGAGTTCGTCCACCATTTCGCCGAATTCGAGGTTGCGTGATTCGGCGAGTTCTTCCAGGTCGATTTTGCGGTCGATGCCTTGGATGAGTGATATTTTGATGCGGCTTTTGTTGGGCATTGTCCGCACGCGCAGGTCTTCAGGGCGTTCGATGTCGTTTTCTTCTACGTGGCGCTTGATGATTTCTATGAATTCTTTGCCGTATCGTTTTGCTTTGCCTGCGCCTACGCCGGGGATGTTTTGGAGTTCGGCGAGGCTGACGGGGTAGGTTGTGGCCATTGCTTCGAGGCTCTGGTCCTGGAAGATGACGTAGGGGGGAAGGTCGCGGTCGCGGGCTACTTTTTTGCGCATGTCGCGCAGGATGGCGTAGAGTTCGGGGTCGGCGGCGCATCCTCCGGCACGGGGCATGGCTTCGTCGTCAGGCTCTGTGAAGTCGTTGTCTTCGGTGACTTTGAAGCTTGCCGGGGCTGTGAGGAATTGTCGGCCTGCGGGGGTTACTCGCAGAGTGCCGTAGTTCTCTACGGAGCGCTCCATGAATCCGGCTATGACTCCTTGGCGGATGACGGTGTTGAGGTATTTTTCGTCGGCCTTTGGGGTGCATCCGAAGACTTCAGTTTCGTCGTGGCCGTAGGAGCGGACTTCGTCGGTGCGTCGTCCGGTCATGACGGTGATAATGTAGTCGGTTTTGAATTTTTCGCCGAGTGCAATGATTGTTTCGAGGGCTGCGCAGAGGTCGTCTTTGGCTTCAATTTTGGGCTTGGGATGCAGGCAGTTATCGCAGCATCCGCAGTTGTCTTCGCCGAAGTCTTCGCCAAAGTAGTGGAGGAGAATCTTTCGTCGGCAGATGGATGTTTCGGCGTATGATGCTGTTTCGAGCAGGAGCTGGCGGCCGATTTCCTGTTCGGTTACGGGCTTGCCCTGCATGAGTTTTTCGAGTTTCTGAAGGTCTTTGTGGGAGTAATACGTGATGCAGCGTCCTTCGCCGCCGTCGCGTCCGGCGCGTCCGGTCTCTTGGTAATATCCTTCGAGGCTTTTTGGAATGTCGTAGTGTATTACGTAGCGCACGTCGGGCTTGTCGATTCCCATTCCGAAGGCAATTGTGGCTACAATTACGTCTACTTTTTCGAGCAGGAATGCGTCTTGGTTTGAGCTGCGCATTGCGCTGTCCATTCCGGCATGGTAGGGGAGGACGCGTATGTCGTTGACTCTCAGGGTTTCGGTGAGTTCTTCTACCTTTTTGCGGGAGAGGCAGTAGATGATTCCGCTTTTTCCGGGGTTGGAGCGGATGAATTTGATTATGTCGCGGTCTACGTCTTTGGTCTTCGTTCGCACTTCGTAGTAGAGGTTTCGGCGGTTGAAGCTTGATTTGTAGACTTGTGCCTGCATTATTCCGAGGTTTTTCTGGATGTCATGCTGCACTTTTGGTGTTGCGGTGGCTGTGAGTGCAATGACGGGGCGCGGCTGAATCTCGTTGATGAGGGGGCGGATTTTGCGGTATTCGGGTCGGAAGTCATGGCCCCATTCTGAGATGCAGTGAGCTTCGTCGACGGCGTAGAAGCTGATTTTGACTTCGCGCAGGAAGTCGATGTTTTCTTGCTTGGTGAGGCTTTCGGGGGCTACGTACAGGAGTTTTGTTTTTCCGGAGCGCACGTCGGCCTTGACCTGTTCGACGGCTGTGCGGGAGAGGGATGAGTTGAGGAAGTGGGCTACGCCGTCGGAGTCGGAGTAGTTGCGCATGGCGTCAACCTGGTTCTTCATCAGGGCAATGAGCGGGCTGACTACGATGGCAGTGCCTTCGAGCAACAGGGCGGGGAGCTGGTAGCAGAGGCTTTTGCCTCCGCCGGTGGGCATGAGCACGAAGACGTCTTTGCCTTCCAGCAGGTCAGTTATGACTGCCTGTTGGTTGCCTTTGAAGTTATCGAAGCCGAAATGAAGTTTTAGCGCCTCATGCAGCGCGGTGGGTGTGTTGCTCATTGCTTGAGATTTTAGAGGAGAATAACCGAGCGGAGCTGCCGGCTCGGGGGAAGTGACAGTTCAAAATTAATCAGAATTTTTGGAACTGCAAAATATTTCTGCAAATTTCGATTGCCGGCATACTAAGAGTGTGAAGTCATCTTGACTTTTTGAATTTGTTAATATGTTTAAGAAATA
>CANSAP010000066.1 GCA_947644715.1 uncultured Bacteroidales bacterium
ATAGATGATGTCTTTGGCTGTGAGCAGATGAGTGGCGGGTATAGCCACTGCGCCCAGCTTGTGGAGCGCCAGGATAGAGAACCAGAACTGCACTCTGCGCTTGAGAATAAGCATGACCATGTCGCCGCGGCCGATGCCCAGGCTGCGCAGGAAAGCAGCCGTGCGGTCTGACTCGCGCTTCATGTCGGCAAAGGTGTATTGACGCACTGTGCCATGGTCATCGGTCCAGAGAAGAGCCGGTTTGTCGGGGTTAGTGCGTGCCCATTCGTCCACCACATCATAGGCGAAATTAAAGTTTTCAGGCACCTTTACCCGGAAGTTATCGCGGAAGTCCTCCATTGAGTTGAACTCAGTCTTTTCTAAAAATTTTTCTAACATCTTTTTTACCTTAAAGTGAAATGCGGAGGAGCGTAGAGAGAAAGCGCCTGTCGCGTGATAGAATGGTGACGCGGGTGTGCGTTACAATTTTTACAACTGCAAATGTCCTAAAAAAGTTTTGTACTCACAACAAAAAGTCAATAAAAAATTCAATCCATGCACAACTTAATTATAAGTGTGCATGGATTATGGCACAATGGCTTGGATTATGTGCAAAAACGCACCGGGCTAATTCTGTTTGACGGCGTGATTGATGTCGCGAATCTTCAGCGCCAGTGCAATGCGCCAGATGCCGAAGAGGAGCAGCGAGCAGCCCACCCAGAGCCAGCCGGCCACACCGCCGAACAGGGGGTCAGCCAGGAAATAGAATCCGAAGAAGATGGTGGCCACGAGCAGCAGAATCATCCATACGGTCCAGGCGCGGCTGTAGCGGGAGAAGTAGGCGGCCTCGCAGATGGCATTGATGGCGGCGAAGAGAATCCATATGCCCACGGCGTAGGCGAAGGTGACGGCCAGCGTGTCGGCCGGCAGCGTCAGCAACCATCCGCCGCACAGAATCTCGAGCAGTCCCAGCGCGAGCGACCATCCCCAGTTGGAGTGCAGCCGCGTGTTGAAGCAGGCATAGAAGAGGTTCAGGAAGCCCGCTACGATGATGCCGATGGCGAAGATGTAAGCAAAGACGGAAAGCGAAGTGGCCGGCGAGAGGAAACACCAGGCGCTGAAGATGATGGCAATGATGCCCGTAATCAGAGGCACCCACCAAAGTCTGTGAGTACGTCCGTTGAAGTCAGTAATGTTTTTCATAGTGAGAGTAAGTTTTGATTAATATATTAACACATGAGGGAGGGCCGGAGTTTGTCTGTCTGCGAAATTTGCCTTAAATTTGCGGTATGATACAGGAAATTAAGGATTTCAACCGCAAATTTGTGGAAGAGAAGGGTTATCTGCGGTTTGCCACCGACAAGTACCCTGACAAGAAGATAGCCATAGTGACCTGCATGGACACCCGCCTCGTGGAGCTGCTGCCGGCCGCCCTGGGTCTGCGCAATGGCGATGTGAAAATCATCAAGAATGCCGGAGCTACAATCATCAGCCCGTTTGACTCCACGATGCGCTCGCTGCTGATAGCCGTTTATGAACTGGGAGTCAACGAGATAATGGTCATCGGTCACACCGGCTGCGGCGTGCAGGGAATGGATGCCGGCGAGATGCTCCATCTGATGAAGGAACGGGGTGTGAGCGAAGAGCATATCACCCTCATGGAACATTGCGGCATTAACCTGCGCGAATGGCTGCATGGCTTCGAGGATACCGATGAGGCTGTGCGTGAAACGGTTGATGTCATTGCCCGCCACCCGCTCATGCCCCCTGTCGGAGTAAATGTGCAGGGCTTCGTAATGGATTCTTACACCGGCGAGCTGCGCCAGCTCTAATTTACACAATATTATGAACGTAGGAGACAAGATGCCCGACCTGCTGGGCACGGATGCCGAGGGTCGCGAGGTGCGCCTGAGCGATTTCCCCGGAAAGCGGGTGATACTTTATTTCTATCCGAAGGACAATACTTCGGGCTGCACAGCCGAGGCATGCAGTATGCGCGACAACCTGCCCCGTCTGGAGCAGGAGGGTTATCAGGTAATTGGTGTGAGCGTCGACAGCGCCGAGTCCCACCGCAAGTTCGCCGCCAAGCATGAGCTGACCTTTCCGTTGATAGCCGACACCGACAAGCATCTCGTGGAGCAGATGGGAGTGTGGGGCGAAAAATCCATGTATGGCCGCAAATACATGGGCACCTTCCGCACCACCTTCATCATCTCCCCTGAGGGCACGATAGAGCGTATCTACCTCCCCAAGCAGATAAAGACCAAGACCCACGCCGAGCAAATCCTCGCCGACTGACGCCCTGTTTTTCCGATTCGGGAGTGTGTCGAAATAGGAATTCGACGCTGATGGCGCGGAGCGCCTATCCATTGTTAGCCGGGGGCTTTAGCCCCCGGTATGCATGTAGCGACAACCCAGCCCTGGAAGGGCTGCCCTATATCGTTGATTGTCAATATATTGGGTAGCTCCGCCGGGGCTGAATCCGTCCATCGGGCGATAGGGTGTGTCATGTTTATATGAAAGAATAGAGCGCTGCGATAGTACCTGATTGTATTATGAGAATGTCGGGTTAATAATACTTTTGTGAAATCAGCAACCGTTAGTGAAACGGAAATGCAAGTTAACATTTCAAGAGATAACAGACACGAAAGGGGACGTAAGAGTCAGCGGATCCACAGTTCGGATAAGCGAAGTCAATGAAGCGGCAATTTTTTCAATTGACGGTCGCTTGATATTTTCAGGTGCAGACTGCACCGTTACACTCCCGGCAGGCATTTTTATCATAAAGGCTGACGGGGTGGTAACGCGTGTGCTGATTCCTTGACTATTGTCGGCGGGGAGTGATGCCGATGCCGGGGGTGTCGGGCAGTGTCACTTTGCCGTCGATGATTTGCATGCCGGTGAATAGGTCATTGGCTATCAGGAGGTTGCCGTCGAGGTCTACCCAGTTGGCCAAGGGGGCGAGCTGTGCTGCGGCTGAGACGGCACAGGAGGTTTCAGTCATGCAGCCAATCATCACCTTCAGGCCGAGGGCGCGGGCCAGCACAGCCATCTTGTAGGCCTCATGCAGGCCGCCACTCTTCATCAGTTTTATATTGATGCCGTCGTAGCTGCGAGCCAGAGCCGGAATATCGGCCGAGGTTTGCACAGCCTCGTCGGCAATGATGGGCAGCGGCGAGCGCTCCTTGAGCCATGCGTGCCCCTCCATGTCACCCTTGGCAAGGGGCTGCTCCACAAAGAGCACATTCTTGTCCTCCAGCCACAGAATGTTTTCCAGCGCCTCCTGCGGGGTGCTCCAGCCTTGGTTGACGTCGACGCAGAGGGGGCGGTCGGTGTGTCGGCGAATGGTCTCGATGAGCTCACGGTCGCCCGGCACACCCATCTTCACTTTGATAATCTTATACGGCTCTGACTCAGCGAGTTTCTTGGCCAGCTCCTCGGGAGTGTCAATTGAAATGGTGTAAGAGGTGCAGGGAGCCAGCGAGGCATCCAGACCATAAATCCGGTGCCAAGGTTGCCCCATGAGTTTCCCCGTGAGGTCATGCAGAGCAATATCCACAGCTGCTTTGGCTGCGCGGTTGCCCGGCGCAATGGAATCCATGTAGGCATTAATCTGCTCGAACGCGAAGGGGTCAGAGAGACGTTCCGGGTCAATCTTCGAGAGAAAGGCGGTGACTGACTCCACCGACTCACCCAAGTAAGGGGGCATCGAAGCCTCGCCGTAGCCGGTCACGGAGTCGACCGTGATTCCCACCTGAACCCCCGGCGTCGTGGTGCGCGACATGGAGGCGAGGTTAAAGGCGTGGCGCAGCTTCAGCTCGTAAGGGTAATATTTGAAAGTCACGGCCTGAAGTGTGGCGGCCGTCATGAGCAGACTCATCAGCAGCAGGATTTTCTTCATCGGTAAATAGCTTTGGATTACAAAGATAGTTGAAAAATCTGTAACAGGCAGGGCGGAACAGTTATTTTTTGTAATTTTGCGCCTGAAAAATTGATGTGTATGGCAAAACAATTCGGAATCATATTCGCCTGCCTGGCTGCCGGACATCTGCTCTCCTATATTCCGGGGCTGAATATTCCGGCAAGTATTTGGGGAATGCTGCTGCTCACTGTGCTGCTGGAGCGGGGAGTGGTCAAAGCCGCCACGATAGCCCCCATCTGCAAATTCCTCATCTCCAACATGGCCTTCTTTTTCGTGCCCCCGGGCGTGGCGCTTATGCTGTACTTCGACCTCATTGCCGCCGAGTGGTTGCCGATTACGGTGGCTACGGTCGTGAGTATGCTCCTGGTGCTGCTCGTCACCGGGCGTCTGCATCAGTATCTGCATTACCGACATAAAAAGCACCGCCATGGAAACCGTTGACACACTGCTGCATACACCCGTTGTGCTCGTCTCGCTGACCATCCTCATCTATTGGGGAGCCGGCTGGCTGAGCGCCCGCTTCAAGAGCGCGCTGCTCAATCCTATGGTTATCACGATAGCCCTGCTCATCTGCTTTCTGAAGCTGACCGGTCTGAGCTATGAAGACTACAGCGAGAGCGGCCGCATGATAGAGTTCTGGCTTCAGCCGGCCATCGTGGCGCTGGGGCTGCCGTTATATAATGAGTTGCGCCACATCCGCCGCCAATTCTTCTCGCTGCTGATTACGGAGGTTGCCGGCTGTGCCGTCGGCATCATCTCCGTGGTGCTGATAGCCGGATGGTTAGGCGCCTCGCCTGAAGTGATACGTTCGCTGGCGCCGAAGTCGGTCTCCACCCCGATAGCTATCGAAATCTCCCGTCAGTTGGGGGGAATCCCGGCCTTGACCTCCGCCATTGTGGTTGTAGTTGGGATGCTGGGAGCCATGACCGGACTGAAGTTCATGGAATGGTCGAGCATACGCCGCCCCGTGTCGCTGAGCCTGAGCATGGGTACAGCGGCACATGTCATGGGCACCAACCGCCTGGCGCAATATGGCGACCGCTACGGAGCCTATGCAACATTGGGGCTGATAATCAACGGCATACTGACCGCCTTCCTCGCCGGCCCAATCGTAGATTTATTAATTTGAACCCACGTTCAGCGGGGTCATGTGGTAGCCCAGCCGGTTCAGCTCCATAGCCATGCCGGCCAGATACAGCTCATGCAGGGCAGCCACATAGCAGCCGAAGGCAGCCTGTGTGCCCGGCTCCACCTCCTCGTGGCGCAGAAGGTTGAATACGCGCGAGGCGCATTCGGCAACGAGGTCTGACAGCTCCTGAGCCTCATCCTCCTTAAGAGAAAGCACACTTTCAATAACCTCCTCATCCAGACAGTCATATCCCCGCTTGTCGCGCAACTGCTCATATAGGTCAGTGCGGGAGGCGTAGGTAGTCCAGTCAGTGTCCCAATAGCGGGCGAGCGCCATACCCACAAACATCATCCAGCCGAGCGACACAACCGGGTATTTTTGAAACTCCCGGGCGCCGTCCGGCAGATAGGCACGGGCAATTGCGGTCCACTTCTCCTCCACATCCGGACACTGTGGCACATGCGCATCAATCTTCCCTTTTTTCTGAAGGAAGCCAAACAGATCGTCATGCACCTTATTCTCGAAAACTTTTACAAGTTCCTTGGTTTTATCGTCGTTCATAATCGGTATTTCACAAAAGATTTTACATTGTTAATAACGCCGAGGAGGGCTGAAAGTTGTGTATTCATGCGGGTTAATCAGGATTCCGGCAGGCGTGGACGGTAAGTTTCAAAAAAATAGTTGCAAATAAATTTTGATTGTTTGATAAAATTTGTTAATTTAGCCGTCGTAAACCAATAATATGATGTGTATGAAACAGTATCTATCTATTTATTTCGCAGCAGCCGCCACTCTCGGCACATTGTCAGCGCAGGCCGCCATCCCGAGCGGTTACACTGTGACACCCGGAAACAACGCTACCGTGACAACTATTCAGAAAATCACCGTAGCCAAGAGCGGCTCCTTCTACCATGACCCCTATATCAACCGGTCAATCACCGTCAACGGTGAGCAGATAGCCGTGACGCAGAAAGCCATCAACGGCGATAAGGCCGTAGAGATGACTCTCGCTACCCCTATTGAGCAGTCCGGAACTTATGAGATTGAGGTGCCGGCGCGCATGTTCACCTGGGACATGATGGGCGACGAAGACAACCCGGCCATGTCCTGGACCGTAATTGTCGACAATCCCGACAAACCCATAGTGCCGGACCTGCCTGATATTGAGGTGGTTGCTGACCCCGCCTCCGGAGAAACCCTGCCGCAGCTGCAAAGCGTGACCATCACCTTCGAGGGTGCCGATGCCGTGGCGCTCGCCGGGCAGACGGAGCTTGCCCCCTCACTCTCCTTCAACGGTCTGCCCGCTGAGGCCGTTATCTCATTCGGCGCGCCCGAAGGTGCAGCAATTGAGATGAGCCTGGAGACACCCCTCACCGAAAGTGGTTCGTACACCTTCACCATCCCCGCCGGAGTGCTGGAGCTGACCTCCGGCACCCAGACCTTCGAGGCTCCCGAAGTGAAGCTCAACTACACAGTGAAAGCACCCCTGCAGGTGGGCGACTTCTTTACCGTCGACAAGATTCGCTACAAGATTCTGAGCCTCGAGCCCCCCACAGCCTCCCTCACTTTCCCCGACTTCAAGGCCGGCGGCAGCGAAGATGATTATGCCGACCTGACTACCGTGCCCGTCAGCGTGAGCTATGAAGATGTGGACTACGCTGTGACCGAAATCGGCGACCTGGCCCTCTCAGAGGTCAAAGGTCTGGGGGACTTCATTGTGCCTGAGGGGATTACCCGCATCGGCACAGGCGCATTCTGGGAGAGCACAATCCGCACCATCTCCATTTATAATCCGCAAAACGAAGCGTGCAACGCCTCCAGAACGAAACGTGCCAAAAAT
>CANSAP010000067.1 GCA_947644715.1 uncultured Bacteroidales bacterium
CAAAACGTAAACCCGACGCTGAATGAGGGAGGGTGTGGCAAAACGTAAACCCGACGCTGCATGAGTGAGGGGGTGTCAAAACGTAAACCCGACGCTGAATGAGTGAGGGGGTGTCAAAACGTAAACCCGACGCTGAATGGCGCGGAGCGCCTACCCCTTGTTAGCCGGGGGGCTTCAGCCCCCCGGTTTGCATTTAGCGACAACCCAGCCCCGGAAGGGCTGCCCTATATCGTTGGTTGTCAATGTATTGGGCAGCCCCGCCGGGGCTGGCTCCATCCATCGGGCTACCGGGGGGCTGAAGCCCCCCGGCTAACAAAGGATAGGCGCTCCGCGCCATGCGCTTGCTTCAGTAAGAATTTTGACACACACTCTTAATGCTGCGGCCTCTGTCTTAACATATATTTTTTGACACACTCTTAATGACGTATAGCCTCAAGAAAACGATTTTATTCGATTTTTAAGTTTTCGTAAAAAGTCATGATGACTGCACACTCTAAGACAAGCTCATAGTTTTTTTGAGCAGGAATTTTGGAATTAGGATTTTTTTTTGTAGCTTTGCGGTGATAAATCCTATTGCTTTCTACCTCACAACCCGATATGAACGAAATCCTGATGGCTCGCGCCTGAAAGACAAAGCCACGGGTAAGTTAACTTGACACTAATTAATTACTATCTATATGTCAAAACATTCTACTATGTTTGCCGCCCTGCTGGGTGTGACGCTGACAGCCGTCGGAGCCACGCCGATTCAGCGGAGCACGGCTTCCACTACCCCTGAGCGAGACATGGCCAGGCGGCTGCCCGCCATAGGCGCACCCGCGCAGGCGCCCGAGTCTCTTCCCGCTCCCGCAGTCCTGTCAAGAGTGCAGACCAAAGCTCCGGCTGCCCCCTACTCCATCCCCTTCTCCATGATGCCCACCAAGGAGCAGATGGAGAATGAGTGCATCGTGATTGACAACAACAATGATGGTGGCGACGGCTACGGCGAGTGGTCCTGGCTCGATGTGTGGTCCACGCCCATCTGCTGGTACAACGCCCTGGGTGGTGTGCAGGCCGACGACTGGCTCGTCTTCCCCGCCGTGCGCTTCGACGATGCCGGAAAAGTCTACAAGGTGAGCATCGACGCGCGCGGCACTGCCAACCTGACCAAGACTTACGAGAGCCTGGAGGTGCGCATCGGCAAAGCTCCTACGGTTGAGGCGCTCGACCGCGTGATTCTCTCGCAACCCGTAATCCCTTATGCCGACGATTTCCTGACCTTCTCAGCCAGTTTCGGTGTGCCCGAAGCGGGCGACTACTACATAGCCGTGCGCAGCTGCTCCCCCGAGAGCTGGCGTCTGCCCGCACGCAACCTGCGCATCGAGGCCACAGCCGAAAGCTCCATGCTTCCCGGCCAATGCTCCGAACTGGCCCTCACCCCCGACCCCACAGGTGCCCTCAAGATTAACGTCAGCTTCAAGCTCCCGGCAACCGCGCTGAATGGCGCTGCCCTGCCCGCTGACCAGACCCTGACGGCCGTAGTTACCGGTTCCGGTGGCACTGCCTCCGTCACCGGCAAACCGGGCGAGGTATGCTCCTGCTCAGTGGATGCCATTGACGGACTCAACTCCATCTCCGTGCTCGCCAAGAACGAGGCAGGGGAAGGCTCAAGCATCTCCGCCACAGTGAGATGCGGCCTCGAAGTGCCCGCCATGCCCGTGGTCAGCACCTTCATCTCCGATGACAACTACACCCTGACACTCAAGTGGGACCCTGTGACCACCGGTGCTTACGGCGGCATCGTCAACCCCGCCACCGTGGTCTATGACCTCTACACGCTCAACGCCGCCGGCGACGACTGGGAAATCTTCCGCGAGGGTATCAGCGAATGCCAATACACCCTCAGTGTGCCCGCAGGCACTCCGCTCGGCTACGTCGACGTGGTAGTCACCTCACGCAACGAGAAGGGCACGAGTGACGAAGATGTGCCCATCATCTCCGAGCTGCTTGGCACCCCTTACTCCCTCCCCATCGACGAGACCCTCGAGGGTCAGAGCATGCACTACACCGGCCTGACCATCGACACCCCTTCACCCGAATATAACGGATGCCGCTTCGTGGCAGGCAACCCCGCCGATCTCGACCCCTATTTCGCCAACGACAAGATGGGAGCCATGATGGGCATGAACACCAATGCCAACGGCGGCAAGGGACACCTCACCCTTCCCAAATTCTCCACCCGCGGTGCGAGCGACGTGCAGGTGATTCTCCCCATCTTCCTCTATTCCGACACCCCCGCCATAAACGTCTATGCCAAGACCAACAGCGGCGCAGCTCAGCTCCTCGGCACCGTCGACAAGACTCAGGCCACAGGCTGGACCAACTTGCTCTTCCCCCTGCCCGCAAGCCTTGAGGATAGCGACTGCGTCTCCGTCAGCCTCGACATCGACTTCGCCTCTCCGTCACAGTTCTTCCTCATGGAGGGCTACACCATCAAAGAGGGTATTGCCAACGATATGGCTATGCAGAATGTGCAGGTAGCTCCCAACCCGATTCTCCCCGGCGAGAAAGTTCTTGTCACCGCCAAGGTGCAGAACGAAGGAACACGCACTGCCACTCCCCCCACCCTCACCGGCAAAGTGAGCGCACGCGGCCAGAGCATGGGCGAGTTCACACTCACCCCCGAATCGACTGACGCACTGCCGCTGCGTGGCACCGTCACCTACACCGGCGAATTCACCCTCCTCACTGCCGACTGCATCGGCTCCTCAGTCAGCGTCAGCGTGGCCATCGCCACCCCCGACGACAACCCCTCCAACGACTCGCAGGCAATCTCCGTGCCCGTGGCAGCCACCGAGCAGCCCGTCATCACTGACCTGCGCGCCCGCTTCGAGGATGACGCCATCCATCTGAGCTGGAGCAACCCCGTCAGCGACGAAGTGACCGACGGCTTCGAGTTCCTAACCCCCTTCACTTACGGTGCCAAGCTCGGACGCTGGACCAACCTCGACTTCGACGGCCGCGCCCCCTACACCTTCGCCGAAGTGGAAGGTGTCACCATCCCCGACGACGACAAAGCAAAGGCATTCCAGGTAATCAACTTCGCCGACTCAGGCCTCAAGAGCTACGGCTTCGAGGGTTGGAACGGCTCAGCTCAGGTCATCATGGCCATGGCTCCCCAGCAGGGCACTGCCGACGACTGGCTCATCTCACCCCGCATTGAGTCAAGCTCCAAGGTCAGCTTCATGCTCGACATCGTTTCACCTGAATACACCGAGACCGTCGAAGTGCTCTACTCCTCGACCGACGCTGACCCCGACTCTTTCAAGAAAGTGCTCACCACCATCAACCGCAACAACGTTGACTGGGAAGAGGTGAACGTGCAGCTCCCCGACGACGCCTGCTACTTCGCCATCCACTACTGTGCGGCCGACGGCTTCGGCATCCTCATCGACGACATCTCCTACTTCCCCGAGGAGCAGGAATATGAGCTGAAGTCCTACCGCCTCCTGCGCGACGAGCAGCCCCTGGCCACCCTCGACGCTGCTGCTCTGAACCATGTGGACTCTGACGTCGTGGTCGGCACCGCTTACACCTACCGCCTCCTGCGCGACGAGCAGCCCCTGGCCACCCTCGACGCTGCTGCTCTGAACCATGTGGACTCTGACGTCGTGGTCGGCACCGCTTACACCTACCACCTCGTGCCCATCTTCCTCCACAACGACGAAGAAGTCGAGGGCTTGCGCTCCAACACCGCCAGCCTCATAGCCACCGGCATCGAAGAGACCATAGCCGCAGAGAGCGGAATCCTCGGCCTGCAGGGAGGCATCCTCTTCCAAGGCCATGAGGGTGAGACCATCACCATCTGCGACATGGCAGGCCGCCTGCTCAAGACCGTTACCCCCGCCTCAGCCTCCCACACTGAGCCGATGCCCGCAGGCATCTACCTGGCAGGCAGCGTGAAGGTAATCGTTAAGTAAAGACTCCCCGCCCTGCCCGCAGGGCACACTCAACAGGGACGCATCAACCCCACCATCCGTGTGGGCCGATGCGTCCCTTTGCTTTTTCTTGCGCGCGGGCATTACAACTTATAGACCAGCGAAACCGCCTGCGTGAAAGCCGACGAACTGACCGAGGGGAAATCCCTGTAATGTGTCGCGCGGTAATAATGGCTCAGCTCCAAACCAAGATACAACCGATTCAGCAGCCTATACTGCGCGCGCAGCTCTGTGATGCCGAACGTGGCCTCCGAATGGTCACCCATGGCATTGAGCGTGCGGCGGTCAGCCGTGCGCATGTCAGTGCCCGCAGGATAACCCTTGAACGTATAGAGCCTGTAAAGAGCCGAGGATAGCGAGACACAGAACCGCTCGCCTCCCCACACAGCCTGCACTCCCGCCTTGGCCGACAGACCCATCGCCCAATTGTAATTGCGTTCATCAAGCCGGTAATAGTCTGAGAGCACACTCCCCAAAAGCACCGCATTGAAATGAGCATAGGCATCCAGCGTGAATCCCGGATGGCGGAAGTCCCTATACATCGCACCGATGCCGATACTGGCCGGAACACCCAGCTTATACGGGCACCCCGCCTCCCCGGCTGAAATCGTGTCAGAGTCAAAATAATCAAAATGCTGATAGATGCCAAGGCTCAAATCCTGTTTCTGCCGCGAGTCAAGAAGCTCGCGCGCCAGCAGACGCCCTGTTATGTTCAGTCGCGAAAGCACCGGCTGAGACGACATCAGATTCAGCGAAGCACGCACCAGGAAATAATCATAGGGAAGCTTGCTGTGCACCTCGAAGCGGTCGCCATACTCCATATTGAAGTCAAGTGCAGCCCCAATCTTATAGCCATCCACCCCCGCATGTCGGAACTCCAGCGCCTTCGGACCCAGCGAGAACTCAATCCCCACGTTCGGCACGCCGAACTGCTTGCCCGAAGTAGCGCGCACCCTCCAGGCATCACCGGTGATGACGCGCGTCAGCCCCCGCATGGGATCCACCACAAAGGCACCGGCCTCCCTGCCCAGTCGCCCCCAGCCCCGAGAGCGATCATCAAGAATAGCGTCAGAGGCTCGATAAGCCACCTCACCAATCGCTATACCACCGATGGGGGTCGCTATGATATCATTCGTCGAAGGATACTCACTTTCCATGAACAGCTCCCACATCGCGCTTCCCGCAATTGCAAACATCGAACTCTGCCAGAAATTAAAGCCATTCGAGCGAGCGCAATTGTAATAGAGATTACCCGTGTAGGGATGCAGAAACATGTTCGTGCCAAGCTTGTCATTGTCCCACAGGAAGCCATGCTTGAAATTCTCTCCGATGGTCTTCAGTGAGATATAAGCGAAATCACCCTTCTGCACATATCGATCGAAAGCCCACAGCCCGAGATTGAACCCCACGACCTCGCCGGCCGCCCTCCAGAAATGCTTGCGACCGTAATAAGCCAAGTCAGCAGAGTCCGGGGGCACCGTGTCAGCCACACTCAGCTTGATAGGCATCTGAGCCTGTGCGGCGACTCCGAAGAGCAGCAGAAGCAATATGTAGAAATAGCGTTTCATAGTAGAGCCGGAAGCTCCGCAGAGGGGCTTCTGTACTATTATAACACCCCTGCGCGCGCGATGGTTTACCTCTGCCCGGCACACGTTCCACCCTCCATTGCATCTCCCCGCAACACCCGGCGTCCTCCCCCCCGGAGAAGCTGACACTTAGAGTGTGTCAAAATTCTTACTGAAGCAAACGCATGGCGCGGAGCGCCTATCCTT
>CANSAP010000068.1 GCA_947644715.1 uncultured Bacteroidales bacterium
TGACAATCAGCTTGGCGGAAGGTGCTGACTCACGGTTGAGGCGGTCGAGGGAGGTTACTATGAAGATGGTTCCGCTTTCGGCTCCGTCGACTCGCACGGCGTTGAAGGGGGTGATTGCTATGATGGCTGCTGGGTCGGAGGTATCGACGGTCTCGCCGGGGAAGAATTGATAGACTACGTATTTAACCACGTCGGAGTTCGTGCCTTTCAGCGGATTGCGCGATGAGCCGTAGCCGCCGAATGTGGAGGGGTTATCCCAAGCCACGACTTTGAATCCGTCGCGCTCTTCGGTGCGCAGTCCGGTCACTTTCTCCGGGCCTGCTCCGCTCCCTTGCCAGGAGGGGGGAATTGCCAATGTGCTCTGATGGCGGGAGGCGAGAGCATCGAGGGCTCCTTTATAGTTGCCGGTCACCCAGTAGCCATGCCACCATATATTGCCGTCGATGTTCTCCAGGCGGCGGGTGATGTCAATCTTGGTTGCGAGTTCGTTCTTGTCGGTGGCAGTCGGTTTGTCCATGGTGCGTTTAGTGTCCTGACCGATATAGAGTTGCACCGGCTCGGGGGTGTTGTCGTTCCACCACTGGGCGAGCTTGCGTGAGGGTGCCACTTTGAGGTCGAGCTCCCAATAAAGCTGGGGGGCTACGTAGTCAATCCATCCTTTTTCAGCCCAGAGGAGAATGTCGGCATAAAGGTCGTCATAGTTCTGGAGGCCGGCGCTTTCGGAGCCGCGCGGGTCGTTGCGCTTGTTGCGCCAGATGCCGAAGGGGCTTATGCCGAAGCGCACCCAGGGCTTGATGTCCTTGATGGTGGAATGGAGTTGCTCGATGAGTAGGTCTACGTTATGGCGGCGCCAGTCACCCTTGTTCTGCCCGTTGCCGAACTTGGCATAGCTCTCAGTGTCGGCATTGAAGCTGCCTCCGACGGGGTAGGGGTAGAAGTAGTCGTCCATGTGGATTGCATCCACATCGTAGCGGGTCACGATGTCGGCCACTACCTGCGAGATGTAGTCGCGGTTTTCCTGATATGCGGGGTCGAAGAAAATCTTGTTGTCGTAGCGGAAGAAGCGGTAGCGCTCCTTATTATATAGGTGGTCAGCGGGGAGCACCTCTTTGGGGTTGGAGGTTACGCGGTAAGGGTTGAGCCAGGCATGCAGCTCCATGCCCCGTTTGTGGGCCTCGTCGATTGTGAATTGCAGGGGATCCCATTCCGGATTGGGGGCTTTGCCTCGTTTGCCGGTGAGCCATGAGCTCCACGGCTCGATGTCGCTCTTATACATTGCGTCGGCCGTGGGGCGCACCTGAAAAATCACAGCGTTGCATCCGGCCTCGGCCAGTTTGTCGAGCTGGTCTACGATGTATGCGCGGCACTGTTCCGGGGTCTTTTGCATGTACTGTGTCTGGCCGATGACGTGGAGCCAGGCGCCACGGAATTCGCGCTTTGGGGCAGGCTCCTCAGCCATAACGGCGAGTGAGCAGAGGGTGAGGAGGAGTGAAAGAAGTCTTATTCTCATGGATTTGAATGGTGTGTGTCTAATGAAATGGGGATGCGTCACCGGGTTCGGGGCGCATCCCTTGAATTTATAACGTGGAAAAGCGTGGTTTATTCCATTTCGCCGCCGTATCCTGAGCCATCCATGGGCTCACCGGTCTCCATCTGCTTGTTGCGTTTTGCGCGCATGTTGCCGAAGGAGTATTTTACGGTGAAGTTCACCTGACGACCGCCGCGCCAGCGTTTGTTCTCCTGCACATAGGCTATGCCGTCGGCATCCGTGCCGTAGGAGAATGAGTGCATTTTTCGTGAGTCGAACAGGTCGCGTGCGTTCACAGAGAAGCTCCAGTTGCCGAGCGATTTGCGCAGGCCGGCATCGACGCTCCATCCGGCGCCGCGGTTACCCTGCGCCGTGAGCTGGCTGGAGTTGTAGCGACCGGTGGCCTGGAAGCTGATGTCCCAAGGGAGACGCACCTGCGCCATGCAGCGGATGTCCCATGCGAAGGAGTTGCGACCTTTGCCGGAGACGGTGAACACCTTGCCATCCTGATAGAAGTCGAGCAGCCAGTCGCTGACATGGTTGTTATAGAGGTTGGCTGTGGTTGTGAGGTTCAGCACGTTGCGGAACAGGGAGTTTTTCATCACAAGTTCGCAGCCGAGGTCGGTCTGATTTCCGGCGTTGGCCGTGGTGGTGTACATCACATTGCCGTCGAGATAGGAGATGCGGTTCATGCAGTCTTCCGTGGTGCGCAGATAGGCCGAGACGCTGAGGATATGGGAGGTGAAGCTCTTGATGTAGTTGAGCTCGAAGGCGTTTGAGTATTGCGGCTGCAGCTCCTGGTTACCGTAGGAGATGTTCGTGGGGTCGGAGATGTTGCGGAAGGAGTTGAGTTGTCCGCCCCAGGGTCGGCGAATGCGGCGGGTGTAGTTTACCTGCAGCTCATTGTCGTGGGGGAGGGACCATGAGATGAATGCCGAGGGGAAGAGAGCAAACTTGTTGCTCTTGAACGTCGGTGTATTCTCGCGTGTATCGCCGTAGGCCAGTGACTGGGCACGCACTTGCCAGGCCTCGCCTCGCAGTCCGGCCGAGAAGCTTAGGGAGCGGTATTTGCCACCGAGGGTGAAGTAGAGCGCTGAGACGTTGTTGGTATAAATGAACTGATTCCAGAGGCTCTCGTTGAGGGCGAGGTCAGAGAGGCCGGTGCCCTGCATGGTCACCACCGGGGTGTTCTCATGAGAGTAGTTGCCATTGTAGCCGGCTTCGAGCTTGAGCCATTCGGTCAGCTGATTGGTGTAGTCGAGCTTGGCCTCGATGGAGTTGGAGTGGATGTTCTGGTCCTGCTCCTGGTAAACATCAGTTATGTCGGGGTTATCATCCCATTCCTGATGCTGGAGATAGGAGTTCCATGTGGGACCGCCCCAGTGGTTGAAGCCTACCATTGCGTCGAGGAAGTGAGTGTCACTCCAGCGGTGGGTGTATCCGGCCTCCACGTGTGCGCCACGGTTGTCGCCGTTGTTGCGCGACTGGTTCATGTTGTAGTTCCACTGTCCGGGCAGGTTGGAGAAATAGTCAGTGTCGGTGTGCCCCCAGCGGTGGCCGAACATTCCGAACGCATTGGCGTAGAAGTCATCATTGTCACCCAAGTGGTATGTGGCACCCATGCGCAGGAACAGGTTGTCGCCATGGTTGCGACCTTCGGCATCGGAGTTGAGGAAGAGGCCGTTGTCATAGTCGCGGCGTGAGGAGGAGCCGTTGGAGTTATGGCGAGTGCGTCCGCCGATGGAGAAGTAGGTCTCCCAGTTGCCGGTATTCCAGTTGATATTGAAGTTGGCGTTGACACCGCCTCGGGTATTGGCGCCTAATTCGGCACTCCCGAAATAGCCGCCGCGGCGGTCCTTTTTCAGCACAATGTTGATGATGCCGGCAGTACCTTCGGGGGAGAATTTTGCCGAGGGGTTGGTGATTACCTCGATGCGGTCGATGGTCTCGGCGGGAATCTGTTCGAGAATCTGAGCACGGTTGTCGGCAGTCAGGCCTGACTCCTTGCCGTTGATCCAGACGGTCACAGAGCTGTTGCCGCGCAGTGACACCTCGCCATCCTGGTCAACCTCGACCGAGGGGATATTCTCCAGCAGTTCGCTGGCAGAGGAGCCGGCGGAGGCCACATCGTTGCCTACGGTGAAGACCTTTCGATCAAGTTCAAAACGCATGGTTGAGGCGGTGCCGGTCACGACGACCTCCTCCAGCATTTTGGAGTCATCAGCGAGCTTGATGATGCCAACGGCCACATCGCCCCCCTTCACGCTTATCTCGCGTTCCTGAGGAACATTGCCTATATTTGAGACTTTGAGGATGTATGTGCCGTCGGGCACACCGCTGATGGTAAAACGACCATTCTCGTCGGCACTGGTGCCTATCGGCAGCGGTTTGCCTTTGGAGTCGAGCAGTTGAACGGATGCGAAGTCAATTACTTCGCCTGACTGTTTGCTTACCACTTGGCCTGACACATTGCCTTTGGCCGAAAGAGAGAGAGCCGAGACAAGAGCCAGGGAGGCGCAAAATAGTTTCTTCATAACGTCTTCTAACGTTTTTATTGGGATGGGGTTGGAGTAAAAATAGAATTGAGAGCATGGCCTCTGCGGCCACGATAGGTTTGACGGCTGCCGGCGGCAAAGGTTTAATCCCGGGTGAGAAAAAAGTTGCGGAGGGTGTTGGGATGTTGGCGGTATCGAAAAGATTTTGTAATTTCGCAGTTATAATATATTAAACTAAGAGTGTGTCTAAAAATATATGTTAAGACAGAGGCCGCAGCTTTAAGATGGC
>CANSAP010000069.1 GCA_947644715.1 uncultured Bacteroidales bacterium
TCGCATGACGCTCAGCTTTGAGGATTCGCATGACGCTCAGCTTTGAGGATTCGCATGACGCTCAGCTTTGAGGATTCGCAGGACGCTCAGCTTTGGGGATTCACAGGCGCTCAGCTTTGAGGATTCCTTGTCTTGGCGTGACAGGTTCGAGCCGTCGACACCGTAGTGGGCGCCGATGGAACTGATGCTTTCGGCCGAATTGTCAATCCTCACCTTTTAAGAAGCTACGAATTCCGGTGTCAGGCGAGAGCCTTCCTCTGCCAGTTCGTAGTCGTAGGTGAATATGCTTCCGTCGGCTGAGTCCCTCCATCTGCGGTGTCTCACATGAAGATATACGGCCTTTCCACGTATGGGGAAATCCTGGATTATCCTCTCTTCGGTGAATCCATACTCTCTTACGGTGCTTTCTTATAATCCTCGCGAGAGCAGTAGCTCCTTTCATCAAGCCAGTAGTCCAATTGCGTTTCTGACTCCTGAAAATCCATAAACTCGAAATTAGCCGTGATGAAGGGCGGAAAGACGGTTTTTAATACTTGCCATTGTTTCATGCCGCAAATTTAACTGTTTTGATTCAGATTTTAACGACCGGGTATTTACATTGACCCATTTTTTGGGCGAACATTTGGCGAACATTCTGTGCATAATTAGTCAAAATCGGGCAAAATCGGGCAATTAATAAAACGTAAATAAACTGAATAAATGCGAAAAAAGCCTTGAAAACCAGTCGCTAACCAACTGATTTTCAAGACTTTTGAAGCGGAGTGACCGAGATTCGAACTCGGGATACCCTTTTGGGGTATACACGCTTTCCAGGCGTGCCTCTTCAGCCACTCGAGCACCACTCCTTGTCTTTGCTTTGGGTTTCTGTTGCCGTCTCTACGGCTGTTTCCCTTTTGCGAGTGCAAAGTTAGCAATTTTAATTTTATTAAGGAGTGTTTTGTGTGTTAATAGTTGTTAAAACGGTCTATGTGGTGGTCGGGTTAGATTGCTCGAGTCTCTTTTTCTTCGCTTGCCGGAGTGGGGATAGGGTTGTCTCCCGGTTTCGGCAGTGGTGAGTCGGGCTTGCTGATTTGTATATTCATCCTGACCCAAAGACTGTCAGGTAGTCTGTTCCATGCTTTTGCCAGTAGATTCCAGCGCCAGTCGATAGTTGCTACTCGGGGATGGCGCACGATGGCTTTGATGATTTGGGGAACTGCGTAGTCGAGGGTCATTTCCATCGGATATTTGTCTCCGTCGAGGAGCAGGGGGGTGCGAATCCATCCGGGTCTGATGTCGGTGAACTTTATATCTGCGTTTTCGGAATGTGCGAGTTGCTCGAGGGCGGTTAAGTAAGTTTGGGCGCATTTCTTTGATGCAGAGTAGGCAGAAAGTCTTCCGATGCCTTTGGTGCCTGCTACGCTGGTTACTGCCGCTATTCGGCCACGCCGGTTGTTGTCGCGGAAGAAGCGATAGGCTGTGGATATCATACGCGCGAAGCCGCCGGCGTTTGTTGCAATTATGTTTTCCTCGCGTTGTGGATCGAGTGTGAGGTTTTCGTAGCCGATTCCGGCGACGTGGAAGTATATGTCCATGCCTCCGAGTTTATGAATAAGCTCTCCCATGAGTGCGGGGGCATTGGCATGCGTAATATCTATTGATGAGTATTCCACGAATTCCGGGTACTTTTCCTTTAGTTTACGCATGTTGGTTGTGTGGCGTGCTGCCAAGCCGACTTTGACTCCTCGGGAAGCGAATTCTTCTGCCACTCTCAGGCCAATGCCTGAGGAGGCGCCCATGATTATGATTCTTACCATTTTGAGTTCTTTTGAGAATGTGTGAAGTCAAAGCTGACTTCTGTTTTCTTTGTAACAAGAAAGAGATATTCTCAGTTCGCTTGGCTGTTGAAAAAAGCGTTTTATGGTTAATTAGCTCTGGAGGATTCGCGCTCCTTGCTGTCTCGATAGACATTGTTAACCTTGTTGCCTCCAAAGGCCCAGGCAATGCGCAGCGTGACGGCATGGGAATGAATGTCATTGCGGGTCAGGAGTTGGCAGGAGCAGTAATGCACTCGAGACTTCGTGATGTTCCACCCGAAAGGGTCAGTGATTGAAGCGCTCAGAGTTAGACGGTTATTCAGAAGCATGTAGCGCACGTCGAGGCTGATGAGCGAGATGGCTTCGTAGTGTATCATTTTATCCTGATAGGGGAAATAATGGCTGAATCGCAAGTTTAGAATTAGCGTCTTGTCCCGATTCAGTAACCATGAATTGTTTAGCTCTAACTTCCCACTCCAGCTATGGTCGTTAGAAGCTGCATAGTCGGATGTTTTAGCTTTAGAGGCAGAGTAGTAGGCCTCTCCTCCGGCGGTCAGGTTCCACCACGGGAAGAGCGAGCGGGAGTAGGAGGCGTATAGCCCGGTCTTATTGGTATCAACGCAGTTTTCCGGTTGAGTGAATTGCGCGCCATCGGCAGCAATGCGGGTGATATAGCCAATGCTATTTCTTCCCCATGAGGTGTAAAGGACAGCGTAGAATCCTTTGCCGCTAAAGGAGATCTCGCCATTATGCAGAAGGGTGGGGGACAGGTTCGGATTTCCCGCAAACCAATCAGAAACAGTGGTGTAGTAGCGGAACGGATTAAGGTCATTGAAGTTTGGGCGTGCTATGCCCTGCGAGTAGGACAGTGATAGTCTGCCGAGAGTGAATTACTCCAGCTGACGGAGAGCGAAGGGAAGAGATAGCCGTAGTGCCTGTCGGTGGTTCCGTTCCGGAATGTGTATTCATAGCGGAGTCCGATTTTAGCAAAGAGCGCCGGGCTAAAGTTGGTGGCGACGCTTGCATATGCCGCCGCTGTGTGCTCCGTATAAGCAAATTCAGCCCTCTCTTCTGACTTGGAGATGTCATTGTCAAAACCGGAGTTGAGCATTGAGGTTTGGTTAGAAATGCCGGTGTAAGCCAGGCCGGCCTCCATTTTCCATATAGAGAACGGGATAGTGGCATCCACCTTGGCCGAATGAATCCGGTAATGATTCCTTCCGTCATCGGTCAGGGAGAATCGGTTATCCGGGCCATCAGTTGAGACCTCAGAATATGAGTGCATTTTTCGCGTGAAGTAATTGTAAGTAAAGCTGAGGAGACTTCCCCGTTCATCGAGCATCCAGTCGGAGAATGCCGTCAGCGTCATTGCATTATTCGGTTTCCCGGGTGAGCGGGTCAAGGAGGAGAACACACCCTCGCAGTTTTCCGTAATATCAGTCATATCACTGTGTAGTCTCCCGCTGTTAGCGTTCACAATGAGGCCGGCACTGAGTCGCTTTGAAAACTTATATTTCAGCAGACCGTTGACCGCTATTAAAAGGTTGCGGAATTGATTTCTGCGGTTGGAGGTCAGGACGTAATCCTCAAAGGAGTAATAGCGCCTCAGGTCATTCAGCCCGTGAGTGTCTTGCATACTTAGGTCAGCCGAAAGCTCAATGCGCCTTGTCGTGTGCGACAGATTGCCACCCCAGGAATAACTGAAGCTCTCTCGCATTGTTCCTGCGCCCCAAATATTCCCTCTGGAGCCAAGCGTTTCATTGCGTGTCGTGATGCTGATGTAAGCCGCATTCGGCTCGGCTGCATATTTGGTCGGAGCAGAGGTGAGCAGCTCAATTTTCTCAATGCCGCTTGCTTGCAGATTCTTGAGCTTCAGCAGAATAGCCTCATCGGTCATCTCCAGCAGCCGACCATCTACGATATATCTCACCCCGGCCTTACCGGCCACGCTTACCACATCGTTAGTCACCGCCACGCGAGGCATCCTGTCCAGCACTTCCAAGCCTGACATTCCCTCTGCAAAGCTGTCATGCTTGGGGATGTAGATGAGTCGGTCATCTTTCTGTTGCCATGCGGAGCGCTTCGCTGTCACTACAACCTCTTCCAGTTCGCAACCCTGCATGGAGGGTATTGAGTCGTTGCCCTGCGCGAATAGAGACGCAGGCATTGCTGCCACTCCTAAGAGCAGCTTCAAAAAATGTTTCATGATGTTAAGAGTGTGAAGTCATCTTGACTTATTTTCAACATACAAAATACAATAAGGAGTGT
>CANSAP010000070.1 GCA_947644715.1 uncultured Bacteroidales bacterium
AGCCATCTTAAAGCTGCGGCCTCTGTCTTAACATATATTTTTAGACACACTCTTAATTATGCATCAAGAGCAATGGGTCAATGCTTCTTGCCCTTCTTGATAAAGATGTCGAAGTTGCCGTGGTGCGCTCCGGAAGTCTCTGCGGGAGCGGTCTCTGCCTTCGGCTTTTTCCAGCCCTTCTTGGGAGCTATCGGTTTACCTTTGTGGATGAATTCTTTCTTCTCGAATTTCTTCTCGCCGTAAGGTTTTTCAGCGCGGGGCTTCCCTGCGTAAGGCTTTGAGTCCCGGCGCTTTTCGCCTCTTCCTTCGCGGCGCTTGCCACCCTTCTGCGAGAGGCCGGCGTAGTCACGCTTCTCATCGGCCTCCTCGGCATAAAGGCGCGTGCCGAAAAAGTCTTCACCCTTCAGGGCGGCGATGACGCGGCGGGCATCCCCCTTGCGCACATCAAACAGGGTGTAGCCTCCAAGCAGGTCTATACGGCCTATTTCAGGCTTCGGACCCTCTACGTTGCGGTTGATAATCTCCATCAGGTTGCCGGGGAAGAATCCCTGCGCTTTGCCTACGTTCAGATAAAGGCGTTCGTAGCCCTCCTCAGCCGTGCGGCGATCCTTGTCCTGCGCTCCGCGCGAACCTTTCACTTTTTCTTTCTTGACGGAGCGGCGCGTCTCGGCGTCGGCATTCAGATTGATGTCAGGCATGTTGCGGTAGTAGCCCAGCAGGCGGTTGAATTCCAACGAGAGCACACGCTTCAGCAGGTCCTCCTCAGAGAGCCATTCGAGTTTCTTGCGCACGCCCGGCAGATACTTTGCCATCTGCTCCTCGTTGACCTCCACGCGCTCCAAGCGGTCAGCCAGATGATACAGCTGCTTTTCGATGATATGTCCCGGAGTGGGCACCTGCCTGTACTCAAAGTCCTTGCCAATGCGACGCTCAATCTCGCGCAGTTTTCCCTTCTCGCGGGAGTGGATTATGGCTACTGATACACCGGTCTTGCCGGCGCGGCCGGTACGACCGGAGCGGTGGGTATAGACAGCCACATCGTCCGGCAAGCCGTAGTTGATTACATGGGTGAGGTCATCGACATCCAGGCCGCGGGCAGCCACATCGGTAGCCACGAGCAGTTGCGTCACATGGTCACGGAATTTCTTCATGGCCAGGTCACGTTGTGCCTGACTCAGGTCGCCATGCAGGCAGTCGGCATTATAGCCGTCGGCAATCAGTTTGTCGGCAATCTCCTGCGTGTCGCGCTTGGTGCGACAGAAGATGATGCCGTAAATTGAGGGATTGTTGTCGGCCACACGTTTCAGTGCCAAGTACTTGTCATGAGCCTTCACCATGTAGTAGATATGCTTGACGGAGCGGGCACCCTCATTCTTGTTGCCGGCCACGAACTCCACTGCATTCTTCATGAAGCGGTTGGCAATGCCGGCAATCTCCTTGGGCATCGTGGCCGAGAACATGAGCATTTTGCGCTCTTCGGGCACGTGGGAAAGAATTTCGTTGATGTCGTCGAGGAAGCCCATGTTGAGCATCTCGTCGGCCTCGTCCAGGATTACGGTATGCACCCCGGAGAGCTTCACTTCCCCACGCTTGATGAGGTCGATGAGGCGGCCGGGAGTTGCCACAACCACCTGCACACCCTTGCGCAGGGTGCGTATCTGGCTCTCGATGCTGGAACCGCCATAGACGGGGAGGATTCTCAGCCGGTCAATATACTTTGCGAAGTCGGCCATGTCGCCGGCTATCTGCAAACAGAGTTCACGGGTAGGAGCAATCACAAGAGCCTGCGGCTCATTGCGGTCAGTGTCAATACGCTGCAACACAGGGAGTCCGAAAGCGGCAGTCTTGCCGGTGCCGGTCTGAGCCAGTCCGATCACATCGCCATCCTCATTCAGCAGGTGAGGAATGACCATCTGCTGGATAGGCATCGGATGCTCAAATCCCATCTCTTCGATGGCATGCAGGATATCGGCGCGCACGCCAAGGTCGGCAAACGTCGTCTCTTCCTCTTTTTCTTCAGTAAGCTCATCGGCGGGTTCCACCACAAGCTCATTAACAGTGGCGGGCACCTCGGCCTCTGACACTGTCTCCGGATTCACCCCGGCGATAATCTCATCGGCGGGTTCTATAATTGTTTCATTCATAATTTTTCGGGTTATATATCAGCCAACAATAAGTCAGCTCTATTATTCTTGTTCGTGCCATTCATGACCGGCATTCTGCACCATGTGCCTCATTTCCTGTTCATAGTCCCGGTGCAGATGGTGCTGTTTCTGCCTCTTTATATAGCTAATAACCGTGTCACGCCTATCAACCGAGACAGAATAGCAGAAGTATTCACGCCCCCAACCTTCCCACATCGGAAACTTTCCACATCTCGCAGCCCAATAGCTGCTATTATGCTTGATGTGCTTCAACAAATCTGCCCGGGCAGTATAGGGGCCAAAGTCAACAAGCAGATGCACATGATTTCCAATACCATTAATAATCAGCGGATAAGCGCCTTTCTCTTTCACCAGTTTACCCAAAACAGCATACATATCGCTGCAGGCATCTTCACTGATAGTCATTGCGCGCCTATGAGTATTGATTACTATGTGATGCAATGAGGTTGTGTCGCTCATGCTTTATAATTTATAACGGTTTCGGTGGGAATATGTTTTAGGTATGGATAATCAACCGCTTCGCGGTATGGCTCACGCTTTCTGCATCCCCCCACACTGCGTGCGGGGTTAATGGTAATTTACCGCTTCGCGGTATGGTTGGCGATTGTGTCTTACTATCAAGACGTACTGCGCAGCGGTTGACTATCAATAACCCCGCACGCAGTGTGGGGGGATGCAGAAAGCGTGAGCCATACCGCGCAGCGGTTGACTATCAATAACCCCGAACGCAGTGTGGGGGGATGCAGAAAGCGTGAGCCATACCGCGCAGCGGTTGACTATCAATAACCCCGCACGCAGTGTG
>CANSAP010000071.1 GCA_947644715.1 uncultured Bacteroidales bacterium
CCGAGTTTCATCAGTCGCATAGCCCGCTATGCTCCCTCTTCGACTCGCGAAAATCCCTCAAAATTTCCTCTTTGTGCTAAAACCATTTAACTCCAAACACACTCTAAGAGTGAGTTTGTTTATGCTTTTGCACAGCAAATTTACTGCAAATTTTCAAAAAAAGCAAATCTAACGTAATTTTTTAACGTGCCAGTTTCAAATTAAGCGGCATTCCTTTCGGCGCATCGAGCCGAGTCTCTTCGGCTCGCATATCCGGCTATGCTCCTTCACTTGCAAGTCTGAAGCTATCCAATCTGAGGCTTCATATTAATATATATGTTAGGCACACTCGATAAAGATTTCTTGTATCATCTTCTATCCCCCAAAAACCGATACGTGGAAAAACTTTAGACAATCAAGATTTCTGTTCTAAAGGATTGCAAGCACCGCATCTTATTATTGTTAAAAAAAGTTAAGCATGTGTTATATGTTTTTAATTTCAATTTTTTATAACTAATTTAGCACGCAATTATTAACCAAAATACAGTGCCATTATGAGAAAGCTCATATTAGGGTTGGGATTTATCAGCGTGCTGGCATCATGCTCCAGTGATATACCCGAGATACATCTTGACCAACCAACGATGTCATCGACATCGCCATATAAAATTGATGAGGCTACCTCTGTCAAAATTGCCTTACTTGGCATGCAGAGCATATCGAACAATCCGACGACCCGCTCAGCATCCGACCGTAAAGTCAAGAGTATTTCTGTAATTACACCTCAACACGAAGCAACCCGTAGTCAAGAGATTCCTGACACGCTTCTGTATGTCATTAACTTTGAAAATAATGGTGGATTTGCAATTGTTAGCGCAGATAAGCGTGCTCTTCCGCTATATGCGGTTTCAGATACTGGAGAATTTTTGATTGCGGAAGACTCTAATCCAGCTGTCAAAGAGACTCTCAATGGAATTGTGATGGACGCCTCGGACAGAATTGGTAGATTCATCAATCCAGACTCCTTAATAATCCATCCAAATCTACCGGATCCTATAACCCAAATGTACGGGTTCAAACTCAAATATGGTCCCTATATTAGTGCACATCAAAGCACTGTACACTCTTCCGACCAGTACTGTAAATACATCACAAATACCAAGGGAGAACCAGCGTTATCAGGATGTGTTGCTGTCGCTGTTGAAATATTTATGTCATTTCATCAGTGGCCGCAATCAGCTGATGGCTATGACTTTAACTGGAGCGAAATGAACAATGGAAATGATGATGACGGTATAGCCCGGCTCCTGTACGTTATAGGACAACCACAGTACCTACGCCTCTCCTATAAAAACATGGAAACATTAGCGGGAGCTAATCACACACGAATACCTACAGCGTTAAAAGATTTGGGCTACACTGTCACAGGAAGTTTTATCAGCTTCTTTAACAATGAAACCCAAGTGAGAAAAATTTTAACAAAGGAGCCCATTATTATGCAGTCATTTACAACGCATCCTGATTGGGGCGGCCACGCTTGGGTTATTGATGGATACGCAGTATTTCATAATCTTGAAACAGAAGGAGACTTATTTCTTCCTAATAAATACTACTATCACTGCGTGTGGGGAGATAGAGGTAACAATAACGGTTACTACTATGTGGCTGACACAAAGGGATTTATTGGTTCTCCTGACTTGCTTGGGAAAGGAGATAATGGCAATACAGACTATTCTGAATTCCATCAACACGACGAAAGCGTCGTGTTCCTTTCTGGAGTCTCACCTAATAAATAAAAAGCTATGAAGAAGACTTGGTTTTTACCGGCGTTGCTACCTGCAGTGCTTGTAGCATGCAGCGATGATGACCCTGAGCAGATTGCATCTGTCAGCAATTCAGATTTTACAAAATATACCCAAGCTAAACTATGGGTTGACGGCAGCGCTGTTGGCAAGCCTGTAAAATGGGAAATAGTATCCTCAACAGGAGAGACCTTTGACCATAATCCCTGGACAGGTGGTATTTGGTCGCTCGATGGATTTTCCTTTGACGGACAATCGTTTACAGGCTACTGCTTGAACTCAGGTTCTAATCCTCCCTATTTCTCGCGCACAGTTAGTTATTCCTATGACCAGTCAACTGGCTTTTGCTCTACCGGTATGGACTTTTGTTCATGGGGAATAAACGACAATTCCTTGTACATTGAAAGCATCAACAACGAACAAATAGAGATACGCTATAACTACGGCATACTGCCTAAAGGCTATAAAGAGAATGAGAGTGTGACTGATCCGACTCCTGATCCAGGTTCTTATGTTAGACAAACATTCTACGCAATGCCCTCCAATCAGGTGGAAAAATGGACATCTCGATACTCACCCAAGGAATGAAATAAGTCGCACAACACTCTCTTAGAGAGTGTCAAAATTCTTACAGAAGCAAACGCATGGCGCGGAGCGCCTATCCTTTGTTAGCCGGGGGGCTTCAGCCCCCCGGTAGTCCGGTGTATGGAGCCAACCCCGGCGGGGTTGGCTAATTCATTGATAATCAATGATATAGGGCAGCCCTTCCGGGGCTGGGTTGTCGCTACATGCATACCGGGGGGCTAAAGCCCCCGGCTAACAATGGGAAGGCGCTCCGCGCCATACAGCGTCGGGTTCACATTTTGAGACACAATTAACAATGGAGGTTAAAGAGAGTGTTTCGCATTAATCTTGCGGTATTTTTTGACGCTTTTCGCCGAGTCTCATCAGTCGCATAGCCCGCTATGCTCCCTCTTCCACTCGCGAAAATCCCTCAAAATTTCCT
>CANSAP010000072.1 GCA_947644715.1 uncultured Bacteroidales bacterium
TTGCCAGACTCAGCACAGCTTTGGCGGCTTCGGTTGCATATCCCTGATTGTGATAGTCAGCGGCAAGACGCCACCCTATTTCGACACCGGGAGTGAAATCTGCATCGAAACCAATCTCATGCAGTCCAACATATCCGATAAACTCACCTGTGGATTTTATTTCCACTGCATATAATCCCCAGCCTTTAGAGTCAAACTCACTCTGAATACGATTGTAAAAAGCCTCTGTCTCAGCATCACTCAGTGTTGCCGGGAAATAACGCATAACACGTGAATCCTTGTTCATCTCGGCGAACAAAGGTAAATCCCCCTGCTTCCATGAGCGAAGAATCAATCGGCCTGTTTCGATGTAGTTCATTATTTCTCAAATTGAGATTCGATATAAGCAAACAACTCAGGACTGTTACACATCGGATGTTGAAGACTTTTACCTCCTTTGAAGCCATGTAATTTCAAAACTGATTCATCAAGTTTCTCTCCGGTATATTCCTCTATCGCCTTTAATCTCCAAGTCATGTGCATTGGCGGAGTTTCAATCCAATAATTGCCGTCAGCACGCAGTTCCTCAGCGACAACTTCTGTCTTATAAATAATCTTACGCTCCTTAGAGCTGAAGACATACACAATGTCACCTACCGCAAAATTGTTTCGTTCACGTTTCCAACTGATAAATCCTGCTTCTTTCAGTGAAGCATAATGATTGCATCGTGAAGCATTAGCATATACCAGCCATTGTTTGGCAGCTCTTTTGTTGTTATTCTTTTTCATACTGCAAATTTACTCATTTTTAACGACTGTTCATTCGAGATTATTGCGCGGCTGGAGTGATTAGTCATCTTAACATAGAAATCACTTCAAATTCCACTCAATCACCATACAATTTTTATTTGAGTAATTCATACTGACACTCAATTAATTACAAGTCACCACGTAGTTATCTGCTGTTATTTCAAGGTGTCCGTATGACACTGACAACTCACTTTCAATCAGTGCGGTTCTATTTCCGTAACACAATTTAAAATCGTACTGATATGGTAACATCCAAAATCACTTTCGACCAGCTGCCACATGTGGTAAGCGGTCTCTCCGAGAAACTCGACCGAGTGCTTGACCTGCTTGAAAAGGCAGGCATCGCCAGCCACTCCAAACAGGCCAAGCCCTCACGCAGACTCGTGTATGCGAAAGAGGCTTGCCAGATAATAGGCAAGTCACTTTCCACACTTTATCGCGCGGTCAAAGCTCCGAATGACCCCATTCCGAGCTATAAGCGCGGCAAGCTCCTCTACTTTTATGAGGATGAAATCTATGCATGGATCGAGGGAGGGCGCAAACATTCCGCCGCTCCTTCTCTCGCTGAAACCGCAGCGGCCATCACTGCCGGTATGAAACGCCGTCCCCGAGGGGGCTATAATTTCTGAGCCTATGGAAAAGAATATTACCCCGGACTCAGTAATCAGCGCGTTGATGAATCACGCCAAGACATCCGACAGTGATTTCACGGTGCAGGTGTTCCCTGCCAAGATGCAACGGATTATACTCGAACTCAACACCACCTGTGGGTTCCCGATTGACTACACGGCATCGGCTATGATTGCCGCCATATCCGTGGCAATCGGCAATACCCACCGCGTCGAGGTGAAACGCAACTGGCAGGAATCGGCAATCGTGTATATCGCGATTGTAGGATGCCCCGGAGATTGCAAATCACATCCGCTTACATTCGTGATGCGACCGCTTGTCAATGCCGACTGGAAAAACAATCAGGAGTTTCAGAAAAAACATTGCGAGTATCAGCAGGCTGTGGCGATGAGCCGTAAGGAACGCATCAGTGCCGGACTGGAAGAATTTCCGAAAGAGCCTAAGCGTCTGCGCTACCTCGTGTCGGGCGTGACGCAGGAGGGCCTCAGTGCCATTCACTCCCACAATCCCCGTGGCTTATGCCTCTGGGTCGATGAGTTGTCGGCATGGTTCAAGAACTTCACACGCTACAACACCGGCTCGGAAGAACAATTCTGGCTTTCGGCTTTCAACGGCAGCACTACAATGTCTGACCGCAAGAATTGTCAGAACTCCATCTTCATCAAACGTCCGTTCATCTCGGTGGTCGGAACAATTCAGAAACGTCTGCTCACGGAACTTGCCAACGGAGAGAGAGCCGCCAACGGTTTCATTGACCGCATACTCTTTGCGATGACCAAGAGCAACGGCAAACCGAGATGGAACGAGGATGAAGTGCGCGACGACCTCGACCGTGACTGGGAGTGCATACTCAACAGACTTCTCTCAATGGAGTGTGTGGTCAACGATGAGAAAGAACCAAATCCGACTATAATGCGGTTCTCTGCGGATGCCAAGCGCAGACTCTATGAGTGGCAACATGAAAATGCCGCACTGTGTGACAACGAGATGAGCGATAATGTGGTCAGCTTCTTCTGCAAGCTCGAAATCTATGTGCTCCGATTCTGCCTGATACTCCGACTTATCCGCTGGGCTGTCAGCGACGGAGAGCCGCGCCCCTCATACATCGAAGATGACGACGTGGCTGGAGCGATAGAATTGGCTGAATATTTCCGAAGCAACGCGCTCTGTGTCCTCACCTGCATCAGTGAGGAGAAACTGAATGAACTGCACCGCACCGTCTATGAGCATCTCACCGAGGAATTTTCAACCGCCGACGGTATCCGCATTGCCGAGCGGTTCGGGATGAAAGACCACACCTTCAAGATGTTCCTCACCCGCAATC
>CANSAP010000073.1 GCA_947644715.1 uncultured Bacteroidales bacterium
GAATCGGGTAAGGGGGCTTTTGTCGTTATTTTGTGCTTAAATGAAAGAGCCGTGATCTATCGCGCAATATTCCCCCTTTGGGCCTTGTAGAAAAAAAAACAAGGCCGCCTTAAAATTAAGACAACCTTGGATTCGTTTAACATTCTTCGGGGAATTAGCCCTCAGAGATTGCATCGTTAGGACAAACCTGTGCGCAGCTGCCGCAGCTGATGCAAGTGTCGGGATCAATTTTGTAGATATCGCCCTCTGAGATAGCGTCAACGGGGCAAACAGACATGCAAGTGCCGCAAGCGATGCAGTTGTCACCAATTACGTATGCCATAATTTTATAAATTTTAGTTAATTAGTTATTAGTTTCTTATTTATTTGCATTACAAAATTAGGACATCGAAACCATTTGTGCAACTAATTCCCCTTTTATTGGCCTAATTTATAATGATTCCAAATAGCAATTTGCGACTCCACATTCTAAACACCAAGGAATCAACCCTCACATGTAATTTCTTTTTTGCCTCATCGAGCCTGCATTTACATCTTTTTTATTATCTTTGCATCGCGACCCCACCAATTCAAGGTCTTATCAGCATCATGACTCAAAAGCCACTCATATCTGTAATTACAATCACATTCAACGCCTCCGCTCAGCTGCCACCCACTATGAAGTCTGTGTCGCGGCAGTCGTTTACTAATTTCGAGCATATCATAATCGACGGGGCGTCGACTGATTCCACTATTGACGTGGCACGCAAAATGGCCACTGAGAATCTCCGCATTCTCAGTGAGCGCGACAACGGGCTGTATGATGCGATGAACAAGGGGCTGGGAATGGCCAAAGGGAAATATGTAATCTTCCTCAATGCCGGCGACGCCTTCCACTCTCCCGACACTCTAGCTACCTATGCAAAAGCGGCAGAAAAGGATACCGACATTATTTATGCCGACACCGTGATTGTAGACAGCGAGCGCAAAATGATAGCACCGCGCCACCTCTCGGCCCCGCGCCTGCTCACATTCAAATCGTTTGCAAAGGGGATGCTTGTGTGCCACCAGGCTTTCATGGTAAAAAAAGACATTGCACCCAAATATGACCTCGCCTACCGTTTTTCGGCAGACTATGACTGGACCGTGAAGTGCATCTCTCGCACTACCCCCGAAAAATGCGTTAACCTCAATACCGTGGCTATCGACTATCTCAACGACGGGCTCACTGACCGCAACAAAATAAAATCGCTTCGCGAAAGATTCAACATAATGTGTCGCCACTATGGAGTGGTCGCCACTGTCGGCAACCATCTGTCGTTTGTGATAAGAGCCTTGAACCGCAAACTTTCAAAATGATTCTCAGTGATTGGTCAGTTTATCCTTTTTTAGAAGACAAAAAAGGAAATAACCACCTGTTGAATGAAAAATATTTGCTATATTCGCACATTAAAAGGAATTATCAACCAATAGCCGGCCTCTGCATTAAAGCCAACATCGCTGAGGCCGCACGTTAATGTCGAACAAAATGCACACCGCAGACTTTATTTCAATCCGCCAGATTGCAAGAAATGTCAACAACGACAATCTTAATGAAGAGATTCTTGCATTCGACACCGGTTTCTCCATAGAAAATGAAGAAGCATTCCCTCTCAGGATAAATGCTCTTGTAATCGCGCTATGCCTCTCGGGAACCGGAAAAATCGGCATCGACCTCAGGGAATACAAATTGAAGAAAAACAGTCTGATTGTTATTCAACCCAAAAACTACATCTTTTTGTCGCAATATTCGCCCGATTTCAGATGCGCAGTAGTGGCTTGCTCAAAACGTGTGGTCGACGACGTGTTCCCAAGGCTCACCGACATTCTCCCCATCCTTATTCACCACCGCACAGAGCCGGTGACCCAGCTTTCTGACAGCGAGGCCGACGACATATTCAGCTTCTACAGTTTTCTGCGCTCAAAACTGAAAGGGCCGCGCACCACTTTCCTAAAGCAAAAAGTGCTCTGCATGCTTCAGGCCGCTCTCTACGAGATGATGGACATTCATCAGAAAAACTCTGAAAGAATCGATAACCAGCGTTCGCGCAAAGAAGAGATTATGGCAAAATTCATTCTGGCTGTGAGTGAAGAATTCCGCACCCAGCGCCAGGTGGCATACTATGCACGCAAGTTCTACATAACTCCCAAGCACCTTTCGGCAGTGGTAAAAGAGATTTCAGGACGCACAGCAGGCGACTGGATTGAGAACTACGTCGTGATGGAAGCAAAGGTGCTGCTCAAGACAACCGACAAAACTATTCAGGAGATAACACTTATGCTGAACTTCGCCAACCAGTCATTCTTCGGGAAATACTTCAAACACCACACCGGCTTATCCCCAACAGCATACCGTAAAAAATTCTCCTGACATTATCCTCCTTTTTTATTTTTTATAGAGCTTATGATTTATAGAGCTCCGGCATCGATTCCACAATCGCCGGAGCTCTTATATTTATAAACCGTCACTTACTAATCACACACACTTCCGATTGTCCTAAGCTCCCCCGTGCGGCGTTCCGGGAACGCCGGCCGCGCCCGCGGGCGGGGAGATAAAAAAAGCCTCCGGAGGCAATATGTCTCCGGAGGCCCTAAGGCGGCGATTACCTACTCTCCCGCTTTCGCAGTACCATCGGCGTGATAAGG